>CAVTNA010000017.1:0-27115 GCA_963735835.1 uncultured Alphaproteobacteria bacterium | reverse complement strand
GTTCATCTCCAGACGTGTGGAACCCAATTAAGTCTCCTAAAAACATACCATCCATTGACTGGCCCCGTTGGGGACGCGGACGGAATGGCAGAATGGTACGACATACAGCGGGTGGAGTTCATTTCCTAATCCGGCCGTTAGAGAACTAGCTGCTGGCACGTTTATGGTCGGGCCCGAGGCCGAGATCCTCTTATCTCATCAGGGTTCCAAGCTCGAAGCAGTGTACCTGGACGGCGGCGAGGACGGGTGCCTTCAAGAATGAGTGGCATCTGACGCCACCAAACCTCAATCAGCATGTCCACTACCATCAAAGATCAACGACGGCATTTGGCGCGTAGAAGCCAGGTAAGGAACACACGCCGAGTTGCTCCTTGCGTTTTCGGCCTCGATAGGTTTTAAGCCCGGTGACTTCATGACCATAGGCATGAACGAGAAGCGAACTACGTGGCTTTGCCGCGCTTTAAGCAGTGTGACGAACCCGCGTAACTCATGCGCTTTAAACTGTTCTGAGCCTCCATAAGGGAATCCATCATGGCCAAGATGACCAAGAATCAGTTGATTGATGCAATTGCAGAGGGAACGCAGGTTTCCAAGGGAGACGTAAAGGCCGTCATCGAGCAGATGGCGACTGTAGGCTATAAGGAACTGAATGAATCCGGCGAGTTCGTCATTCCTCGCTTCGCCAAAATGTCGGTCGTGAACAAGCCGGCTACTGAAGCCCGCAGCGGTGTAAATCCTTTCACCAAAGAGCCTATGGAGTTCGCGGCCAAGCCAGCCAGCAAATCGGTCAAGGCGTCACCCCTGAAGGTTGCTAAAGATGTTGTTTGAAGCGGATGGGTCGGTCGAGGTGTGTTCGTTCGTCTGAACTGAACTGTGGGTAATTCCATCACACTCTAGACAGGCACCTCCACCCGCACACTATGCGCCCCGAGACGGAATCCCTGGAGGGCCTCAGGGGGACAATACTCGCAAAGGCCATGCGGTGTAATGCCCGCATGGCTTTTTATTTTTTATTGTCTGACCGTAAAGATAAGGACTCTGGGTAAGCGGCCGCTTCTGGCGCAAAGGGGCCTTTCAGAAGAGCCACACGCTCCCGAGAAGTGTTCCTACCAATTCCGTGATACGGAACAAAATTCCGCTTGCATCGCAAACTAACCAAGGTTTCATGGTCGGCAACAAGAAACTGAACTGGTCGCGTTTCGCGCTAGTCTTTTGGCGATGAGGAAGCGTGATGGGGGCGTTGTCGCATCTGCGAATTGTCGAGATCGGAAGCGCAGCGGCAGCAAGCTACTGCGCACGTTTGTTTGCGGATTTCGGTGCGTCCGTTCATAAAGTCGAGCCGCCTCAGGGTGACCCGCTCCGCCGCAGCGCACCACTAACGCCGAAAGGACAGAGCGCGTGGTTCGCTTTTCTCAATTTCAACAAGTCGAGCGTCGTGCTCGATCCGAATGACGCGAGCGCCGCATTGCGCCTTACGGAAATGATCGGCGATTGCGACATCCTGATCGATGGCCGCGACGTCGACGATGCTGACTGCCCCGCATTCGATCTTGCTGCGCTCAAGCAAAGCAAACCCGGCCTGATCCATGTCGAGACCAACTGGTTCGGCGGAAAGGGTCCCTATGCGGAATTCGAAGCGACCAACTCGACCATTCGGGCGCTGACAGGATTGGTGAAGCTGGTCGGGCCGGTCGAGGGGCCGCCGATGCATGCCCCCGATTTTCAGACCGGCATCCTGGCCGGGCTCTGGGGATTCATCGCCGCGGCATCCTCCGTGCTCGGCCGCATGCAGGACGGCCGCGGCCGCACCAGCGCGCTGTCGATCTTCGAGTTCGAGCATCGCGGTGACCGAGTACATCATGTTCGAGTCGTTTGCGCGCGGCGATATCATGCGCCGGATCGGCGTCAACCGCTTCTGGCCTACCTTTCCGGTCGGCATCTATGAAACAAGACAAGGCTGGCTCGGCGTCACCACGGTCACTCCGGCGCAATGGCGCGCCTTCTGCGAGATGCTCGAGCTGTTCGAGCTTCGGGACGACGCGAAGCTGTTCCTTGGCGTCGACCGGCTGCAGCACATGGAAGAGATCGAGCGGCAGTTCATTCCGAAACTCAAGCAGCGCACCGCGCAGGAGTGGTTTGCCGAGGGGTTGAAGCGAAAGATCCCGATCGTGCCGGTGCCGGATATCGGCGACCTCATCGCCGACGAAGAGAAGAGGTCGCGCGGCGCGATCGTGCCGATCGCCATCGGCGAGGAGGGCGGCTTTACCGCGGGTTCGATGCAGCGCCTCACCGGCACGCCGCCGCGGCGCGGCGGCAGGGCTCCGGCAATTGGCGAGGTGCAGCCCGTCGTTGCCAGCTTCAACAACGCGAGGACAGGCGCGATTGAACCCAAGCCGCAGGCTCCCAACCGGCTTCCGCTCGAAGGCGTGCGTGTGATCGATTTCTCGATGGGCTGGGCCGGCCCGATCTGCACGCGGACCCTGGCCGATCTCGGCGCCGACGTGATCAAGATCGAAGCGATCCAGTATCCGGACTGGTGGCGCGGCGTCGATCGTCGGCCGGCCTACGTTCTCGAGCAGATGTACGAGAAGACGGTGCGCTATTGCATCATGAACCGCAACAAGCGCGGCATCACGCTCGACCTGACGCGGCCGCAAGGTCTGCATCTTGCCAAACGCCTGCTCGCCGACGCCGACCTCGTCGTCGACAACTACTCCGTCGAAGTGCTGCCGAAACTCGGTCTCGGCTATGAGGTGCTGAGCGAGATAAATCCGAAGCTCGTGATGATGTCGATGTCGGCGTTCGGCGCAGGCAGCATCCATCGCGATTGCCGCGCCTATGGCTCGACGCTCGAGCAGGGCTCGGGCCTGCCGAGCGTCGTCGGCGATGCCGACGGGCCGCCGGTGATGAGCCACACCGCGTTTGGCGACGCCGTCGGTGGATTGAACGGATGCGCCGCCGTTCTCATTGCCCTGATCCACGCGAAGCTCACCGGCAAGGGCCAATTCATCGATCTCGCGCAGATCGAGTGCATGATGCCTTTTGCCGCTCCCTGGATCGTCGCGCATTCGATCGACGGCAGGGAAGCCTGTCAAATACGGCAATCGTCATCCGGATTTCGTGCCGCACGGGTGCTTCCCGTGCGCCGGCAGCGACAACTGGATCGTGGTCGCCGTCTCCAGCGACGCGATGTGGCCGAAGCTCTGCAAGTTGCTGGGCCGCGTGGACTGGGTCGCGGATGAAACGCTGAAGCAGCCGCGCGGGCGGCGGAAATCGAGAACGAAATCGAGGCAGCGATCGCTCAATGGACCTCAACGCGCGCTCCGGACGATGCGATGAACGCGTTGCAGGCCGCCGGCGTTGCGTCCGGCGTTGCGCGGTTGCCGATCGAATTGCTGAAAGACCCGCAGTTGCAAGCGCGCGGATTCATTCAGGAGATTGATCGCGCCTTCATTGGCAGGCATCCGCAGCCATCGATGCCGTTCCGCGAGACCGACAAGCCGTTTGCGATCCGATCGCCCCGCCGACGCTCGGCGAGCACAATCGCGAAATTCTCGGCGGCGTTCTTGGACTGTCCGACGCCGAGATCGATCAGCTGGCGCGCGACGGCATTATCGGCACCGAGATGTTGATGGAGGAGCAACTCGTGAAAGAGAAGAAGCGGGCGGCGGGCTGATGGAAGCGGCCCGCCCGGCAGAGCGGAGATTCGGAAGCGGCCGGGACGAGGGCGCCCGCAGGCGCTGATGTCGGTGCGTGGACTGGGCATTCGCTTCAAGACCTCCATGGCGTATGGCAGGTGACCCGCAAGATCGACTTCGAAGTTGCGCCGGGCGAGCGCGTCGGAAATCGTCGGTGAAAGCGGTTGCGGCAAGACGATCACCGGCCTTTCGATCTTGCGGCTGTTGCCGAACAATCTCGCCGGCCTCGACGGCTCGATCATGTTCGACGGTATCGATCTGGCCTCGTGCAGTGCAGGAGCGATGCGCTCGATACGCGGACGCAACATCGCGATGATCTTTCAGGAGCCGATGAGTGCGCTCGATCCGGTCTTCACCGTCGGACATCAAATCGCCGAGACCCTGCGCGTTCACACCGGCATCGGCGTGGGGGAAGCGCGAGCGCAAGACCCTCGATATGCTTCGCCGGGTAGGTATCGCCTCGCCTGAGCGGCGCATCGACGATTATCCGCATCAGCTTTCCGGCGGGATGCGCCAGCGCGTGATGATCGCCGCGGCGCTGATCTGTGGGCCGCAGCTGTTGATTGCCGACGAGCCGACCACCGCGCTTGACGTCACGGTGCAGGCCCAGATTCTCGAGCTGTTGCGGGGCTTGAGCGAAAAATCGAAAACTGCACTGATGCTGATCACGCATGACCTCGGCGTTGTCGCGGAGACCTGCACGCGCATGATCACCATGTATGCGGGTGAGGTCGATTGAGGATGCTGCCGTCGATGCTGCGCTGATTCGGCCGCTGCATCCCTACACGTCCGGTCTGTTGCGCTCGCTGCCGCATCTGAGCCCGCGTCTCGGCAAGCTGCCTTCCATCCCCGGCCGCGTTCCCTCCATTATCGAAATGCCGAATGGCTGTCGCTTCAAGGCTCGCTGTCCGCATGCGATCGAGGGTTGCGAACTCGAACAGGAATTGCTCGATGCAGGTGAGGGCCGCAAGGTTCGGTGCTGGCGCTTCAAGGAGCTCGAATTGCCGGGCGCATTGCAACAGATGGGTCCGCGCCGATCGCGCCAACGGTTGCACGGCAATGAGTTCCCCCGGCACAGATACGAAACAGGATCCGATCGTCTCGGTGCGTGACCTTGAAGTGCGCTTCCAAACGATGGATCGACGCGCCACCGTGAAGGCGGTCGATGGCGTCAATTTCGACGTCCGTCACGGCGAGACATTCGGCATCATCGGAGAATCCGGATCGGGGAAAACCACGATCGGCCGTGCACTGGTTTTTCTCCTCAAGCCCAGCGCGGGCACCATTCTGCATAATGGCATCGATCCGCAAGCGTTGCCGCAGAAGCAATTCCAAAGCCATCGCCGCGATTACCAGATCATCTTTCAGGATCCGAATGCAGCGCTCGAACCCGCGCATGACGATCCTCTCGTCCGTGCTCGAGCCTCTCGAACTGGCGCGCGCGGGAACCGAAGCTGAGCGCATGGCGCGCGCGCAGGACGCCATGGATCGCGTCGGTCTGCCTCAGGAGATCGGCGAGCGATATCCGCACCAGCTTTCCGGCGGTCAAAAACAGCGCGTCGTGATTGCGCGTGCGCTCACGCTTCGGCCGAAGCTGATCGTTTGCGACGAGGTCGTGGCGGCGCTCGACATGTCGATCCGCGGCGACGTGCTCAATCTGTTTGCCGAGCTGCAACGCGACCTCGGTCTCACCTATGTTTTCATCACCCACGATCTGTCCGTGGTTTCCCACATCAGCGACCGCATCGCGGTGATGTACCTCGGCCGCTTCGTCGAACTCGGTCCGACCGAGAACGTTTCCGAACAGCCGCTGCATCCCTATACGCAGGCGCTGCTGTCGGCGGAGCCGCTGCCGTTGCCCTCGACCATGCGCAGTGATCGTCGCATCATTCTGCAGGGTGAAATTCCGAGCCCGATTGATCCGCCTTCGGGATGCCGCTTTCGCACCCGCTGCCAGTATGCGCAACCTGTCTGTGCCGACAGCGACGCCCGACTGGCGCGAGCTTTCGCCCGATCATTGGGTTGCCTGCCATTTCGCCGATCGTCCAAGTTTTTCGCCGAACTAGCGATCAATCCCGCTCGATGGAGGATATGCCATGACAGAATATCGAAGCGTACGACGCGCGAGGCGATGGCACTGATGTCAGGTGCGCTTGCCGGGGTGACCCTCGGCGGTAAAGCGCGCGCCCAGGGTACGCCGAAACGCGGCGGCATCCTGCACATCTCGGCCCCCACCAACCCGTCGAGCCTCGATCCGGCCACCGGCGGCGCCGGCTCGGACCACGCGTTCCTGTTCACCATGTACGATACGCTGACCGAGTGGGACTTTGAGACCTTGAAACCGAAGCCGGGTCTCGCCGAGAGCTGGAAGTTTACCGATCCGACCACCTTCGTGCTCAACATCCAGCCGGGTGTGACCTTTCATGACGGCACGCCACTTGACGCCGAAGCTGTCAAATTCAATCTCGAACGCAACAAGAGCGATCCGAAATCGAACATCAAGGCCGATCTTGCGACCATCGCCGCGGCGGAAGTTACCGGTCCCACGCAGGTCACCCTGAAGCTGAACTCACCCGACGCGGCGTTGCCTGGCATCCTTTCGGACCGCGCGGGCATGATGGTCTCGCCTACGGCGTTGAAGGCAAGCGCCGCCGGCAATGTTGCCCGAACGCCGGTAGGCGCCGGAGCCTATGTATTTGTCAGTTGGGCGGACGGCGAACGTATTGTTGTCAAGCGCAATGAAAAATACTGGAAGCGTGACCGGCCTTATCCCGACGGTATCGAGTTTGCGATCATTTCCGAACTGACAACAGGAGTGCGCTCGGTTACCGCCGGGCAAAACGATCTCATCTATCAACTGCCGCCGCGCCAGAAAGGCCATCGTGGAGCGCTCGAACAATCTCAAGGTCGTCAACGGGCCGACGCTCTATGTCTTTCAGATTTTCCTGAACTGGGCAAAACCGCCATTCGACGATATCCGGGTCCGCAAGGCTTTCAACTTTGCCATCGACCGGGAAGCCTTCGTCAAGGCGGCGCTCGCTGGCCTTGCCGAGCCTGCTTACATGAATCTGCCGAAATCGCACTGGGCGTACGACAAATCCGTCGCCGAGCTTTATCCCTATGATCCCGACAAGGCGCGCAAGCTGCTCGCGGAAGCAGGCTTCAAGGAGGGAACGGTGATCGAAATCGGCGGCTATCCGGATCAGGATTCGGTGCAACGTGCAGGAAATACTGATCGAACAATTGCGCAAGGCCGGCATCGGCGTTCGTTTCATCAACGCGCCGGTTGCCGAAGCTTCGGCCGCGTTCTTCGGTCCCGAGAAACGAGGCTCCGGGCTGCTCGCCGCCTGGACCGGGCGGCCGGACCCGAGCCTGACCTACTCGCTGATGTTCATCAGGGATGCCTATTACAATGGCGGCAGGGCCCCGGTCCCGCCGGAACTGGAGGCTGCGATCAAGGAATCGCGCGCATCGGAGGACATCGAGATGCGCCGCAAGGCTTTCGCAACCGTGCAAAGGCTGGTCATGGAGAACGCCTTCGTTGCGCCGCTCGCCTTCCAGTACGAGCTGGTCGCGATGAACAAGCGCGTGCAAGGCTACCAGCCGAACCTGCTGGGCAAGCCGAAATACGACGACGTCTGGCTGGAGAGCTGAGGCATGGCGCGACGAAGTCCGGCAAGGGTCATCGGCAGCCGTCTGTTGCAGGCGCTGCCGGTGATTCTGCTCGCGACTTTCATGGTGTTTTCGCTTCTTAAACTGGTGCCCGGCGACATTGCGGTGACGCTGGCAGGCGACAATGCCTCCGACACACGCATCGCCGAGATCAGGCGAATCTACGGTCTCGATCGGCCGTTTCTGGTGCAATATGGCTCATGGCTGGGAAAAGTGGTCCAGGGCGACCTCTCGCAATCACTGCTCTCGGGCGAGAAGGTTGCAACTTCGATCTCCCGGGCCTTTCCAAATACGCTGCTGATCGTGGCCATTGCGCTGCGTGCTGGCGCTCGTCACCGGGATACCGATGGGAATCGTCGCGGCGGTCAAGCCCAACGGCTGGATCGATAAACTTGTCAGCATGGTCGCTTCGCTCGGCGTTGCGATACCCGGATTCTGGCTCGCCATGATCCTGGTTGCGGAAATCTCGCTGAAACTGAACTGGCTGCCGGCGACGGGGGCAAAATCCTTTGCCGTGTCGCCATGGGATGCGATCCGGCACGCATTGCTGCCCGGGATTGCCATCGCCGCCTACGGCATGGCCGAAGTGGCGCGGCAATTGCGAGGTTCGCTGCTGGAGGTGCTGTCGTCGCAATATGTGCGCACCCTGCACGCCAAGGGACTGTCGATGACCAGGATCCTCTGGCAGCACGGTCTCAAGAACGTCAGCGTCAATCTGTTCACCATCATCAGCCTTCTGGTGAACCGCATGCTGGCGGCGACCGTCGTCGTCGAAGCCGTCTTCGCCATTCCCGGTTTGGGAAGCCTTATCGTTCGCGGTGCCATCCAGCGCGATTTTCCGATCGTGCAGGGCGTGGTGTTCACCATGGTCATCGTCGTCATTGCGGTCAACCTGATCGCCGATCTCCTGTGCGCGGCTGTCGATCCGAGGATCGAGCAATGACGGAGCTTGCGCTTCGCAAGCCGGCGGCGTCCGGTGCAAATGACAAAGCGCCGCCGCCTGTTCCGGTGGCTGGCCACCGATCTGCGCGCGGCGCTGGCGATTGTCGTGCTGCTCGCGCTGGTCGTGGTTGCGATTGGCGCGCCCTGGATTGCGCCGTACCAGCCGACCGCGCAGGATATCAACAACATGCTGGCGGCGCCGAGCGCCGCGCACCTGCTCGGCACCGACGATCTCGGCCGCGACATCTTCAGCCGATTGATCTACGGCGCGCCGGCCACCGTCTATGCGTGCCTGCTGGCCGTCAGCGTCGCGGTCGCTATCGGGTTGCCGGTCGGGTTGATTGCCGGATTCTTCGGCGGCTGGACCGACGATATCATCAGCCGCGTGATCGATACCTTTCTCTCGTTTCCGGCGATCGTGCTGGCGATCGCCGTGACCGGTGCGCTTGGCATCGGCCTGACCAACGGCATGATCGCCGTCGGTATCGTGATGTTTCCGGCACTGGCGCGCATCGTGCGCGCGCGAACCCTCATCGTGCGCCAGGAACTTTATGTCGACGCCTCGCGCAGCTTCGGCGCGCCTTCCTGGTATATCCTGTGGAAGCACGTGCTGCCGAATTCGCTGCAGCCGGTGATCGTCCAGGTCACGCTGTTGCTGGCGGCCGCCTTGCTGGCGGAAGCGAGCCTCAGTTTCCTCGGTCTCGGCATTCAGCCGCCCAATCCGAGCTGGGGGGCGATGCTGGCCCGCGCCTATCAATATATGGAGATCGCGCCGGAGCAGATGTATGCGCCCGGACTGGCGATCCTCGTCGTTTCGCTGGCGTTCAACGCGCTCGGAGAAGTCGCTTCGCATCGTGCTCGATCCGACCATGAAGGATCGCTGAGCTTCAACCGGAAACGATTCATGCCCTTTCATAAGACTACTGATCGCCAATCGCGGTGAGATCGCCATTCGCATCGCCCGCGCCGCCGGCGAGAGCGGCCTGGCCACCGTCGCCATCCACTCCGTCGGACGACGCCTTGTCGCTGCACGTCCGCGCCGCCGACGAGGCCTGTCGAAATTCCGGGGCGGGGCGCGCGCGCCTATCTCGATATCGAAGCGGTGATGGCGGCCGCGAAGGCGACCGGATGCGATGCGCTGCATCCCGGCTACGGCTTTCTCAGCGAGAATGCCTCGCTGGCGCGGCGTTGCGCGGAGGAGGGCATCGTCTTCGTCGGGCCTTCTCCCGAGGCGCTCGATTTGTTCGGCGACAAGGTCGAGGCCAAGGGACTGGCCAGGCGCTGCGGCCTGCCGGTGATCGAAGGCACCGGCGGTCCGACCACGCTGGACGAGGCGAGGGCATTCTTCGCCTCGCTCGGCGCCGGTGGCGCGGTCATGATCAAGGCGGTGGCCGGCGGCGGCGGGCGCGGCATGCGCATCGTCGAGGATGCCGCAAGGCTGGAGGAAGCCTATGCACGCTGCCAGTCCGAGGCGAAGGCCGCCTTCGGAAACGATCAGGTCTATGTCGAGCGCCTGATCCGCAAGGCCCGCCATATCGAAGTGCAGATCATCGCCGACCATTACGGTGCGATCAGCCATTTGTGGGAGCGCGAATGCACGATTCAACGGCGCAACCAGAAGCTCATCGAGGTGGCGCCGAGCCCCTCGCTGAGCGATGCCTTGCGCGTCGCGCATTGTCGAGGCCGCCAAGCAACTCGCGGTCGCCGCGCATTACGACAATCTCGGCACGTTCGAGTTCCTGGTCGACGGCGAACACAGGCGGACGAGCCCGCATTCGCCTTCATCGAGGCCAATCCGCGCCTGCAGGTCGAGCATACCGTGACCGAGGAGGTGCTCGGCGTCGACCTCGTGAAATCGCAGCTGGCGGTTGCCGCCGGCGCGACCCTGGCCTCGCTCGGCCTGGCGCAGGCCGCAGTGCCGGCGCCGCGCGGCTACGCGATGCAGCTTCGCATCAACATGGAGGTGATGGACGAGAAGGGCATGACGAAGCCGACCGGCGGGACGCTCGGGGTGTTCGATCCGCCGTCCGGCCCGGGGGTGCGGGTCGATACGCTTCGGCTATTCCGGATACAAGACCAGTGCGGCCTTCAACTCCCTGCTCGCCAAGGTCATCGTTCATTCGCCTGCCGCAAGCTGGCCCGATGTCGTGCAGAAGGCGGCGCGCGCCTTGCGTGAATTTCGCATCGCCGGTGTTGCCACCAATATTCCCTTCATTCAGGCCGTGTCTGGCGCATCCCGATTTCGCCGCCAACCGGATCGCCACCGATTTCATCGATACCCATGTCACAGCGCTGGTCGGCGCGGCGAAGGAACCCGCGCGGCCGCTGTTCTTCGCCAGTTCGCGGGGCCGCCGGCGAAACGGCCGCGCCTTCGATGGCGAGCCGTCGCGGGCCCGGTGGGATCGGATACCGTGCCGGCGCCGCTGCAAGGCACGGTGATCACGATCGAGGTTGCCGAAGGCGACCTGGTTCGCCCCGGGCAGCAGATCGCCGTCATCGAGTCGATGAAGATGGAGCACCTCGTGACGGCGCCGCTACGGCGGCAAGGTCACGAAAATCGTGGCCGGGAGCGGCGTGACGCTGATGCACGGCGAGCCGGTGCTGTTTCTCGAGCCCGCCGAGGTCGACGGCGACGAGGCCGAGGAAGAAGCTGCCGTCGATCTCGACCACATACGCCCCGATCTGGCGGAGACCGATCGCGCGTCACGCCATTACGCTTGACGAGAACCGCCCGGCCGCAGTCGAGCGTCGGCGCAAGACCAATCAGCGGACGGCGCGGGAAAACGTCGCCCAGCTGGTCGATGACGGCTCGTTCGTCGAATACGGATCGCTGGCGATCGCCGCCCAGCGCCGCCGGCGGAAACTCGATGACCTGATCAAGAACACCCCCGCCGACGGGCTGATCACCGGTGTTGCCACGGTCAATGCGGACAAGTTCGGCGCGGACGACGCCCGCTGCATGGTGATCGCTTACGACTATACCGTGCTGGCCGGCACCCAGGGTCACATGAATCACAAGAAGATCGACCGCGATGCTCGGCCTTGCCGAACAATGGCGCATGCCGCTGGTATTCTACGCCGAAGGTGGCGGCGGCCGCCCCGGCGATACCGACCGGCTCGGCATGACCGGTCTCGATGGCCCGTCATTCGTGCAATTCGCAAAGCTGTCCGGCCTGGTGCCGGTCGTGGGCGTGGTGTCCGGCTATTGTTTCGCGGGCAACGCCGCGATGCTCGGCTGCTGCGACGTCATCATCGCGACCAGGAATGCGTCGATCGGCATGGGCGGGCCGGCGATGATCGAAGGCGGCGGTCTCGGCGTCTACCATCCCGCCGAGGTCGGGCCGGTGTCGTTTCAGGCACCGAACGGCGTCATCGACATTCTCGTCGAGGACGAAGTGGAAGCCACCAGCGCCGCGCAGAAATATCTGTCTTACTTTCAGGGCTCGATGGCCTCCTGGAAGGCGCCGGATCAGCGCTTGCTGCGGCGTGCCATTCCCGAAAACCGGCTGCGCGTCTATGATATTCGCACCGTCATCGATCTTCTGGCCGACGAGGGATCGGTGCTCGAAATCCGCCGGGATTTCGGCGTCGGCATGATCACCGCCTTCATCCGCATCGAGGGCAAGCCGTTCGGGTTGATCGCCAACAATCCGAAGCATCTCGGCGGCGCGATCGATGCGCCGGCAGGGGACAAGGCCGCGCGCTTCATGCAGCTCTGCGATGCCTTTGACATTCCGATCGTGTCGCTGTGCGATACGCCCGGCTTCATGGTCGGGCCAGAGGCCGAGAAGACGGCGATCGTGCGTCACGTCGCCCGCATGTTCGTGACCGGAGCGAGCCTTACCGTGCCGCTGTTCGGCATTGTGCTGCGCAAGGGTTACGGCCTCGGCGCGCAATCCATGATCGGCGGCGGTTTCCACGCCTCCTTCTTCACGGTGGCATGGCCGACCGGCGAGTTTGGCGGCATGGGCCTGGAAGGCTATGTACGGCTTGGCTTCCGCAAGGAGATGGAAGCGATCGCCGATCCCGTCGAACGGGAGAAATACTACAAGGCGAAAGTCGCGGAGCTCTATGCCAACGGCAAGGCGGTCTCTATCGCCTCCGTGCTGGAGATCGACGAAGTGATAGATCCAGCCGAGACCCGCCGTTGGATCATGGCCGGCCTTCAATCCGTGCCGGAGCCCGAACGGCGCCGTCACCGCAAGCGGCCCTGCATCGATGCCTGGTAGGATCACCAACGCTAAGTAACGCGAACATTGCGATCCATTGATCTCACCAGGGTCCCAGGTTCGAAGCTGTGTATACGGACGGCGGCGCCGGACCGGGTCTCTTTAAGGATGAGTAGCATCTGACGCCACCAAGCTCAATCAGCACGTCCGCTACCATCAAAGATCAACGACCGCTTTTGGCGCAAAGCGGCCATTGGAGGTCGCACCGCGATGCGGCCGCCGCGCAGCCTTTCAGCCCTTTCATGGACTGAATTGAAAGCTTCCACGGCGGCGGGTGACGCCTATTCGGGCCTTCCGGACCATCTTGCCGCGAGCCTCGAGTAAATATCCGACGCCTCGCGAATGCGTTGAACAGAACAATACTCATCTGTCTGGTGAGCTTTCGCCGCTTCGCCTGGGCCTAGGATGATGGTCGGGGGGTTGCCGAAGGCAGGCGTCAAGGCGGACGCGTCGGTGAAATAGGGAGCGGTTCGCGGTTCGGAACCCGCGTCTTCCCCGGTGACATCGCGGACGATCCCGCGAACGTCGTTGATCCACGGCGAGGACGGATCGGTCCAAACAGCACCGACATCCACAATCGGCTCCAGCGAGATGTCGTCCCCCAGTTCCGCCTTCAGATGCTCCTGTATGCGTGAATGATCCAGTCCTGGAATGCTGCGGATATCAATGCCGATTTCAGCCAGATCGGGCACAGAATTCACATTAAGGCCGGCGCGAACCGTGCCGACGTTGAGGGTCGGCGATCCCAGATAGGGATGCGGCGCGCTGGGTCTTTGCCGCGCGGCATTTGCCGCTCTGGCCTTTGTGCCAATTGGCTACTTGCTATTCGCCGTTAACAGTCTCAATGGCGACGGCGGCAGTTACTCATTTTTTTACTGGTTGGTTCGAGCGCCTTTAAGCGTCTTTGGGTGGGCAATCTATGGTGCCGTTCTCGGCTGTCTTTGGCATGCTATCTCACGATTAAATTCAAACTGAGACCTCGCCGGATCGGCGGCGCAAGTTCGGGGTAATTGATGGCAAACGAGTTTGCCTGTTTTGATCTGGCGAGTGGCCTATTTTGGTCAGTACCGGTTATTCCGACCCGACAATATCCAGCATTTCCTGCAGCTCGGCGCGATCATCTTCCCGCCAGTGTGCCAAGGGGATCATCCGCGCTTTCAACTCCAGCCCCTTCAGGCCAGCTTCATAGCCATACTGTTCAGACAACTGCACGAACCGAAGCGTCTGAACCTTTCCCAGATTAAAGAATCAGTAATACCGCCATTCCGAGGCCTTCTGCTGGCGCTGCCAATAGTCCTCGAGTTCCGCGGGCACCTCAATCACCGGGCCCTGTTGGGGATCGTCTTTACCGAGTAGCGGCAGATCCCGAACGAGAGCGGCGAACTCCGAGATTGCCGTGTCCAGGCTTTCCGCCTCCTTATTCTCAGAGCATCCAATCAAACGCATCAGGTAGGTCGCCCGATCATAATCATAAGGGGATAACAAACTCAGATCCCATAAGTTGACCTCGCTCTTCGGCGTCGGTAAACGATCAAGTTTGGCCATCATCTCGCGCGCTCTCACTTCATGGTCTCCTCGATCGCTCTTAGACGCTTCGCAAGGTCGCTGGCTTCGACTGACCGAACGTAGGCTTCCACAAGTCGAGATACATCGGAGGCTTCAGCTGCGGTGATCTCCCCTTGAGCTATCGCCGCAGTGATGGCCGACATTGCCTTGGGCGCATCTTCAATCGTGGCAATGGATGGCAATTCGAATGAAACCGGCCGGTCCTTGCGTGGTGGCAAAATACGGTCGAGGCAGATGCGCAGAGCGACCAGATCGCCCCCCAGTGCAAGTTCAACGGCCTTCTGCGTCAAGGCGTGCGCCTGACCATCCAGTAATGATTCCAGTGCCAATGTGACCTGATTGCCGGGAACCCTTTGGACGGCCACTCGGGTTGCCGGATTGACCGGGTTTGAACGGGGTCAACTGCTTCGGCACTGTTTTTTCAGTTGCGCGCTTCACTCGTACACCTGTCGAAAACATTAATTGCACGCATGATAACACAATATCTTGATAAAAACGAACTCTCAGGTGCGAGCGGTCATCAAGAGGGCGCGCCCTAACCGATGCAAACCTCAAACCAACTTTCGAAAAAGGGCTTCGATACGCGCGCCGGAAGTGGATATAGCCATCGCAGTGGTGCGTCTCATAATTGCGGGAGCGGGTCGGAATGATCTCGCCGGGCGGAAAGCTCATAGCGAGCATATGTTGTCCGCTTTGCATCCAATAGCGAACTCAGGTAGACATCGTCCGATGTCCGTTCGGTGCCAAATCCGGAAATGGCCACCCCGCCTCTATTTATCAGCTCGCCGAGCGGCCACGCCGCTGCAGCTCCGCCTAGTAGTGTGATGAACTCCTGTCTGCATAGTTCAACAAAGCAGGGGAACAAAAAAAGCATGGCGGCCGACGCCCATGCGTGCGGCTCGCTGACCGTCCAACTTGTCGTATTATTCCACGCCTACGGGGACCCTGCCCCGCGCAGTGCACCGCAGCAAATTTGGTCGCTAATGTCGCATTCGGGTCAGACTCGGACATCGAACCGCGCAACTGGGAGGTCCGCTCTACCCCCGTTAACAGACATCGTCAGCTAGACCGGCCATGTCTGAAAAGTGCCAACAACGGAAGTCGGGCATACTTCGTATGCGTCATGCCGTAGATCACCAACTATTGGACAAGAGGAAGCCTGATCCGGAACGACGCGCCGCCGTGATCCCGATTTTCTGCCCATATCAGCCCATGGTGCGCCTCGATAATGGTGCGCGCGATGGACAGCCCCATGCCCATGCCCTCCGCCTTGCTGGTGAAAAACGGTTCGAAGACCTCTTTTAACTTGTCTTCGGGAATGCCCGGTCCTCGATCAGACACGGATAGCTCGGCAAACTTCTCGACGCGCGAAGTCCGAATGGTGATGATGCGATTTTCGCTCGGCGTATCCTTCATCGCGTCGATCCCGTTCACGACAAGGTTCAGAATGACTTGTTGAAGTTGAATGCGGTCGCCAAGGATCGGAAGCGCATCCGGTGTGATCAAACTAGTCAGTTCGACCCTTCGTCCGCCGGCAGGAGAAAAAATAACTCCAATCGTTTCGTGAACAACGTCATTTAAGTCGAAGTTTTTCAGTTCAAAGGGTGCTTTCTTCAGCAGGCTCCTCATCCTCCGGATGACTTCGCCGGCGCGCCGGTCATCATGCAAAATATCGTCCACGATCTCGTTCAGTTCCGCGACGTCAGGGCTCGGAGATTTCAGGATTTCCTTTGCGGTTTCGGCGTTGGTCAGAATAGCGCCGAGCGGCTGGTTGATTTCGTGCGCGATGGAGGCGGTCAATTCGCCAGCGGTCGAGAAGCGCATGACACGGGCCAGTTCCGCCATGCGCTGCCGCGACTGCACTTCGGCCAATCGACGCCGACGACGCTCACGCAGCAGGGCCGAGATAAGCCCGCCTTGCAAGAGAATAACCGCAGTGATCAGCGCGATTTGCCACGAATAACGCTCCCACAACGTTGGCTCGCGAAACAAGACTTCGCTCCCCGGTGGCAGGCGGCTCTCGTTGATGCTCCAGCGCTGCATTTGCTTCCAGTTGAAGATCGGTTTGACTCCTCCGTACACTGGCGGGACTTCCGTCGGATTAGCGCCGTTGAGAATTTTCAGCGCGAGCCTTGCCGCTTCGACACCAATGGCAGATGCCGTCAGGACGTAACCACCGATCCCACCGGCAGCGAGGAATGTATCTGCCCCCACAACGATTGGCCGATTTGCCGCTTCCGCAATCTGCGCCAACGCGACTGACGGTAGATAGAACTTACCTTCACCGTCGGAAAAAACTGCCGAATAAATAATGGCGCTGTGCGCAGGCAACCGAGCCACCCGATTCCGAACGTCAGATAGCTTTTGGCCGACCAGGTCCACGACCGTCAATCCTGAAGCCGCTGTACCTACTTCGTCGCCCCAGTTTCGGTAGACCACCAGTCCTTTCCAGGCATCTCCGACAAGGGCGATTGTATCCAAGCCCGGAACTACGGCCCTAGCGACATTGATCTCGTTCTCTAGCGGCAGCTTCGTAATCACACCTGTAAAGTTTAGTGGTGATTTTAGCCGGGCGAAATCGGTGTCGTCTAACATGGCAAACACCATTGGGACACCAGGCCATAGTTCGTCGCGCCATTTGAGCGCAATGTCCGTCGTTGCCGCGCCGATTGTTAGAACGGCGCCGATTGGTTTGTCCCGATATTTCTCCTTCAAATAACGCTTTAAGTTCTCCTCGAATGTCGTACCGGAGAACCTGCTCAGGTCAAGGTTCTCGCCATAGATCGTCACATATGCGCCAGTGTGGTTGCTGACCTCACCACGCAGTCCGGCGATAAGCTGGTAATAGAACGGCCCGCCGTCCGACTGGTCGAGCACGAGTATGGTCGGCGCGCGCGGTTCTTGCGCCATAAGCGGACATGGCGAAAGCAGCGCAACTAAAGCGACTGCAATTTCTTTGAGTGAAAATTTGATCATGACGCAGCATAGCTTGAAATATTCGACAGTATCATCTTAGTTCAATTGGGAAAACCACACCCGAGTGCTTTCCATGCCCGCTTTGGGTCACGTGTGGACGGCGCCCTGGCAAGAACTTTCTGACGCTTTGCAGCATTGGTCGGGTGCGGTCACGTGTCCGGCCTGTTGGTGCGGCAGGTGTGGCCGCTGGCCCTAATGCTCTGCGCGGATCGGGTCCCAAACAAAACCGCGCACTTTAGAAGAGGTGCGTTGACCCAAGCGGGTTCTCCCGATCCCCGGAACGACCGTATCTGCATTACGTCGTCATGCCCTCGCCAATTGGTGTTGCCGATCTACCTGCTGGTGTACCTCATGCCGCCAGCGACAGTTTCGGCTCCTTGTATCTCTCGCCCCGGACCATGATGGCCCAGGCCATCCGCGCAATCTTGTTGGCGAGCGCCACGGCCGCCACTTTCGTGGGACGGCGCTCCATCAGCCGGCCAAGCCAGGGACGCCTCTCGGTGCCGTGCTTGCGCGCGTAGCGGATAACGGCCATTGCCCCGACCACCAGCAGCCACCGCAGATATCGATTGCCCTGCTTGGTGATGCTGCCGAGCCTGTCCTTGCCGCCGGTGGTGTGCTGCTTCGGCACCAACCCGATCCAGGCCGCAAGACTGCGCCCCGACGAGAAGGTCTTCCAGTCGCCGATCTCGGCAACCAATGCGGTGGCGCCGATCGGGCCGATGCCTGGGATCTCCGCCAGCCGCCGGCTCGCCTCACAGGCGCGGTGCAGGGCCATGATGCTCTTGTCGATGGATGCTATCTCGGCGCCGATGGCACCATACTGCCGCGCCAGCACATCGAGAATGCCGCGGACGGCCGGGGACACCCGGCTATCCGCACCATCCGCGATGATCCTGAGCAACTCCGCCGTTCCATTGCGGCCCTTGGCCGACACGATGCCGAGTTCGGCCAGGTGTCCGCGCAGGGCATTGCTCAACATCGTGCGCTGGCGCACCAGCAATTGCCGGGTCCGGTGCAGCATCAAGGCGGTCTGCTGCTCCTTCGTCTTGATCGGGACGAACCGCATCGACGGCCGCGTCACCGCCTCGCAGATCGCGGCCGCATCGTTCGCATCATTCTTGCTGCGTTTGAGGTAGGCCTTCACATAGCTCGGCGGTATCAGCCTGACCGTGTGACCAAGCGCCTGCAGCTCGCGGCCCCAGTGATGGGCTGACGGACACGCTTCGATCCCGACCAGGCACGGCGGCAGATCGCCAAAATACTCCAACACCTTTGCGCGACTGACGCGCTTGCGGATCACAACCGCGCCCGCAACATCGACCCCGTGCACCTGGAATACCGACTTCGCAATATCAAGACCAATCGTGCTAACCTCGCCCATGGACGGCTCCCCTCAATGTGGTTTGCTCTAACGCAACCACCCTATGGCACTTCGATGCCGCAGAGTGGGCGCCGTCCACAGCATCAAAAGCGGAAGTCGGGGCCTAGCTGCCGGATGTCAGCTTTACCCCCAGGAACGGACATCGACCCGCTGAGCGGCCATGTCCATTTCGTGCCAATAGGCGACATCAGCCATGCGTTAGGTTAATCTCTCAGTAAGGCCGCCGCGCTCGCGCATGCTGGCGGGGAAAAACCTATCTAATTGACGTCCCAAACAGCTAACAAAATCTTGGCGGCGCGCCGTCCGTGAGACCTTTCGATCTCTTGCTGCGTGAGTTTCGGCCGGAGACGCCTCGCGGACATCAGCGCGCCCCGGGCAAGTTCGGCCCGCCCTAGCGCGGCCTGAGCCACGGCTTCAAGTATCGGCGGCAGGTAAAGGCGGGGATCTCGTCGTGCGGCGATGCGAGCCTCTTCCAGCGCCTCCTCCAGTCGGTTGCCACGCAGCAGAAACCCACCCAGCGCCCAGCCCCAAAATGCTAGCCGCCTGTCACGGGGGCTAAGCCTAATTCCGTGGCGCATGCGTACAATTCCCGCGTCGAGATTACCTATCATCGCGAGCGCCGCGCCGAGAGCTACCTCGGCCTGGGCATTGCTTGGATTTAACTCCACAGCCTGCCTCAGGATTTCCACCCCTCGCTCCGCGTACCCAAGATCGGCGAGAGCACAGCCGGCATAGCCCAAGACTTCGGAACTGCCTGTATCGCCCGCAATCGCCGTTTCAGCCGCCGCTAGCGCCTCATGGGTTCGCTCCGCCGAATGCTCGACCAGGCCAGTGTTTTGCGCAAGCGCCGATAGGAGGGCCAGTTGCCCGCGCGCAAGCGCGAAGTTGCCGTCGAGTTCGAGCGCCCGTCGGAGGAAATCTTGAGCCTCCGTAACAGCGAGCTCATTCCACCCCTTGCCTCCGAGCGCGGCTGCGGCCTGATAGTAGCAGCCCCAGGCATCGACATTCTCCGGACGCTGACGCCGGATTACGGTGACCTGTGCCTGGGTAAGCGCAGGCTCCAGTTCGATAATTATTCCGCGCGCGATGTCGTCTTGTAATTCTAGCGTCTCGGCGCGCGTGGCCTCGAACTTCCCGGACCAGAGAATGCGGCCTGTCGCGGCTTCGGTAAGTTGAGTTGAAACGCGGACTTGGTCGCCAGCACCTCGAACGCTTCCGTCCAGCACATAGCGGACCCCCAGTTGTTGGGCGACGATTGAAGCTGGCATTTGAGGATTTTGAAAAGCAAAAGACGAAGCCCGAGAAATCAAGAAGAAGCCCGGTACCCTTGCGAGCAGCGCGATAACGTCTTCCGCCAGCCCTTCGGCCAGAAATTCGAGCTGACGATCTTCCGACAGAACTTTAAACGGCCGAACGGCAATCGACGGCCCCTCGGCCGCCGAACCGGCCTGCGGTTGCCAATAATGCTCTATAGCACTTGCGGCGTTGGCATCGTCATCCGGTCCGAACACGACCTGAAATGCACGCACGGGGCGCTCGATGTTCTTTAGCAAGAGTCCACCAAGGTCGCGGAACTCTGCCTTTACGTGATTCAACACGGCATCATGGGCAGCGGCGGAAATGATGATACCACCCGGCTCGGCTACTCCTTCCAGTCGGGCGGCAACATTTACTCCGTCGCCAAAGAGGTCGTCGTCTTCTATGATGACGTCGCCGACATTGATCCCGATCCGAAACTCAAGACGCTTATCCTGCGGCACGGAGACGTTGCGTTCCTTGATGCCGAGTTGAACCTCCACTGCGCAACGCGCGGCGTCAATGACACTTGCGAACTCGATCAAAAGCCCATCACCGGTGGTCTTGACGATACGGCCCCGATGCGCGGCGATCTTGGGATCAAGAATTTCCCGTCGATGGGCCCGGAGCTCGGCGAGCGTGCCTTCCTCGTCGGCACCCATCAGGCGGCTGTAGCTCGCGACGTCGGCCGCGAGGATGGCAGCCAGCCGTCGTTCGACGCGCGCCTCGGTCATAACGATCGTCCTGATACACCGTGGTTTCATGCAAAGTTTAGGCTCGGGAGTAGCGTGTGTCCATCGGGCCGGCAATGTCCGAGTTTGGGTCATAAGCGGACCTCACGGCCCTAAAATGCGACGTCCGCTATCCCCCCGAAACCGGACATCGTCTGCCAGATCGGCCATGTCCGAAAAGTGCCATGAACGAACTCATGCACCGCAGCAAGAGGGCTCTATTCGATCACCTCGTCGGCGCGAGCGAGGAGCGTGGGCGAGATTTCCAATCCAAGCGCCTTAGCAGTCTTGAGGTTTACGGCTAGCTCTGTTTTCGTGACCTGTTGCACCGGGAGGTCCGCAGGCTTTTCACCCTTCAATACGCGGCCGGCATAAACGCCAATTATGTGAAAGCCATCGGGGATGTGAGTACCGTAGCTCATAAGACCGCCTGCTGCCGTGAACTCTCGGGCTGTATAGATCGCTGGCATTTTGTAACGGGCGGCTAGATCAAAGAGTTGATCCTTAAGGATGAGAAACAAAATATCAGAACCGACAACCACGCCACCTATGCTGTCACGCGAAAGGCCGGCAAACACCTCTTCTAACTCGGCTGGTTTACTGGCATTCAAAACTAACAAATGTATTCCAAGGGTACGCGCCGCCACCTGCAACGCATTTGTTTCAGTTTCTGCGGCAACTTTATTTGTCGGGTTGGTGAGGCAAGCGATTGAAGTCGCTGTTGGGGCCAGTTCGCATAACAATTCAAGACGTTTCGCGGCGATTTCGGTGAATAGCGCGGCGGCACCCGTAAGATTGCCACCGGGCCTGTTCAAGCTGGCGACCAAGCCTGTCGCGACCGGATCAGGGCCAAGCCATGAAATAATGGGAATTGAATTAGTCACCGCCTTTGCAGCCAATGCTTGAGGCACAGTGTAAGTAACTATAACAGCGACGCCACGCTGTACCAACTCAGAGACCAGCCCAACCAACCTTTCTGGCTGAACAAAGGATTGGGCATCGAAACGGTATTCAAAGGTGACGTCACGCCCCTCAACAATTCCAACTTCAGCCAAACCCTGGCGCATGTTAATGAACAGATCGGGTGCAACTTCTGGGTTGATGTTGATAAAACCAATCACCGGTAACGACGGTTTCTGCGCCCGCGCCACCAGTGGCAACGCCAACGCCCCGCCCAGTGCCGCGATGAACTCTCGCCGCCTCATTCGATCACCTCGTCAGCTTGGGCCAGAAGGGTGGGAGGAAGAGTCAGGCCAAGCGTTTTTGCAGTTCTAAGATTGACCGCGGTATTAAATTTGGTCGGCTGATAAATCGGAATGTCACCGGGCTTCGTCCCCTTGAGGATCGTGTCCGCATAGCGCGCAATACGACGGGCGACGTCGACTAGGTCGATCCCATATGCCATCAACCCTCCAGCCTCGACATATGCTCGGTCAGCATAGATTGCAGGCAGGCTCGCCCGTTCTGCCAGTTCTACAATTAGGCGCCGATTCCGAAAATTCTCCGGGTGATCCGCGACAAGAAGCCCCTGTGCGCCTTCTTTTTCGATGCTCTCAAACACGCGACGATACTCGGGCTCTCGAATGTCTCCCTTCAGGCGAGCCCCAACAAGTGAAATGGAAGTCTGCCGGGCGGCCTCCCGTAGCGCAGCGCCGCCCGCTATCTCCCAGAAAATCTCACTCGCAAGCACACCAAACCGTGTTGCTGCGGGCAACGTCTCGCGCAACATTTCAACTCGCTTACCCCAGATCGCAATGCCCGCATCGCTGCTGACGCCGGTGATATTGCCGTCAGGGCGCGCGAGAACTCTGAACAAGGCCTTGTGCGAGAGGGTCGGTAAGAATTCCGACGACTGGAATAGTCTTCGTTGCAGCGAGCAGAGGACCAACTATGCCGCCGAGCGTGATTATTACATCCGGCGCTGAATTTATTGCACTTCGGGCAGTGACAGGAAACTGCGAGACGCTCCCCTCTGCAGAGAAGCGTAGAAGAGCGAGGTTTTTTCCCTCAACATAGCCTAGGCGTTCTATCTCTTTTAGTAATGGAACGTAGTAGACATGATTTCCACTTGAGGACATCTCTGAGACTGGCGTGACCGGGGACACCAGTGCGACCCGGTATATTTTGTCCGTATCAGCTGCCCGCGCCGCAAGCGGCCACGTCGCCGCCGCGCCGCCCAGCAGCGTCATAAATTCGCGCCGTTGCATACCGCCCCCGAGGAATCCGAACCGCACTCTACCTGCTCGAAAGCGCCTCCGGGAAGAAATCAGCGGCGGGCCGAACGGGTGTGTCTGGCGGTTACCGATGTCCGGGTTGGGTCAAAAACGGTCCTCGCGGCCCTAAAACGGGACTTCCGCTTCGCGCCCGAAACCGGACATCGCCCAATGCGGTCGGCATGTCCGTTCGGTGCCAAACAGAGACTCATGCACCGCAGCAAACAGCACCTCTATTCGATCACTTCGTGGGAGGAGAGGTCCTAATGCTGACAGGAATAGGCGGCGTAATCGTTGAATTTGATTGATCGTCTGCGGATTGGTGGTTGCCGTAATAATCCAGCGTGGTTTCCCACGCCGCAGTCTGCAGCATCCGCGCGGTCTGCTCGTCGATCCCAGCTCGATAGGCGTTGCCCACCGGCGACTGACCGGTTAATGCCGCGTAGACGACGCAGGAGGCCAGATAGGTTCCGGCAAGACTTGGATGGCGCTTGTCGGCGGCATAGAGATTTAGCTCTGGCTGTTTTGCGCGGACCCTTGCAAACGCAAGGCCGGCAGGAATGACCAATGCGTCGTTGGCATTGCCAACAACCGTATAAGCTTCAGCCAGTTCGGCAGTCATTTCCGGCTTGTCGGCATAGGCCCAGGACATAAAAAACACCGGCCGCGCGCCATGTGCTCGCACTATGTCGCTGTCCTTCTTCGCGAAGTCCGTGAACGCCGCTTTGAGTTGTGGATGGATCGGGCATTGGCTGCAGTCCATCATGATGGCTACGTCAAACAATTTATCGAGCTTTTTGAAGACGACGTTATTCTCCTCATCGAACGAATAGGCACCGAGGCCATTGGGCCGGAAATAGCTTTCCACATCGTGCCAGTCGAGGCCTGAGCCGCTGATAGTCAACATTGTTGCACCATAGCTCAGCTTGTTCACCGGGTCGGCCGCCCTCTCTAGCCGCACGACATGGCCATTCATGCCGTTGTTATAATAGAAGAAGCTATTGCCGATGAAGATTTCGAGCTCGGGAAATCAGGACCGAGCGTGGTGATTTTTGGCTCGTTTGTGCCTGCAGTGCCGTCGGTGCGACCAACGCCATAGCCAACGTCGCCGCGGCAACTATAAGAGTGCGCATCATGCCAGTCATTGGATCCCCCCGAGTCTTGTTGCGGTAGCCCGCTATCCAATAATGGTCCGGGAGATAACGGCGTGTCCAGTGGATCGGCATTGGAATGTCCGGTTCGGGTCATTTTCGGAAGTCGGCGCTCGTGCCCGCGAGGTCCGTTCCACCCCCGATAGCAGACATTGCTACTCCGCCTCGGCATGTCCGTTCGGTGCCATGAGGAGACTCATGCACTACACAACTTTCGAGAAGTAAAGCCGTACCCACATCCATGGCACTCGCGTGCCGGTGAAGCATCCGCAAGGATCCGGTCGAAATGTCCGCTACTCGAATGCCACGCCGATCCGCTTTTTATTCCACCAGACTGTCCGGCAGTACTTGCGCCGCCCGTCGGTCCCCAACGCCAGTATGAAATGGTCGGGGATGCAAATGGGGCTAGTTACGTCGAGTATAGCCCCGAGTTCGGTCATATTGCGAACCACGCAATTGATCGCGCCTTCGCCGAACTCAATTGTTCCGGTTTTCTTGCGAGCGGTCGCGCGCCTCTCCATGAGAGTTCCTTTGGCAAAAAGCCGCCGCCGGGTTGAGAATATCGGCGACGGCTTCTCACTGTGAGCATGATACGCAGCCCGCAGCCCTATGCCAGGCCCCTGATTACATTGGAGCCGACAGCGACGTGGCATTAGCTTTGATCGGCGGAAGCTTTTTCAGCAGGATGTTCGACAGTGTGACAACAAGTCCTCGAAGCTGCGCATTCTCCGCAAGCAGCGACAAAATTTCGTTCGTATTTTCATCGTCAGATTTATCCGCTCCAAGCCGCTCATTCTCTTCAAGCAGCGGCAGAAAGTCATCCATATAGTCGTCACCCCGATGTGGCGTTTGATCGAGGCGGTCTCGCGCGTTGCGCGGCGGGTATACGATCTCCATGGCTAATTCCCGAGTTTAGAAGTCGTCCTACCCTAGTGGGAACTGAGTCGGAGGGCGATTTTGCGACGAAAATGGAACGAAATGTTGGACCGCCGGAGACGCGGCAAAGTTTGCATGCTCATTCGATGATCGTGACGCCTATCAAAAAAGTAAGGCCCCGGATTTCACCGAGGCCCGACCTTGCGAGCGTGCGGGGTACATCCGCCCGCGCCGCCAGCAGTTTTGTCGTCGCTACAAACCGCCGCTGTCAAGACTACTGGCAGTAGCGCCGGCGTATCACTAACGCGCGCCGTCAGTGCGTTCGCGTCCCTGGCGGGTGAACGACTAGTTTTTCCTCGGCAAAAAACTGGAGCGCGCCATATCCTTCCATGTCAACGGCGTATCTAAAGTTGCCGTCAACTGTTGGGAACACTGCGATGACCGTGCCGCCCTCGTGGTCGTCGGCTGCATTATCGACCTGCTCGCCAATTGCGAATTTCGACATCGAAAACTCCCTTCGGAATTTAAGAAATTTTAATGATTATCCCCACCAATTCGTTAACGAATTCGTTAATCCGGTGCGCTATCAACCGCAGAGGCGGTGCCAAGGCCGCGAGCCTCGCCCATGCTGCGATTTGTCGTTCGAGGGTTTGGTGGCGGGCGGATCAAGTGGCTGTCAGCGGGCCGCTCATGCTCGCTGTTGAAAGTCGTTGCCCGATGTCCGCTATGGAGCGCATAGCGGACTTAAGTCGGACATCATGCCATGTCCGGTTCGTGCGGTGGCTCTCAACCGATCGACGCAACACTTTATCTTAGAGGGCAAAGATGGAGTGTAGCGATGGATCGGGGATTTCGTCGAGGGTTTACAACGGCCGAGAAGACGGAGTTATGGGATCGCTGGCACCGCGGCGAGTCGCTGAAGGCGATTGGGCGGGCATTTGGTAAGCCGTCATCGTCCATTTATTTCCAGGTCTCGCCGCACGGTGGAATTCGTCCGCCCGCTCGGCGTCGCTCGCGGTTGGCGCTGACGCTCAGGGAACGCGAGGAGATATCGAGAGGCATTGCGGTACATCGATCGGCAAGATCGATGGCTGGGTTGCTGGGCCGCTCGCCCTCGACGGTGAGCCGAGAAATCAGCCGGAATGGCGGCTATGATGGCTACCGGGCGGCTTTGGCGGATGACAGGGCCTGGGCCCAAGCTCGTCGCCCGAAACGTTGTAAGCTGGCGACCAATCCTTGGTTACGACAATCGGTGGCCAGCAAGCTGAGATTAAATTGGGCGCCCGAGCAGATAGCCGGCTGGCTTAAGAGAGCCCATCCTGAAGACGGGTGTTATCAGGTGTCCCACGAGACGATCTATCGCAGTCTATTCGTTCAGGCCCGCGGGGTGCTTAAGAAAGAGCTGCTTTGCCATCTTCGATCGAAGCGCACGATCCGTCGATCGAAACAGGCGGGCCTCCATGGCGATGGACGGGGACAAATCAAGGATCCCGTCTCGATCCGTCAGCGCCCGGCAGCGGTTGAAGATCGGGCGGTGCCTGGCCATTGGGAGGGCGATCTCCTGTCCGGGTCCAAGAACAGCTACATCGCGACTCTGGTCGAACGTCATACCCGTTACGTGATGTTGGCGAACAATAAAGACGCCCAGACGGTCGTATCCGCACTCATCAAGCAGAACCCCGGCTGGTGGCCTCGGAAACCGGCCAGCACCGGAATTAGGACCTGCTAACTTATCCTTGTCGAGATCGATGCTCTTGGCCGTGCCGAATGACGGCTTCGGGCAAAACCAGACATCGCCGACTTGAACCTTTGGGCCTTAAAGAAGTAGTTTCTTGTGTAGCCACTGCCCCTTAAAGCACGGGTAACCTGACGGAATGGTTACGATGCTGAAGGTTCTTGTCGTCAACGATCAGAAAACTCCGATGGCGTTCGTCGTTTCGGTTCTAAAAGTGTTTTTTGGCCAATCGAAAGACGAAGCGCAAAGGATCGCATTGCATGCTGATCTGAACGGTGATGCAATTTGTGGCATTTATCGTCAACATGCTGAGGCGCAGCATCTGGTGCCGCTCTATCGCTTCACCTCTGCGCCTACTGAGTGAAAACGTAATCGCGGCTCTTAACCAACGAATGGCAGGCGAACCCGCAGCTCGCGTCGTGTCCCTGCGGCGATGTATCGGCCTCGGTTGGGGCGTAAACGTATCGATGGCGCGTCGTAATCGAAGGAGGCCCACCCCCATCCGCCGCTGTCCGCGAATTTCTTGTTGTCCTTCACCATGAAATCGGCGTTAGCTTGGGTACCTAGAACCCTCGGCGGGCCAGGATACGCTTCTTGGTTTTGGGGCTCCAATCGATTCCCGCCATCCTTGCCCCATCCGGGAACG
>CAVTNA010000016.1:0-30273 GCA_963735835.1 uncultured Alphaproteobacteria bacterium | reverse complement strand
GCCGTTGTAACCCGCTCACGACTTCACCGCGCCGGCGGTGAGGCCGGCGACCATGTAGCGCTTGAAGGCGTAGTAGATCGCCGCCGGCGGCAGGGCGTAGATGAAGCCGGTCGTCATCAGCAGTTCCCAGGGCGAATCGTCGGCGGAGAGGAAATTGCCGAGCGCGACCGGCAGCGTGATGTCGGTGTCCTTCGACAGCAGCAGGAAGGCGTAGAGATATTCGTTCCACGCCAGCAGCAGCGCATAGGTGCCGACCGCGACCAGCGACGGCATCATCAGCGGGAGATAGACCAGGCGGAACAGCTGCAACGGCGAGGCGCCGTCGATGAGCGCCGCCTCGTCGAGCTCGACCGGCAGCTTGTCGGAGGCCTGCTTGAGCACCCAGATCGCGTAGGGCGAGGCGATCGTCACCATCGCCAGGATCAGCGCCCAGTGGTTGTTGAGCAGGCCGTAGATGCCCATCGTCCGGTACATCGGCACGGCCAGGAACGCGGCCGGAATGAAATAGGTGAACAGCGCCAGGTTCATCACCAAGCGCCCGCCCTTCACCGCAGCCGGCTGATGGCGAAGGCGGCGGCGGTGGCGATCAGCAGCGTGAGCACGCCGGTCGCCACCGCGATCACCAGCGAATTCCACATCTGCAGCCAGAAATGGTGCAGGAAATAGTGCTGCTGCCCGAACACGATCGCGAAATTGTGCAGCGTCGGATGGTCGGGCCAGAGCTTGCCGGAGAAGGCGGCTTCCTTCGGCGAGATCGCGAACAGGAACATGTGGTAGATCGGCAGCAGCGTCCAGAGCAGACCGGAATGCCGATCAGCAGCAGCCGCGCCTCGATGGCTGACGTCGCGCAAGGATGGGGAGCTTCATCGCGACAGCCGCTTCATCATGAAATAGACCAGCGGCAGCACCAGCGGCAGCGCGCACACGATCGCCGCCATCGACAGGTCGACCTGGTCGAGCCGCAGATAGCGGATGCCGAGCGTCGCCAGCACATGGGTGAGATCGGCCGGGCCCGCCGCCGGTCAGCAGATAGACGCTGTTGAAGTCGCCCAGCGTCCAGATCATCGAGAGGAACGTGCAGGTGACGTACAGCGTCTGCATCGACGGCCAGGTGATGAAGCGGAATTTCTGCCAGCCGCTCGCGCCGTCGACCGACGCCGCCTCGTAGAGGTCGCCCGGGATCGCGAGCCGCCCGGCCAGCAGGATCAGCGTCCAGAACGGCAGCGACTTCCAGATATGCACCACCATCGCCAGCGACAGCGCGAGCGTCGGGTCGTTGAGCCAGTTCGGGCCGTCGTCGCCGGTCAGCTTGAAGATCAGCTGGTTGATCACGCCCCATTCCGGATTGAGCATGAAGCGGACCGACAGGATGGTCGGGATCGACGGCACCGCCCAGGGCAGGACGAACAGCACCGACAGCCATTTGATCCACCAGCGCTCTGTGCGTGAAGAAGCCCGACAGGAAGAGCGCCATCAGCATCTTCACGTTGATGCCGACGATCAGGAAGACCAGCGTGTTGACGACGGTGCGCACGAAGATCGGATCGTTGGACAGCGTGACGTAGCTCTCCGGATCGCGCGCCAGCCAGAAGCCGTAGCCGACCGGATAGACCACGAAGACCAGGAAGACCAGCAGATAGGGCGCCAGCAGCACGATGCCCCAGATCTGCGGGTCGTCAGCGCGCCGACAGCGGCGCGCCTGACATCGGCTGATCGGCTGCGAGCGTGACTCGCCGTCGTACCTGCCTAGGCGATGCGCCGCGCCGAGATCTCGTCGTGTCCCTGTGAAAGCAGGCCATCGCGTATCGGGTCTGGAGATGCCGTTCGACGACTTCGCGCAATCGCCAGGCCGTGGTGGGCCCAGCTTCGCGGGACGACGCGATGCGGTGCGGCAACTGCCGGTCGTCCCGGCGTTCGCTGGACGACGTGCTGAGAATGCCTAGCGGCGGCCGGCATCGTTGTTCCCGCGACCTGCTTGATGCGGGCGATCAGCTCGTCGACCGCCTTGTCGACCGGCACCTTCTCGTTGACCACCCGGTTCATCGCCTTGGCCCAGACGTTCTCGTTGTTCAGGATGGTGAACTTGTAGTTCTTGGTGAACTCGAACGGCAGCGTGCCGGCCTTGAACTGGTCGTACACCGCCTTGCGATGCTTGTCGGCCTGCCAGAACGGGCTCTCCTGGCCGGCCTTGGTCACCGGGAACCAGCGGCCGAGCGCGCCTTCGACGTAGGGCCGGAGGTTGTCCTCCTGCAGCAGGAACTTGACGAACTCCTTGGCGCGCGCCTTGTTCTTGGAGGCCGCGAAGATCACGCCGACCTTGACCGCGGTGCGGTAGTCCATCGGCGTGCCGTCCGGCTTCTTGGGGAAGCCCGCGGTGGCGATCAGTCTCGTCATAGGCCTTGTTGCCGGCGGCGCGCTGCTCCGGCGTCAGCGCCGCGTTGTTGGCGTCGTCGAGCCACTTGGCGGCGATCGAGATCGTGTAGTTGTGCGTCATCACGATCGTCTTGTTGTGGAAGGCGACGTTGTTGTCGGGATCCTTCCAGGTCGTCGACGAGGGCGGCGTGCAGCCCTTGATGTAGACGTCGGTGTAGTCCTTGAGCGCGCTCGATCAGGCCTTCGCCGACCTTGGGATCGTCGACCAGCAGCTTGCCGTTGTCGTCGACCAGCTTGACGTTGTAGGCGTCGACCCAGCTCAGGAACGACTGGAAGCGAGTCGGTCGAATTCCACGCCCATCGGCTGGCCGATGCCGTAGATGCGCTGGCCGGTCGCCTTGCGGATGGCGGGCTGCACCTTGTCGCACCAGAACGACCAGTATTCCTTCCAGTCCTGGCGGGATGTCGTTTTCCTTGAAGCCGGCCTGGTCCAGCATGTCCTTCCAGATACTGGATGTGCAGGGTCTGCTGCTTCAGCGGGAAGCCGTAATAGGCCTTCTTCTTGGTCTTGTCGTTGTAGAGGAAGGCGGTCTCGACGTGGTGCGGCGCGAAGCCGATCCTTCATCGGCTCGATGACGTCGGTGATATCCTCGAGCTTGCCGTCGAACGCCCACTTGCCGGCGGTCTGCACGTCGTACGTGTCGGAATAGGCGATGTCCGGCGGCGTGCCGGCATCGAGCGCGGCCACCGACTTGGGGATCATGTCCTGCACGGCGTACTGCGACAGCTCGACCTTGACGCCGGTCTTGGCCTCGTACTTCTTGATCGCCGCGTAGAGCGCGTCGTCCTCGGACTTGTAGAAGCCCTTGACCCACCAGACCGTGAGCTTCTTGTCCTGCGCCGTGGCCGGCGCGGCGACATAGAGAAGGCCGATGGCGGCGGTAACCGCGAGCGCGAGCGTTCGTATCCAACTGGGTTTCACGTTGTTCTCCCTGCGTTTTTTGCCGATTTTCCCGACCGGTTGGATGAAAGCCTAACGCATTGCGCGGGGGCGATCCAGAGCGCGGATTTGGGTCCGGCGCAGGGGAGGCGGCCGATGACCGGTTCCTCGAAACAACTCACCGAAGTGAAACTTCGATAGCGCGGCGACGGCAGTGAACTCCCTCTCCCCTTGCGGGAGAGGGTTGGGGAGAGGGGTCCACACGGGCAGTCCCGGTGCGGCCACCCCCCCCTCCCTGACCCTCCCCCGCAAGGGGGGAGGGAACAAGACTTTGCGTGGCCGCGATTCAAAATCTCAATTTGCAAACACACCTCCGCATTCCCGCGGCGCGGATAGCGCCCGGGTTGTGCATGAACCTTCGCCCGAGTAAGGGCGCGGGGAATGCCGGGTGCCCGCGCACCCGCAGCCGCGCGTGAGTGTGTAGAAAGCACACGCGTTAGTCACCACGAGTCGCCGAAACACCCGGCATTCCCGCACGCGAATGGTTTTAACGGTTTCCTTCGTGATCTCCCCGGTGATCGGGCTTTCTTGTCACCGTCGCCGGCAAAATTGCTTTCGCCAACTTGACGCCAGCGTCGAGGCGTCAGGACCACACGACTTCGCCGTCCGCGCGGCCTGCGTTCGTCTTTCGCAGGCTTTCGCGTCCACCGCATCCCACCGCAACGTTCGTGACGATCGCGACCCGCCCCTCATTCGGGTGAGACGCGCGGAGCTATGCCCCTGATTTGCCCGACGCGTTAAGGGGAATATTTTTCGGAAGGGGGCTGGACAGGGTGAAGCTAGAATTCGCGACTGATTTGCCCGTCGGGCAAATCAGTTTTGTACTCCGGATGAACTAGTCGTCGTCCCGGCGAAAGCCGGGACCCATACGCCGTGTCGGGTGTGTTGAGAGACGCTGTTCGACGGCGGGTAACTCGGCGGCAATCCCGAACTCCGGCGCGAGCGCGTCATACTCGGCCTTGACCCTGGGGTCGGCGAGCAGACGGGCCTTGAGCTTTTCCAACTGGATGGTCATCTGAGTTCCTTTGCGGACCGCAGGACCTGCCCTCGCTTCAGGCAACTTCCAGCGTCGGAATTTTCCTGATCGTCGCTCCGAGTTCCCGCTGCGCCTGATGCAGATCGTAGCGCTGTTGCAGATTGAGCCAGAGATCGGGACCATTGCCGCACAGCTTCCCGAGCCGTAACGCCATGCCCGGCGTGACCGGCTGCTTTTCCTTCAACACATCATAAAGCGTCTGGCGTGAAACGCCGAGCAGTCTGGCGATCTCCGCCCTGGGCCGGTCGAGCGCCGGCAAGATTTCCTCGCGAAGGAGTTCGCCGGGATGCATCGGCGGCAAGCCTCGCTTCGGCAGCTTTCTGGTCATGAATTTGTCCTTTAGTGATAATCTTCCAGATCGACGTCGATGGCTTCGCCTTCTATCCAGCCGAATGTAATGCGCCAGTTTCCGCTGGCGCTGACCGCGTAACGGCCTTTATCGCGGCCAACGAGCGCATGAAAGCGGAACCCCGGCAAATTCAAGTCATCCGGCCGCGATGCGTCGTCAAGCGCGCGCAGAATGTTGGCTATCCGTCCCGTATTCTGCACGCTAAGTCGGCGTCCGTCCCCGGTCGCGAAAAACCGTTCGAGCGCCTTGTCCCGGAACGAGCGGATCATGTTCAAAGTGTAAGGCAGTAACTTACGTATGTCAAGTAATGCCTTACACTAGACCAACGCGTTGGCTGAGCTCGCTGGGTTCCCGCAGGCGACAAGCACCACCAGATCAAGTCGCGCCCTTGAGCTTGCAGGAGGTGTTGCACGTGACGATCGTGCCATTCAGGCAGGCGTTGCATACATCGACGCACTGGCTGAGCTGCTTTGGATCGTAGTTGCTATACTTCTGCGCGATGCACCGGCGCTGCGTGTGGGTATATTCGGTCTGCTCCTCCGAACACGACGCGAGGCCGATCGCCAATACGCAGAGAATACCGAGGCTCAGCAACTGCATGGCGCATCTCCCCTGACTGATCCGCCTTCCCGACCGCCCTTTTACCATAGGCGTTCGCGATGTGGGCCGTCGCGTCGGGCAATCCCAACCGCGAAAACGGGAGCCGTCAGTTCTGTTTCGCTGCCCCCGCGGGCCCGGCCGCCTCCGTATCCGGCACCGCCGGTTTCGCGCCGACGCCGGTAAAGCGCTCCAGCACCGAGCGCACGGCGTCGCGCGTCTTGTGGTCCTTGACCGCGTCGAGCAGGGGGGCGGAGGCCGGCGAGCGCCGGATCAGGCTTTCCGGATCGGGAAAGATCAGGGGATCGTCCCACGGGCCCTGCACCACGAACGGCAGCTCGAAGCCGGGCGCGCCTGACGCCGGCGCGGTCAGGCTGGCGACGCCCTTGAGGTCGTATTCGCGCGCCGGCACCGAAGCCGTGCCGGTCAGGGTGAGGCGGGTGGCGGGGCTCTCGATGCGGACATCCTCCGTGGTGGCGATGCCTTCGGCGAATTTCAGCGCGATGGTCATGGTGTCATAGGGCGTCGAGCCGGAGCGGAAATTGCCGGCGCCGGACAGCGGCCGGCGCTCCAGCCGCCGCAAGAGTTGCTCGACATTGAAGCCGGATATCGCGCCGTCATGGCCGGTCAGGGTGGCGGTGCCGTCGAGCGACTGGGCGAGGCCGAACGGGCTCGAGCCCGTGGCCACCAGCGAGACGTTGAGATTGCCGCGGCCGGACAGTTTTGACACCCCGAACAATTCGGACGCGCAGGCCTGCAGGTCGACGTCGGTGAGCTGGAACTGGGCCTTGATGTCGGCGACCGCGTCCGAGCGCGAGATCCCGAACGAGCCCTTGGCGACGCCGCCATAGATCTGCGCTTCGCCGACCGAGAGCGCCAGCGCGCCGCCGCGCAAATTGGCGCCGAAGGCGGTGCGGCCGAGTTTCGAGGCGCCGACCGTCACTTTGGCCGCCGACAGGCGCATGTCGAGATCGGTCGTCGACAGCGCGTTCAGATCGAAGGCCTGCCGGTTCCAGTCGCGCGCGCCCGAAGCGAGCAGGCGGAAGGTCGAGATATAGGGCGTGAAGTCGAGGCTGTCGGCGGCCAGCGTCGCCTGCAGGGTCTGGCGGCCGTTGTTGCTGGCGTAGGTCATGACGCCTTCGGCGACGTTGCCGTCGAGTTCGACATTGACATTGGTCAGCGCGATCGAGGGACCGACCAGATTGGCGCGCGCCTTCAGCGCGAAGCGGCCGAACCCGCCGTTGCCGGGCGGCGCCTGGCCGGCCCAGCGCAGCGCGTTGCGCAAGGAGGGGCTGTCGATGGTCAGCGTGCCTTCCATCATCATGCTGGTGTGGTCGGCGACCGCGCCGTCGAAAGCCAGTTTCAGCGGCGCGCTGGCCAGCCGCGCCTTGAGGCCGGAGCGGTCGCCCGAAAGCGCGGCGACGAAGTCGCTGGCGCTGATCGAGCCGTCGACGCGCTCGCCGCGCCAGTCGAACTGCCCAGTCGCGGCGAAGGAACGCGAGATCGAGGGCCAGGCCAGCGAAAGATCGATATCCCCGAGGTTCTCGAAGACGTGATTGGCGGCGTCCTCATAGTCGAGCACGCCGTCCTGGATCCGGATTTCCGAGAACGACACGGGATTGTCGGCGCCGGGCTTCATGGCACGCACGATGGTGTCGATGAACGGCGTCCAGTTGCTCACCCCGTCGGCCGCGCGCACGACATGGATATGCGGGCGCAGCATCATGACGTCAGCGATCTCGAACCGCTGCAGCAACAGCGGCACCAGCCGCAAATTCGCGGTGAGGACATCAACCGTCAGCGCGGGATCGGCGGCGGCGTTGCCTTTCAGCCCGACGTCATGAAAGGAGACGTAGCTCGCCGGGAAAACCGAGATGTCGATATTGCCCTTGATCACGAGATCGAGACCGGTCACGGCCCGGATCTGCGCCTCGACCGCGGCGCGAAGCGCGTCCCGGTTGAGAAACCAGGTGGTCGCGATCAGGCCGATCAGCGCCACCCCGAGCAACGCCGCGATCGGCGTCCCCAGGCGCTTCATTCCTTGGGCCATCGTCAATGACATATCCGGGTCTGGTCAGAACACGTCCGGTTAGAACATTTCTGTTACAGCCGCGACGGGTTGTTGAAAAGGGGCGGGCAGGGCGCCAGCCCTGCCAACGCCGGCAACTTGCTCGGTTTTCTTGACGCTTTCAAGGCCGTACGGGCGGCTCGAGCCACTGCCCAAGGGCCCTTTCGTCGTCCCGGCGAACGCCGGGAGCCCATACACCGCGGCGGATGTTTCGGGCAACGCTGTTTGCCGGCTTTCGCATAACGTCACAGGCCTGTGGTTATGGGTCCCGGCGTTCGCCGGGACGACGGCACAAGGCTAATCCCCCGTCATTGACGCATTGCGAAGATTTCGCCTAATAATCCCCCGACTATGCGGGCTCTTCGCGCCCTTCCTCCATCCAGGTCATGGTTTCATGAACAAGGTCTATCCGGACGCCAAATCGGCGCTCGCCGGCCTGCTGCAGGACGGCATGATGATCATGTCCGGCGGCTTCGGGCTGTGCGGCATTCCCGAGACGCTGATCGACGCGATCCGCGATTCCGGCGTCAAGAACCTGACCGTGCGTCTCCAACAATGCCGGCGTCGACGGCATCGGGCTCGGCCTGCTGCTCGAGACCCGGCAGATCAGGAAGATGATCTCGTCCTATGTCGGCGAGAACAAGCTGTTCGCCCAGCAGTACCTCGCCGGCGAGCTCGAGCTCGAATTCAACCCGCAGGGCACGCTGGCCGAGCGCATCCGCGCCGGCGGCGCCGGCATCCCCGCCTTCTTCACCAAGACCGGCGTCGGCACGCTGATCGCCGAGGGCAAGGAAGTCCGCGAGTTCGACGGCGACGACATACGTGATGGAGCGCGGCCTGGTCGCCGACCTCGCGCATCGTCCAGGCCTGGAAGGGCGACACCGCGGGCAACCTCGTCTATCGCAAGACCGCGCGGAACTTCAATCCGATGATGGCGACGGCCGGCGAAGGTCACGGTCGCCGAGGTCGAGCAGCTCGTGCCGGCCGGGCGAGATCGATCCCGACCACATCCACACGCCCGGCATCTTCGTGCAGCGCATCGTGCAGGTGCGCGACCGCGACGAAGCGCATCGAGCAGCGCACCGTGCGCAAGCGCGAGGCGGCGCTGCAGCCGGAGAGGAATCCGATGGCCTGGACCCGCGAAGAGATGGCGGCGCGCGCCGCGCAAGGAACTGCAGGACGGCTTCTACGTCAATCTCGGCATCGGCATCCCGACGCTGGTGGTCGAACTACATCCCCGACGGGCGTCGACGTCACGCTGCAGAGCGAGAACGGCATGCTCGGCATCGGCCCGTTCCCGCTACGAGGGCGAGGAGGACCCCGACCTGATCAACGCCGGCAAGCAGACCGTCACCGAGCTGCCGGCCACGTCAGCTATTTCTCCTCGGCCGACAGCTTCGCGCATGATCCGCGGCGGCCACATCGACCTGTCGATCCTGGGCGCCATGCAGGTGGCCGAGAACGGCGACCTCGCCAACTGGATGATCCCCGGCAAGATGGTCAAGGGCATGGGCGGCGCCATGGACCTCGTCGCCGGCGTCAAGCGCGTGGTCGTGGTCATGGAGCATATCGCCAAGGACGGCGCGCGAAGCTCCTGAAGCGAATGCACCCTGCCGCTGACCGGCGCGCGCGTGGTCGACATGGTGATCACCGATCTCGGCGTGTTCACCATCGACAAGAAGGGCAACGGCGGCATGACGCTGATCGAGCTCGCCGACGGCGTCACCCTCGACGAGGTCAAGGCCAAGACCGAGGCCGAGTTCCGGGTGGCGCTGAAAAACGCGTGAAATGATCGAGCGGGCGGTCATGACGCCGACAAACGGTCCGCACGCCCCGAGGATGCTGATTTCATCGCCTCGACGGTTTTGTCGGCGCCGCGCGGCCACCGGCCGCGTGGCTGGTTCGACATCGATGCACTCCTTCAGGTCGAGCTGCGCCATGGCACCAGCATCGACACACGGTCCCTGTAGCGTCGGTAGTCGTCGCCGAAGAGTTCGACCAGATCCCGCTCTTCCAAGAGGATGCCGACAAGGATGTAGCCCGTCATCGTGGCCGCGAACTGGAGATGCCCGACCGTCATCGTGGGCGTCATCCAGACGGCGATCATAAAGCCGAGATAGATCGGGTGCCGAACCACCTTGTAGAAACGGGCGCGCGGAAACGCCGCGCCGGCGCCTCGCGACCAGTCAGATTGTTCGCGACCTGATGCAATCCGAACAACCCGAAATGGCTGATCAGGAATGAGCTGCACCGCATGATCATCCAGCCGAAGACCGACAGGCCGGTGACCGCGCTCGCGATCGTCGGGTCGGCGATCTGCCAGACCCGCGCCGGTATCGGGTGCCATTGCCAGAACAGGAAGCCGAGCGTCAAGCTTGCGAACAGCACATAGGTGCTGCGCTCCACCGCCGCCGGGAAAAATTGCGCCGACCATTGCTTGAACTGCTTGCGCGCCATCACGCTGTGTTGAATGGCGAAGATGAAAATCAGGAACAGGTTGATGACGGATGCCTCCGCCATCGGCACGACTGTTCCGGTGTCGATAGTCTTCGGCACTGCAACGCCCGACACGAAACCGACGGCGTAAAGCGTGGTTAAAAGAACACGGCATAAGATACGAGGCCGTAAAAAAGCGCGATGAACCGGCCCATGGGATTTTCCTTTATTCTGTTAAGCGGGGTGTGGACGAGCAGCGCCAACAGAGTGTCCCTGCCGGCGATGCTCGCTCACGTCACGCCGCGCGTCGACCGGCGATCACTCGACGACCAAGGCCGGTTTGAGGACCACGGGCCGGGACAAATTGTAGAAATTGGGCGAGGTCGCCATGACCGCCTCGTGGACCTCGGCGAACTGCTCTTTGGTGCCGTTACCCTTGATGCGGACGGTGTAGCTGAGGTTCTCGTAGCCCTGCGGCACGGCAGGATCGATCCCGAGGAAGCCGCGGAGATCGATCTCGCCGTCGGTCTCGATCGCCAGGCTTTCGAGGGTGATTCCGCGCACCGCGCACTGCGCCACGTATCCGACCGTCATGCAGGCGTTGAGCGCCGCGATCAGATGGTCCTGCGGATTGGCGAAACTGTTCGATCCGCCGAGTTCGCGGGGCTCGTCGATGTCGATCGAGAACCGGCGCGGCACCTTTTCTCCGCCGATCTCATAACTCTCGATTTCTGCGCGGCTCCGCGCCTGGCCCTGCCAGGTCGTGGTGACGCGCCAGTTCGTCTTGCCTTTTGCAGGTTCCCGCTTGACGTCGTCGATCAGCGCAAACAGGTCGTCGACATTGATGCCGTTGACGACGGTGGGTTCGGCAGTCTTCTTTTGTGCACCCATGATGGGTCTCCTTTGCTTGGGTTTGGGTTTAGATTTCACGATTTGGATTATTGCAGCGTCGCGAGTGCCTGCTGGATGCGCTGGCCCTGCTTTTCGGTGATCAGGCTGGAGAGCACCTTGCCGAAGTGCGGGTGCTGGGCGCCTGAATGGATGTATTGCCAGCGGTAGGCCTTGAGGAATGCGGCCTCGATCGCGCGCGCCTCCGCCTCGTCGACCGCGCGGCCGCACGTTGTCGTGAAGTAGCTCCCGTCGGCCTTGGCCTGGGCCTGCAGGATGCCGTCCACCGCGGCGACCAACTCGATGAATTCGTCGACCGCGGAATCGCGTTGCTCCGCCGTCAACCCGGCGTCGTGGCGCACCCACTCGAGTTCGTCGAGGATCGCGTGCTGGCTTTCCTCTTTCCAGTGAAAAAGGAACACGTCCTTGAACAGCTCGGAGAGCTGGGGATCGGCGTCGATGCTCTGGCGATAGTGGAGCTGGGTGAACAGCTCGATATCCAGCGTCAGCGCCAACACCGCCCAGGTGCTCTTGCCAAGAACAGCATGGGCGACGGCGTTGTGATCGACGTCGAAGCGATAACCGGCGGGCAGAACATCGCCGACCATCGCGTCGACAAGGCGGAACAGCGCCTGGTGCTTCAACTCCTCGTCGCTGAACCGTACCAGCGCCTCGAGCGCGACCTGGTCGCCGAACCAGTGATCCTCGCTCAGCTCCAGGACCTTGGCATTGATGAAGCGCTCGACCAGACCAAAGATATTGGCGTAGGTGCGGCCCTGGATCTGGCTGACGAACCGCTTTTCATCGGCCGACAGGGTCGTGAACGCATCCGCCAGAGAAAGCCCGTCTGGAAGAAACTTGTGGGCGGTATCGAAGTTGCGCCCCCGGATCACATCCTTGTCGATGTCCCAACGAACCCGCTTGGACGTTTGAATGCAGCGTGCGTACCGTTCGCTGCTGTCAGAGATATTGCTGATCACGTTCATTTCAGTCTCCTTTCGCGGAGTGGTGCGCCGATGGCACAGACAAACCGATCGGCTGATGCAGCGATCTTTAGGTCGCCAGACGGGCGAGGGTCTATGACCGGCGCACCTTGAGACATGACCGAAACACCGGCTTCTGATAGAAGGTCGGTATGGATGCATTGTCCGACGTTTTGAGAGTGGCGCATTTGACTGGCGGCGTGTTCTTGCACGCCGATTTCTTCGCGCCATGGTGTATGGCGGCCCGCGTCGCGCCAGAACATTGCGCGCCCGCTCTCGGGCCAGCGTCGCACCTGATTCTTTATCACTACGTCGTCGAGGGTGAACTCCGTATCCGGGTCGACGGCGAGGATGGAGAGGGCCTCGTGCTTGGAGCCGGCGACGTCGTTCTGTTGCCGCGCAACGACCTGCACCTGGTGGGTAGCGACCTGACCCTGCCGCCGGTAGCTGGTAGTGATATTATCCAACCGCCCAAGGACGGCGGGCTGTTCTCGATCCATCACGGCGGCACCGGAAAACGCACGCGGATGATCTGCGGGTTCCTCGGCTGCGATTGCGCCGAAGACAATCCGGTGATCTCGACCTTGCCGTCGCTGCTAAAACTCGATGCCGAGCAAGGCGGGGCAGCGGAATGGATCCGCTCGACCTTCCAATATGCTGCCGAGGAGGTCGCCGCTGGCCGCCCAGGTTCGGAGACCGTGCTGGCGAAGCTGTCGGAGCTGTTGTTCGTTGAAGCCGTGCGGCGCTACGCTGAAGCACTGCCGCAGGGGCAGACCGGTTGGCTCGCCGGTTTGCGCGACCCCTACGTTGCGCGGGCGCTGGCGCTGCTACACCGCGACATCGCCCGGCCTTGGAACGTCGATGACCTTAGCCGTGAGGTCGGCCTGTCGCGTTCGGCGCTGGCCGACCGCTTCATTAGTTTGATCGGCATGCCGCCGATGCACTACCTCGCCAGTTGGCGCATGCAGGTCGCGACCCAGAAGCTCCGCAATACCAGCGCGTCCCTTGCGCAAGTTGCCGACTTGGTCGGTTACAGTTCCGAGGCCGCTTTTTCCCGCGCCTTCAAGAAGGCGTTCGGGACTGCGCCAGCCACCTGGCGACGTTCGAACAGATAGGCTACGTCCAATCTGTACAATCGAAAGCTCCTCGGCCCGTAATCCGACGGGAGCGAGTAGTCTGTGATTGGGGCCGTCGAAAGTTCCTCGACCGGCACGGGAATGCGTCGAACATCGTTGCTATTTGCTGCAATGCACGAGTTCGGAAGTGATGCTGTGGACGGCTCCTCCACCGGCACGGGAGTGCCACGAATGGGGTTGCTGTTAAGGCCCCCACTATATGGAGGAGCCAATCATGCAGACGATCACGACAATCGGTTTCGACATTGCCAAGTCGGTTTTCCAGGTCCACGGGGTTGATGCCGCCGGCCAGGTGGTCATCCGCCGCCAGTTGAAACGTCGCCACGTGCTGACATTCTTTGGGAAGCTGCCACCCTGCTTGGTCGGCATCGAGGCTTGCGCCTCGTCTCACCATTGGTCGCGCGAGCTGCAGGCACTTGGCCATACCGTGCGATTGATGCCGCCGGCTTACGTAAAGCCCTACGTCAAGCGACAGAAGAACGACATGGCTGACGCAGAAGCCATTTGCGAGGCGGTGACCCGCGCCAACATGCGGTTCGTGCCAACCAAGACACCCGATCAGCAGAGCTGCCTGACGCTTCACCGCACCCGCCATCTGTTCATCCGGCAGCAGACCGCGGTGATTAATTCGATCCGGGCGCACCTCGCCGAGTTCGGCATTGTTGCGCCAGTCGGGCGCAAAGGGGTCACAGAACTGCTAAGCGTTGTTGCCGACCCGAATGACAAGCGGGTGCCGGAGGTTGCCCGTGCCTGCCTTGCCGCCCTCGGTACCCAGCTGCTCGCTCTCAAGGAGCAGATTTTGGAGTTCGATCGGATGATCCTGGCCTGGCATCGATCCAACCAGACGAGCAAGCGCCTTCATTACATTCCTGGGGTCGGCCCGATGCTCGCGACTGCGCTGGTTGCGAGTGTTGCCGATCCCCGAACCTTCCGGTCCGGACGTAACTTCTCCGCCTGGATTGGGCTCGTTCCCAAACAGCACTCAAGTGGGGGCAAGCAGCTACTCGGCAGCATTAGCAAACAGGGGGACCGCTATCTGCGGAGCCTTTTCGTGGCCGGAGCACTCGCCGTCATCCGCTATGCCAAGATCCATGGTACCGGGCACCAACCCTGGCTCACGGCGTTGCTAGGTCGACGCCCGACCAAGGTCGCCGCGATCGCCCTTGCCAACAAGATCGCGCGGATGGCCTGGGCCATGATGGCCAAGGGCGAGCGTTATAAACAACCCGCCGCGCTTGCGCGGTAACGAGATCGCGCCGGATAACCGGCGTGATGTGAAGGTTGGGAGGGCGAACAGCACGTAATGCAGAGCCGGTCGATCCGGCGATCAGGACAACCCATTAGAGCGGGATGGGTCTAGTTTGAATTGATTGGGGATTCCCAAATCGGAAGGCTTCTGATTTCAACATGCTGACTGGGCAGGAGGCCAGCATGGATGGGACGAGCCTATTCGGACGACCTTCGTGAGCGGGTGGTGAGGGCTGTCATCAAAGGCGGGCTGTCGCGGCACCAGGCGGCGGCCCAATTCGGAGTGGGCATCAGCACGGCGATCAACTGGGTACAGCGCTTCCACCAGACCGGCAGCGTTAAACCGGATCGGATCGGCGGCTATAGGCCAAAGAAGATTACGGGGCCGCACCGCGAATGGCTGATGCAACGGTGCCGGAAGGATTTTACCGTGCGCGGGCTGGTGGCCGAACTCGCTGAGCGCGGCCTCAAGGTCGATTACCGCACGATGTGGGAGTTCGTCCACGCTGAGAAGCTCAGTTATAAAAAAAGACGCTGATTGCCGCCGAGCAGGACCGTCCCGATGTCGCGCGGCGGCGAGCGCAGTGGACCAAGTATCGGGATCGGATCGATCCCACTCGGCTGGTGTTCATCGATGAGACCTGGACCAAAACCAATATGGCGCCGCTGCGGGGCTGGGCACCGCGCGGTCAACGCATCAAAGCCAAGGTGCCGCACGGCCGCTGGCAGACCATGACCTTCATGGCCGCCTTGCGCCACGATCGCATCACCGCTCCATGGTTCATCGAGGGGCCGATCAACGGCGAAGCCTTTCTTCTCTACATCGAGAAGGTTCTAGTCCCGACCCTGCGGCACGGCGACATCGTCATCATGGACAATCTCGGCTCACACAAGGCCAACGCCGTGCGTCGCGCCATCCGTGCCGCCGGCGCCCGGCTCTTCTACCTGCCGAAATACTCGCCCGACCTGAACCCAATCGAGCAGTTCTTCGCCAAGTTCAAACACTGGCTACGCAAAGCCGCCCAGCGAACAACCGAGGCCGTCTACGATGCCATCGCCCCGATCCTCGACACCGTCTCACCGGCCGAATGCGCCAATTACTTCGCCAACGCCGGATATGACCAAACCTAAACCCATCCCGCTCTAGTGCCACCGCATCGTCGAATGCGCGGTTTTGACCGGGACCTGATCCGCCGAGGGCATTATGGCCAGCGGTCATGTGAACCGCGCTTAAAGGCCGAACACATGGCTGCACCGACCAATGCTGCAAACGTGAAGAAAGCTCTTGCCAATCCGGAGCCGTCCACACATGGCACGAACCGGACCTCCTCGCATGTCCGCTCAATGGTCGCTATCGGGGGGAAAGCAGACATGGGGTAGACTGCCCATTTCGGTAGCGATGACCCATATCTACCTTTCGCCACCGCAAATTGACGCAATGCGAAAGGTTTTTTCGAGCACTTCGTCGGCGATCGCCACGCTCGCATGCCGACGCCGAACACACAGCGGTCAAAACCGAGATGTGAGGGCTACTGCTCGCGACACCTCGGGTTTTATTTGATCACGATCCCTCCCGTCCTCACCCACTTTCCAAAATAATTTTTCCAAGAAGTTTCCGGCGCTGTATCGATACGGCGATCTTCCGATGACATCCGGCGTGCATTGCTCGGTCCGATCCAAACGGCACCGCCCTCGCTGCGCGAGGCACGTGCATTGATTCGTTCGGATAGGCGGTGCTGGACACCGGCCGACCCGCCGAACGCTCTAACGAGCCTTGCCATGACTCGCCGACGACCTGCTTTGTACCTCGGGACAATGACCCTGGGGACACTTGTCGCTAGCTTTGCCTTGAGTTCAGATCGCCCGGTACCCGGCTCTTTTTGATATTAGCGCTGACGCGTCTGGAGGCTCCCTCATGAGTGACGAGCGGAATGGCCACAGTACCCCAATCCTGTTTTTCAGTGCGGCGGTGATGATCGCATTGCTCGGCGTGACGGTAATGACCTTTGAGCGGGGCTATACAAGGACGGTCAGCTACGAAACCCCGCCCGGTACGACGGGCCTCGCTAAGTCTCGCCCGCCTCTGGATCGCGCACCGGGTAGGCCAGTGATAGGCAACTGAGCATCTCCGGTGCACCGGCGTTGCTCGGACTCCTGCAACACTGATCAAAACAGATAAAACGTCCCGATCAGCAGGCCCGCAGAAAAGGACCAAAGCCCCAAGGTGCAGGCTGACACGAGGCGCACGAGTTTGCGAACCTGCACCTCGTACTCCTCTTCCGTTGTCTCATGGAACTGAGCCGTCATCGGCGCTGCCCTGCCAGCAGACGTTGGTCGGATGTACGCACAAATCATGGTGAAGGTGGGGCATTTGCTCCCCCAGTTATGGCCCGAACCGGACATGGGCTGTTGATCGTTTGGCCCGCACTGACGGTAACGTTCTTCACAGTAATCTGAGACTCGTCACAGGGCCTTAGTGCTAGTCTGCGTCGAGGCAAGTTCTGCGTTTGTGCGGTCCAAGAGCATGCCAAACAAACTAAAGAAGCTGTGCATCTTCACCGAGAGCGGCCCGCTGATTGCGCTAGCCATAGCGGCGGGGATGGTGCTTGGCATGGTCGGACCCACCTCGGCGCAGTTCTTCAATTTCGGCGGATTTCAGCAGCGGCCGCAGCCACAACGCGGTGGCGGCGGGTTCGGTGGCGGCTGGTTTGGTAATGACACGTTTGCGCCGTTCCCGCAGCACGCGCCGCAGGGGCGGCAAGCGTTACCGCCCGTGCGCGAAGATTTTTCAAAGGCGCCGCAGCCCGAGAAACGCAACACCGTACCCGAGCGCCACATTCTTGTGCTCGGTGACGCCATGGCGGACTGGCTCGCCTATGGCCTTGAAGACGCCTATGCCGAACAGCCTGATATGGGCGTGATCCGCAGACACAAGACGGTCTCCGGCCTGATCAAATATCAGCCGAAGGGCGGTCCGGCCGATTGGGCCGCCGCCGCCAAAGGCATTCTCGCCACCGAAAAAGCGGACGCCATTGTCGTCATGCTCGGGCTCGATGACCGTGTCGCGATCCGCGAGCCGGCGACCGATAAATCCGACAATAAATCGCCGGACATGAAGAACGACAAGAAGGACGCCAAGGCCAAACCTGATGGCAAGCCTTCAGGCGTAAAACCCGCCGCGAAGCCCGATGGCGCAACCAAGGCGACGGATTACGAATTGTCGCCGGACAATGCCGCCGACAACAGTGACGCGCCGCCAGTCATAGTACCGGAGAAAAGCGCGCGCTCGCCGAACGGCCTCTATGAGTTTCGCGAAAAACCCTGGGTCGAGCTCTACAAAAAAAAGATCGAAGAGATGATCGGCGTGCTTAAGTCCAAGGGTGTGCCGGTGCTATGGGTCGGTCTGCCGGTGGTATATGGCCCCAAGGCGACCGCCGACACGCTGTTCCTGGATTCGCTCTATCGCGATGTGGCCGGCAAGGCCGGCATCACCTATGTCGATGTCTGGGACGGCTTTGTCGACGAGGCCGGCCGCTTCGTGCAGAAGGGCCCGGACTTCGAAGGTCAGATCCGACAGCTGCGCTCTTCCGACGGCGTGTATTTCACCAAGGCCGGCGCGCGCAAGCTCGCGCACTATGTCGAGCGCGAAATCACGCGCCTGCTCGCCGCGCGTTCGGCGCCGATCACACTGCCAACCGAGCCCGCGACGCCCGATGCCAATGCCGTGCCCGGTCAGCCCGCGCCGCGGCCTCTCGCAGGGCCAATCCTGCCGTTGGTCGCCTCCTCGGTCGGCACCGATCAATTGCTCGGGGGGCCGGGAACGCGACCGGCCGCGGTCGATGCGCTCGCCGCACGTACGCTGCTCAAGGGTGAAGCGCTGACGCCGCCCCCCGGCCGCGCCGACGATTTTGCGTGGCCGCGCCGCGAAGTCGGACGCGAAGAGGCCAAGGGTGAGACGCCAGTGGCATCGACATCGCTCGATGCCAACGCCCGGGCGCCGGCGGCATCGCTAAAGTCGAAAAAGCATCGCCGCTAGAGTTAAGGACTATCTTTTGACGGTTTCGAGAGGTATTGCCCAGCGGGGCGCGTGGTCTCACACCTTGCAGCTTCCACTCCTTGCGATGGCTGCTGGTGGTCGGGGCAATGGCCGTCATCCGCTACGCGCGCAAGCACGGCACCGAGAGGCGTCCCTGGCTTGGCCGGCTGATGGAGCGCCGTCCCACGAAAGCGGACATCCGCCGCTTTCGAACAATCCTGTAGGCTTTGGGGCGTTTCCTGCGCGGTGCAGGTGCCGCTGGCGGCTTCGACCGATGCAGCGCTCGCATCATCGCGATATGCGCCATCATCGGATCACCAAGGCGTCGAGCGGCATTTTACCAGCTCCGTGAACTTCGCCGGAGAAGTGGGACAATCACTCGGGTTTACAGGGGGTTCTGCAGGGTTCTCGGAACCGTCAGAATTGTCCCACCGGTTGACATTGCTGGCTTGTGGCAGCTCTGCCACTCTTGCCAGCTGTCCTCTATCCCATTGACTTTCCGCGTTAATTTCGGTGCGCCGCCGAAGTTAGGCGCCCTTGACCATGGCCCGGTCGGCGGGAGGACTGGTTTGAAGAAACCTACGACGTCGGATCGTCGATAAATCGTTGCGGACGCGCGAAGGCTTCGAGCTGATCCTTGCTGTCGATGACGATCTCACGGCCGCGGATGCGCACGCCATGCTCGGTCAACAGCGCCAGGCTGCGCGACAGATTCTCCCGGGTGGTTCCGATGTGCGAAGCCAGCGTGCCGCGGTCGAATGGGACCACGATATTTCCCTGGGCGGTCTCCCTGTGCGCCTCGGTCAGGATCCAGTTGGCGAGGCGCTCGACGCTCGAGCGCGCCATGTAGCCCTTCAGCTTCTTGACCGCAGACCGGTAGGCGAGCGCAAGCTCGCGCGCCACGATCCGCGCGAATGCGACGTCCTGATCGAATACGGCGCGGACGCGTTGCGCCGGAATCAGCAGGATGCGCGAATCGGCCAGCGTGCGCGCGGAGTTCAGATAGGGCTGGTCGCTGACCACGGCGGCGAGGATGAAGGTCGAAACCGGATTGATCAGGGAGATTCCCCATTCGCCGCCGTTCTGTTCGGTAAAGATCTCGACCAGGCCGTCGACCAGGACATGCAGAAAGTCGGCGTGATCGCCTTCGCGGATCAGGACGACGCCGGTCGGGAACTGCTGCAGCAGCGCGGCGTCGAGCAGGCTCTCAAGGCTTTCCGCCGTCATTTCGGAAAACAGCGGCAGAGTCTTCAGCTGGAGCAAGTTCGTGGGCGCGCAACGATCTCGCCTCCGGTTAACGGCGCCAGTTCGTGTGATATTTGTCAAATTAATGTGATAAAAAAGCAAATAAACTTGCCGCATCCGTCAATTGCACCGCATATTTCGAACAATACGCATCTGCAGCCGGCCGGTTGATCCAGCGCAAATCAATTTCGCCCGGACTTGGTGATCTGTCCCCCGTCGCAGCAGCTTCTCGGGGGAATCATATGGACGCCGCAGATTCAGGCACCGTTCATCAAGGCCGGGCACTCTGGCTTTCGACCATTGCCTTCACGATCTGCTTTGCGGTCTGGACGATCTTCTCGATCATCGGCATCCGGATCAAGCAGGAACTCGGGCTGAACGATACCCAGTTCGGCCTGCTGGTCGGCACCCCGATCCTCAGCGGATCGCTGATCCGCCTGATGCTCGGCATCTGGACCGACCAGTATGGCGGCCGGCGGGTCTACACCGTGGTCATGCTGGCCGCGGCGGTCGCAACCTACCTGCTGACCTGGGCGCACACCTATCCCGAATTCCTGGTTGCGGCGCTCTTTGTCGGCATCGCCGGCGGCTCGTTCGCGGTCGGCATCGCCTATGTCTCGCGCTTCTATCCCGACGGGCAAGCAGGGCACCGCGCTCGGCATCTTCGGCGCCGGCAATGTCGGCGCCGCCGTGACCAAGTTCGTCGCGCCGTTCGTGCTGGTCGCCTATGGCTGGCAGACGGTCGCCCAGGTCTGGGCGCTCGCCATCGGCCTGATGGGCATCGCCTTCTGGCTCTTCTCCGAGGAAGATCCGGTCGTCCGTGCGCGGCGCGAGAAAAACGAGAAGCCGACCAGCGCGTGGCTCGAGCTCGAGCCGCTGAAGAACATCCAGGTCTGGCGCTTCGCGCTGTACTATTTCTTCGTGTTCGGCGCCTTCGTCGCGCTGTCGCTGTGGCTGCCGCAATACCTCATCAAGGTCTACGGCGTCGACATCAAGACCGCCGGCATGATGGCGGCGATGTTCTCGTTCCCTGCCAGCGTGTTCCGGGCCTATGGCGGCCATCTCTCCGATCGCTATGGCGCGCGGCGCGTGATGTACTGGACGTTCCTGGTCGCGGTCGTCTGCACCTTCGTTCTGTCCTATCCGCCGACCGACTATCTGGTGAAGACGGTCAACGGCACCGTCGGCTTCCACCTGGAAATGGGCCTGGTGCCGTTCACGGTGACCGTGTTCGTGCTCGGCTTCTTCATGGCGCTGGGCAAGGCCGCCGTCTACAAGCACATCCCGGTCTACTATCCGAAGAACGTCGGCGCCGTCGGCGGCCTGGTCGGCATGATCGGCGGGCTCGGCGGCTTCGTGCTCCCGATCGCGTTCGGCGCGCTGGTCGACCTGACCGGCCTGTGGACCAGCTGCTTCATGCTGCTGTTCCTGCTGGTCGACGGGCGCGCTGTCTGGATGCACGTCGCGATCCGGCAGATGGAGCGCGGTGTCGTCGGCGAAGCGCTGAAGAAGCTGCCCGAACTTCCCGAGATGGAGGAGATCCACAAGCCCGAGCATGTCGGCGCGCTGTCCGGCGCGGTGCTGACCGACTGGCGTCCGGAAGACAAGACCTTCTGGGAGACCACCGGGCGCGCCATCGCGCGGCGCAATCTCTGGATCTCGATCCCGGCGCTGCTGCTGTCGTTCGCGATCTGGCAGGTCTGGTCGGTGGTGGTGGCGAAGCTGCCGTCGGTCGGCTTCAAGTTCACCACGGCCGAGCTGTTCTGGCTGGCGGCGTTGCCGGGCATCTCCGGCGCGGTGCTGCGCATCTTCTACTCCTTCATGGTGCCGATCTTCGGCGGCCGGCTCTGGACCACGCTTGCGACCTGGTCGCTGATGATCCCGGCCGTCGGCATCGGTTATGCCGTGCAGAATCCGTCGACGCCGTATCCGGTGTTCCTGGCGCTGGCGCTGCTGTGCGGCTTCGGCGGCGGCAACTTCGCCTCCTCGATGGCCAACATCTCCTTCTTCTTCCCGCGCGCGGAGAAGGGCAACGCGCTCGCGCTCAACGCCGGCCTCGGCAATCTCGGCGTCAGCGTCGTGCAGTTCGTCGTTCCGATCGTGATCACGGTCGGCGTGTTCGGCTGGCTCGGCGGCGACCCGGCGATGGTCACGAGCGGAACGCAGCAGGCGCCGCTGTGGCTGCAGAACGCCGGCTTCATCTGGGTGCCGTTCATCGCCGCCAGCGCGTTCGCCGCGTGGTTCGGCATGAACGACATCGCCTCCGCCAAGGCATCGTTCGCCGATCAGGCGGTGATCTTCCAGCGCAAGCACAACTGGATCATGTGCTGGCTCTACACCGGGACCTTCGGTTCCTTCATCGGCTACTCCGCGGGCTTCCCGCTGCTGGCGAAGACCCAGTTTCCGGCCGTCGACGCGCTGCCGTTCGTCTTCCTCGGACCGCTGGTCGGCGCGCTGTCGCGCTCGGCGACCGGCTGGGTCGCCGACAAATGGGGCGGCGGGCGCGTCACGCTGTGGGTGTTCGTCCTGATGATGGTCGGCGTGCTCGGGATTCTCTACTTCCTCGGCATCAAGGATCAGCCGGGCGCGTTCTGGGGCTTCTTCGCGATGTTCCTGGTCCTGTTCTTCGCGACCGGCGTCGGCAACGCATCGACCTTCCAGATGATCCCGAACATCATGCGCAAGGAAATGGACCGGCTGATGCCGTCCGCCGACGCCGTGACCCGGCAGCGCCAGGCCGAAAAGGAATCGGCCGCGATCACCGGCTTCACCTCGGCGATCGCCGCCTTCGGCGCGTTCTTCATTCCGAAATCCTACGGGACGTCGATCGATCTCACCGGCGGCGTGCAGGCGGCGCTGTGGGGATTCTTCATCTTCTACGTGACCTGCGTCGTGATCACCTGGGCCGTCTACACCCGCAAGGGCGGCCTGCTTCATGACATCGAGCGCGCGCGGTCCGATCGCGCCCGCCGCCCAACCCGCCGAATAAGGAGTTCAACGATGAGTCATTTCCTCGACAGGCTGTCGTTCTTCACGCGCGCCAAGGCGGAATTCGCCGACGGCCACGGCGTGATGACGACCGAGGACCGTTCCTGGGAGGACGGCTATCGAAAGCGCTGGCAGCACGACAAGATCGTGCGCTCGACCCATGGCGTGAACTGCACGGGCTCGTGCTCGTGGAAGGTCTACGTCAAGGGCGGCATCGTCACCTGGGAAACCCAGCAGACCGACTATCCGCGCACGCGGCCCGACCTTCCCAATCACGAACCGCGCGGCTGCGCGCGCGGCGCGAGCTACAGCTGGTATCTCTATTCCGGCAACCGCGTGAAATACCCGCTGGTGCGCTCGCGCCTGCTGAAGCTCTGGCGCGAGGCGCGCGTGCTGATGACGCCGGTGGCGGCCTGGAAGTCGATCGTCGAGGATCCGAAGAAGCGCGCAGTCCTACGTGCAGAAGCGCGGTCTCGGCGGCTTCGTTCGCGCCAGCTGGGCCGAGGTCAACGAGATCGTTGCGTCGGCCAACGCCTACACCGCCAAGACCTACGGTCCGGACCGCGTGTTCGGGTTCTCGCCGATCCCGGCGATGTCGATGGTCAGCTACGCCGCCGGCGCGCGCTATCTGTCGCTGCTCGGCGGCGTCTGCATGTCGTTCTACGACTGGTACTGCGACTTGCCGCCGGCCTCGCCGCAGACCTGGGGCGAGCAGACCGACGTTCCGGAAAGCGCCGACTGGTACAATTCCGGCTTCCTGATCCTGTGGGGCTCGAACGTCCCGCAGACCCGGACGCCCGACGCGCACTTCTACACCGAGGTTCGCTACAAGGGCGCCAAGAGCGTCGTGATCTGCCCGGACTATTCGGAAGCCTCGAAATTCGCCGATCTCTGGGTGTCGCCGAAGCAGGGCACCGACGCCGCGCTGGCGATGGCGATGGGCCACGTCATCCTGAAGGAATTCCACGTCGATCGTCAGACCAAATATTTCAACGACTATACGCGCCAGTATACGGACATGCCATTTCTGGTGCGGCTGGTGAAATCCGAAGGACGCGCTCGTGCCCGAGCGGTTCGTGCGCGCCTCGGATTTCGCCACTTGCGCTCGACGAAGCCAACAATCCCGAATGGAAGACGGTGGCCTATGACGAGGCGACCGGCGAGATCGTCGTGCCGAACGGCTCGGTCGGCTTCCGCTGGGGCGAGAAGGGCAAGTGGAATCTGGAGGAGCGCGAGTCCGAAAGCCGCGACACCAAGCTTCGGCTTTCGCTCGCCGATATCAGGGACGAACTGGCCGACGTCGCCTTCCCGTATTTCGGCAATCGCGAGCACGACCATTTCCTCGGGAACCGATCACCCGGACGTGCTGACGCGCAAGGTGCCGGCCAAGCGCATCGCGCTCAAGGACGGCGAGACGCTGGTGGCTTCGGTCTACGATCTGTTCGTCGCCAATTACGGCGTCGATCGCGGTTTCGGCGGCGAGCATCTCGGCAAGAGCTACGACGACGTCGAACCCTACACGCCGGCCTGGGCGGAAAAGATCAGCGGCGTGCCGCGCGACCAGATCATCACGGTGGCGCGCGAATTCGCGGCGAATGCCGAGAAGACCGGCGGCCGCTCGATGGTCATCGTCGGCGCCGGGTTGAACCACTGGTACCACATGGACATGAACTACCGCGGCATCATCAACATGCTGGTGATGTGCGGCTGCGTCGGACAATCCGGCGGCGGCTGGTCGCACTATGTCGGCCAGGAAAAGCTGCGGCCGCAATCCGGCTGGACGCCGCTGGCGTTCGCGCTCGACTGGGGTCGTCCGCCGCGGCAGATGAATTCGACCTCGGCGTTCTATGCCCACACCGATCAGTGGCGCTACGAGACGCTCGACGTCAACGAGATCCTGTCGCCGACGGCGCCCGAGCGGCCCGTGGGATGGCGCGCTGATCGACTACAACGTCGCGCGCCGAGCGGATGGGCTGGTTGCCTTCCGCGCCGCAGCTGCAGACCAATCCGCTCGAGGTTTCCAAACTCGCCGCGGCTTCAGGTCTCGAGCCGAAGGACTATGTCGCCAAGGCGCTGAAGTCGGGCGATCTGCAGCTGTCGTGCGACGATCCCGACAATCCGAGAAACTGGCCGCGCAACCTGTTCGTCTGGCGCTCCAATCTTCTGGGCGCGTCGGGCAAGGGCCACGAATATTTCCTGAAGCATCTGCTCGGCACCAAGCACGGCGTGATGGGCAAGGACCTCGGCGAGCACGGCAGGAAGAAGCCGGCCGAGGTGAAGTGGCACGACGAGGCGCCGGAAGGAAAACTCGACCTCCTGGTGACGCTCGACTTCCGGATGTCCACGACCTGCATGTATTCCGACATCGTGCTGCCGACCGCGACCTGGTACGAGAAGGACGATCTCAACACCTCGGACATGCATCCGTTCATCCATCCGCTGTCGGCGGCGATCGATCCGGTCTGGGAATCGCGCAGCGACTGGGACATCTACAAGGGCATCGCGGAAGCCTTCTCGAAGGTTGTCGCCGGAAGTGCTCGGCGTCGAAAAGGACGTCGTTCTCACCCCGATCATGCACGACAGCGCCGGCGAGATCGCGCAAGCCTTCGATGTGAAGGACTGGAAGAAGGGCGAGATCGATCCGATCCCCGGCAAGACCATGCCGGCGGTGACCGTGGTCGAGCGCGACTATCCGAACCTCTACAAGCGCTTCACCTCGCTCGGCCCGCTGATGAACAAGCTCGGCAATGGCGGCAAGGGCATGAGCTGGAACACCGACCATGAGGTCGATCTGCTCAAGAAGCTCAACGGCATCGTGACCGAGGAGGGCGCCACCAAGGGCCTCGCCCGCATCGACAGCGCCATCGACGCCTGCGAGGTCATCCTGAGCCTTGCGCCGGAGACCAACGGCGAGGTCGCGGTCAAGGCCTGGGCGTCGCTCGAAGGCTTTACCGGGCGAAACCACACGCATCTCGCGATTCCCAAGGAAGACGAAAAAATCCGCTTCCGCGACGTGGTCGCGCAGCCGCGCAAGATCATCTCCTCGCCGATCTGGTCGGGACTGGAATCCGAAAAGGTCTGCTACAACGCCGGCTACACCAACGTCCACGAACTGATCCCGTGGCGCACGCTGACCGGCCGTCAGCAGCTCTACCAGGATCATCTGTGGATGCGCGCCTTCGGCGAGGGGTTCTGCGTCTATCGGCCGCCGATCGACACCAAGACGGTCAAGCCGGTGATCGACCGCAAGCCGAACGGCAATGCCTCGGTGGTGCTGAACTTCATCACGCCGCACCAGAAATGGGGCATCCACTCCACCTACACCGACAATCTGCTGATGCTGACGCTGTCGCGCGGCGGGCCGATCGTCTGGATCAGCGAGATCGACGCCAAGGGCGCCGGCATCGTCGACAACGACTGGATCGAGGCCTTCAACACCAACGGCGCGCTGGTGGCGCGCGCGGTGGTCTCGCAGCGCGTCAAGCAGGGCATGTGCATGATGTATCATGCGCAGGAGAAGATCGTGAACGTGCCGGGCTCCGAGCAGACCGGGCAGCGCGGCGGCATCCACAACTCGGTCACCCGCGTCGTGCTCAAGCCGACGCACATGATCGGCGGCTACGCCCAGCAATCCTACGGCTTCAACTATTACGGCACGGTTGGCTCCAACCGCGACGAATTCGTCATTGTCCGCAAGATGTCGAAGATCGACTGGCTCGATACGCCAACCGCCGATCAACCCGGCACGCCCCGCCTGGAGGCCGCAGAATGAAAATCCGCGCTCAAATCGCAATGGTGCTGAACCTCGACAAGTGCATCGGGTGTCACACCTGCAGCGTTACCTGCAAGAACGTGTGGACCAGCCGCGAAGGCATGGAATACGCGTGGTTCAACAACGTCGAAACCAAGCCCGGCATCGGCTACCCGAAGGACTGGGAAAACCAGGCGCGCTGGAAGGGCGGCTGGAAACGCAAGCGCAACGGTTCGATCGAGCCGCGGATCGGCGGCAAGTGGCGGGTACTGGCGAACATCTTCGCCAATCCCGGATCTGCCCGAGATCGACGACTACTACGAGCCGTTCACGTTCGACTATCAGCATCTGCAGCAGGCGCCGGAAATGACGGCGATGCCGACGGCCCGTCCGCGTTCGCTGATCTCGGGCGAGCGGATGGAGAAGATCGAGTGGGGTCCGAACTGGGAGGAGATTCTCGGCGGCGAATTCGCCAAGCGGTCGAAGGACGCGAATTTCGAAGGCGTGCAGAAGGACATCTACGGCCAGTTCGAAAACACCTTCATGATGTATCTGCCGCGGCTGTGCGAGCACTGCCTCAACCCGGCCTGCGTCGCGGCGTGCCCGTCGGGCGCCATCTACAAGCGCGAGGAGGACGGCATCGTCCTGATCGACCAGGACAAGTGCCGCGGCTGGCGGATGTGCGTCTCCGGCTGCCCGTACAAGAAGATCTATTACAACTGGTCGTCGGGCAAATCCGAAAAGTGCATCTTCTGCTATCCGCGCATCGAGGCCGGCCAGCCGACGGTGTGCTCGGAGACCTGCGTCGGCCGCATCCGCTATCTCGGCGTGGTGCTCTACGACGCCGACCGGATCGCGGAAGCCGCGAGCAAGCCGGACGAGCGCGACCTCTACCAGGCCCAGCTCGACGTCTTCCTCAACCCGAACGATCCCGCCGTGATCGCGGAAGCCGAGCGGCAGGGCATCCCGCATGCCTGGCTCGAAGCCGCCAAGACCTCGCCGATCTGGAAGATGGCGATGGAATGGAAGGTCGCTTTCCCGCTTGCATCCGGAATACCGGACGCTGCCGATGGTCTGGTACGTGCCGCCGCTGTCGCCGATCACCTCGGCGGCGTCCGCCGGCAAGATCGGCTTTCGACGGCGAAATGCCTGACGTCAAGTCGCTGCGCATTCCCATGAAGTATCTCGCCAACCTGTTGACGGCGGGCGACGAGAAGCCGGTGACGCTGGCGCTGGAACGCATGCTGGCGATGCGCGCCTATATGCGGGCGAAAACCATCGACGGCGTCGTCGATGCTGGCGATCGCAAGGCGCGTCGGCCTTGAGCCGGCGCAGATCGACGAGATGTACCAGATCATGGCGATCGCCAATTACGAAGACCGCTTCGTGATTCCGACCGCGCATCGCGAACTCGGCGCCGACGCCTACGACATGCGCGGTTCCTGCGGCTTTACTTTCGGCAATGGCTGCTCCGGCGGCGAGAGCGAGACCAACCTGTTCGGCTCGCCGCGCAAGGCCAGGACCCCGATGGAGATCGCGTGATGAAGACGTTCAAGGTGTTGTCCGCGCTCCTGTGCTATCCGACCGAGGCGCTGATCGAAGCCGCGCCGGATCTCCTGACCTTGCTCGACGCTGAAAAGCTGCTGCCCGCGGCAAACCGCGGGGCCGTCGGTGAGCTGATCGAGGAAATCGCGGTTGGCGATGTCTACGATCTGCAGGAACGTTACGGCCTGTTATTCGACCGCAGCAAGACGCTGGCCTTGCATCTGTTCGAGCATGTCCATGGCGAAAGCCGCGACCGCGGCCAGGCCATGGTCGATCTGAAAGCGATGTATGAAAATGCCGGGCTTGTCATCGCGGCGAACGAACTGCCCGATTACGTGCCGTTGTTTCTCGAATTCCTGTCGACCCAGCCGCTTTCGGAGGCGCGCGAACTTCTGGGACAGACCGCGCACATATTCGCGGCGCTGGCCGAGCGTCTCGACCGGCGGCAATCGAGCTACAAGGCGATCTTCGATGCGCTGGTGGCGATCCCGGCGGAAGCGCCGCGGCGCGATATCGTCGATGAATTGCTGAAGGCCCCCGATTCCGATCCGATGGACCTCGTCGCGCTCGACGCGGCATGGGAGGAGGAGGAAGTGCGGTTCGGCCCCGGCGCGCAGGGACAAGGCGCCTGCGGCCATGAGGGCCTGATTGCAAAGCTTCGACACGCCAAGCGTGCGGTGGGTCCCCCGCCATCATCCCTGCAGTGAGGAGCGAAGCCATGCAAACGCTCAATTCAATCGTGTTCGGCTGGTATCCCTACCTCTGCCTGACGGTGTTCCTGTTCGGAAGCCTGTTCCGGTTCGATCGTGAGCAATATACCTGGCGGACCGGATCGAGCCAGTTGTTGCGGCGGCGGCAATTGATGTGGGGTTCCAACCTGTTCCACGTCGGCATCCTCGTGATCTTCGTCGGTCATTTGGTCGGGCTTTTGACGCCGATCTGGGTGTTCGACATGCTCGGGGTATCGCACGGCTTCAAGCAGATGCTGGCGATCGTCGCCGGCGGGCTCGCCGGCCTGATGTGCCTGGTCGGAATTTCATTGCTGACGCATCGGCGGCTGTTCGATCCGCGCATCCGCGCCAATTCGTCGTTCGGCGACACCGCGATCCTGCTGTTGCTGTTTGCGCAATTGCTGCTGGGACTGGCCTCCATCCCGGTATCGTCAGTTCATCTCGACGGCCACGAAATGGTGAAGTTCATGGCGTGGGCTCAGGGCATCCTGACGCTGCAGCCCGGCGTCGCCGACTACATTCTGGATGTGCATCCGATCTTCAAGGCGCATCTCGTGCTTGGCATGACGATTTTCCTCGTCTTCCCGTTCACCCGGCTGGTTCACGTCTGGAGCGCGCCGGTCTGGTATCTCGGCCGCCGCGGCTACCAGGTCGTCCGCAGCCGGGACGGTCGGACAAATCGTCCGCTGCAGCCCGCGGAGTAGGTCATGGATTGCTCGGTCGCCAATACGTTGCCCAAGCCGAAGACCATCAGCGTCAACGGAAGTGTAATCGCGCGCGAAGTCATCGCGCGCGAGGTCCAAAACCATCCGGCGGAAAAGCCGATCCTGGCCTGGCAGGCGGCGGCGCGTGCGCTGGTGGTGCGCGAACTGCTGCTGCAGGAATCGAGGCGTCTCGGCATCGAGGCCGAGCCGCTGCGCGATCCGGAAGGACGCTCCGAGACACCGGAAGAGGCGGCCATGCGTGCCTTGATCGAGCGCGAAGTCGTCACCCCGGCGCCTGATGAGGCCGCGTGCTCGCGGTTCTATGAGCAGAACCATCAGCGCTTCCGCTCCGGCGACCTCTACGAGGCCGCGCATATCCTGATCGCGGCGCCCGGCAGCGACATGGCCGCGCGGACCGCAGCGCGGGCGACCGCCGATGCGATCCTGTCGGCCGTCCGGGCCGATCCGGCGCTGTTCGCGGAATTCGCGCGCAGTCAATCCGATTGCAAGACTTCGGCCGAAAACGGCGGCCGACTCGGCCAGCTGACGCGCGGTCAGACCGTCGCCGAATTCGAGGCTGCGCTGCAGCGCATGCGGCCCGGCGAATTCGCCATCGCGGAGACCCGCTACGGCTTTCACGTGGTCCGGCTCGACCAGCATGCGCCGGGGCAGATTCTGCCGTTCGAACTCGTCCGCGACCGCATTGCCGACTATCTCGCGACCAGCGTGCAGCATCGCGCGCTCGCGCAATATGTCTCGGTGCTGGCTGGCCGCGCCGAAATCACCGGCATTGCGCTCGCCGCGTCCGCGTCGCCGCTGGTGCAATAGGAGAGGGGTCATGCAACTCGGCGAGATCATCACGAGCTTCAGCGAGGAAGCTCACGCCAGCGAAGCGCTGCTCGCCTGCAACGACATCGTGCTGTTCGCGCAGGTCGGCGAGGTTGCGGCGCGCCATGACGAGACAATAGGCGAATACGCGGCAGGCGCGGTGCGGCGTTTTGCCAATCTGGCTGACAGCGAGGACTGGCTTGGGCTGATGAACGTGATCGAGCGGGCGCAAGATCCGGGGATCGATTGCCTGGCCTACATGGTCAAATGGTCGCTGAAGCAGGACGAGGCGCCGCCGGTACTAGCCCATCAGGGTTGCACCTGCGGCGGG
>CAVTNA010000015.1:0-41877 GCA_963735835.1 uncultured Alphaproteobacteria bacterium | reverse complement strand
CGGGCTTCAGCAACTAAGGTATTAGTTCACAGGTCCGTTACCTCAACCCATTCGACTAAAGGACACCCCCCGCGACACCCGTCGCGGGGGGCTTTTTGTTGATGGGTATCGTCGAAGGGTATTCAATCCGGCCCAGGAGCCGGAAAGCGCTCCTGGTCAAAAAACACGACACAATTCAACCGAGATTCAAGGAGGTCAGAATGCCTGCTATTCACCTGCGATTGGGGGCCTTTTCGGCTGCCCTCGCGGTAGCCGCTTTAGCCAGCAGCGGCGCGCTCGCGCAAAAGAAATACGATACCGGCGCGACCGATACCGAAATCAAGATCGGCAACATCATGCCCTACAGCGGACCGGCGTCCTCGTACAGCGTCATCGGCAAGACCGAACAGGCCTACTTCGACAAGATCAACGCCGAGGGCGGCATCAACGGCCGCAAGATCAATTTCATCAGCTATGACGACGGCTACAGCCCGCCGAAGACGGTCGAGCAGGCCCGCAAGCTGGTGGAGAGCGACGAGGTCCTGCTCATCTTCAATTCGCTGGGCACGCCGCCGAACTCGGCGATCCAGAAATACATGAATACGAAGAAGGTGCCGCAGCTGTTCGTCGCCACCGGCGCCACCAAATGGAACGATCCCAAGGACTTTCCCTGGACCATGGGCTGGCAGCCCAACTACCAGAGCGAGGCCCGCATCTATGCCAAGTACATCCTGCGGGAAAAACCCAACGCCAAGATCGCCATCCTTTATCAGAACGACGACTACGGCAAGGATTACGTCAAGGGCCTGAAGGACGGGCTCGGCGCCAAAGCGGCCTCGATGATCGTCGCGGAAGACAGCTACGAGACCACCGAGCCGACCATCGACTCCCATATCGTCAAGCTGAAAGCCAGCGGCGCCGACGTCTTCTTTGACGTGGCGATCCCGAAATTTGCCGCTCAGGCGATCGTGAAGACGGACGAGATCGGGTGGAAGCCGCTGCATATTCTCAACAACGTGTCGGCTTCGATCGGCGCCACGATGAAGCCTGCCGGCTTCGACAGGTCGCAGGGCATCATTTCGTCGGCGTGGATCAAGGATCCGACCGACCCGCAATGGAAGAGCGATCCGGGCATGAAGACCTGGAACGCATTCCTCGACAAATACTATCCGGAAGCCAACCGCACCGACGTCAATGTGATTTACGGCTACACCGTCGCGCAAGGCCTCGTGCACGTGCTGAAGGCCTGCGGCAACGATCTGACGCGGGCGAACGTCATGAAGCAGGCAGCCAGCATCCACGAACTTGCGCTGGATGGCTTGCTGCCGGGCATCAAGGTCTCCACCAGCGCGACCGACTTCGCTCCGGTCAAGCAGTTGCAGCTGCAAAAATTCGAGGGCGAGACCTGGACCCGGTTCGGCGATGTCATCAGCGGCGTGATCGGCGGCTGATCTATTCCCGGGCTGGCCGGCCATGGGCCAAAAAATTAACCCTCTGCGACACCGTCGCAGGGGGCTTCTTCTTGATGGGAGCAACGAGAAGGTATTCAATGAGGGCCGGAGCAGAGAAGCGCTTCCAATCAGAAGAGAAACTACGCATTCAACAGATCAGGGAGATCAAAATGCCTGCTAACCCATTGCGATTGGGGGCCTTTTCGGCTGCCCTCGCGGTAGCCGCCTTAGCCAGCAGCGGCGCGCTTGCGCAAAAGAAATACGACACCGGCGCCACCGATACCGAAATCAAGATCGGCAACATCATGCCCTATAGCGGCCCTGCCTCCGCCTATGGCGTGATCGGCAAGACCGAACAGGCCTACTTCAACAAGATCAATGCCGAGGGCGGCATCAACGGCCGCAAGATCAATTTCATCAGCTATGACGACGGCTACAGCCCGCCGAAGACGGTCGAGCAGGCCCGCAAGCTGGTGGAGAGCGACGAGGTGCTGCTCGTCTTCAATTCGCTGGGCACGCCGCCGAACTCGGCGATCCAGAAATACATGAATTCGAAGAAGGTGCCGCAACTGTTCGTCGCCACCGGCGCCACCAAATGGAACGATCCCAAGGATTTTCCGTGGACCATGGGCTGGCAGCCGAACTACCAGAGCAAATCGCGAATTTACGCGAAGTACATTCTCAAGGAAAAGCCCAACGCCAAGATCGCCATCCTGTTTCAGAACGACGATTACGGCAAGGACTACGTCAAGGGCCTGAAAGACGGGCTCGGCGCCAAAGCCGCCTCGATGATCGTGGCCGAGGAAAGCTACGAGACCACCGAGCCGACTGTCGACTCTCATATCGTCAAGCTGAAATCGACCGGCGCCGACGTGTTCTTCAATGTGACCACGCCGAAATTCGCGGCGCAGGCGATCAAGAAGAACGCCGAGATCGGATGGAAGCCGCTCCACTTCCTTAACAATGTCTCGGCTTCGGTCGGCAGCGTGATCAAGCCCGCCGGTTTTGAGAACGCACAGGGCCTCATCTCGTCCAACTACCTCAAGGACCCGACCGATCCGCAATGGAAGAACGATGCCGGAATGAAGGCCTGGAACGCATTCCTGGACAAGTACTATCCAGAGGCCAATCGTGCGGATGCGTCGGTGATGTACGCCTACATTGTCGCACAAGGGCTCGAGCATGTCCTGAAGGCCTGCGGTGACAATCTCACCCGTGAGAACATCATGAAGCAGGCGGCCAGCATCAAGAATCTTGAACTCGGCGGCCTGCTGCCGGGCGTCAAGGTCAACACCAGTCCGACCGATTTTGCGCCGCTTTCCCAGCTTCAGTTGGAGAAGTTCAACGGCGAGAAATGGGATCTGTTCGGCGAAATCATCAGCGGCGACGTCGGCGGCTGACGCTTTCCCTTACCTTGACCGGTCCTCACGGGCTCCTGAAAACCCCCGCAGCATGCTGCGGGGGTTTTCTTTTGCCGGTTTCGGATGGATAACCGGCGTTGCACGTTTCCTTTTTCAAATTCCGTGAAGCCAAGGCTCGGGATGCAATGACCGACAGACGCCCTCTCCTGCGCGAAATTTTCGACGCTGCCGTCGCCGCGGCACATCCCGACGTCGTGCTGTCGGCGCATCTCGGCCCGCTGCCGAAGGGCCGGGTGATCTGTCTTGCCGCCGGCAAGGCCGCCGCCGCGATGGCCGCGGCAGCGGAGCGGCACTATCTCGACGCACTCGGTCTTGCGCCATCACGTCTCACCGGGAGCGCGACCACCCGCCACGGCCATGGCGTGCCGACCCGGCGGATCAAGGTGATCGAAGCCGGTCATCCCGTGCCCGACGAGGCCGGATTGAAGGGCGCGGAGGAAAGCCTGCGGCTGGCCGAGGGCGCCGGCGTCGACGATCTCCTGCTGGTGCTGTTGTCAGGCGGCGGCTCGGCAAACTGGATCGCCCCGGTTGAAGGCGTGTCGTTTGCGCAAAAGCAACAGGTGACCCGGGCGCTGTTGCGCTCGGGCGCGCCGATCGGCGAGATCAACACCGTTCGCAAGCACCTGTCGCGGATCAAGGGCGGCCGGCTCGCGCGCGCCGGAAAGCGCGCCGAGATCGTCACGCTGGCGATCTCGGACGTGCCGCGCGACGATCCGTCCGCGATCGCCTCGGGTCCTACCGTGCCGGATCCAACGACGCTCGCGGATGCGCGCGCCATCGTCGCGAAATATGGCCTGGAGCTCGACGATCCCATCCGCTGCGCGCTCATGGAGCCCGGCAACGAGAGCTGCAAGCCCGGCGATCCCGTCTTTGCGCGCGCGCAATTCGAACTGATCGCACGCCCGAAGGCTTCGCTCGACGCCGCGATCGGCAAAGCGAGGGATGCCGGATACGGGATCATCGAACTCGGCGCCGACCTCGAAGGCGAGGCGCGCAGCGTCGCCGCCGATCACGCGCGGCTCGCCTTGCAGGCGCGCGAGGCGGGCAAACGCGTGGCCATCCTGTCGGGCGGCGAACTCACCGTCACCGTGCGCGGCAACGGGCGCGGCGGTCCCAACCAGGAATATGCGCTGGCGCTGGCGGGCCTGCTCGACAACACGCCGGGCATTTCGGCGCTGGCGGCCGATACCGACGGCGCGGACGGCGGCGCGGGCAGCGCGGCCGATCCGGCCGGCGCGATGATCGATGCCGTTACCTTTGCGAAGATGAAATCGCTTGGCCTCGACCCCAAGGCCTATCTCGACAACAACGACGCCACCGCCTTCTTCGCCGCGACCGGCGACCTGCTGCTGACCGGCCCGACGCTCACCAATGTCAACGATATCCGGGTGATTCTGGTCGACGTTTAGACGTCATTCCGGGGCGCGAGCAGAGCGAGCGAACCCGGAATCTCGGGATTCCCCGATGTGGTTCGTCGCTTCGCGCCGCCCCCGGAATGCCCGAGTCAAAATTCCCGTGCGATCGTGGCCAGCATATCCAGCAGCGCGGCGCGCCTGGCGGGTCCGAGCAATTCGTTGAGGCGCGCTTCGTGCTTGGCGGCGACGAGTTTCTTGGCGCGCGCCAAGACCGCCCTGCCCTCGTCGGTCAGGACAAGAATGTGGGAGCGGCGGTCGTTGGTCGAACGTATCCGCGCGCAGAGGTCGCGGCTCTCCAGACCATCCAGCATCGCCACGAAGTTCGGCCTGAGGATGCCGAGCGTATTGGCGATTTCGGTCTGGTTGCAGCCGGGATTCTTGTCGAGCAGCAGCAAGACCGAGAACTGCGCCGGCGTCAGTTGCAGCGGCGCGACGCAGCGCAAGAAATCCTCGAAAATTTTCAGCTGCGCGCGCTTCAGCGAATAGCCCAGCAACTCGGACAATTCGCCCATCTGCAGCGCGCCGTTTTCCGCCGCCCCTTCGGCCGGCTCCCTGCGGGCGGCCCGCGACGTCCTGGTGGCATCGGCCACAGCGGTTTTGGAAACACTCATCGCCCGATGCTCGCAATCCCGATAGGCTGGAACGGCCGGAACAAGCCGGACCTTGAGATTATAATTGATAATTGTTATCCATCATATCAAATACCGGCAGCATTTTTCAACTGCGGTTATCGGACGGCTTGCGGCGACTTGAGACCGCGGCCGGCACGGTGTGTGTGAGGGGGGCGTCCGGCCTTGAACACGACAATCATGCTGCTCCTGGTGCAGGACGGCATAACCAATGGCGCGATCTATGCGTTGCTCGGCCTCGCGCTGGTGCTGGTGTTCGCCGTTACCCGCGTCATCCTGATTCCGCAAGGCGAATTCGTCACCTACGGCGCGCTGACCTATGCCTCGCTGTCGTCGGGCCAGATGCCGGGCACGGCGCGGCTCGCGGTCGCGATGGGTATCGTGGCGTTCGGCCTCGACCTGTTTGCCGGCCGCAGATCGCTGCGCCCCCGGCTGGTCGGCCGCGCGTTCGCGGTCAATATCGTCCTGCCCGCGGCGATCTTCGCCCTGACCTCCTGGTTCGCCGGCGCTCATCCCCCGATCGCCGTCAGCATCGCGCTGTCGCTCCTGATCGTCGCGGCGATCGGGCTGTTTCTCTACCGCATCGCCTTTCAGCCGCTGGCGCACACCTCGGTGCTGGTGCTGCTGATCGCCTCGGTGGGCTGCCATCTGGCGCTGCAGGGTTTTGGGCTGGTGTTCTTCGGCGCCGAAGGCCAGCGCGGCCCGGCGATTTCGGATGCCGCCTTCACCGCCGGGCCGTTGCGCTTCACCGGCCAGAGCATCGCGGTCTATGCCATCACCATCGCCTTCATCGTCGGCCTCTGGCTGTTTTTCGGCCTCACGCTCTACGGCAAGGCGCTGCGCGCGACCGCGGTCAACCGTCTCGGCGCGCGCCTTGTCGGCATCCGAACCACGCTGTCGGGACAGATCGCATTCCTGCTCGCCTCGGTGATCGGAGCTATTTCGGGAATCCTGATCGTGCCGATCACGACGCTGTATTACGACACCGGGTTCCTGATCGGGCTGAAGGGTTTCATCGCCGCGATCATCGGCGGCCTGGTGAGCTATCCCTTGACCGCGGTCGCGGCGCTGGTGGTCGGCACCGTGGAGGCCTTCTCCTCGTTCTATGCCAGCAATTTCAAGGAGGTCATCGTGTTCACGCTGATCCTTCCGGTTCTCGTGCTGCGCTCGCTGGCGGCGCCCGCGGTCGAGGAAGAGAAGGATTGAGGGCGATGAGAGAGCGGCTGCCCATCATCGCGTTCGCTCTTGTCATGGCGGCGATTCCGTTCATCCCGGGCATGCCGCCGTTCTGGATCGTGCTGCTGGACAACATCGGGCTTGCCGCGCTGGTGGCGATGGGGCTTGTGCTTTTGACCGGCGTCGGCGGCCTCACCTCGTTCGGCCAGGCGGCATTCTGCGGCTTCGGCGCCTACACCACGGCGGTGCTGACGACGGCCTACGGCGTGTCGCCGTGGCTGACGCTGCCGCTGTCGCTCCTGGTCTCCGGCCTGGCCGCGGTCCTGCTCGGCCTCGTCACGGTGCGGCTGTCGGGCCACTATCTGCCGCTCGGCACCATCGCCTGGGGTCTCGGCCTGTTCTATCTGTTCAGCAAGCTCGAATTCGTCGGCCGCAACGACGGTATCTCCGCCATCCCGCCGCTGTCGATCGGCGGCCTGCGGATGATCGACCCCGGAACGATCTACTTCGCGATCTGGATCGCGGTCATCGTGTCCGCGCTGCTCACCATGAACCTGCTGGACTCGCGCACCGGCCGCGCCATCCGCGCGCTGCGCCGCGGACACATCGCCGCCGAAGCCTTTGGCGTGCAAACCCCGCGCGCCAAGCTTCTGGTTTTCATCTATGCGGCGGTGCTGGCCGGCCTGTCCGGCTGGCTCTATGCGCATTTCCAGCGCGCCGCCAATCCGACCCCGTTCGGCGCACAGGCCGGCATCGAATATCTCTTCATCGCGGTGGTCGGCGGCGCCGGCTATGTCTGGGGCGGCGTGTTGGGGGCCGCCATCGTCGTCATCCTGAAGGAAATCCTGCAGAGCTATTTGCCGTATCTGTTTCACGGCGAAGGCCAGCTCGAGACCATCGTGTTCGGCATCCTGCTGGTGGGGCTGCTGCAACTGGCCCCGACCGGGGTCTGGCCCTGGCTGATGGCGCGGCTGCGGCTCACAGCCGGCCCGCGCGCGGCCGGATCCGTCGCTTGCCCTGCCGGCGCGCGCGCGACCGGCGGCCGTGTCCGCGGTGCTGCTGCAGATCGATCGCGCGCGCAAGCAATTCGGCGGCGTGATCGCGGTCAACGATGTTTCGTTCGAGGTTCGGGCCCGCGAGATCGTGGCGCTGATCGGCCCGAACGGCGCGGGCAAGAGCACGACCTTCAACCTGATCACCGGCGTGCTCACCAAGTCCGGCGGCAGGATTTCCGTTCTCGGCAGCAGCATCGACAACGCAGCTCCGCAGCAGGTGGCAAAGCTCGGCATCTCCAGAACCTTCCAGCACGTCAAACTGGTGCCTGACATGACCGTGCTTGAAAACGTCGCGATCGGCGCGCATCTGCGCGGCCACGCCGGTGCGATCTCCAGCATGTTCCGGCTCGATCGCGCCGACGAAGCCCGATTGCTGGCGGAGGCGGCGCGCCAGATCGAGCGGGTCGGCCTCAGCGACCAGATCGACCGGCTCGCCGGCTCGCTCTCGCTCGGCCAGCAGCGCATCGTCGAGATCGCGCGCGCGCTGTGCGTCGATCCGATGCTGCTGCTGCTCGACGAGCCGGCCGCAGGACTACGGCATCTGGAGAAGCAGCGGCTCGCCGGCCTACTGCGCACACTGCGCGACAGCGGCATGTCGGTGCTCCTGGTGGAGCACGACATGGGGTTTGTGATGGATCTCGCCGACCGCATCGTGGTGCTCGATTTCGGCACCAAGATCGCCGAAGGCACCCCGGAGGCGATCAAGACCAACCCCGACGTGATCAAGGCCTATCTCGGAGCCGTTTCATGAATCCCGCCATCAGCGCGCTATTGTCGGTGTCCGATCGCGCATGTCGCCTATGGCAAGGTCGAAGCGGTCCGCGCGGTCTCGCTCGACGTCGGCGTCAACGAGATCGTCACCATCATCGGCGCCAACGGCGCCGGCAAGACCACGCTGTTGAACGCCATCATGGGAATCCTGCCGTTGCAGGGCGGCGTCGCGTTTGCCGGCGAGGATATCTTGCGGCTCGAGATCGAGGATCGGGTGGCGGCGGGCCTGAGCCTGGTGCCGGAACATCGCGAGCTGTTCGCCACCATGAGCGTCGAGGACAATCTGCAGCTCGGCGCGTTCCGGATCGCCAGGGCCGTCGCCGCCAGATCGTTCGAGCGGGTCTACACGCTGTTTCCGCGGCTGAAGGAGCGGCGCCGGCAATTGGCCGGGACGCTGTCGGGCGGCGAACAGCAAATGCTGGCGATGGGCCGCGCCTTGATGGGCGCCCCAAAGCTGCTGATGCTGGACGAGCCGAGCCTGGGCCTGGCCCCGATCATCGTCGCCGATATTTTCCGCACCATCGGCGAATTGCGCGAAAGCGGCGTGTCGGTGCTGCTGGTCGAGCAGAACGCGCAGGCGGCGTTGCAAATCGCCGACCGCGCCTATGTGATGGAGCTCGGCGAATTCATTCTGGACGGAGCGGCGAAAGACATCGCGACCAACGCAGCGCGTCGCGGCGAGCTATCTCGGCTTTCAGCACGAGGGCGAAAGCGCGATCTCGGCACACTTTCTGCCACGTAGTTTTGCGCAGCAGTCGAGCTATCGTTAGCACCGTGCAGAGCCTCGAAATCAAGCTTCGATGCTGGCGTTCGCAGAGACAATCCTGCGGCAATGCGCCATCGGCATGACTCGATCCGCAATAACAGATGGAACGAAGCTCCACGATGTGTTCTTCCGGCGCAGTTTGCACGCACGCCACTGAATTTGACTTGCAAACAGCAGCACAGGGAGTGAGCCATGAAGAGAACTCCATCCGCGGCAATTATGAGCATTGCGGTATCGTTCGCTGTCTTGGGCAGCGCGGCTCTTGCGGTGCAGAACAGGTCCACGCTGAAAGTGCCGAACGGACTCGCGTTTTCCGAGTTCAAAGGCTACGAGAACTGGCAGTATGTTGCGGTCAGTCAGACCGAAACGAGCGTGAAAATCATTGCGGCGAATCCCGTGATGATAAAAGCCTTTCGCCAAGGCGCGCCGGGCAATCACCAGCCCTTTCCCGAGGGCTCCAAGATCGTGAAGATTGAGTGGCTCTTTAAAAAGAACACGGAGTCCCCCTATTTCGTGAATGTGCCGGACACGCTGAAAACGCTGGCGTTCATCGAAAAAGATAGCAAGCGATTTCCGGACACCCATGGCTGGGCCTACGCCGTTTTTATCAATGATCCCGCCACTGACACGCTGACGCCGGATGGCCGACCCCCGCAAAATGGGACCGGCGCCACATGCGGCTACATGTGCCATACAACGGTAGCGGCACAAGATTACATTTTCACGGCGTATCCCAAGAGGTGAGCGCGGGACGATCCGCTTCATCAAAAAATGACTGAAGGCACCCGGTCTGTCCCCATGTGCAGAACGGACACTGTTATATCCGAATAGGAGTCGTCTATGAACCGAGTACAAGTCGAGCAGAAAACCTATCAGATGCCGCCGCAGGATGGGTTTACCGTCGCACATTTTCTTACCGTTGCCGACACCGAGCGATCGCTTCGATTTTACGAAACCGTCTTCGGAGGTCGCATTCTGAGCAGAGGCGATAGCAGCGGCGCGCCGGGGTACATCCAGATCGCGAACACGTGGCTCCTTGTTAACCCCGGGGGCGGTCCGACACCCGACAAACCATCGGTAACGCTCAGCGTCCCCGCCAATCCCGATTCAGTCAGCAGCTTTATGAATATCCGCGTTGCAGATATTCAAGCGTGTTATGAACTTTGGCGAAGTCGAGGAGCAGAGTTCATCACGGAGCCGAAGCCCAAGTACGGTGAGACGCGCTGCTATATTCGCGATCCTGATGGCTATATTATAGAAGTTGGGCAAAGCAACCCGGGCGTTGCTTATGGCTGAGCAGCATGACGCGTGAAAGCATCTGTGGTGACCGCGTACGGCGGTCACGAAGCGATGAAATATCAGGATATGCCGGATACCTAGCCAGGCGTGAGCGACTGTCTTGGTCAGGTAGCCCGGCATCGTCGAAGCGTAAACGTCTTGCGAACGTTGCCAGCCGTTATCCCGCGCGGAGTCTTGCCAACGTCGCGACTTTCGCCTCAGCACTTTTCGGACTTGCCGCTGCAGCCTGACGAATGTCATCTGTTGAGGGTAGAACGGAGGATCGCGCGAGTCGGGGCACCTTTCCGATCCCCCAAACCGCCTGAATTTGACCGCGAGCGACTGCAATGAGCAATCCAATCCTCGTTTTTTACGGCTCATATCGTTCCGATCGGATGGGCATCCGCCTCGCCGAATTCGTGGTTGAGCGGTTGAGGCGGCGAGGCGAAGCCGTCGAACTAATCGACGCCAAGGCGGTCAACCTTCCGATGCTCGACAGAATGTACAAGGAATATCCGGCGGGAGAGGCCCCCGAGCGGCTTGATCGGTTGGCCAGGAAGATTCGAGATGCCGATGGTTTCGTATTCGTCACCGGCGAATATAATTGGGGTGTCCAGCCCGGGCTGAAAAACCTGACGGATCATTTTCTGGAGGAATGGTTCTGGCGCCCCGCTGCGATCGTGAGCTATTCGGCGGGACGTTTGTCCGGCGCCCGGGCCGCAACCGCTTGGCATGGCACGCTCTCCGAGATGGGGATGGTGGTGGTTTCAAGCACGATTGCCGTTGGCCCCATTGGACAGACCCTCGCGGCCGATGGTGCGCCGATGGGCGAAGGCGGCAAGGCCCTCGAACGGACGTTTACGCGCTTTGCCGACGATCTGATGTGGTGGGTAGAAGCGGCAAAGATGCAGCGTCAACGCAAGCAGCCGCCTTTTTGATCGCCTAGGGTGATCCAGATAAATAGGAGCGTATCGCGAGCAACTGGTAGCGAGGATTGCCCACCGTCAATTTGGATACCGCCAACATGGCAGCTCCTGGCAGCACTTTTCGGACTTGGCGCGATGTCCGAGTTGAGTCCGTTATGCGCGCTCAAGAGCGGACATCCACTGAACTCGCATATTACTACCTAGACAGACGGGCTGCACTACCCGAACCACCACCAATTCTGCCGAAGCCGGTCAAGTCGTGGGTCCAGCGAGCGGGGCGGGGTGAGCCGCGATCGATCCGGCGCGCGGCCGCCAAAACCGCATTATTGGAGCGCGTGTCGCATCCCCCGGGGATCTCCGAACCTTGATCGAAATCAAGAACGCGCGAAACCGAAACTCTATATCATGCTGGGGCGTCCAGTCGCTGGGGAGCGCTTTATCCGGGAGACACGGTCATGTCGCGCAGAACGATGATAGCGCTATTCGCGCCGCCTCGGTCATCATGCTCGCCTCGAGCGCCGCTTCGGCTCGAGGCGGCTTTGGCGGCGGCGGCGGTTTCCACGGCGGTGGTGGCGGCTTCCATGGCGGTGCGGCTATCATGGCGGCTATGGTGGAGGCGCTTTTCATGGCTCGGCGATTGGCGGCGCCGGCATCTCACGGGGCTGCGATTAGTCGGAGGCAGCGGTTTCCGCGCGGTTTCAGTCGGAAATGGCGTGGGTCGCTCCGGCTGTGATCGGCGGCAGCGGATTTCGCAGCGCCGGTTTCGTGGCCAACGGTTTGCCATGGCGGCCATTTCCACCACGGATTTCACGGACGCAGATTTTTGGTGGGCGCCGGGCTGGGCTTCGGCTCATGCACCCTACGCCTATTATGACGACTATTATGACTATCCGGCCTACGTCTACGACGACTCCTACTACGAGGATGGCGCCTGCTACCTGGTGCCGCGGCGCATTCATACCCGGCATGGCTGGCGTGTCCGGCACGTCCAGGTGTGCGGCTGATCCCGCGGCGTTCGACGGTTTGAAGATTTCATCCGGTCTGGTGAACGGCGCGACCCGGACAGTTTGAGCGGTCCTGGCGCATGCTGGCAAAAAGCCGGCCCCTTCGAGAGGCCGGCTCTTTATTCACGTGTCAGTCTACGCGCTCACTTCGCCAGCACGTATTTGCCGTCCTTCACCGTCAGCAGGATGCGCGAGCGATCGTCGAGACCGTAGCGATCCTTTTCGGTGAAGTTATAGACGCCCTGGCTGGCGGCGATATCCCGTTCGGTGAGCAAGGCCTGGCGGATCGCCTCGCGGAATTCCGGCGTTCCCGGCTTGGCCTTCTTCAACGCCACCGGGATGACGCGTTCGAGAACCAGAAACGCATCGTAGGAATGCCCGGCGAACTGGCTGCGGCTGTTGGGGCCGTATTTCGCCTCGTAGGCCTTGTCGAGCGCCAGTCCCGGCTTCTTGGTCAGCGCGCTGTCGGGCTGATCCTCGGGATCCATCACCGGACCCGACGCCATCAGCACGCCCTCCGCCGCCGGGCCTGCGATGCGGATGAAGTCCATGCTGGCGGCGCCATGGGTCTGATAGATCAGCCCCTTGTAGCCGCGGTCGCGCAGCTCGGATCTGCGGCAGGCCGGCCGCGGTGCCGGAGGCGCCGACCAGGACCGCATCGGGATTGGCCGCGACCAGCTTCAGCACCTGTCCCGCGACCGAGGTATCCGGCCGCGCAAAGCGCTCTTCGTCGACCAGCGTCATGCCCATCGGCACGCCCTGCGCCTTGAAGTCGTTGAACCAGAGATCGCCGTAGGAATCGGAATAGCCGATATAGCCGACGGTTTTGACGTTATGCGCCTTCATGTGCTCGTACAGCACCTTGCCCATGATCGGGATCGGCTGCGGCATCGATACCGACCATTTGGCGCGCTCCGGCGTGATCGGGAACGGCGCCAGGCCGATATGGGGAATGCCCGCCTCGTTGGCGACGTTGGACACCGCGATGGTCGGCGGCGTCGTCGACGAGCCCATGATGATGTCGGCCTTGGACTCCGTGACGAAACGCCGCGCATTGGTGGTGGCGTTGGTCGGATCGCCGCCGTCGTCGAGCACGATGACCTTCAGCGGCACGCCGGCGATCTCCTTCGCCACGAATTCCAGCGCGTTGCGCTCGGGAATGCCGAGCGCCGCGGCCGGTCCGGTGGTCGTGATGGAGATGCCGATGGTGATTTCATTGGTCTGCGCCAGCGCGGGCAGCCCCGGCAAGGCCAGCGACGCCGCGACCACCGCGGCGGACAGATAAATCCTTTTCATTGATTCCTCCCTTGGAGTGTTATTCTTCGGTCCAGATCAAAATTCGTTCGGCAATTCAGCCCCTTCTTTAGGCGATCCGTCGCTTCAGGTCACGGGCTTTGCCCGGTCAGCCCCGCATGAACTTCGCAACGATCTCCTCCGGCATCGCCGCCGATTTCAGCCGGGCGGGATCGTCCGGGTGACGTCCGACCAGCACGCGGGTCTCGAACGCCTCGATCGCCAGCGCCTCGCCCTTGAACACCTTGTGGGTCACCTCGAAGCTCGAACGCTTGAAGCTCTCGACCCGGCTCTCGATCGTGATCCAGTCGCCGTGGGTGGAGGCGATATAGAATTTCGCCCGCGTATCCACCATCGGAATGCCGACCAGGCCATATTTCCTGATGATGTCCTGCTTGGAGAAGCCGGCGGCCTCGAACAGGATCGAGGTCGAGTCGTCGAACATCGCGAAGTAGCGCGGGTAATAGACGATGTTGGCGGGGTCGCAGTCGCCCCACTGGATCTGCACGTCGCGGCGGTTGACGAACATGCGCTATGCCCTCAGCGCGGCGCCATGCGCAGCGCGGCGTCGAGCCGCACCACCTCGCCGTTGAGATAGGGATTGTCGATCATGTGCAGCGCCAGCGAGGCGAACTCGTCGGCATGGCCGAGCCGGTGCGGGAACGGGATCGACGCGGCGAGGCTTCCTGCGCCTCCTGCGGCAGACCGGCCAACAGCGGGGTCAGGAACAGGCCGGGCGCGATGGTCAGCACGCGAATGCCGAACTGCGCCAGTTCGCGCGCGATCGGCAGCGTCATCGCGACGATGCCGCCCTTCGAGGCCGAATAGGCCGATTGTCCGATCTGGCCGTCATAGGCCGCGACCGAGGCGGTGGAGATCACGACGCCGCGCTCGCCGGTCGCAAGCGGCTCCAGCTTCGACATTTCCGTGGTCGCCAGCCGCAGCATGTTGAAGGAGCCGATCAGGTTGACCTTGATCACCTTCTCGAAATCGGCCAGCGGCATCGGCCCGTCGCGGCCGATCACCCGCTTGGCGACGCCGATGCCGGCGCAATTGACCAGCACCCGCGCCGGGCCATGGGCCTTGGACGCCGCGGCGACGGCGGCTTCCGCCGAAGCCGCGTCGGCGACGTCGCAGACCACCGCGACGCCCCCGATCTCGGCGGCGACGCTTTCGGCGAGCTTGGCGTTGAGGTCGCACACCGCGACCTTGGCGCCCTGCGCCGCGAGCCTGCGCGCGGTCGCGGCGCCCAATCCCGATGCACCTCCGGTGACGATGGCGGCCTGATCTTTCAACTGCATGGTTCTCTCCCTGGCGAATGGTTCCAGCGACGGCTGGCTAAAGCGTTATCACGTGTTCGGGCGGTGTTGGCGAATAAAGCTCCTCGATCAGGCGGCGCGCGCGTCCAGCACCGCGCGCTGGTTGATCGAGCCCTTGTCGGTGACCTCGCCGCGATCGATCGACATCGGCGTATCGAGCAGGATCGCGCGGGTGATCCGCGTCGACGACCCCGTCGAGATCGCCAGGAATTTTGCAAACCGCTCGCGGAACGCGTCGCGGATCAGGGGATCGGAGGCGGTCGCGGCGAGGTCGTCGAGCGGCAGCGTCGGATTGATCAGGCGGCAGCCGTCGAGATCGAGGATCACCAGCGCCGATATCTCGTCGCGGTTGATGCCTGCGATCACCACGTCGCGCACCAGCGGCGCGCAGGCCGCGATAAACCGCGCGCGCAAGCGGGCCGACGCTGACCCAGGTGCCGCTGGCGAGCTTGAAATCCTCGGCAATGCGGCCGTCGAAATCGAAGCCGGCGTGGAAATCATCGGGATCGGCCGGCTTGAGCGCGTCGCCGAATTTGTAAAAACCTTCCTCGTCGAAGGCGGTCGGCGGTCAACTCCGGCTGGCGCCAATAGCCCGGCGTGACGTTCGGTCCCCTGGCGCGAACCTCCAGCTTGCCGTTGTTGGGCACCAGCTTGGCGTCGTTGCCGGCGACGGGAAGCCCGACATGGCCGGAGCGGCTGGTGAGCGGATTCACCGACATGAAGAACGGCGCGGTCTCGGTGGCGCCGAGGCCGGTCAGCATCGGCACGCGATAGCCGGTTTCCTGCACCGCGAGTTCGTCGAGGCTGTTCCAGACGAACGGCGACAGCGCCGCACCCGAGAAGAACATCGCGTGCAGCCGGGGGAAGAACTTTGCGCGCAACGCCTTGTCGTCGCGCAGATAGGGCAACAGCGATTCATAGCCCTTCGGCACGTTGAAATAGACCGTCGGCGAAATCTCCCGCAGATTGCGCACGGTCTCCTCGATGCCGCCGGGCATCGGCTTGCCGGCGTCGAGATACATCGAGCCGCCATTGAACAGCGTCAGCCCGATATTGTGATTGCCGCCAAAGGTGTGATTCCACGGCAGCCAGTCGACGATGACCGGCGGCTCGTCCTTCAGGAACGTCATGGTCTCGCGGATCATCACCTGATTGGCGCAGATCATCGCTTGCGTGTTGATGACCGCCTTGGGATTGCCGGTCGAGCCCGAGGTCAGCAGGAATTTCGCGATCGTATCGGGGCCGATCGCGTCATGCGCGGCATCGAGGCTCGGGATGCAGCGGCGTCGCCATCAAATCGGCGAGCATGGTCACATCGCGGCCGGGCAACGCGCCATAGGAGGCCGCGATCTCGGTTCCGGCGGGAACGTTGGCCTCGAGCGCATCGGCGAATTTGTCCGCATCGTCGGCGAATACCAGGCCGGGCGTCAGGAGCTTCATCAGATAGGAAAGCTTGCCGTAATCCTTCGACACCAGCGAATAGGCCGGCGACACCGGACAGAACGGAATCCCCGCATACAGCGCGCCGAACGCGATCAACGCGTGGTCGATCGAATTGCCGGAAAGGATCACGACCGGCTTCTCGGCGGAGAGCCCGCGCGCCAGCAGGCCCGAGGCGATATGCCGGCTCGAGGTCAGCAATTCCGCGTAGGTGATTTGCCGCCAGCCACGACCGCCATCGCGCTCCGCCATGAAGATGCGGTTCGGTTCGGCCCTGGCCCAATGGTGCAGACGGTCGGTAATGCGAACCGGATATTCGCCGAGTGCGATTTTCGGGCGAAGATAAATGGTGCCGTCGTCGCGACGCTCGATCGTCACGGCGGGATCGCCAAACGAGATCGGGCGCAGCGGCGCGTCGCTGCGCGCCGTCGGGACCGAGATGTCGGGTTTCGCGCTCATGTCAGGCGGGCGCGGCGGTGCGGCGTTTCCCATCGGCCTTTATTACGTCCTGTCCAGAATAGTTATATTTTATAACGAATATAGGGGGAGTCAATGAGCCTCTGCAGCAATGTACCCCGGCGTCATTGCGAGGAGCGCAAGCGACGAAGCAATCCATACTTCCTTTGCCGGTCGATGGATTGCTTTGCGGAGCCTGTCATCGGGCGCGCATTCGCGCGACCCGTTGGCTCGCAATGACGGGGAGCCCACGGGCCTCACAGCACCTGATGCACGTCGATCTCGACGCGGTCGGGGTGCCGGGCGCCGACGCCGACGAACAGGTTTTCCATCAGCCAGCGATATTTTTCGCTGCCGGTTTCGAATTTCGGCACCGAGCGAAAATAGATCAGCGCGGGATCGACGAGTCTCGCCGCCTGGCGATCCGGTCAAGCAGTGGCTTCGGACCGAAGCGGATGCCGATGTTCTCGATATAGACGATGGCGCCGTCGTCGGATCTCGAAGGCGTATTTCGCCTCGAGTTCGGTCAAGCCGTTGGGGCGAATGATCTGGAAATCCGCGCCGAACCGGAAAGATCGTCCCCTGATGCCCTCGCCACGAACCTCGCCGCCGAGGATCGGAATGATCCGCCTGACACCGTAGCCGATATCGCCGGCGATGATCGGCGCGCCGATCTTGATCGCGAGGCTGAAGACATATTTGGTTTGAAGCGCCAGGCTGCCATGGATCATCCCAGCCTTCTACGTTTCGGGGACAGGAATTCAGTGAGCCATCATGCGTTGCGGCAGCCAGGTCGCCAGCAACGGAAACGCGATCAGGATGACCAGCCGGACGAGGTCCGTCGCCACGAACGGGATCACGCCCTTGAAGATCGTGGCAAAGGACACGTCCTTGACCACGCTCTTGATGACGAAGACGTTCATGCCGACCGGCGGATGGATCAGGCCGAGTTCCACCGTCATCACGATGATCACGCCGAACCAGATCGGGTCGAAGCCGAGATGGGAGATCACCGGAAAGATGATCGGCACCGTCAGGATGATCATCGCCATCGCGTCCATCAGACAGCCGAGCACCAGATACATCACCATGATGAGGGCGAGGACGCCGTAGCGGCCGAGACCGAGGCCGGTGAGAAATTCCGTGACCTTTTGCGGGGTCTGCGTCACCGTGAGGAAATATCCGAAGATCAAGGCGCCGATCAGCACCGTGAACACGGCGGCCGCGGTGCGGGTCGCCTGCAGCAGCGAGGCGAGGATCTTTTCCTTGTCGAGCCGTCCGGTGAACACGCCGATCAGGAACGCGCCGGTCGCGCCGACGCCGCCGGCTTCGGTCGGGGTGAAGCGCGGCAGGAACGGCAGGCCGTAAAGCCCGCCGATGACGAACACGAACAGCAGCACCGGCGCCCAGATATCCTTCAGCCCGGCGAACCGTTCGCGCCAGGTGGTCTGCGTGCCCTGTCGGCAGGAAGCCCGGCCGGAAATAGCCGATCAGCGCGATGGTGATCATGTACATGGTCATCGCGAGCAGGCCGGGAATGATGCCGGCGATGAACAGCTTGCCGATGTCCTGCTCGGTGATGATGCCGTACACCGCCAGCACGGTCGACGGCGGCAGCATGGCGCCGAGCGTGCCGCCGGCCGCGATCACGCCGGTGGCGAAGGATTGCGGATAACCGAAGCGGCGCATTTCCGGATAGGCCACCGCCGAAAACGTCGCGGCGGTCGCCACCGACGAGCCGCAGATCGCGGCGAAGCCGCCGCAGGCCGCGACCGTGGCGATGCCCAGTCCGCCGCGCAGATGTCCGACAAAGCCGTTGGCGGCGCGGAACAGGTCGCGGCTCATGCCGGAATTGCTGACGAAGGTCCCCATCAGCAGGAACATCGGAATGACGCCGAAGGTGTAGTCGGTCACCGTGCGCATCGAGGTCTGGCCGACCAGCTTCAGCGCCGGCGTGCCGCCGACCAGATAACCGAAGCCGGAGACGCCGACGAGGCCCATCGCCATGCCGACCGGCACGCGCAGCAGCATCAGCGCGAACAGCGCGACGAATCCCAGGACGGCGACGGCGTCGGTGCTCATGCCGGCTTACTCCGTGCCTTTGATCTTGGGGTCGTGCATCTCTTCGGGATGGAAAATCAGCCGGTAGGTGCGGATCGCGATCAGCAGCACCGCGGAGACGTCGCCGGCCCACGCGACCGCGAAGAACGGCCAGGTCGGCATGTGCATATCGAAGGTGAGGACATGGTCGTTATAGGTGCCGCGCACCTTGTCGAACAGCGTCCAGGTCTGCACGGTCACCACGAACAGCAGAACCAGCGTCGCGAACACGTCGATCACGCGCTGGTATTTCGGACCGACATTGGCCCAGATCAGATCGACGGTGATGTGGGTGCCGCGATAGCTGGTGGCGGCGATACCCCAGAAGATCAGGATGCCCAGCAGCAGGCGCCCGATATCGAAGGAGTCCGGGATCGAATAGTTGAAGAGATTGCGCAGCAGAACCGCGATGAAGATATTGGCGGCGACAATGCCGACAAAGCCGGCCGCGATCCATTCGATCGTATCGATGAAACGATCCATAGACGCGCGCTTCATGTCCGCTCCACACGGCCTTGGGATTGCCGGGAGAAAGCGGCGGCGGGAAGATCCCGCCGCCGTACCGGCAGGCAGTCAGGTTTTACTTTGCCAGCGCGTTGTATTTGGCGAGCGAGGCACGAAGTTCGGTCATCGCGGCGTCCGGGTCGACCCCGATCTTCTTGACGCTATCGGCCCAGGTCTTGATCAGCGGCTCGGACGCGCTTCTTCCACAGCGCCGTCTGCTCCGGCGTCAGTTTGTAGACTTCGTGGCCTTCCTCCGCCTTCACCTTGTCGACGACCGGCGTCCTCGAACTTGCCCCAGGGTTCGCCGACGCGGCCGGCGGCCTCGGTATTGCAGTTGTCGTCGATCGCCTTCTTCTGCCGGTCCGACATCTGGTTGTACTTGTCCTTGTTCATCACGAAGGCAAATGTCGTGACATAGAGCGGCGCGTCCATGTGATATTTCGTCACCTTGTCGATGCCGAACAGCACCAGCGATCCCCACGGGAAGGTGACGGCGTCGGCGACGCCGCGCTCGATGATGTCGCGCACTTCCGGCGCCGAGGACTGGACGTTGGTGCCGCCGAGCAGGGTCACGAAATTCGCCATGGTGGCGTGGGCGGGGCGGATCTTCATGCCCTTGATATCGTCGGGCACCACGATCTTCTTGGTGCGCGAGTGGAACGACGACGGCGAATGGATGAAGGCGAGGCAGAACTTGACGTCCTTCATCTCATTGCTCGGCGTATTTCCGGTACCAGGCATCCAGCGCCATCGAGCCGCCCTTGGCGTCGGACATCAGGAACGGAAGCTCGCCGGCGCCGATGATCGGGAAGCGGCCGGGCTGATAGCCCGGATTGATGTAGGTGACGTCGGCGATGCCGTCGCGCGCCATGTCGTAATGGTCGAACGCCTTGCCGAGCTGCTGCGCGGGATAGACCTTGTAGGTGATGGTGCCGCCGGATGCCTTCTCGACCGCGGCGCCCCAGTCCTCCAGCGCCTTTTGCAGCGGATGCGACGCCGGCACCCAGTGCGACAGTTTCAGTTCGAAGGTCTTTTCCTGCGCGAACGCAGGCGTCACGCTGGCGGCCAGCAGCAACGCCAACAACGTCTTCCTCATCGACATCGTCTCCCCTTGTGACACCAGGGCTTCGATGGCCCTTTGCAGATATTGTTATATGATATAATTATCATTGCAAGTACGTGCGGCCGTGTCCGCGGCGGCTGCGTTCAAGCCTATAATAATCGAGGGGGCAAGTATTGCGGACAAAAGTAGCAATCATTGGCGCAGGGCCGGCGGGATTGCTGCTGGGGCAACTGCTTCACGCTTACGGAATCGACAACGTCATTCTGGAACGCCAGACGCCGGACTATGTGCTCGGCCGCATCCGCGCCGGCCTGCTCGAAGAGGGCACGGTGGCCCTGCTCGACGAAGTCGGCGCCGGCGCGCGCGCGCACCGCGAAGGCCTGGTCCATGACGGCATCGAGCTCGCCTTCGCAGGCAGCCGCCATCGCATCGACATGAAGGCCGCCACCGGCAAGACCGTGATGATCTACGGCCAGACCGAAGTGACGCTCGACCTGATGAACGCGCGCAAGGCGGCCGGCCTGACCTCGGTTTACGAAGCCGCCGACGTCAAGCCGCATGATTTCGACACCGATCATCCGCGCGTCACCTACGTCAAGGACGGCGTCACCCACGAGATCGCCTGCGATTTCATCGCCGGCTGCGACGGATTCCACGGCGTCAGCCGCGCCAGCGTAAAGCCGTCGGCGATCCAGACCTTCGAGCGGATCTATCCGTTCGGCTGGCTCGGGATCCTGTCGGAGACGCCGCCGGTCAGCCACGAACTGATCTACTCCAACCACGCCCGCGGATTTGCGCTTTGCACCATGCGCTCGATGCACCGCAGCCGCTATTACGTGCAATGTTCGCTCGACGATCACATCGATCAGTGGCCGGACGAGCGGTTCTGGGACGAATTGAAGCGGCGGCTGGACCAGAAGGCGGTCGATCGTCTCGTCACCGGTCCCTCGATCGAAAAGAGCATCGCGCCGCTGCGCAGCTTCGTCGCCGAGCCGATGCGGTTCGGGCGGATGTTTCTGGCCGGCGACGCCGCGCATATCGTGCCGCCGACCGGCGCCAAGGGGCTCAACCTCGCCGCCAGCGACGTGCATTATCTCTCGCAGGCGCTGCGCGAATATTACGACGAGAAATCCTCCGCCGGGATCGACGGCTATTCCGAAAAGGCGCTGTCGCGGGTCTGGAAGGCGGTGCGCTTCTCCTGGTGGATGACCTCGATCCTGCACAAGTTTCCCGACACGGCGAAGTATCGGCGCGCGGATTCAGCTGGCCGAGCTGGACTATCTCGTCAGCTCGAAAGCGGCGATGGCGTCGCTGTCGGAGAATTATGTGGGGCTGCCGTATTAGCGGTCATTCCGGGGCGCGAATGAAATGAGCGAACCCGGAATCCGGATTCTCCGACGTGCAATTGCACATCGTGGTTCGACGCTGAGCGTCGCCCCGGAATGACGATGATTATTTCCCACCGAAATGCCAGTCGCTGATCTCGATCACGAGATCGATGAAGGCCCGCACCTTGGCCGACAACAGCCGCGACGTCGGATAGACGAGGTGGATCGGCAGCGGCGGCTGCTCGAATTTCGCCAGCACGATCTTCGAGCCGGCCGGCCTTGATCGCGTCGGCCGCCTGATAGGCCAGCACCCGCGTCAGGCCGCCGCCCTGCTCGGCATACTGGATCGCGGCGTCGGCGCTGTTGGTGATGAAGCGCGGCGTGCATGTCACGCGAACCTCGCGGCCATCCTCGACGAAGCGCCAGTCCGGCGACCCGGTCATGGCGCCGAACTGGATGGTCTGGTGCGAGGCGATCGCCGCCGGCGTCCTCGGCTCGCCGCGCCTCTGAGATAGCCTGGTGAGGCGACCACGATCCGCCGCATCTCGCCGACATGGCGCGCGACCAGCGTGGAATCGGCGAGGTGGCCGATCCTGACCGCGAGATCGACGCCGTCTTCCACCAGATTGATCATGCGATCCGACAGCCGCAGTTCGCCGGAGACCTCGGGATAGCGTTTCAGATAGGCCGACATGACGGGACTGACATGGAGGCGGCCGAAGCCGACCGGCGCCGAGACCACCAGCCGTCCGCTCGGCCGCGCTGCGTTCGCCCTGCGGCCGAGCCTTCGGCTTCCTCGACATCGGCGAGAATGCGCCGGGCACGCTCCAGATAGCGCGCGCCGACATCGGTCAGCGCGACCGTCGGCGTGGTCCGCTGCAACAGCCGCGCGCCGAGACGATCCTCCAGCGCCGCGATCAGCCGCGTCACCGCCGAAGGCGACAGCCCGAGCTTGCGCGCCGCCGGCGCAAAACCCTGGAGGTCGGCCACCGCGACAAAGGCCTGCATGGCGTCGATGCGATCCATGGCATTATTTCATATATTGCAATGATGAAGTGTCAATTCGCAAGATTGTTTAAATTTCGAAAGGCTCCATTTTAGGGGGCGAAGACGGGCGCACGCCCGGGACCCGGAGATTTCCGATGTCAGACACCCGCACTTTATTCCAGCGACGTCGCCTTCACCCCGGCGGTAAAGGCGATCCAGGCCCGCAAGGGGTCGCGCGACGCCTATGCCCAGGTCGAGGAACGCGGCGGCTGGCGCACCGAAATCGACGAGCAACTCGCCGCGTTCCTGGCCGCCCAGGACAGCATGTTTCTGGCGACCGCCAGCGCCGATGGCCAGCCCTATATCCAGCATCGCGGCGGGCCGAAGGGCTTCATCAGGATCCTCGACAAGAACACGCTGGCGTTCGCCGATTACAGCGGCAACCGGCAATACATCACGCCAGGGCAACCTCTCCGAAAATCCGAAGGCCCATATCTTCCTGATGGATTATGCCCATCGGCGCCGGGTGAAGATCTGGGGCGAGGCGCGCGTGGTCGACGACGATCCGGCGCTCTTGCGATCGCTGATGCCGCAAGGCTACAAGGCGCGGCCCGAGCAGGTCATCCTGTTCAGGATTTCCGCCTGGGACACCAACTGCCCGCAGCATATCCCGCAGAAGTTCGACGCCGCCGACGTGGCGGCGGCGCTGGCCGCGCGCGATGCGCGGATCGCGGAACTGGAGGCGGAGCTGGCCGCGTTGAAGGGCGCAGCCCGCTCGCAGCGAGCTAAGGCTCAGGCGGCCTGTCGCAGCGGCGTCCAGGCGAACTCCGGATAGTACTGCAGCATCATGCGGTCGACATAGGCCGTGAGATTTCCGAATTGCGCGGTCCGCTCGCGCAATTGCGAGGCGAAGAACGGCGTCAGAATCCCGGCCAGCGCGCCGAACGCGGTGGCATCGGTACCGCAGGGCGTGTCGCCCATCAGATACGGCTTGTCGCCGAGCTGGACCGACAGCGCAAACAGCGAGCGGACCGCAAGATCGACGTCCTCGTCCGGGGCGTGGCGGCCGAGACCGCTCAACAGATAATTCTCGGCGACGCGGAACTGCGCGTCTTCGCGAAGCTTTTCGCGCAGATGCTCCGGCGCGCCGTCGAAGAAATGCGCCGGCCCCTTGGCGAAATTCTCGGGATCGACCCAGCGCGCGCCGACCAGCGCCCAATAGACGTGATGCTCGATCATGCGCTCGAACGCCCAGGCCTGCGCGCGCGCCTGCAGACTGAGCGGCGCGTCGAAATCGAAGCCGTATTTGCCTTCGATATGCGCGCGAATGAAGGTGGAATCGGCGATGCTCTCCGCCTCGTCGATCGATATAGGGCAGCTGCCCCTTGGGAGAGGCCGGGCGGCCTCGCCTTTTCCTTGCGATAGGTCAGACCCGCCATCTTCAGCTGGACCTCGGTCTTGGTCACAAAGGGGCTGATTTCCGGCAAGCCGAAGCCCGGGCCAAAGCCATAGAGTGTAATCATGTGAGCGCTCCCGATTTCCTGAGCAGGCGCTTCAGACTAGCCACCCCCTGCTGCCACCGTGGTGTCAGCAGCGGCGACATCGCTGTCCAGAGGTCGAGGCCGTACAGAATCATCATGGACAAAATCCTCTTCGTTGGAGTGTTGTCCCGGTATACTGGCCCCCTGCTGCCAACATGCTGTCAGCATCGGACGCAGCTGCACCGTGAAAAGAGACGCGCCATGAGACGTGCCGACCGGCTGTTCCAGATCATCCAGGTGCTCCGGCGCACCCGGAAGCCGCTGACGGCGGATGCGATCGCGGCCGAACTGGAGACCTCGAAGCGGACGATCTATCGCGACATCGCGACCCTGATCGGACAGCGCGTGCCGATCCGCGGCGAGGCCGGCATGGGCTACATCCTGGAGAAGGGATTTGACCTGCCGCCGCTGATGCTCACCCCCGACGAGATCGAAGCCGCCGTGCTCGGCGCGCAATGGGTCGCCGGCCATGCCGACCCGGTGCTTGTCGCGCGCCGCCCAGGACCTGATTGCGAAGATCGCCGACACCGTGCCCGAACGGCTGCGACCTTTCGTGCTCGAACCCGCCAGCCGCGCCCGCCCGGGCTGGCGCAGGGAACCCGACCGCATCGACATGGCGCGGACGCGCGCGCAGATTCACGAAGGAAAGAAAATCACGCTGCGCTATCGCGACGAACAGGGCCGCGACAGCGAACGCACGATCTGGCCGATCGCCATCGGCTATCACGAGGCGGTGCGGATTCTGGCGGCATGGTGCGAGCTGCGCAGGGATTTTCGCAGCTTTCGAACCGACCGCGTCGTCGATGCCGTGTATCTCGACGAGAAATATCCCGAGCGGCGCGACCTGCTCAGGGCGCGATGGCGCAGGAGCCTGGTCTGGGAACATCCGAGCGATACCTGACGCACCCCGCATGGCCAGCTGGCCGATCGCTCCATTCCGCGCTAAACGGACGGCATGGAGACCAGCGATCCAGCCATGATGCCGAAAGCCCCTGCCAGGCCTGCGGCGCCTGCTGTTCCTATTCGCCAAACTGGCCGCGCTTCACCACCGAGGACGACGCGGCGCTCGATCTGATCCCGGAAGAATTCGTCAACGAAAAACTGTCGGGCATGCGCTGCGACGGCGACCGCTGCTCGGCGCTGTCAGGCAAGATCGGCGTCGCGACCTCGTGCACCATCTATGCGGTGCGGCCCGAAGTGTGCCGGACCTGCATGCCCGGCGATGTCGAATGCGAAATGGCGCGCAGGCGGCACGGCCTGCCGGCGCTCGACGGTATTCGATAGCGGTATCGAGCGGCGATTTACGCCGTCGACGGCCTCGGCGAAATCTTCATCGAGCTCGTCGTCAACAGGCGAGAACGTGCTGAGCGGCTTGGTCGAGAGCGTGATCGGCTTGCGGTTGCCGTAGGACGATGACGGCGCGGAGCGCGCGGCCGGTCTCGCGGGACAGCGCGTAGAGGGTAGAGCCGACGCGTCCGCCGAGCTGGATCAGTTCGCGTTCGCTGCAGCTTGCGGCGATCGAGAGCGCCAGCGAATGCAGATGGCTTCTGCGATAGCAGAACAGCGCCAGCATCGCCCGGACGTCGGAAGAGACGCTCTCGACCAGTTGGGGCAGGCCGTTTTCGTTGGCGCGGTACATTTCGCCGAGCAATTCATCCCGGACCGGGCAGAAATCGTTCTCGAAGGCGTCGCGGCTTGAAAACATCTGGATATCCCCCAGCCGGCAGGATGCAATGCAACTCTCTAACGAAAGGTTAACCACGGCACCCGGCAGTGACACGGGGTGACTTGAACGAATTGACCCGAATCAGCCAGCGCCGCGGCCGAAATTCGCACCAGCGACAAGTGCGATCTTCACAGGCTGGAGCGCCCGGCCTCGATCACGCGATATCGGGCATCACCGTATGCAGCGTGTTGATCCGGGACGCCATTGCCAGATCCGGCGCGATCAGCCGTTCGACGCCATGAAAATCGACAGGCCGAAATCGGTGAGATGATGCAGCGCCTGGTCGACGCCGATCAGCGTCCAGAACCACGGGTGCTTGTTCTCCTGCGTCACGCCGAAGTTCGCGGCACAAAATCCCTTGGCGCGGTCGACCGTGATGTGGATGGCAAAATCGATCAAGGCGACGAACCAGAACCGCGGCGCGACGATCAGGATCAGCGTCATTGCCACCGCAAGGTGCACGAGACAGTGGGCCAGCAGCGGCAGCGCCCAGCCGGTCTTCTGGTCCTTGCCGATCGCCATCCAGGAAGTCTGCAGCACGAAATCGGCGATGACGTGCTTGACGGTAAGCAGCAGCATCCATCCGATCAGCGCACCTACCGGAACCGACGACGACATGGAGGGAAACGACAAAGCTGACGCCCTCGCTGGACTGACTTGGAAGGGCACGGGCAGAACCGGAGGCGTTCAGCGCAACTTCTTCTCAAACCCGGACAATTCGACCGGTATTGCGCTTTTATGACATCTCCCGGGCCGGAATGCACCTGCGCGGAACCCGAAAAACGCCAAGTGTGGCCTAACGGCGATAGCCGCGGCATGAATGCAACTCGGCCGGTAAGGTTACCGGCGCGCCCGATTTGCAATCCGCCGGGGCGCGAATATCATCCGCAGACTGGAAAATTATCGTTCTTTTTTAGATATTTACGATCTCGCCGGGCGATCTTCGCGAAGCCGATTTGCCGGCCAGGCGCCTCGGATCCGGGTATGAGCCATGAGCGCTGAAGTCCCAATGCCGAACGCGGAAAAGCCGCCCCCACGCTCGCAGGTTGTCAGAAGCAACCGCCGCCAGGTGCTGCTGTTTGCCGCCCTGACCCTGATCCTGACGGTTGCGACGGTGTGTGGGGCGGCCGCATCTGGCTGCGGAATTCCGAAACGCTGGTGTTCGCCGTCGGCGACGCCAACGGCGTCGAGGCCCGCTTTGCCGCCAGACTTGCCGCCGTGCTCAAGAACAACTCTTCGCGGCTGCGCCTCAAGATCGTGCCCAACGCCGATGACGCCAAGGCGCTTGCGCAATTCGATCGCAGGCAGGCCGATCTTGCGGTGCTGCGCACCGACGCAAAGGTGCCGCCGCGCGCCCGCGCGCTTGCGATCCTGGAGCATGACGTGTTGCTGCTGATCAGCCCCGGCAACAAGAAGATCAAGTCGCTTGCCGAGCTGAAGAAAAAGAAGATCGCCGTGCTGGCCGACGGCGATAACAGCGCTAACCTTCGTCCGCCATGCGCTTGGATTTTCCGATGGCTCCGACGCGGCTTCGCGGGTCCAGATGGCGCCGCCAAATTCGACGCTGGACAAGCTGTTCGCGTCCGGCGCCTACGGCGCGGTGGTCGCCATTGCGCACGCCTCGACGCTCGTGAAGGACAAGCGCTACGAACAATACGCCAAGCGCGGCGGATTCACCGTAAACGCGATCGACGAGTCGAAAGCGCTGGCGCGACGAAATCCCGGCATTTCCGAGGAAACGCTGGCGACCGGCATGCTGTCCTCCTCGCCGGCGATTCCCGACGACGACCTCGATACCATCGGACTGCAATGGCTTCTGGTCGCGCAGTCCAGAATGTCGACGGCGACGGCGGGAGACCTCGCGCGCGCGATCTACGAAAACAAGGCCGAACTCGCGCTGGAGGATGGCTTCGCCTCCAGGATCGAACCGGCCGATACCGACAAGGACGCCTTCATCGTCGCGCACCAGGGCGCCGCCGAATATATCAACGACGAAACCAAGTCGTTCATGGACCGCTACAGCGACCTCCTGTACCTGGGCGCCGGCGGCGCTCAGCGTCATCGGTTCGATTTTCGCGGGAATCTACACCAAGGTGACCAGGATCGCGCCGGAGAAGGCCAGCGAACTGGCGACCGCCATTCTCGACATCGGCGAGCGGATCGAACACGCCAATTCGCCGGAATCGCTCGAGGCGTTGCAGGACGAGCTCGAGGCCATCCTTCGCGGCGCGGTGATCGGACTGCGCGACGGCGCCATCTCGACCGACGGGCTGGATACGTTCAAGCTCGGCTACGAATTCGTGCGCGACCAGATCGGCATGCGCCGCGACCACCTGAAACGGCACGCCGGCCATGAAGACAAAGTGGTGATCGTCAAGTCAGCGTAAAGCGCGCGGGCCCGGCAAAATCGACACTCTCAATCTGGGCCGTGCCCGCGAACGCGGGGACGACCTATCCGGCTCACCCCGCCGCCGCGTTCGCGCTGGCGGACAGCGCCCGCGCCCTGATTGCCGCGATGGTGCGCTTGAGCGCGACCTGCCGCGGATCGGGCGTGGCGGCGGCGCGCGCCTCGGCCACGGCGCGGCGAGATCGGTCAAGGGCAGCGCGCCGTCGAAGGTCGGCTTGGCGAGGCCGTCGATGATCGCATGCCAGTCGGCAAGGCCCTGGCGATAGGCGTCGCCATAGCCCTGCGATCATGGTCGCGGTTTGCACGATGGCGAAGGCGGCCCTCGGCTGCTTTGTCCAGGCTGCGGCCGATCATGTGCAGCCAGCGTTCGACCCAGGCGCGCTCCTTGGCATAGCGCACCGAGAACAGCCGCCATCGCCGCAACGACGCCTCGAGCTTCAAACGGCGAATGCCCCACCGGCTTGCGGTGCTGAAGCGGATCGAGACCGGCTTGTGCGTCCAGCCCACCCATTCGAGCACATCGAGCACGGGATCGGCGACAACGGCGGGAAGCGCCCCGATCAGTTCATCGATCCGGAATTTCGCGACATCGTCGGTCGATCTGTCGCGGGGATCGCCGGCGCCGGATTCGAATTCGGCGAGCTTCAACTGCGCGATCCGGATCGGATCCTCATAGCTCATGCGCATGGCCATCAGCCGCGCGATTTCGACGAGCATCGCGTCATCGACATCGCGCCGGCCGACGAACCGCCGCACCCGATCGACATAAAGCTGCGCGTAGCTCGCGCCCTGATAGTCGATCAGCCGATGGATGGCTTCGCTGACGACCGCAGCGGCGCCAGTCGGGCAAACCCTCGGGCAGGAACGGCGGCGCGTCGTCGTCCTCGCCGATGAAATCGGCGAGCAGATAGCGGAGCGAGGAAAGGAAGCTTGTCACCCCGGCGATCCCGGATTCTCAGGCGGGCTTCGGCGCGGCGCGAGGCGCTGCGCCAGCCGCTGCTCCAGCGTCTCTGATGTTCTGAAACAGCCGGGCGCTGAAGAGACGAAGAAAGTAAAAGCCGAACGCCGGATTCTGCACGTAGAGCTCCTCGACCTTGGTGTAGCTGACGCTCAGGATCAGGCCGGCTTCGACGCATTCCAGCGTCTGGGTCCGCAGGTTCGACGGCGACAGCATGCCGAACTCGCCGACGATGGCGCCGACCGGCAGTTCGATGCCCGATTCGACCAGCTTGAACCGGCCGCTGACGATGTAGAACATGTCCTCGGCCTTCTCGTCCTTGTAGAACAGCACCTCGCCGGCGGCGCATTTGCGCTCGGTCATGAACGGCTTCAGCCACTCCATCGACAGATCGCTGTTGACGGATTTTTTCACGTCGCGCACCAGCTGCAGCATCTGGTGCAGCCGGTAGGAATTGAGCACCAGCACCACCGACTGCAGCACCATGGTAGGATAATTATGGGTCGGAATCGCGGTCGCGATCAGGACGATGTTGGTGAGAATGCCGAAAACCCGCAGCGGGATCATCGTCCGCATTGAAAGCGTCGCAACCACGAAAACCGACGCAAACAGGCTGGCTGCTGTTCCTGCGTGTTCTGCGAGATGTGAGGTATCCATCGGGGCCAACCAACTCTTAAAGGAATGAACCGACTCGCGGGTCGTATTGCCTGCGCGCCCGCCATCATAATGTCCGCGGGAGCTTTTGATATACGGGGAAAAAGCGACGTTTTGTCGGGGATTTCACCCAATCCCGGCAAAAATGCCGATTTACGCCCCTGCTCCGTGGTGCAATGCGGCGTCTCCCGGAGGGTACGCCGCTTGCCCAGGCGCCGCCCCGGTCGCGCTGCCCGCAAAGCCGGCGCCGCGAGAAGTTACGGGCGCCGCCGGCGATAACGCTGTTTTCGGGCGATCGTTGACGGCCTCCCCCCGCTTGGGCACTTTGGGGGCCGGTCACGCCCCGCTTGGCCGTATCAGGTTTTCTTCCGTCGCAGGCGCCGTCTCCCAATGTCCAAGCCGCATTTTCACCCCGCTCTGGAGCGGTTCGTGGCCGCAACGGCCGGCCGCAACATGACCAAAGCGGCCTATGTCGCCGTGCTGGCCGGCGTCGTCATGATGGTCCTGCTCACGGTCGATCCGGCCTATGAGGCGGCGCACCACTGGGTCGATTCGGTGCTGTGGGCGTGCCTGGCCTTCTTTGTGTTCGAATGGGTGGTCCGGCTTCGCCACGCCTTTCTGGCGCAACGGCTATGGGCTTACGCGCTATCCGGCCGCGGGCTGGTGGACGCCGTCGCCGCGGCGGCGGTGCCGCTCGCCATCATCCTTGGCGCCAATCCCAAATCGGCGTGGCTGCTGGGCGTGTTCTGGATGCTCAAGGTGGTCCCGGGGGTCCCGGGATTGCGGCAGTTGCGCCGGGTGCTGGTGCAGGAATCCGGCCCGCTTCTGAGCGTGCTGGTGATCTTCCTGATGGTGCTGTTCCTTGCATCGGTGGCGGTATATTTTCTCGAGCGCGACGTCCAGCCGGTCGCCTTCGGCAGCATGCCGGCGACCTTGTGGTGGGCGATCGCGACCCTGACCACCGTGGGATATGGCGACGTGGTGCCGATCACGCCGCTCGGCCGGCTGGTCGCGGCGCTGGTGATGATCTGCGGCCTCGGCGTGTTCGGGCTCTGGACCGGTATTCTCGCCACCGGCTTTGCCGCCGAGACCCGCCGCGACAATTTCCTGAAAACCTGGGAATCGGTGAGCAAGGTACCGTTCTTTGCCGCGCTCGGCCCTTCGGCGATCGCCGACGTGACGCACATGCTGCGCACCATGGACCTGCCGGCGCGCACCATGATCATCCGCAAGGGCAAGGTCGGCGACTGCATGTATTTCATCGCCGACGGCGAAGTCGAGGTCGATTTGCCGGGCAAGAAGGTCAGGCTGGGCGAAGGCGCGTTCTTCGGCGAGATGGCGCTGCTCGGCAACAATCTGCGCTCCGCCAATATCACCACCACGCGGGTGTCGAGACTGCTGGTGCTCGATCTCGTGGACTTCCGCATGCTGATGGCGCGGCATCCCGATCTGGCCGAGACCATCGACGCCGAAGCCAGGCGGCGCGCGCTGGAGAACGAATAATGCAAAGGCATTCCCCCGGCGCCGCTGGCGCGGCGAGCGCGCCGGTGCTCGATATCGAGGGCGCGCGCGCCACCATCCGCCTCAACCGGCCGAAGCATCTGAACCGGCTGCAGCCCGATGACCTCGATGTGCTTTCAGGACTGTTCGACCGGATCGAGACCGATCCTGCGATCCGGGTGTTGGTGCTGACCGGCACCGGGCGCGCCTTCAGCGCCGGATACGATCTCGGCTCGATCGCCGAACGCGCCGCCAGCGCGCCGAGGAGCAGACCGCCGGATCGGCGTTCGAGGTCGTCGTCAACCGGCTCGAAGACCTCGCGGTACCGACGATCTGCCGGCTCAATGGCGGCGTCTATGGCGGCTCGACCGACCTGGCGCTGGCCTGCGATTTCCGCATCGGTGTCGACACCTGCGAAATGTTCATGCCGGCGGCGCGGCTCGGGCTGCATTATTACAAGAGCGGCATCAGACGCTACGTGTCGCGGCTCGGCGTCGACAACGCCAAAAGGCTGTTCCTGACCGCCGAGCGGATCGGCGCCGCGGAGATGCTGCGGATCGGCTATCTCACCGCGATGGCGCCGCCGGAGGCGCTCGACCAGGAGGTCGACAAACTAGCCACCATTCTCGCCGGCAATGCCCCGGTCGCGATGCGCGGCATGAAGCGCGCCATCAATGAGTTCGCCCGCGGCAGGCTCGACGAAGCGGCCGCCGACCGCCGCGCCCGCGACAGCATGCGCAGCGCCGAGATCAAGGAAGGCATCAAGGCGTTCGCGGAGAAGCGTCCGCCGAAGTTTTAGAGCGCGATGAGTTTAGGTGAAGCGAAGCAGACCGCTTCTCCCTCGCCCCGCTCTTGTCCGCCGAAGCCCGCCTTCGGGCGAAGGCGGATGCGGGGGGGGTTGAAAGTCCGCTTGCGGATTCTATTCGTCGACGAAGGTGACGGTATCGGCGATTCCCGCGCGCGTGGTGCGATAGCTGTTGGCCTTGTGTGCGCGGTCCGGAAATCCGAACGAAATGCCGCACACCACCCGGCGGTCGTCACCGAGATTGAAATGATGGCGGACCAGCCGGGAATGGCGTGCCAGCGCCGCCTGCGGCAATGCTGCCGAGACCGAGCGCCTGCGCCGCCAGCATGAAATTGCTGACATAGCCGCCGCAATCGATCGCGCCGTAGACCCCGAGCGCCTCGGTCGGTATGAATGATGGCGACATGCGGCGCGCCGAAGAAATTGATAATTCTCCAGCGCCTGCCTGGCATAGGCGGCCTTGTCGCCGCGGGCGATGCCGAGTGAGTTGTAGAGCTGGAAGCCGCTCTCGCGGCGACGATCGAGATAAACCCCGAGATATTCGCGCGGCGGCGGGAAGTCGTGGCCATCCCCGGCGCCCGAGGCGGCCTCGGCATAGATCGATTTGCGAAAACGTTCCTTCGCCTCGCCGCTCGCGATCACGACCTGCCACGGCTGGCTGTTGCACCACGACGCCGTGCGTTGCGCGGCCGTCAAGAACACGCTCGATGATCATCACGCGGCACCGGGTCGGGCTGGAACGCGCGGCAGGAATACCGTTCGCTCAGCAATTCCTCCAGCACACCGATCCGTTCTTCAACGCTGTGCCGGCCAGCCGGCGCTTTCTCGACGGCGTCCGGCATGGTCATCTTCCCTTGGTCGGGATCTTGTTGAACGGCACGTCCTTGTCGACGCGGATGTCGCCGGGCAGCCCGAGCACGCGCTCGGCGATGATGTTGCGCAGGATTTCATCGGTGCCGCCGGCGATGCGGGTCGACGGCGACGACATCATCATGGCCTGGAACTGGCCGGCCGCCTCGGCGGACTCGGGATCGGTCAGCACTCCGCTCGCGCCCTGCAGATCCATCGCGTACATCGCGATGTCCTGCAGCATCGAACCGGCAACCAGCTTGCCGATCGAGTTTTCGGGCCCCGGGCGCTCGCCCCTGGAAAGCGCCGAGACCGCGCGGTAGCTGGTATATTTCAGGCCCGAGTTCTTCACCGCCCAGTTGGCGAGTTTCGAACGGACGCTGCGATCGTCGATCGCAAGGCCGTCCTCGGTCATCAGGTTGCTGCAGAACTCGAACAGTTCGGGGAAGCCGGTCGCCAGCCGCGAGCCGATCGTCATCCGCTCGTTCATCAGCGTGGTCAGCGAAACGTTCCAGCCGTCGCCGACCGCCCCTAGCCGCTGCGAGTCGGGAATGCGCAGGTCGGTGAAGAACACCTCGTTGAATTCCTGCATGCCGTTGGCCTGCTTGATCGGCTTGACCTCGACGCCTTTGCTCTTCATGTCGATGTAGAACATGGTCAGGCCCTTGTGCTTGGGCACATTGGGGTCGGTGCGGGTGATGAGAATTCCGTAGTCCGAATAATGTGCGCCCGAGGTCCAGATTTTCTGGCCGTTGATGATCCAGTGATCGCCGTCGCGCTCGGCGCGGGTGCGCAGGCCGGCGACGTCGGATCCGCCGGCGGGTTCGGAGAACAGCTGGCACCAGATTTCCTCGCCGGAGGCGATCTTCGGCAGGTAACGCCGCTTGTCGGCCTCGCTGCCATAGGCCATGACCGTCGGGCCGCACATGCCTTCGCCGATCTGGAACGGGCTGGTGAGCTTGAAGTAGATGCCTTCTTCCTGCTGCCAGATCACCTTCTCGACCGGGCTGGCGCCGCGCCCGCCATATTCCTTGGGCCAGTGCAGGCAAACCCAGCCGCCTTCGGCCTTCTTCTTCTGCCAGGCTTTCGCGACCTCGACGATATCAGCCTTCTGAAGCTTGATGCGGCCGAGCGAGGATTTGGAAAGCTCCGCCTCGAATTGCTTCGGCGCATTGGCGTCGATCCACTTGCGGGCCTGGCTGCGGAACGCGGCTTCCTGCGGGGTGTCATCGAAATTCATGGCGAATCCTCTTACGTTTCAGATCCTGGTGTCGTCTCCTCATGGTGAGGAGGCGCCCTTGCGCCGTCTCGAACCATGAGTTGCCAACTGCATCCCTCGAGACGCCGCTTCGCGCCTCCTCGGGATGACGAGTTTATCACCCGTCCCTTGGTCGGTATCTTGTTGAAGGGAACATCCTTGTCGACCCGGATATCGCCGGGAAGTCCGAGCACGCGCTCGGCGATGATGTTGCGCATGATCTCGTCGGTGCCACCTTCGACGCGGGTCCCGGGCGCGCGCAGCAGCATCGCCTGGAATTTTCCGGCGGCTTCCGCGTCCTCCGGCCCGCTCAGCACGCCGGCCGCGCCCTGCAGATCCAGCGCGTAGGCTGCGACATCCTGGATCATCGCGCCGGCGACCAGCTTGCCGATCGAATTCTCCGGGCCCGGGCGTTCGCCTTTCGACAGCGCCGAGATCGCACGCATGCTGGTGTATTTCAGGCCACTGGCACGCACCGCCCAGTTGGCGAGTTTCGAGCGCACGCCGCGGTCGTCGATCGCGAGCCCGTCTTCCAGCATCAGGTTGCTGCAGAACTCGAACAGCTCGGGAAAACCGGTCGAAACCCCGGCGCCGATCGACATGCGCTCGTTCATCAGCGTGGTCAGCGACACGTTCCAGCCGTCGTTGACTTCGCCGAGCCGCTGCGCATCCGGAATCTTCACATCGGTGAAATACACTTCATTGAAGTCGGACTGGCCGTTGGCCTGCTTGATCGGCTTGATCTCGACACCGGGGCTCCTCATGTCCAGGAAGAACATGGTGAGCCCCTTGTGCTTCGGCACGTTGGGATCGGTGCGGGTGAGAAGGATGCCATAGTCCGAATAATGCGCGCCCGAGGTCCAGATCTTCTGGCCGTTGATGATCCAGTCACCGCCCTTCTTTTCCGCGCGGGTGCGCAGGCCGGCGACATCGGATCCACCGGCGGGTTCGGAGAACAGCTGGCACCAGATGTTTTCGCCGGCCGCGAGCGGCGGCAAATAGTGCCGCTTCTGCGCTTCACTGGCAAACGCCATCATGGTCGGCCCGCACATGCCGTGGCCGATGATGAACATTCCCGAGAGCTTGCCGAAGGCGCCTTCTTCCTGCTGCCAGATCACGCGCTCGATCGGGGTGGCGCCGCGTCCGCCATACTCCTTCGGCCAGTGCAGGCAGGCCCAGCCGGCGTCGGCCTTTTTCTTCTGCCAGGCCTTTGCCACCTCGAGGATGTTGGCGCCCTTGAGCTGGGTGCGGCCGAGCGAGGATTTTTTCAGTTCCTCCTCATATTGCCTGGGCGCGTTGGCGGCGATCCAGGCCTTTGCCTCGGTACGGAACGCGGCCTCCTGCGGGGTGTCATCGAAGTTCATGTCGATATGTCCTTGTCGAGCTCGTCATTCCGGGATGCGTCCGAAGGACCAGACCCGGAATCCAGAAGTTACTCATCTCGAGATTCTCTGATGGGCGATTGCACATCAGAGTTCGCGCTTCGCGCGCGCCGGAATGACATTCTACGCCGCATTCCGCTTGCGCATGCGGTCGATCAGCGCGTCTTCCCAGTAAGACAGGCTGCCGAGCCCCAGCGCGGTCGCATTGGCGCGGCGGTAGTACAGATGGCAGTCGAATTCCCACGTAAAACCCATGCCGCCATGCACCTGGATGTTGTTCTTGGCGCAATGCTGAAACGCCTGCGTCGCGCTGATGCGCGCCGCGGCGGCGGCTTCGGGCAGTTCCGAGGCGTTGGTCGAGAGCGCCCAGGCGCCGTAATAGCAATTCGATCGCGCCAGCGTCGCCGAGACGTACATGTCGGCGAGCATGTGCTTCACCGCCTGGAACGAGCCGATCGGCCGGCCGAAGGCGATGCGGTCGAGCGCGTAGTCGCGGCCCATTTCCAGCGCACGGTCGGCGCCGCCGACCTGCTCGAACGCCATCAGCACCGCGGCGCGATCGAGCACCTGCGACAGGATGCCCCAGCCCTCGCCGGCGGCGCCGAGCGGTTCGGCCTTGCAGTTCTTGAAGCTGAGTTCGGCCTGGCCGCGCGATGGATCGACGCTGGTCAATGCCCTGGCTTCGACGCCGCCGGCTTTCATATCAACCAGGAACAAGGAGATATCGCTGTCGCGCCCGGTCGAGCCGGTGCGGGCCGGCGACAATGGCGAAATCGGCGATGGCGCCGTCCGGCACCGGCTTCTTCACGCCGTTGAGGCTGCCACCGGAGGCGGTAAGCTTGATCGCATCCGGCGACGGATTGCCCTTGCCTTCGAACAGCGCCAGCGTGCCGATCGCACCGCCCGATGCGATCAGGGGAAGCCACTTTTTCTTTTGCGCGTCGCTGCCGGCGAGCAGAATGGCTTCGGCCGCCAGATAGACCGTGGATGAGAACGGCACCGGCGCCAGCGCGCGACCCATTTCTTCCGCGATCACGCAGAGTTCGAGATGGCCTGCGCCTGCGCCGCCGAATGCTTCCGGGATCGCGATACCGAGAAAGCCCATCTCGGCAAGACCCTTCCACAACTCGCGGTCATAGGGCTCCTTGCCGTCGAGCACCACGCGCACCGCTTTCGGCGGGCATTTCTCGGCGAGGAATTTTCGCGCTTCGTCGCGCATCTGCTTTTGTTCGTCGGAAAAATCGAAGTTCATGGCGCTGTACCTTGTTATGCTGGCTGTCATTCCGGGGCGCGAGTGAAACGACGCGAACCCGGAATCTCGATGTAATTAATCTCCGGATTCCGGATCGGTCCGAAGACGGACCGTCCGGAATGACGGTTGAGTTTGTATGGAGCGTATCGTTCATTCAGAATGATCACGTCCTCTCCCGGCGGATCGGCATAGAGCCGCTCCACCAGCGCGGCGCGGCGCTCGAGCCCCGCGCGCTGGTTGATGTAGCCCTTGTCGGTGAGTTCATTGCCGTCGATCGAGGCCGGCTCGGTCATCAGCATGGCGCGCGCGATCCGCATGCTGCTGGCGCCTTCGGTCGATTTGTTGTGCGCCTGCAAGCCCCGCTTCAGGCATGCCAGCACCTCGGGATGTCTGACGACATCCTCATAACTTGCGTCCGCATTGCCGACGATCTGCCGGCAGGCGTGCAGATTGGGCCAGGCCAGAAGTCCGACGAACGGCCGATCCTGCCCGGTCACCAGCGCGTCCTGCACCACCGGGCTCGCCGCCGATATGGCGTCGGTGCGCAGCGAGCCGACATGAACGAAGGTGCCTGTCGTCAGCTTGAAATCCTCGACCACGCGGCCGGCGAAGATGATGCCCTGCACGGGATCTGCGGGATCGACGAACACGCCGGCGTCGCCGATGCAGTAAAAACCTTCCTCGTCGAACGCGGCCCTGGTGAGATCGGGCTGGCCGAAATAGCCGGGCGTGACGTTGACCCCGCGCAGGCGCAATTCATATTTCGAGCCTGATCGGCACCATCTTCAGCTCGACGCCGGGAAACGGCAGCCCGATCAGGCCGACGCGCTCGGTGTCCCAATAGGTCCCGGTCGCGGTCGGCGCGGTCTCGGTCGAGCCCCAGCCGGTGTAGAACACGATGCGCTCGCCGGTGGCGCGCACGGCGAGATCCTGCATTCGCTCATAGAGGTCGTCCGGCAGCCGTGCGCCGCCATAGGCCATCATGCCCAAATTTCTGAAGAAGCTGCGGCACAGCGCGTCGTCCTTCTCCATGGCGGCGGCAAGCGCGGCATAGCCGGCGGGCACGTTGGCGTAATAGGTCGGCGATATCTCGTGCAGGTTCTTCAGCGTCTCCTCGATCTGGCCCGGCAGCGGACGGCCATCGTCGATATAGAGCGTGCCGCCTTCGGTCAGCACCGGGTTGAACAGCGCGTTGCCGCCCATGGTGTGGTTCCACGGCATCCAGTCGAGGTAAGTGGCCTGCGGCGCATCGGGATCGCGCGGCCGCACCTGCATCATCATCGCGGCATTGGCGCACATCATCGCCTGCGTGTTGATGACCGCCTTGGGCATGCCGGTCGAGCCCGAGGTGAACAGGAGCTTGCCGACGGTATCCGGCCTGATCTCTGCGATCGAACTCCTCGACGTCCTCTGTCACCGATGTTGCCGCGAGATCGGCAAACGCAATGCTCGGGATGCCCTCGCACGGTCGCGCCACATGGACCACGGTAACCCCGGTGAGGTCGATCGCCCTCAGCGCCTTCTCGAAGGTCGGGCCGTCCTGCACCAACACCACAGCCGGCCTGATCAGGTCGAACAGGTATTTCAGTTTGACGTGATCCTGGCTCATCAGCGAATAGGCCGGCGACACCGGGGCTGCCGGAAACCGCGCCTGCATCGCCGCCTGCGTCATCAGCGCGTGCTCGATCGAATTGCCAGAGAGGATCGCGACCGGGCTGCCGGGCGCAAGCTTCAGATCGAGAAGCGCCTGCGTCAGCGCGTCCACCGTGCGTTTCGCCTCGCCATAAGACAATTTTCGCCATTGCCGGTCGGCGCCGGCGCGCTGCGCCAGCCAGATGCGGTCGGGTGCTTCCTTCGCCCATTTCGCCAGCGAGGCCGGAATATGCTTCTCGTAGGGCTTCAGCGGAATCCGCGATTTCAGGACGATGACGCCGTCGGGCCGCCGCTCGACCGCGATATCGCGCTCAAGCCATTCGATCTTGCGAAAGGCCGGCTTGGTCAAAACCGCGGCCGCATTCCCGCTCATATTGCGTCTCCCGGAATTTTGATCCTTTGCGGATCCTTGTCGTTATCGCCTGATATAGACAGGCTTTCGTTTTTCGAGGAAGGCCCTGATGCCCTCGTTGAAATCTTCCGAACGGCTGCACAACACCTGATTGCGGTCTTCCATCGCAATCACGGCCTCGATCGAGCCGGCGTCGACGCTCATGTTGAGGCATTCCTTCGACAGCCGCAAACCCGTTGGCGAGGCCGTCATCATCGCATCGATATAGGGGGCGGCGGCGGCATCGAGCCCGTCTTCCTCGACGACCTCCGAAACCAGGCCGACGGCAAGCGCCCGCTCGGCGTTGATGAAACGCCCGGTGAGGATCAGTTCGGCGGCAACCGACACCCCGACCAGCCGCGGCAGAAAATAGCTGGTGCCGATGTCGCAGCCGCCAAGCCCGAGTTTTATGAAGGCGCAGTTCATTCGTGCCGACTTGCTTGCAATTCTGATATCGGCGGCTAGTGCCAGTGCAAAACCGCCGCCGGCCGCGGCACCCTGAACCAGCGCGATAATCGGCTGCGGAGCGCGCCGCATCAGCATCACGATGTCGGCGATCCGGCGTTGCGAATCCAGCGACTCGGTCACGCCTGGCGGCTCTTGTTGCCCGGCGCGGCGCGCCATCGCATGCTTGAGATCGAGCCCGGCACAGAACGAAGAGCCCGCGCCCTTCAGCACCACCACGCGTGTCCTGGCATTGCGCTGCAGGCTTTGGAAATAGGCGTTGAGCGCGTCGATCAGCGACGGATCGAGCGCGTTGAGGCTTTCGGGGCGATTGAGCGTCACCCGGTCGACCCCGTCGTCATGTTCGATCAGCAGCGGTTTTGTCACGCGAGCGCTCCGTTCACCGTCGTCCCGGCGAAGCGGGGACCCATACGCCGCGCTCTCTCGTTGTGGCATGGTGGTCGAGACCTTTCAAACAAGCACCGCCGGTGGTTATGGGTCCCGGCCGCGTTCGCGGGGACGACGACAGTACCGCACCTACCGTGGCGCCATGCGGATCGCGCCGTCGAGCCGGATGGTCTCGCCGTTCAGCATCGGGTTCTCCACGATATGGACCGCGAGATTGCCGTATTCGGAGGCGTCCCCGAGCCGCGCCGGATGCGGCACCTGCGCGCCCAGGCTCTTGCGCGCCTCCTCGTTCAATCCCATCAACAGCGGCGTCAGGAACAGGCCGGGGGCGATGGTGTTGACGCGGATCTTTTGGCTGGCGAGATCGCGCGCCGCCGGAAGGGTCAGGCCGACCACGCCGCCTTTCGAGGCGGAATAGGCAATCTGGCCGATCTGGCCTTCATAGGCCGCGACGCTGGCGGTGTTGATGATGACGCCGCGCTCTTCGCCGACCGGCTCTGAAGTCACAAGGCGTTCGGCAAACAGGCGCAAGCAGTTGAACGTGCCGATCAGGTTGACATTGATGATGCGCGCGAATTTCGCCAGCGGATAGACGCCGTCCTTGCCGACGATGCGCTGCGAGCCGCCGATCCCGGCGCAGTTCATCAGCACGCGCGCGACGCCGTGCGCGGCCTCGGCCTTGGCGATTCCGGCCTTGACCTGCTCCTCGTCGGTGACGTCGGCGACGATGGCGACGCCCTTCACCTCGGCGGCGACCTTCTCGGCGTTCTCCTTGCTCTGGTCGAGCACGGCGATTTTCGCGCCCTTGGCGGCCATGGCGCGCGCGGTGGCGGCGCCAAGACCGGAGCCACCGCCGGTGATGAGAACAGCAACGTCTTTCAACTGCATGATGAAAACCTTTCCCTGGGCGTTTCTTCTAGGCTTGCAAGTCCCGCAACCGCGACCATCATCCGGACATGCCCGCCAATTCCATATTCGTCGTCAGCATGCCCCCGCAAATCAGCGCTTCCATATGCCTGATGTACTGGCGGCAGACCTCGTCGGTGACCGGCCCGACGCCGCTGGCGCGCGACATCGCGTGCCGTCCGAAAAACAGGTGGTCGCAGGCGCCGATCAGGCTGGTGTAGAACAGCACCGGATCGATGTTGCGGAACTCGCCGGTTTTGATGCCTGCGGCGAGCAGGCGGCGATGAAAATCCAGCAGCGGCGCGACAAAGAATTTCGAGACTTCGTCGGCGGCTTCCGCGCTGCTTTCGTGCAGCAAATAGTGGATCAGCCGGTTCATATAGGGAGAACTGGTGATAGGCCCGGATGATGCCGCCGATATGCAGCCTCAGTTTCGCGGTCGGCGTGATCGGCTGGGCCAGCAGATATTCGAGCTGCGCCATTTCGGTCGCGGCATCCCGCGCCAACAGCGCCAGCAAGAGGCCGTCCTTGTTGCCGAAATGATATTTCACCAGCGCGGCATTGACCCCGGATTTCTGCGCGATGTCGCTCAGGGACACCTCGATCGAGGAGCGCTCGATCATCAGCTCGCTCGCCGCGACGAGCAGCTTTTCGGCGGTGGTATTCTTGCCGCCCGGAAGCCTGGTCGGTACGCTGGTATTCAACTGTGATCCCATGCCCGCCTGTCGGGAAATACGGGGCGCAGATAACCCGATGCGAGCGCCGCACTCAAGAGTTAATTGATTGATTGACTAAATCCCTTCGCGCCCCTTAAATCCCGCCCCGTCATTCAAACAGCACCCAAAACAATCAGGGAGAACAGTCATGGCCGAGGCCTATATCGTCGCCGCCGCGCGTACCGCAGGCGGCCGCAAGGGAGGCCGCCTCGCCGGCTGGCATCCGGCCGATCTCGCCGCTTCCGTGCTGGACACGCTGATTGAGCGTTCCGGCGCCGCCCCCGACCAGATCGAAGACGTGATCATGGGCTGCGTGATGCAGGCCGGCGAACAGTCCAACAACGTCGCCCGCAACGCCATCATGGCTTCAAAGCTGCCGGAGAGCGTTCCCGGCACCTCGGTCGACCGGCAGTGTGGTTCGTCGCAGCAGGCGCTGCATTTTGCCGCACAAGCCGTGATGTCCGGCACCATGGACTGCGTGATTGCCGCCGGCGTCGAATCGATGACGCGGGTGCCGATGGGGCTGGCGTCGCAATTGCCGGCCAAGAACGGTTTCGGCACCTACAAGAGCCCGGGCATCGAGAAGCAATATCCGAACATCGTGTTCAGCCAGTTCACCGGCGCGGAAATGATGGCGGAGAAATACGGTCTCTCCAGGGATGAACT
>CAVTNA010000014.1:0-40061 GCA_963735835.1 uncultured Alphaproteobacteria bacterium | reverse complement strand
TTTGGGTACTGCAGGTCGTTGGTTCGAATCCAGCTGCCCCGACCATGTATCTCCTTTGTTCTATTAAACAAAATTTCGCTACCTTGCCTTCGAACTTGAGGAAGGCCTTCCTACGAGGCCGCGTTCACATATTACGTATTAGTCGACTATCTCAGGCGAATTCAGCCAATAAGGATTTATGGTTGGTCTATCGTGTCACAATCGGTGAGCAATGGGCTGGCAGCTGTGGGCCTTTTGGCGGTTCGTAACAAGTTGAAGCGGCATTCTTCATGCAGAATTCCCTCATGCGCACGGTCTGCCTCCTGACCGCGTTGATCGTCGCGGGCAGCACGACCAATGTGGCCGCCACGCCGCTAAGTCCATTTCGCTATGAAGCGCAGGCGCAACGGCATTGCCCTGCAGACACGGTGGTCTGGCTCGATTTTCGAAAAGGCATCTATTACTTCAAGCGGCAGAATCGCTACGGGCAAAGCAGTACCGGGAGCTTCGTGTGTCGGGAGGAAGCCCGCAGCCACGGCTATCGCCGCTCGCTGCTTGGACTTCGGTAGACCGGGCTGTCCGGACACCGCGCCGTGGGCCGCAAAGTATTGACGCAGATCAAGGCAGTTGGAGCGTCACAAGGTTAAAGGAAAAACTCGTTCTCTCGTGGCAGGGAGGAGTCGAATGACAGGCCTTCTGGAGTTTAATGCGCGTGCTGCGTTATGCCGTCAGCTCGCCAAGGTCGAGCCGGACAACAAGAACCTCTGGCTTGCGGAAGCGGAGAGGTGGTCACGTCAAAAATCGGGCGTCGCGCTTGAGGCGCCTCGCGCCAAGCCAGCCGGGACGTGGTGCTGGGAAGTCACGCCGAAGCGTAAACACCGTGCCGTCAATGCGGCAGAAGCACAATTCGGAGCGCGGGGCATCGCCAAACCGGCGGACAGGGATACGTTCGAAGAGTTCTTTATGAGGACTTTGCAGTAGTCGCGCTTGTCTGGTGGCGCAGCGTGCACCAGGCCGCTCGACCGCGATTCACGGGCCGCGCTGCCGGCTTTGACACATCGCTTCAGTTACTGCGGCGCGGCCACCTTTGCGGACAACACTGAACCGACGCGTTTGTTCACCTCGGGCGCCGATGCGTCCGGTACAAAAGGCGTAACCGGCCCCGGATCGGTCAGCTCCGGTATCGCTTTTGTATCGACTGGTCTGAGCGGGCTGTCGTCTTCGATAAATTTGTCGAGCATGCCCTGGATCGACGCCTTGGCCTCGTCGGGACCGGTATCGCGCATGTCGTTATGCTGGAAGCCGGTTTGTACGACCTCAATGCCGGATTTCTCGCGGACCGCCTCAGGGGGAATGACGCCCGGATCGGTCTTGAACACGGGATCCTTCGAGCGGAACGACAGGATCTTGAACCTGCCGCCAGTCACAAAGGGTACGCGCAGATTGTCGAGCGTCACGACTTTCTTGGTCAGCTCGGGATGCAACTTGGCGAAGTACATCGAGATGTCGGCGCCGGCGGAATGTCCCACCACGGTCAGACGGTCATAATCCGCGTTCGGCTGCACCTTCTTCATCTCCTCGACCGCAAACATGATGTTGGCAACGCCGCGCAGGTATTGCGGCTGACGGCCGACATAGAGCTCGCCGACTTTCGTCACCATCGGTGGATCGGTCGGCAGATCATGCTGGATGCTGATTGCGATATAGCCGCGGGCAGCGAACACGTTCGCGAGAAAGGAATACTCGGTGAATTTGACGGTGTTGCCATGGTTGAGGATCGCCACCGGCAGCGTGATCATGCCGGCATTGGCCTGCAGCTCCTTGTCGCGCCGCACGGCGATATCCACCGCGACCGGGCGGTTGTTGCGCGACGGATCGTTGAATGTCAGCGTCTCGTGACGGATCGCCCATTTGCTCACGGTGAAGTACGCGACCGTGACCAGCGCGGTAAGCGAAAGCAGAATGGCAATTCCACGTTTCATGTTCGTCCTCGGGTACCGAAACACGATAGTTCCGCACCCCTAATATAGGTCACGGCGATGTGACCGGAACACCAAATGTAGTGAATTGACCGTCTAATTCATGGTGCGGCGCACGCCTGCGACTGATAGGCGTATCAGTAACTGATTACCGCAAAGGTACCCGGTTCAGGCGATGGCGACGGTAACGATATATGTCGAGATATCAAGTACGCGTGCGTGCAATTGTTCCGGCAGTGATTTGCATCATCACACCAACGACCCATCCCAGCATTATTATTATGGTCCAGAAACTGTGTGGATCTTCACGAAGCACAATCACGCCGACCGATACAAAAGCCGCCAACGTAGCGAGAAATGTGCCTACGGCGCTGAGAAATTCTGCAGCATCGATCCTCCCACCGGAACCGCTTTTTGAAGACTCACCATTTGCCCTGTGAAAAGCCAGGGGCGGAGTATCAATTCCCAGGTAGAACCCAACTGCGCCACCAATCATCATGACCACTAAGAAACCCTGAGAAGTGAGCGCCGCGATGCTGGACCCCACATAGGAGCCAACAAACAATCCGCTTGATGCTCCAGCCATCGCAAGCCCGATGCGTTCCAGGACATGGGCAAATTTTCTTACGCGCAATTGCATCGTCGTAACCCCCAAAGCGCGAAGGGATTAAGCTAGAACAACTTTCTGCCGTGCGGAAGACACTACCGAAATTCTCGATCTATTACGACGTCCATGGTTGTAGTCCTCGAACAGAATGACGCCAAACTGTTTGTGCTTGGCCCAATCCAGAATCTCGGGAAGCCTGATCAAGCGGTCGCCCAGTAAAGCCGGACTTCCAAGTACGGGACGTTGCCGACCGATTCCGCGATATCCTTGATCCTTATCAATAACCGCAAGTAAAACTCGTTTGACTTTACCGCGACGTTTGCCGGCCGTTCCCGGAGGCTCCCGGGAATGACGCTCAAATACCTGATGTGAACTCTAGACCTTGGTTGTTGAAGGAGCCGTTGATTGTGGGCTCGTACGGCGGAGCGAAGAGAAAACCTGCGATGCCCTGATTTTTGCCGTATGGAGCAGAGTTCACGATGTCGATCAAAATGCCGTTCCGGCTTCGAGCCGTTTCGCTTGTTGGCGTGGTTTTATTGCTGACAGGCGCAAGTTTCCTTGCCTATCGATATTATGCTCGTCCGGCGACATTGACCGTAGCCGTCGGCTCCATTGACGGTGAGGGAGCCAAGGCAATGTCGGCCATTGCGAGCCGGCTCGCCTCGACCAATGCGTCGGTACGACTAAAGGTTATTGATGTCGGGACTGTCCGTGAAGCCGCCGAACAGTTTGCGGCGGGCAAGGTGGATCTCGCCGTGGTTCGCAGCGACGTCGGCGACCTGTCAGATGCACAAACCGTGATCCTCCTCAGTCACGTGGTCGTGCTTATGATCGCGCCGCCAGGCTCGTCCATCGACAGCATGGATAAGTTGAGGGGGCATAAGGTGGGGGTGGTTGGCGGAAATGCAAATTCCAGGATTGTTGACGTTTTGACCAGGCAATACGACCTTGTTCGCGGCAAAGTCGTGTTCAAGGACGTCGCCCTGCCGGATGTCCGACGCGCAGTTGACGCAAAAGAGGTCAGTGCCTTGCTTGTCGTGACTCCGTTGACGCAAAAATACCTGTCAGCCGTAAGAGGCTTTTTTCCGCAAGGGCCCAAAATGTTGCCGGTGTTGACCCCAATCGATTTGGCAGGAGCAATTGCGGAAGCTGACCACGCCTATGAAAGCTTCGACGTGCCCAAGGGCACCTTGCGGGGGTTTCCGCCGGTTCCGGATGATGATGTGACGACCCTGAGGACTTCACTATATCTGGTTGCACATAAAAAAAGCAGCGCTGACCTGGTAACTGACCTCACTGAGAAGCTCATGAGCGAGCGCAGGGATTTGCTTGGCGAGCAACCGATCTTTGCGGAGATTGCTGCTCCCAGCACCGACGCAGATGCGTACCTTCCCATACATCCCGGAGCGGCCGCCTTCTATAACGGAACGCAGCAGAGCTTTATCGATAAGTACAGCAACTATATTTATTTGGGTCCAATGTTGCTGGGCGGTATCGCATCCGTGCTTGCGGCGGGATGGAAGTTCCTGGGCATCGGGCAGCCGGAAACCATAGAAGGTCCTCTGGATTCACTTTACGCGCTGGCGCGCCGCATACGAAGTGTCGGGACAGAGGCCGAGCTTTCGGGCATCGAGGACGAGATCGACGATATTCTGAAAGCCGAACGCATCAAGACCGAAAGTGACAATGAGAATGCGGTGGATGCGGCGACATTGAATGTGATCGCACACAGGCTGGAGAATATGATCCACGACCGCAGGGTGCTGCTCGTGACCAAACCCGCGGTTCGCGCTGCAGGCTAGACGTTTCTGGCACAATTCATCGCTATCCGTGTTCGGCGGTCAGCCAGAATTGCTTCGTTTGGGCTGATTTCTATAGCCGCCAATCAACCCCGCACGTCATTGATCTGCGTCAACGTCCCATCGCATGAAAATCGCTCAAATGCGCTCGGGAAGCAGGAAACCTACCAAATTGGATAAGGAGGAAACTCCGATGAGGAAACTAGCGCTGGTTCTTGTCACGGCCGCCACGCTCGCCGTGGCCGCCGTAGCTTCGCCTTCTCCCGCTCATGCGCGTTATTATGGCTACGGCCCCGGCATCGTCGGCGGCTTGTTCGCCGGTGCCTTGATCGCTGGTATTGCGTCGAGCGCCTACGGGTATGGACCGGGGTACGGCTACTACGGAGGTTATTATCCGCTCCCCGCGTATTATGGGGGTTACTATCCCGGATACGCCGGCGGCTACGTCTACGGGCGGCCTTACTACGGCTACGGGCACAGCTATGCCTATTACGGCGGTCCCCGTTATTATGGCGGCTGGCATCGCGGTTGGCGTCGCTGGTAACGTTGTCTTTTGGCAGCTTTACAGCGGAAAACGTTGATCAGTTGTGGGTATTGCAGGTCGTTGGTTCGAATCGAACTGCCCTGACCAAAACAATCCGACAATAGAAACGGATGCTTCCGGGTGAACCCGGAGCATCCGATGGTCAAAGCGGGTGAATCCGGGGAAGATCGACACCATAGCCGAAACCATGACCGGTTGTCAGGCATCCGCTCCCGTTTGAGGGAGATCAATGCGGCCCGCGATCTCGCGCATCAACTTTGAGCCAGCATTTTGCCGAGAGGCGGTCTCCTGACGATCGCCGTTCCGGTGCGATGTGCGGGACCTCGCACTTTCTTCCCCTGTTGGGTCTCGCTTCTTCAAACTGCCGCTTCATGGCAAGCACGGCTCCGCTGATCTCCCAATTTCTCTTTCGGGCGGGCCGTGCTTCTTTTCTTGAGACCCGAGCTTCCTGACCAATGCAGATATTGCCAAAGGCGCAGGCAAGGCGACAGGAGTTCCCAGATTTGCAACCGTACGTTTATTAATGTACTAGAAACACGCAGTAGATTTGCACAACCTTCGCGCGAGCAGCGAATGCCCCGGAGACGGACCGGCTAAACAGCCATTCGATGGCGCTTCGGCCAACCCGTCACGGCAGAGAACCGGCCATGAAAAAGCATCTGGCAATGCTCGCAGCGGTCCTGGTCACGGCAGCAAACCCTGTTCACGCAGCGAGTTCGAGTTGCGCCGATTGGCTTGCCTAGCGATCGGGCGACAGGGCTTTGGCTCCCCAGGGCCTGATTTTCGAGACATTCCTTCGGGGGTACCTCGATGGGGTAAACGCTTTCGCCGAAGTGTTTGACGGAAACCTCGTCACGAAAAATTCGTCCGGAAAGTTCGTGCCTTCACCACCGGCACGCCCGTTGACCATCGAATATACCGTCGCCGTCCTGGATCGGGCGTGCACAGCAGACTGGACTGCTGATGCGTACGTTCTTGGATTAGTCGAAGTAACCGCCCAGATGCGGGGCCGCGCCGACCCGGTATTGGCTACGCTGACGTTGCTCCATTTGAGCTTGAACAAAGCCAAGGGCTACGAACTACATGGGGAGGGCGCTGGCGATCATTAGGGCGGGTTTTGCCGGCTGTCCTGAAGGAAACGACGCAACTTGAGAATCTCCCGGGCCGCTAGTCAGGGGCCGCCGGCTTCACGGCCGAGCGCAAATTGACCGACCGGGCCCTCGACGTGGAATTCGATTCCGGTCATCTTCGCGAACAGATCGATATTGTTGGTTCCGATCGCGCATCCCGCCAGCCCCATATCCGTCGCCATCAAATACAGCGTCTGGATCAAGACGCCGACATCCTTCAGAACGAGCGAGTAGGCGACGGAGCTGTACTTCCACGAAACCCGGCCAAAGCGCGCGGCGATCGTGATCAGGATCTGGGGCGCGGCAGGCGCGTCCATGGCAAATTCGGCCCCCGCCAACAGCGCGTCGAGTTCATGCGCGCGCACGGCGATCGGCACCAGCGCGTGGCCGTCGGCGTCGTAATGATAGAACCCGCGTGCAAGTCCTTCGCAATTGGCGACGGCCAGATAGAGTTCGAGCTCGTAAGCGCTGCCGCCCGACGGATAGGGCCTTGCGGCATACTCGACATCGGGACCGCCGTCGCCGAAATCGAGCCCGCTTTTCCATTTCGACCGGACGCGCGCGGTGCTGTCGAGAAACCGTGAAAGCTCGGCAAGCGTGATCGGCTGCCGGTCGTCGAACTCGCGCGTCGAATGACGTTCGACGCAGCAGCTTCGCGAACGGCGAGATGTCGCAGAAGGCGCGGCCGAAAACTTGCGCAGATCGATTTTCTTTCCGGGCCAGCGCGGCCGCACCGCCGGCAGCGGCGCGATGGCGCCGGCATGGGGATAAAGCCCGCCCAGCGGGTTGGCCTGCCGGCCTTCCGTGCTGTGGGTGTGGAACAGAAGATCGTGAAAGTCCCAGAGAACGAGCTTGTCGTCGCCTTCGGCCGGGCGCAGGCCATCGCCGCCGGCTGCGTCGACCTTGAAAAGAATCTGGCAATCCACCAGCAAGGCGAGAAGCTCAAGCCCCGGAAAGCCGCTCCTGCCGCCGGAACCGGCTGATTTTCTGCGGCGTCGACAGCATCGCGAGGGCGGCCGCGATCTCCGGATCGCAAAGTTTGAACAGCGCGCCGGCGCGCGGCGATTCCAGCACCATCTCATTGCCGCGCCGCCGCAGATAGGCAAACCGCGACAGAACGATCGTGTCGGCATCGCCGAGCTTTGGCGTTTGCGGCCAATAGTCGGGAACCTGCGGTTCGATGACGACCTGGTCCTTGTCGTCGCATGCCCGAGGCGATACTCCAGAAGACCGCGCCGCGCCAATCGCCGGACCAGTAGATCGATTTCCTTCGTCGACTCGCGGCGCCGCGGCGCAAAGCGAGGCGAGCGGCAGACCCGTGCGCAGCTCCTGCGCGCGCTTCACCGCCTCGGCGCTGAACTTTCCCACGCCGTCCGAATAGCCGTCGAAGCAGGCGAGCGATAGTTCCGTCCGCGCGCGCTTCGAGCGTGATGTGAGCGCTCAGCCGGGCGGAAATGACCGGCTGGCGCGATCCGCCGCCTCTTCTTTTTCTGCGGGAGCGCGCAAGCCGGATGCCCCTCAGGTGTGCGGAAGGAACGGCGTGAGCTCGCTTTCCGGCAGCGGCCGATCCAGCAATCCGAGTTTGACCGGAACATCGTAAAGCCGGCCCGGCCCGAAGCGGCGATAAAAATGCCGCAATCCCGGAACGATCACCCGGACGACCGGCACCTCGACATCGGGCCGCGTCTGATCGAGAACGAGGAAATCGAGGCCGGCGCGCCTGGCGATGTCGACGCAGGCGTCCACCTGTCGGCGCGTGTTGTCGAGAAGACCGACCTTCCGAGCCGGAGCCGGGTTGGCAGCCGGTGCCGCTCGGCGTCAGGAAGGGATAGTCCTCCAGCCGCAATGGAGTTGCGCCGTCGAGGCTCGATTTCTCGCCGGTTCCGCCTCCCATCAGGCCGATCGACAGGAACTGGTTCAGCTCCGTCAACGCACGCAGCATGGCGATGCGGGGATCGAAATGCGCGCCGGAACCGAACTCGATATTTTCCTGTCCGTTCTGCATCCAGTGCAATATCGCGACATAGGTGGGAACGCCGAGATCGCTGGTGACGTCGAGCACCCAGAGCCTGCGTCCGGTGTCGGCAAGCTGGGCTTGCAGATCGCGGATGTAGGAATCGTCGAACTGGCTGAGATCGACTTCCGCCCGTTGCAACCGGTTGTACCACCAGATCGCGTAGGCATCCCGCTCCACCAGTTCGAGGAAGCCCTGGACGATGGCTTCCTCGAGCGTGTTGCCGGCCGCGCAGCCGTTGGAATCCGCATGGAAGGCGGCGGGGCCGCTGTAGAAAAAATACAACAGGCTGGTCGGAAGATATCTGAAGCGTTTGTCGCGCAGCGACCAGACCGGCGACCATTCGATCTTGGCCGATGGATCGAAGGGATCCGGGGCCGTGTGCGTCTCGTGTGAATCCTCGTCCGCCGGTCTGCTCCGGCCGGTGACTGCGCGTCGCTGAACAGCAGGACGTCGTTGGGAAGAATGGCATCGCCCGGCGCAAAATCCGTGAACCGCCGCGTCACCCTGATCTCGTCGCCCTGGAAAATTCCCGAATAGCGCTCGATCGCCTCCATCAGCGCGCTGGCTTCGCCCTGCTCGGCGGTGGAGCCCTTGCCGAAGCTGCCGCCGGTCAGTCCCGCCCTGAGTTCGTTGACGTTCTGGGCCGGCGCCGAGAAATTGTGCGCTGGCATAAAAGTTGGTGTTCATCGGCAGATCGGCTTCGATCCGCTCGAGCCGCGTGACCACGCCGGTGAGCGGGCTCACATGCTTTCGGAAGCGTGCGACCGTGGCCCGCGACGACACGGTGCGGTATCCGCCGCTGGTCATGACCAGCTTGGCGCCGGCGCCGAGCTCGATCGGCGCCGGCGCGCGGCGCGGGTCCCGCAGCTTCTTGCTGCCGCAGGTCGGACATTGCGGGCGGGGCGCCACGTAGTGCTTGACGATCCGTCGAGCCCAGCAGATCGAGACTGACGATGTGATCGTGCAACTCGGTGCGAAAGCCGGTGGCGATCGCCTTGGCGATTTCGACGGCGGCAAACTGGATGGCGCTTTGTCCGAGCGTCTTGCGGGCGAGCGGTGAAACGGCGACAGCGCGCGCCGGCCCGCGGTCGAGAAACCCCTTGACCTCGCGATTTCGGATCATGCGATCGAACAGGCAGGTCCAGCAGGCGCTCTCGCCCGGGCTGAACACCGGTCCCACCAGCGGAAAGGCGCCGGACGGCTGGACCAGCAGCCAGGGCGTATCGATCCGACACACGCTGCCGGTTCAATTCGGCCAGACGTCGTTCGAGATAATCGTTCACCAGCGTGACCGTCAGGTCAGGGGAACGCTTGACGACGCGAACGCCGAGCTCGCTCAGGGCGGCACCGAGCGCAGCCCCACCCTGCACATCGATCGATTGAATGCGCACCCGACAATTTCCGAGATTTTGCTCCGCGATCCCAGGCGGCAGGCCGAGGCTCGCCCAGTAGCCGGCCACGGCGCCGGCGGCAGCGGGCGATGCCGGAACGATATAGCGGCGTTCGATCAGCCGCTTGAGGGCTTCTTCGATCTTGTCGGGCGGAAACTCCCGTCCCAGATCGCGAACGAGCTCCGGAAGGCTCTTTCCGCCTTTTCCGATGGCGGAGGCGAGCGCGCAATAAAGCTCGCCGTGAAGGAAGAACTTCCGGTCCTCGGAATAGAGGCAGACGACATCGGGCGGCAGCACATAGACCGTGAAATTTGGCGCGAATTGCGCAACTTCTTTGCGGGCGTGTCGCGCAACTCTGGTCTTTGCGATCGGCCTTCATGACGTCAGCACGCGCACCTTGCCCACCACCTCGGATCGCCGGCGCAAGGCGTATTCTCCGACCACTGGAATTTCCTCGTCCAGCTCGCGCGCTGGCATTTATCGATAAGGCTGGAGACCCGCGGCCGTCATGCGCAAGCCTGCCCGCACAGGATTGCAACACGGCAAACAAGACATGGATTGGCCGGGTCGACTTTGTCGAACCCGGCCATAACGACCTGCGTTTGTCAACGTAATCGGAAAGCGGTCCGGTCTAGCAGATGCGGCAAGCTCCCCACGACAGAGCAGCAGCCTCCGCCGCAGCCGCATCCACCGCATCCACCGCAACCTCTGCAGGCCCTGCAACCCCTGCAGCCTCTGCAGCCACCGCAGCCGCGCCAGGCGAGCTGCACGCCGCTCCGGGCCGCATGCCGTGTTCTCCTTGTCGAAAACATAGAATGTCGCGAGGCTGACGTCGGCGATTTCCTCTTCACCAAGCGTGATGGCGTGACTCGGTGCGATGTTCGGCGTTTGCGGAACATCCTGTGTCGGCACCGCCGCCGCGGATGCGCCTCCCACTAGTGAAAAGGTCAACCCGGCGGCCCCTAACACCGGTACGGCTTTCGTCACACGTTTTCGCTTCGAAGATTGCTTCACCTGTGGCATAGTCGCATTCCTCCATACCTGTAAGACGATGTTCTAGAGTCCCGCCGGCAAAGTCTACGCTTCGGAAATGCACCATGCAAGACTGCTTACGCGTAGTGCAGTGACGTGCGGCGCAACGATTTGCAGGTTTCATGTTCATGAACGACCGTTCATGAACGGCTGCCGGCGCCGCTTAGCGGAGCTCATAATGCATTGATCGCTGCTGTCCCGGACAACTATAGCGCGAGCGCAGGGCGGCTGAATCAAGTAACGGTCTCGCCGCCCGTCGGTCAAATAATGTCATAAATTGCATCGAAGCCTGCAATCAGGAATCGAGTGCTGCCGGCCCTTGGTGCTGGGCCAGGGGTGCGCTGGGCTCGAACGGAGAAACCGACATGGTCGATCATCACGGACGTTTCGCCTGGTACGAGCTGATAACGACCGACCCGGCGGCCGCCAGGGCCTTCTACACCGCGGTCGTGGGCTGGGGCGCGCAGGATGCGTCGACTTCGGATCTGGCCTACACCCTGCTCACCTCTGAAGGGGCCCCGGTAGCCGGACTCATGGACCTGCCGGAGGAGGCAAGGAAAATGGGCGCGACGCCGAGGTGGATGGGGTATGTCAGCGTCAAGGACACGGACGCCACCGCCGACCGGATCAAGCGTCTCGGCGGAGCCGTGTACGTCCCGCCGACCGACAGCAATATCGGCCGCATTTCGGTTGTCGCTGACCCGCAAACGGCGACGCTTGGGTTGGTCAAGGGTCTGAAAGCCGGCCAACAGCAGCCCGCCGATCTCGGCAAACTGGGGCGCGTGGGCTGGCATGAGCTGCACGCCGCCGACTGGGAGAAGGCGCTTGCTTTCTACGGCGAGCTTTTTGGTTGGCAGAAGGCGGATGCGGACATCGGCCCGACCGGCACGTATCAGTTGTTCTCCGCCGACGGGCAGACGATCGGCGGCATGTTCACCAAACGTCCGGAGGATCCGGTTCCATTCTGGCTTTATTACTTCAATATCGACGACATCGACGCGGCGGCGGAGCGCGTGAAGGCCGCTGGCGGCCAGGTCTTCAAGGGTCCGCTTGAATTGCCGGGCGGTGGCTGGATCGTCCGATGCCGGGATCCCCAGGGCGCCGCGTTCGCGCTGCAGGGAACGCGAAGCCAGGATGGCTTCGGCTGGTCTGCGGAGTGGGGCGGGTTTTCATCGAAAGGCAGGCTGGTTACCGGGCCCCGCCGTTAGGGGAGAAGGTCGGATTCGGGCAGAAACGATCAGCCAACCTCGATGAGATTGGTTTGATCAGGCTGCCTTGGCCGGCGCTGCCTTGGGCAGCGGTTTGTCCTGCCGCTTCGACCAGGAGATGTAGTAGGCGACCACGGTCATGATCGCGATGCCGGTCACGCTGACAAAGATCTGCGCAAACAGCGAGCCCGAACTCATCATCAGTTCGAAATGTCCGACAAAGGACAGAAAGACGCCGACGCAGAACACCGCGAGCGACTGCTGACCGCAGACGATGAGCGGGATCGAACACCTTCCATTCCAGGCCGGGCCAGTCCTTGGGGACGAACCGGATGACCAGGATCACGATCACCACGAAATGCATGAAGCGATAGGGCGCGAGATTGGTCTTGTCGTTGGGATTGAAGGTTGAATAGAGCCAGTGCGGGAACATCGCGCCGAAATCCGGAAACCTGCCCGCCATGGTCATCACCAGCGCAGAGGATGAGATAGGCGATGCAGAAGTAGAGCGTGATCGGGCGAATTGATGATCGATATCGACCTCCTGGCGCCGCCGAGCGCGCACCAGGAGCCGAACACGAACAACACCTGCCAGCAGAACGGGTTGAAGTACCAGGCGCCCGCGGGATAGGCCGTGAAATTCCAGCCGAACTGCCGGGCGGAAAGCCACAGCACGATCGATGCCAGCATCGTCCAATTGGGCTGACGCAGCATCAGCCACAGTACCGGCGGAAACAATCCCATCAGCACGATGTAGAGCGGAAGCACGTCGAGGTTGACCGGCTTGAATCTGAGGATCAAGCCCTGGCGCAGCGTTTCGGTCGCATTGTCGACCAGACCTGCGACATTGAACTCGTTGATGATCTCGGAATCGCCGAACCGCAGCGCGAGATAGCTGATCGAGGCGATGTAAATGACGAACAGAATGATATGGGCGACGTAGAGCTGCCAGACCCGCTTGGTCAGCCGGGTGGCTCCGACGATGAAGCCGCGTTCGAGCATCATCCGGGCATAGACGAAGGACGCGGTATACCCCGAAATGAAAACGAAGAGATCGGCGGCGTCGCTGAAGCCATAATTTCGCGTGGTGATCCAGTTCACGACGTTGTCGGGAATATGGTCCAGAAAAATCGCCCAGTTGGCGACCCCGCGAAACAGGTCGAGCCGGAGATCGCGGCCTTTTTCGGGAAGGGTGGCGTTGATTTTCATGGGGGCCGTTTCGAAATGATGCTTTCGAGAGGATCGAGCAGCAGGGATAGCGGGGGTCAGCCGTGCAAACGGCGAAGATTGTCACAGCGCGGCATAATGACTATACCGGTCGCGAAAATGTAGCGTCCAGGGTTGGGAATCACCGATCAAATTCCTGAAAGGTGTCTCTATACTATCCTGGCCGTTTCCACTACGCGCTTCAACGCCGTATTTCTCACGGGGCCCGATCATCCATGACCGCACGCATCTTTAAGCCCGCCAAAAACGCGATGCAATCAGGGACCGCCAAGACCAGGGAATGGCAGCTCGATTACGAGCCCGAGCAGCCACGCGCGATCGAGCCCTTGATGGGCTGGACCTCCTCCGGCGACATGAAGCAGCAGCTCACCATTCGCTTCCACACCAAGGAAGAGGCGGTGGCCTATTGCGAGCGCGAGGGCATTGCCTATCAGGTGATCGAGCCGAAGGAGCCGGCACGCCGGCAAGCCGCCTATGCCGACAATTTTGCATTCCGGCGCGGCGAGCCCTGGACCCACTAGGGTCGCGATCGCCGGAGGCATTTGCCGGGCTTCCCTCAGGGATCCGAAAGTTCTGGGTTGCCTAAGGCGGCGGCGCAATGACACCATGACGCCAGCCCCGATGCGCAAATTGCGGCGCACAATAGACTGCTGAAGGCCATGCCGCTTCATTCCACCACCGACCCCACCTCTTCCGATTTTGCCCGCAACGCCGAGGCGATGCGCGCGCTGGTCGCAGAACTCCGGCAAAAGCTCGATCAGGTCGCCGGCGGCGGCGGCGAGGCGTCGCGCAACAGGCATACCTCGCGCGGCAAGATGCTGGCGCGCCAGCGCGTCGATCTTCTGATCGATCCCGGCACGGCGTTTCTCGAACTGTCGCCGCTGGCGGCGCACGGCCTCTATGGCGGCGACGTGCATTCGGCCAGCATCGTCACTGGCGTCGGGCGGATATCCGGGCGCGAATGCATGGTCGTCGCCAACGACGCGACCATCAAGGGCGGCACCTATTATCCGATGACCGTGAAAAAGCATCTTCGCGCCCAGGATATTGCGCGGCAGAACAATCTGCCCTGCATCTACATGGTCGATTCCGGCGGTGCGTTCCTGCCGCAGCAGGACGAGATTTTTCCCGACGAACGGCATTTCGGCCGCATCTTCTACAATCAGGCGCAGATGTCGGCGCTCGGCATTCCGCAGATAGCCATCGTGATGGGCTCGTGCACCGCGGGCGGCGCCTATGTGCCGGCGATGTCGGACGAAAGCATCATCGTGCGCAATCAGGGCACGATTTTTCTCGGCGGACCGCCGCTGGTGAAGGCGGCCACCGGCGAGGTCGTCACCGCGGAAGAACTGGGCGGCGCCGACGTGCATTCGAGGCAATCCGGCGTCACCGATCACTATGCGCAGAACGACAGCCATGCGATCGGCATTGCGCGGCGCATCGTCGCCACGCTGAAGCCGCCGACGCGCGCTGCTCTCAACATGCGCGAACCGCGCGAGCCGCTTTTTGCGCGTGAGGAGATTTATGGTGTGGTTCCCGCCGACGGCCGCAAGCCGTACGACGTGCGTGACATCATCGCGCGCGTGGTCGACGGTTCGGAGTTCGACGAATTCAAGAAATTGTACGGCCAGACCCTGATCTGCGGCTTCGCCCATATCTGGGGCTATCCGGTCGGTATCATCGCCAACAACGGAATTCTGTTCAGCGAGAGTGCGCTGAAGGGCGCGCATTTCATCGAGCTGTGCTGCCAGCGCAATATTCCGCTGGTGTTCCTGCAGAACATCACGGGTTTCATGGTCGGCAAGAAATACGAAGCCGGCGGCATCGCGCGCGACGGCGCCAAGCTGGTGACGGCGGTGGCGACCGCGGGCGTGCCGAAATTCACCGTCGTGATCGGCGGCTCCTACGGCGCCGGCAATTACGGCATGTGCGGCCGCGCCTACAGCCCGCGTTTCCTCTGGATGTGGCCGAACGCCCGGATCTCGGTGATGGGCGGCGAGCAGGCGGCGATGGTGCTGAGCCAGTTGCGGCGGGACAATATCGAGGCGAAGGGCGATACCTGGTCGATCGAAGAGGAAAACGAGTTTCGGGCGCCGACGCGCGCGCAATTCGAGACCCAGGGCAATCCCTATTACGCCACCGCGCGGCTGTGGGACGACGGCGTGATCGATCCCGCCGATACCAGGCTGGTGCTCGGCCTCGGCCTTTCGGCGGCGGCGAATGCGCCGATCGAGCCCACGCGTTTTGGCCTGTTCAGGATGTGATGATGCATCGCCCCCAACAGTACCGGCGGTTTCGCACATTGCTGATCGCCAATCGCGGCGAGATTGCAGCCCGCGTGATCCGCACCGCTGCCGCGATCGGCCTGCGCACGGTCGCGGTCTATTCCGAGGCCGACCGCGACGCGATGCATGTCGCCATGGCCGATGAGGCGGTGCTGCTCGGGCCGGCGCGGGCGCGCGACAGCTATCTCAACATCGAGCGCGTGATCGAAGCGGCGCGCAAGAGCGGCGCTGAAGCCGTGCATCCCGGCTACGGCTTTCTGTCCGAGAGCGCGGAATTCGCGCAAGCCTGCCTCGACGCGGGTCTGGTATTCGTCGGCCCGACCGCGGCCATGATCCGGCTGATGGGTTCGAAGTCGGGCTCGAAAATGCTGATGGAGCAGGCCGGCGTGCCGCTGGTGCCGGGCTATCACGGCGAAGCCCAGGACGAGGCGACACTGGCAAAAGCCGCCGACCAGATCGGCTTTCCGGTCCTGGTCAAGGCCTCCGCCGGCGGCGGTGGTCGTGGCATGCGCATCGTGCGCTCGGCCGGCGAGCTTGCGGCCGCCATCGTCAGCGCCAAGCGCGAGGCGAAGGCCGCCTTCGGCGACGATCGGATGCTGATCGAGAAGTTCGTCCAAAATCCGCGCCACATCGAGGTGCAGGTCATCGGCGACAGCCACGGCAATCTGCTGTCGTTGTTCGAGCGCGAGTGCACCTTGCAGCGGCGGCACCAGAAGGTGATCGAGGAAGCGCCGTCGCCGACGCTTGACGCGATTCAGCGCGAGGCGGTCTGTGCCGCCGCCCGCAAGGCGGCCGCCGCGGTCGACTATGTCGGCGCCGGCACCATCGAGTTCGTGTCCGACGGCAAGGACGTGTTCTTTATTGAAATGAACACGAGGCTGCAGGTCGAGCATCCCGTGACCGAACTGATCACCGGCATCGATCTGGTGGAATGGCAGCTCCGCGTCGCCTTCGGCGAAAAGCTTCCCTTGGCGCAGGATCAGATCAGGCTGAACGGCCACGCCATCGAGGCGCGGGTCTATGCGGAAAATCCGCACAGGAATTTCATGCCGTCGGTTGGCAGGATTCGGACCTGGCGCATGCCGGAGGCGGCGGACGGCCTGCGCATCGATGCCGGCTACCGCGAGGGCGATGCGGTCTCGCCCCACTACGACGCCATGCTGGCCAAGATGATCGCGTGGGCGCCGACCCGGGACGCCGCGATCGAGCGGCTCAATCGCGGCGCTCGAAGCAGTCGGATGTTCGCGGCATTGTCACCAATATCCCATTCCTGTCGGCGCTGCTGACGCATCCGGATGTGCGCGCAAACGTCGTCGACACCGGCTTCATCGAGCGTGAATTGAAGAATCTGACACCGGCAGCCGCCGCTCCCGGCGATCTCGAGCTTTGTGCGGCGGTAGCGGCCATCCTCGGCGAGGAGACGCGGGCCGCGCGCGCCGAGTCACCTTCACCGTGGCGACGCCCGGCTGGATGCCGGTCGGCCGGCGGCAGCGGCTTTTCACGTTTCGCCACGGGCAGGGCGCGGAACATGAGATCCGTCTCACCTATGGCGGCGGTCCCGCGGCGCTGTCGGTCGGCGAACGCGAAATTGCCTTTGCGTCGTCGCCGCGGGACGATGGCGGCTTCGATCTCACGCTCGACGGCATGAAATCCCACGTCGTCTCGGTCGTGGAAGGTCATGAACTTTATCTGCGCACGCGCAATGGCCGCTTCGATCTGCATTGGGTCGATCCGTTCGGCGGCGAGACCGAAGAGCAGGTCGGCGAGGACAAGATCGTGGCACCCTGCCGGGCACCGTGGTTGCGCTATTGGCCGAGGTCGGCGACAGCCTGGAGAAGGGCGCACCGATCCTGACCCTTGAAGTGATGAAGATGGAGCAGACCTTGCGCGCGCCGTTCGCGGGCGTGCTGAAACTGATAAAATGCAAGGTCGGCGACATCGTGCAGGAAGGCGTCGAACTCGCCGAGGTCGAGCCCTTGGCTTCGTGAGACCAGCAATGAGCGATTTGGTCCGCATCGTCGAAGTCGGCCCGCGCGACGGCCTGCAAAACGAAAAGACGCCGGTCAGCGTCGCGGATCGCATTGCCTTCATCGAGGCGCTGGTGACGGCCGGGCTGCATACCGTCGAAGTCGGGGCCTTCGTGTCGCCGAAAGCGATCCCGCAGATGGTGAATTCGGATGCCGTGCTGCGCGGCGTCAACCATCATCCCGGCAGCGAATTCCATGTGCTGGTCCCCAACGAAAAGGGCTATGAGGCCGCGCGCGCGGCCGGCGCCAAAGTGATCGCGGTATTTGCCTCGGCGTCGGAAGGGTTTTCGCGCGCCAATATCAATTGCTCGGTCGCCGAATCCATTGAGCGCTTCAAGCCGGTGGTGGCGCGCGCCTTGGCTGACGGCATCAAGGTGCGTGGCTATGTCTCCTGCGTGCTCGGCTGCCCCTTTGATGGCGAGGTCAAGCCGCAGGCGGTGGTGGACGTTGCTATACTGCTCTGGGAGCTCGGCTGCTACGAAGTCTCGCTCGGCGACACCATCGGCGTCGGCACCGCCGCTGAAGGCGAAAGCCCTGTTGCGCGCGGTGGCCGGCAGCGTGCCGATCGCCAGTCTCGCGATGCATTTTCACGACACCTACGGCCAGGCGCTCGCCAATTTATACGCGGGGATGGAGGAGGGCGCCCGCGTGATCGATTCCGCCGCCGGCGGCCTCGGCGGCTGTCCCTTCGCGCCGGGCGCCACCGGCAACGTCGCCACCGAGGACGTGGTCTACATGCTGGAGGGCATGGGGATCGCGACCGGGGTCGATATGGCGAAACTGGTGGCGGCCAGCAACGACATCGGCCGGCTGATCGGGCGCGGGCCGGTCAGCCGCGTGGCGGCGGCGCTCAATGCCAAGGAGCGACCGCGCTAGACCATCAGGTGGAGCCGTCGGGCCGTCTCGAATCCATGAGGCCCGTGCTTCATTCTTCAGGGACGAGGATTTCACCGTCCCCCGTCCGGCCCCATCACCAGATCCGGCAAGGCTGTCGAAATCCCGGGCACGACGCATAGCACCACCACCGCCAGCATCATCAACAGCACGAACGGCAGCGTGCCCCAGATCACCTCGCTTAAGGGAATATCCGGCGCGACGTTGCGAATGACGAAGATGTTGAGGCCCACCGGCGGGTGGATAAGTCCCATCTCCATCACGATGGTCATGACGACGCCGAACCAGATGATGTCGAAATTCGCCGCGCGCAGCGGCGGCAGGATGATCGGCGCGGTCATCAATATGATCGAAACCGGCGGCAGAAAAAACCCGAGCACGACGACCATGACCAGGATCGCCGCCAGCAATTCCCAGCGCGGCAGATGCATCGCGACAATCGACTCCGCGGCCGATTGCGAGATGTGCAGATAGCTCATCACGTAGGTATAGAGCAGCGACATGCCGATGATCATCATCAGCATGGTGGAATCGCGGATGGTCGATTTCAGGATCGGCGCCAGATCGGAAGGCCGCCATACGCTGTAGATCGCCGCGATCAGCACCAGCGCGAGCAGCCCGCCGAGCCCGGCGGTTTCCGACGGGGTCGCATAGCCGCCGTAGAGCGCAATCATCACGCCGGTCAGCAGCAGCACGAATGGCAGCACCCGCGGCAGCACGTTGAAGCGCTCCGCCATGGTGAAATCGTCGCGTTGCAGGATGGCCGAGGACGCACCCGTCCTGGCGTAGAGCGCGCTTGCCACGGCATATTCCTTGCGAAAATGGATCACCGCGTAGGCGCCGAACAGCGACACCAGCAGCAGGCCGGGTCCGATGCCGGCGAGGAACAGCCTCCCCAGCGATTTTTCCGCCGCGACCGCGAACAGGATCATCGTGATCGAGGGCGGCAGCAGAATGCCGAGCGTGCCGCCGGCGGCGATGATGCCGGCGGCGAACCCGCCGGAATAACCGCGCTTGCGCATTTCGGGGATGCCGGCCGAGCCGATCGCCGAGCAGGTGGCGGGCGACGACCCCGCCATCGCCGCGAACAGGGCGCAGGCGAACACGTTGGCGACGCCGAGCCCGCCGGGCACGCGGTGCAGCCAGGCGTGCAGCGCCGAATACAGATCCTGGCCGGCGCGGGATTTGCCGATCGCCGCCCCCTTCAGGATGAACAGCGGGATCGACAGCAGCGTGATCGAGGCCATCTCCTCGTAGACGTTCTGGGTCACGGTATCGAGCGAGGCGGCGGGCATGTAGATGCCCATGAACACCACAGCGACGGCGCCCAGCGCAAACGCGATCGGCATGCCCGAAAACATCGCAAACAGGGTGGCCGCGCCGTAGCTGATGCCGATACCGAGCACGGTCATCGGCGCGCCCTACCGCTGAGCGGAATTGCGATCTGCAGCAGGATCTGCACGCACAACAGCGTCATGCCCGATGCCATCAGGACGTAGGGGATCGCCAGCGGCGGCGACCACATCGAATTCGACACCTGGCCGTCGACCCACGCTTCATGCGCGAGCGTCCAGGATTTCCAGGCGAAGAACGCGCAGAACAGCAGGCTCGCGACATCGACCAGCCACAGCCTGACGCGGTTGACCGTCGGCGACAACAGCCCGACGAACGCCTCGATGCCGATGTGGCCGCGTTGTCCCTGCACATAGGCCGAGGTCATGAAGGTCGCGCCGACCAGCAGAAACACCGCTGCCTCGTCCTGCCAATAATTGGCGCTGTGAAACAGGGCGCGGCTGAGCACGCTGTAACTGAGGATAGCGCAGGCCGCGATCAGCGCGATCGCGGCAATGACGACGATGATGTTGTTGCACAAGGCGAGCAAGCGTTCGACCGCCGCCACGCGCGGATTGCGCGGGGCGGCGATCGAAAGCTCATTTTGATCCGTGAGCGGACCGTGCATCATGCGGAGACGTCGGAGGCGAGCTTCAACAGGTTGGCCGCGGTCGCGGTCTTGGCGCCATAATCCTTCCACGCGGTGTCGCGCGCGATGTCGCGCCATTTGCCGACGGTGGCGACATCAAGCGCGCTGATCTTGCAGCCGGCCTTTTCATAGACCTTGGCCACTTCGACGTCGTCGTCCTGGGCGCCTTTCTTGCCGAACGCTTCCAGCTCGGAGCCGACCGCGAGAATGATGTCCTGGTGATTTTTCGGCAAGCCGTCGAAAATCGACTTCGACATCATCAGCGGCTCCAGCATGAACCAGTAGGACGCGCCGGCGCCCGAGGTCAGCGACTTCGAGACTTCCTCGAGACGGAACGAAATCAGGCTGGTGGAGGAGGTGATGCCGGCGTCGCAGGCGCCGGTCTGCATCGCCGCGTAGATTTCATTCGATGGCACCGACAGCACGGATGCGCCGGCGGCCTGCAGCACCATGTCCATTTCGCGCGAGCCGCCGCGGACCTTGAGGCCCTTGGCGTCTTCCGGAGCGACAATCGGGCGCGAACGGCTGGCGACGCCGCCGGCCTGCCAGACCCAGGTGAGCAGAATGATGCCCTTGTCGGCCAGGAAATCCGTCAGCGCCTTGCCGATCGGCTTGGTCTTCCAGCTCAGGCCCTGATCGTAGGTCGAGACCAGGCCGGGCATCAGTCCGATATTGGTCTCCGGCAATTCGCCGCCCGCATAGGGCATCGGATACAGGCTGATATCGAGCGCGCCTTTGCGCATTGCCGAGAATTGCGCGTTGGTCTTGATCAGCGAGGAGTTCGGATAGACCTCGGCCGCCAACTCGCCCTTGCTGCGCTTGGCCACTTCGGCGGCGAACACCCGGCACATCCGGTCGCGGAAATCGCCCTTGTCGATGGTGCCGCCCGGAAACTGGTGCGATATTTTCAGCGTGGTCGCGGCCTCAGCGGTTCCGGTGCCAAAACGCAAGATGGCGGGCGCGGCGACCGCTGAAACGAGGACATGGCGTCGTGTGAGCATGGAAATCTCCCTAGGCGATTGTTGATTGGAACGGTCGACCGTCCTCGCGGTCATACTAGCCGGTATTGAACGGGATTCTCTCTAATCTGATAGTTCGAGGCCGGGTCCGGCGGCGCGCCGGGTTGTTGCGACGCACACCTGCCGAAAGATATAGACCGAAGGAAGCACCGATCGGCATGTTTTGGCCCGCCTTCATTGCAACCCCATAGCGGCGTCAAAAAGCCCATCACAAGAAAATTTTCCGGCAGCTGGTAACAAACGCGCTCGCGGGGCCGTCCTGAACATAGCGGCATCAGTCGCTTTCAAGACCGTTCAAGGGATGACCACAGATGACCATTAGCACTCGCCTCGCACTCGGACTTTCGGCCACCGTCCTTTCGCTCAGCCTGGCACTGGCGCCCGCCGCCTTCGCCCAGGACAAGATGGGCAAGGACGACGGCATGAAGAAGGACTCCATGGCCAAGGACAGCATGAAGAAGGACACGATGTCCAAGGACGGCATGAAGAAGGACGACGGCATGAAGAAAGATGACGGCATGAAGAAAGACGACGGGATGAAGAAGTAGGATCGCGCCTTTCTACAGCGCAGGCTCGCCCCGATTGCGGGCGGGCCTGTGACGTCCGGGCGCAGCCCGCCCGGAAACAGGTGGCTATTTTCGCTTCTTGCGCGCCGCATAGCGCGCGTCGCGCGCCGCCTTGCGTTCGCCCTCAAGCGCGGCCTCTCTTGCGGTGGCCTCTTCCTTTTCACGCGCGAGCTGGGCAGCGGCCTGCACCGCGGCCTCGGCGTCGCGAAGTTTCTGCTCGGCCTTGGCGGCCTCGCGCGTCAGCTTGGCCTTGGCGCGCTCGGCGGCCTGCGCCTCGCGCTCGGCCCGCCGCTGCACCACCGTGGGATCGTCGGCGCCCGGCTGGCTGCGAAACTTGTCCAGAATGTTCTTCCTTGCTTCCTGCGCCGCCTTCTGGCGGTCCGCGAAGCTAGGTTCCTTGAATCCACTCATTGAACGGGCCTTGTCGCTTTCTTGTTTGTTGTGGGATGACCGGCTTCGCCGACACGTGAGGTCAGGGCCATGGCGCCTGCATGAACGGGAGCGGTGTACATCCGCGTGCGGCGGGAAGCCATCAAAATAAGGGCCATAAGGGTGAACCCGCGGTTATTTTTGGCGCAGATGAGTGGTAACAGCGGGCCGGCACCGCGTTATATCTCACATCAACGGTTTTCGGACTTCCAAAGCAATGACCGAGCCCGAACAAGGCGGAAACCGGCGTGGCGCGATCGCCGGACTGGCGATCGCGGTTATCCTGCTGGTGGTGGGGTTGTGGCTTGCCCACGAGCTGACCGCGACCAGCAAGATGCAGGACTGCCTGATGTCGGGGCGCACGAACTGCAACGTGATCCCGGCCCAGTAAGCCCCGGCATTGGCTCAGCCAGCGAGGCGGTGCTGCAGCGCGACATTTGGCATCCGGACCGGGTCTGTTTACCTGCCCTAAACCATCCCTGGGTTAACCTTGCGCCCATGGGGACTCGACCTGACGATCCCAAAAAATACCGGCCTGGGCGTCGTCGGCGCCACGACGACCTCCTGACGATTTGGCTGGCCTATCTCAATCAGCTGGATAATCCAGTGCGCCGGCGCGCCGCGCACCTCCGGCAGAAGCTCCGGCCTCGCAGAGGTATCTCCGCGCCGCGAATAAGGGACCTCGGCCCCCAGCTATACCGAAGCCCGCGAGGCGGCTCTACCGGGATCGGACCGGCCCGGGGCCTCCGATAACAGCGCTATCGGCCCTCCAGCTCTTTAAGTGCCAGTTTGGAAATCTCCGCGGGGTCTTCAATCCCCAACCGGCCAATCGCAACGATCTTTTCGGCGACAAGCTGCGTGATAGGGTCGCTACGATCTTTCAGGCGTAGCGCACGCAAGGTCTGTTCGTAAGCCATCACCAGACGCTCAATGTCCTTGGGCTCGAACGCGGTGTTTTGTAGCAGTTTGTAAATAGCCATAGCCTTTGACAACGCGCAGGGCGGAACCGAGCGTGATAACTATTTTCCCCCCGCTGAAACATTTTCTCAGATTTGGCAGGGAACTCGAATCTGGTGCGGCGCAATGAGAAACCGCCGAGTTGCACGGCGCCGGTACGGCAGCAGACATAGCCGGCGCGAACTGAACCGACATCGCAGCTGCACGTCTCGAAGCCTGAAATGACCCATCTGCCCGAGCGATCTGTGGGCTATCTATCACGGAATGCTCGAATTTTCGGCCTGTCCGATATCGGGGAGGGATGCTGACCCTATGTGAAGGCCGGTGTGCCCTGATTTCAATTTTTAAGTCGACTCCCGGACATAATGGGAATCTATTGAGTGTCATCACCGCACCGATCCCCGGCATTCATCGGTGACTGAGAGTGCTGCATGCTCCCGCCTTTGCCCAGGGGTGCATTGCTTGCCTCAAGCCTACAATCATTCAGACCCAGCGTTACTTCGGATTGAACGACCGCGCTGCCCCAAGTGTCAGGGCCGCATGATGCTGGCGCGGATCGAGCGAGGCCCAAGGGGGACCTTCGAGTGTCCCCAGTGCGAGCAGGTCCGGAAGATGCTGCTGGTCGAGGACCCCTTGAAGTCTGTGAACACGGGCTGGACGGCACCAGGTGGGCTAAGGCCACCAAAGTAGCTGCGGTCTTACCTGAAGATCGGATCGCCCTGGGGATACCGGTTTTCCGTGTCGGAGGCTTTGACCCGCCGTCGCTCCTCAAGGAAGTAGCCGAGCGACGCACCGATGTCTTCTGCGCGCCATTGTTCCGCGTTTCGCCAAATGTCGGCTAAACCTGCGGGATCAGTTTTATTCTGTTCGCGGTCCCATTGTGCCGCTCCAATATGAACGATGAAAAACGCTCCATGAGCAATTCGCCGGCTGGCAGGTTTCCTGCAGGTGCCAGCGCCTCGAGGTATCAGGCACCCCGGCGATACCTGTGCATCTCGGCGAGGCGTGCCCTGCAATACTCGCGATAGATCAAGGTGAGTAATGCTGCCATGATCGAACTCCATTGTTGATCATTGGCCGCAATCCTGACCGGTGTTCGTTTCCGGCCGTTTTCGCGGCCTCCGAAAAATGGCTTCTGGAGCGAAGAAATTGGTTTCGTCGGAACCGATTCCAGGAAACCAGTTCACGTGCCGGTGAGGATCGGACGGGCGGCATCGCCGGGAAATTCACGGCGCGCTCGGAGGGACTGGGCGGGGTTTTGGCGATCCCAGCAGGATTCGAACCTGCAACCCACGGAGTAGAAATCCGTTACTCTATCCAGTTGAGCTATGGGACCGTTGGCGGCTTTATACCATTGCCAATATGAAAAATCCGCTTTGCCGCCAAGCCCGCTCCGAACCGTTTTCTGCGGCCCGGCGACAAAGCCTAGCGGTGGACCGTTGCGTCGGTCCGCCCTTAACGCAATGCTGCGCCGCAGCCGGCACAGCCGAAGGGCTCGGCTTACGACAAATGTCGCATGCGACTTTTTCGCCCGTCTGTTCCGCCGCCATCAGTCCGTCACCTTTTAGCGCACTTCTGTCAGACACGCGGCGTCGTCCGCGCCAGGGAGCTCCATCATGATCGGTTTGGTTCGCGCCGCGACACTTTGCGCAACGCTGGCGCTTGGCCTGGTCACGGCGCAGGCGGCGGAAAAGGCCTTCAAACGCGACGATCTCGCCGATTCGGCGATCAAGCTGGAGGCCCAGATCAAGAGCGAGGCAGGTGCCCGTCGCCAAAACCAGCGCGACCCTGAAAACCGACGCCGACGCCGCCTTCAAGCGTAGCGATTTCCGCACCGGCCTGCAGATCCTCGGCCAGATCGCCGCCACCACGCCCGACGACAGCGGCAACTGGCTGAGGCTGGCCCGCGCCATTTTCCAGATCTCGCCGACGAACTCCAGCGAGCAGACCTTCCTGCTGGAGCGCGCCTCGACCGCGGCCTACATCGCCTATCAGCGCGCCGGCAACGCCGGCGAGGAGGCCGACGCGCTGGCCGTGCTCGGCCGGGCGATGTCCGAGCGCAAGCTGTGGCGGCCGGCGCTGGATAGCTTGCGGCTGTCGCTCGACCTGCGCGAGGTCGCCGAGGTGCGCGGCAGTTACGAGAAATTGCGCGACGAGCACGGCTTCCGGCTGCTGGACTACACCGTCGATTCCGACGCGGCCTCGCCGCGCGCCTGCTTCCAGTTCTCCGAGGAACTGGCCAAACGCACCGACTTCGCGCCGTTCCTGGCGCTGGCCGGCAACGACAAGCCGGCGCTGACGTCGGAAGGCAAGCAGCTTTGCGTCGACGGGCTGAAGCACGGCGAGCGCTACAACGTCAATCTGCGCGCCGGCCTGCCGTCCACCGTCAAGGAAACCCTGCCGAAATCGGCCGAATTCAATATCTATGTGCGCGACCGCAAGCCGTTCGTGCGCTTCACCGGGCGCGCCTATGTGCTGCCGCGCACCGGCCAGCGCGGCATTCCCCTGGTCAGCGTCAACACGCCTGCGGTATCGGTCAACGTGTTCCGGATCGGCGACCGCAACCTGATCAACACCGTGATCGACAGCGATTTCCAGCGCGCGCTGAGCCGCTATGAGCTTTCCAGTCTCGGCGACGAGCGCGGCGTCAAGGTCTGGTCGGGCGAACTCGCCACCGCGACCACGCTCAATCAGGACGTCACGACCGCGTTTCCGGTCGATCAGGCGCTGGGCGATCTGCAGCCGGGCGTCTATGTCATGACGGCCGCGGCCAAGAGCCCCGGGCAGCGACGACGATTCCTCGCTGGCGACGCAATGGTTCATCGTTTCCGACCTCGGCCTCACCGCGTTCTCCGGCAATGACGGCATCCACGTCTTCGTCAATTCGCTGGCCTCGACGGACGCGGTCGCGAAGGCCGAGGTGCGGCTGGTCGCGCGCAACAACGAGATTCTGGCCACCCGCAAGACCGACGATTCCGGTCACGTGCTGTTCGAGGCGGGGCTGGCGCGCGGCGAGGGCGGCCTGTCGCCGGCGATGCTGACGGTATCGGGCGAGAAGGCCGACTACGCCTTCCTCAGCCTGAAGACCAACGCGTTCGATCTGTCGGATCGCGGCGTCTCCGGGCGGGCGGTGCCCGCCGGCGCCGATGCCTTCGTCTATGCCGAGCGCGGCGTCTATCGCTCCAACGAGACCGTGTACCTCACCGCGCTGCTGCGCGACGGCCAGGGCAATGCCGTGACCGGCGGGCCGCTGACGCTGGTGATCGAGCGCCCCGACGGCGTCGAATTCCGCCGCGCCGTGCTGGCCGACCAGGGCGCGGGCGGCCGCAGCATGGCGGTGCCGCTCAATTCCGCCGTCCCGACCGGGACCTGGCGGGTGCGGGCGTTCACCGATCCGAAGGGCGCCTCGGTCGGCGAAACCACCTTCATGGTCGAGGATTACATCCCCGAACGGATCGAATTCGACTTATCCGCCAAGGACAAGCAGATCAAAGCTGACGCTCCCGTTGAACTCAAGGTCGACGGCCATTTCCTCTATGGCGCGCCGGCCTCCGGGCCTGCAGCTCGAAGGCGACATGCTGGTCGCGCCGGCCGCGGAGCGGCCGGGCTATCCCGGCTACCAGTTCGGCGTCGCCGACGAGGAGACCACCAGCAACGAGCGCACCCCGATCGAAGACCTGCCCGAAGCCGACGCCAATGGCGTCGCGACCTTCCCGGTCAGCCTCGCCAAGCCGCCGTCATCGACGCGTCCGCAGGAAGCCCAGATCTTCATCCGCATGGCGGAAGCCGGCGGCCGCGCGGTCGAGCGCAAGCTGGTGCTGCCGGTGGCGCCGAGCGCGGCGATGATCGGCGTCAAGCCGCTGTTCGGCGACAAGAGCGTCGCCGAAGGCGACAAGGCCGATTTCGACGTCGTGTTCGTCGCGCCCGATGGCAAGCCGCTGGCGCGCGACGGGCTTGCGCTACGAGCTGTTGAAGATCGAATCCCGCTATCAATGGTATCGGCAGAACTCGTCCTGGGAATATGAGCCGGTCAAATCGACCACGCGCGTCGCCGACGGCGATCTGCGCATTGCCGCCGACAAGCCGTCGCGGATCACGCTGTCGCCGCAGCCCGGCCGCTACCGCCTCGACGTCAAATCGACCGAGGCCGACGGTCCGCTGACCTCGGTGCAGTTCGATGTCGGCTGGTATTCCGACGGCAGCGCCGACACGCCGGACCTGCTGGAAACCTCGATCGACAAGCCGGAATACCAGTCCGGCGACACCATGGTGGTGTCGGTCAATGCGCGCTCGGCCGGCAAGCTGACCATCAACGTGCTGGGCGACCGGCTGCTGACGACGCAGACCATCGACGTCAAGGAAGGCACCGCCCAGGTCAAGATTCCCGTCGGCAAGGATTGGGGCACCGGCGCCTATGTGGTGGCGACGCTGCGCCGCCCGCTCGATGCGGCGGCACTTGCGGATGCCGGGTCGCGCCATCGGCCTGAAATGGTTCGGCATCGACAAGAAGACCCGCACGCTCCAGGTCAACCTGTCGCCGCCGGCGCTGGTGCGTCCGAACTCCACGCTGAAGCTGCCGGTCAAGCTCGGCGGCCTAAATCCCGGTGAGGACGCCAAGATCGTCGTCGCCGCGGTCGATGTCGGCATTCTCAATCTGACCAACTACAAGCCGCCGGCGCCGGACGATTACTATCTCGGCCAGCGCCGCACTGACGTCGGAAATCCGCGACCTCTACGGGCAGTTGATCGACGGCATGCAGGGCACCCGCGGCCAGCTCAAGACCGGCGGCGATTCCGCCGGCGCCGAGCTGCAGGGCAGCCCGCCGACGCAAAAGCCGCTGGCGCTGTATTCCGGAATTGTCACGGTCGCCGCCGACGGCTCGGCCGAGATCAGTTTCGAGATTCCGGAATTCGCCGGCACCGCGCGCGTGATGGCGGTGGCCTGGACCGCGACCAAGCTCGGCCGCGCCACCACCGATGTCACGGTGCGCGATCCCGTGGTGCTGACGGCGACGCTGCCGCGCTTCCTGCTCAACGGCGACCACGGCACCATGAGTTTCGATCTCGACAACGTCGAGGGTGCGCCGGGCGACTACACCATCAACGTCAAGACGACGGGCCCGGTGAAGGTGACCGGCAATCCCGCCACGACCGTCAAGCTCGCCGCCAAGCAGCGCAGCTCGATGGCGCTGGCGCTCGATGCCGGCGGCGCCGGCACCGCGCAGACTCGACGTCGATATCAGGGGACCGAACGGGCTGACGCTGGCGCGGCATTATGCGCTCGACGTCAAGGCGGCGACGCGAGATCCTCGCGCGTCGCTCGATCCGGACCCTGGCCAAGGGCGAGAGCCTGACCCTGACGTCCGATATGTTCTCGGATCTGGTGCCGGCACCGGCGGCGTCTCGCTGTCGGTCAGCATGTCCACGGCGCTCGATGCCGCGACCATCCTGAAGGCGCTGGACCGCTATCCGCATGGCTGTTCGGAGCAGATCACCAGCCGCGCCATGCCGCTGCTTTACGTCAACGATCTGGCGGCCGGCGCGCATCTTGCGATGCGATACCGAAGTCGATCAGCGCATCAAGGATGCCATCGACCGGCTGCTCGGCGCGGCAAGGCTCGAACGGGTCGTTCGGGCTGTGGTCGGCCGGCGGCGACGACGCCTGGCTCGACGCCTATGTCACCGATTTCCTGACCCGCGCCCGCGAAAAGGGATTTGCGGTGCCGGATGTGCTGTTCAAGACGCGCTCGATCGCATCCGCAATTCGGTCGTCAACGCCAACGAGCCCGAAAAGGACGGCGGGCGCGATCTCGCCTACGGGCTCTACGTGCTCGCCCGCAATGGCGCCGCGCCGATCGGCGATCTGCGCTACCTCGCCGACACCAAGCTGAACAATCTGGCGACCCCGATCGCCAAGTCGCAGCTGGCGGCGGCGCTGGCGCTGGTCGGCGACAAAAGCAGGGCAGAGCGGGTCTATGCCGCCGCGCTGGAAAGCCTCGCGCCAAAGCCGGTGCTGGAGTTCGGCCGGGTCGATTACGGCAGCGCTTTGCGCGATGCCGCGGCGCTGGTTTCGCTGGCAAGCGAAGGCAACGCGCCGACGGGCGACGCTGACGCAGGCTGTCGCGCGCGTCGAAGTGGCGCGCGGACTGACGCCTTACACCTCGACCCAGGAAAACGCCTGGCTGGTGCTGGCGTCGCGCGCGCTTTCGAAGGAAACGATGAGCCTCGATCTCACCGGCGCAGCCGTCAAGACCGCGCTTTATCGCAGCTACAAGGCCACCGAGATGGCGGGCAAGCCGATCAAGATCACCAACACTGGCGATGCACCGGTGCAGGCGGTGGTCTCGGTCAGTGGTGCGCCGATCACGCCGGAGCCCGCGGCGTCGAACGGCTTCAAGATCGAGCGCAATTATTTCACGCTCGACGGCAAGCCGGCCGACGTGTCGAAGGCCAGGCAGAACGATCGCTTCGCGGTCGTGCTGAAGATCACCGAGGCCGAAGCCGGAATTACGGTCGGCATCATGGTGTCGGACTATCTCCCGGCTGGCCTTCGAAATTGAGCAATCCGTATCTGGTTCGTCCGGCGACACCGGCACGATGGACTGGATCGAGGATGGCGAAGAGCCGGAAAATTCCGAATCCGCGACGACCGCTTCACGGCCGCCATCGACCGCGCCGCCGCCGACAAGGCGGTGTTTACGGTGGCCTATGTGGTGCGCGCGGTCTCGCCGGGCAAATCGACGTGCTGCCGCAGACCTATGTCGAGGACATGTACAATCCCTCGCGCTACGGCCGAACCGGCACCGGATCGGTCGAGGTGCGTTCGGCGAAATGAGCTCTTCCCCCGTTATCAGTGACGCAAAAGCACCTAGAGAGAGTTGCTTATACCCGCTTCCTGGTGGTCTTCCAGGTCCACCCTTGTTACCTTCCTTGAATTGTGTCTCTACGTTAGGAAATGATCCCATAACCGTTATCTACCGTTTCCCCAGCCTAATCCACCTACCATAATTATCTATAAGACTTCTAATGCTTACCATTTCCATTATCTCCATTCTTAGCATACTTCAACCAGATCCGCAGCATATCCTCTACTACGCTGGTTAGAGGATAGTCGTACTCTTTGCATAGAGCTGCTACTTGACGTTTGAGGTCGCGGTCAAGACTTAGATTGGTTTGCTCTTTGGGCATTCCGTCTCCTAGTATGCTTATACACATACCTTAGTCTCACCGCATGGTCAAATATCCATCGTCTTGTGGCGTAAGAAGCTATTGACTGTATGGCCTCCCGGTAACTACGAGCCCTGAATAGATCTATGATCATCTGGGAACCCCGTGGATGCTCTGTCATGATATCCTGAAAACTAAAAGTTGTATCCTCGTGGCCATTCCCATTACCTGATTTTACATGCTCTGCCGACTCAATAGGCATCATCTCACGTTCTATCTTTTTGCCCGGTCTGTCTTGGTGGCCGCCATCGAACAGTCGATAAAGACATTCATCCCGTACCCGTATTCTGAAGTTCCTTACTCTGTAGCCTGGATGCTTCAAGTACTGAGAGAGAAGCCGTGAGGCTGAGTCATGGGACATTTCGGATTCTTCATCATCCGTGAGATCTCTATTAACTCCATTAGCTATCTGGCGTAACATCAGGGCCGCCATCCGTCTTACCTCACAATACAAAGCTGACAGGATATGCTTGTCACCTGATAGGTAACGATCCTGAAGCTCAATAGCTATGGCGTCATCAACCACGAATAGACTCTATCACCTATCTTTCAAAAATGCAAATCACTTTCAGTTCATCCTTTTATTGCCGACCTGAATGTCATGACAACCTCACCATAGGCCGCTGTCTGCGCTTTCTGTAGTCTCTCCCATAAGTCTTTGTTCTTAGCTTTCAGGGAGGCTATCTCGGCCTCATAAGCGGTGCGCGCCTCCCTCATGACAAACGGAAGACGAGTCCTCTTTACGTACCACCAACGGAAAGACCCAACAGAGTAAGCTATGAATCCTCCCACAATTGCACTAATAACCACCATAAAGGCTATGAGCCATGCAGGGTAGTTAGCTGATAGGTTAAAGAGTATGTCATACATCACTTCTTCCTCCGTTCTGCCGCCTCTGCCTGGTGGTCGCGGCATAATCGTTATGGAAAAACCACATGGCGGCAGCTTCAACCTGTGTCAATTCTCTCACCGCTCAACCTCCTTCGGCTTGGACTCCCCGCGCAGGGCGGCGTCGAGACCGCAATCGCATGGAGCCGTGTCGTCAAATCCTGTGTTCTTCCATGTCATGGCCTTTAGACACGTATCGTGATGACGTAGGTATCCATTCAGCGCTTTCATCTTTTCCTCAAGCTCGGCACACCTGAGTTCAACTGGATACCTTGGCAGTCCCTCGGTGCCAGCGGCAAGCAGGGCTCGGCGGATCAGCTCGGCTGCCTTTCGCCTATCCTCATACCATCCATCCCACTCTGCGCGCTTGCCGATAACGTCAGTCCATATTTGCTTGGCTACGTCATCGGCCAGCTTCTCCAGCCCTTCACTCATGATTGCCTCCCCGGAGCCTGCAAAAGCTCCCTAAGATATTCTTTCTGCGACAAAAGATACTCTCCCCGTGTCTGTCCCCGCTCGGCCAGGAACACCGGAAACAATTTCTGCTCCATGATATCAAGCCACTCGGTTTTCTCTGGTCCTATCTTCTTTTCAAGTCTCTTTCGCCATATTGCGTACTTCATTTTTCCGTGGTGGGCAGCGCAAAGTAGGACTCCATTATCCGGACAGTGCTTCAGGTGGGGTATAGAGCGCCGCTTGACATGATGACATTCCAACGTCCCCGAACAAGGACTATTGATAGAATAACCAATAAATGCACACCGGCCATTCCAATCAGAACGTACCACCTTTCGCCATAAGTCCTGAAGCATGGTGTCCGATACTCCCTGCGGCCAGCCGGAGCGCTTCCGTGGCTTCTTCTTCTTGCGCACTACGTCGCGCCCCCCGGTAGTAGCCTTCTCTATCTGGTAGGGTGTCATGCCGTCCATCTTCTTCGTGACAAATCGAGAGTATGAATGTGTTGGCAATAGAGGCGCGGCCGCGCCCTCTTGTTTCTCTTCTTCTCCCATTCAATTTGCAGTTCCGCAGCCTCCTTTGTTTCGTAGGCTCCCGAAAACTCTTCACCATTTTCTTCTTGATAAAAAAGAAGCCATACAGTTGGGGCATTTTTGAAATCATCTTGCCATTGAAGTACATCAGAACTCTTCACTTACTTCCTCCTCATACTTCCGCAATGTCGCGCTCCGTTCCTACGTCGTATACTTGCTCGCCCGGTTGGTTGATTTCCTTTATCGTTCCCTCTATCAAAACGTTCAGCTCTTCAGTCGTGTAAATGGTAGTCGATTTCATCCAGTAGATGCGTTGCTCTACTTCCAAGAATGAACCTTTCTGATTCAAGGGAGGCTTGAAGTTTGGCCGCCATGGTATCACGTCAGCTCCATACTTGAACTTTAGTAGAGCCTTCGCATAATCCTTCTCCAAGCCTTGAGCGTTCGCGTACTGATCTCGGTAGACGTGGAATAGCCTGAACGCTTTTTCGTTTGCTGTCTCTACGGTGTCGTCAAAGGCTACCCGTATCACTTCTCCCGGCTTGTGGGCGTCCTTGAGTCCCTTGAGCCTGTCAGGCTTCAAGAGTTCTATACGTTTTACATCGCCTACAAAGACGCCCTCAAGTTCCACCACCATCAGAAATACTCCGCGAGCTTCTCTTCCTCTGCCTTGCTCGGCTTCTCAACAGGAGGCGCATCGGAAGTATCCCTCTCCTGCACTATCCGATTTTTGAGTAGCTTCTCCACGTAGGCAGGAACGTAGTCGTCTGCCGGGTCGCAGGCCGCATCGAGTGAAAACACCGGCATCCCGTCAGGTATGGACATGATTGTCTTCACGTTTGCGAATCCCTGGTTGTGTTCAATCTGAATCAGGCAGGCCGCCCCGGCTATCACCTTGTTCATCTTGAATCCTGCTTTGACTTCTTCATCCTCAATATGTCGGTTGAGGATAGCCTGTACGTCTCGGCGCAACCAAGTGGGCTTCTTTGTGTCCTTCCCGAAGCCAGCCGTGTACATTTGGTTTACCAGCATCCGCTTTCCCTTGAAAAGACCGGTGGTGTACTTGTAGGGAAGGATGAAGTAGATCACCACTTTCGGAGTAGGGTTGCCCCCCTTGTAGCCGGGCTGAAGCCCTACCGAGAATGATCTCCATACGCGGGCCGCGCAACTTCCTTCTTTGGGAAGCTCTCTGTCAAACGCCGGTCCTTCACCGATAACGACATCTTCAAGCATCTCTCTTCTCCTTTCAGTTTCCATTCTTCAAACAGTTCATTCAGATCATCATCTGTTAGAATCATATCATACCTCAATCCAAGTTGTCTTTGTGGTCTATGTGCTTGCTCATTATGGTATGGTCTACTTCCCCGCGCAGGGCGGCGTCGAGTTGCAAGGCCTCATGTAGTTCACCCGTTACCTCGTCATAGATGTCCTGCCCAACCTTCACCATTTTCTGCCGTGAACCGATGAAGATACGGGCGTGACGCAGTTCAACGAGCGCCTTCCCAAGCAATTCCCGCAGTCTCTCGGTGTTCGCGGCGGGGGCAGGGCGGTAACCAGATGGGAGAACGTCGATCTTGCCAGTGTTGTTACATAACCCGCAGCTTTCCATGTCGTACTTCGGTCCCTCGGTGCCAGCGGAGGCGCGTGAGACGGACGGAATGCCAGTAGATCTCCCTGGTGCGATCTCCAGGGAAGCCAGTTGTGGAGAGTGGAACGCCACGGCCGGTCCCCTCACAGAGCGTGCAGACATATTCTCCAGCCTCGTCAGTGCGCAGACCAGTCCCATTGCATGCGCCACATGGTCGGACCGGCTTCGCTTCCTCCCGCGCTGCGGAGAGAATGGCGCGGACATCTTCCTTGTTGACATACTGTATTCCGCACAGGAGTGGGTTCTTTGGCATGTATACCTCCAGCGCTTCCAGCTTCTCGATCATCCGGTCGGTCATGGAGTGCCTCCCCTGTCAAACGTGGTGGACGGGTAACAGTCAGCTTGTGCAATAAGGTCAAGCGCTATCGGGTCGTCTTTGTTCTCTTCCCGTGCCCGCCTCACTGCATCCTCCCGGTTGCTGGCTTCACCGTTCCACCACAAGTCACCACCACGGCTCTGTATTCTGTATATCAATGGGCTATCCTCAATACACCCTGCTCTTTGCAGAACTTGCAACGACAGGGTATCTTTTCATATTCATCTGAACCCGATTTCCATCTCCATCTGTCTTCGGCCCCCATGATTGTTATTCGATCATAGATTCCTGTCTCGAAGTTTGGGCTTAATTGCATTCTTGATACGTATCTCTCGAAGTAAGTGATTGTCTCTTCGTCGGTCTGCCCAACATCAAACGTCCAATGAGAGAACCACGAAAGACACCATGATTCATTCCTTTCAAACTTTGCATGCAACGAAAATAGCTCGCACTCCTCGCCTTTCTTTTCGTATTTCTGCCAGAACTCTATTAGAGCTATGTCAAGCTGTTTTCGGTTTTGATATTCCTTGAACATTCGGGAGAAAACGGTACCATTCCAGCGTCGGGTGACAGGTAGGCCGTGCGTATCGTCATAATCATTCATCACCACGCGTTTCTGAGTCCATCTAGCCTCAAAATAATAGATAGGGTATTTCACTTCTTCCATACTTCACCTCACCGGTATCAGTCTTGTAAGGTCATGCCACTTATCGTTGTAGAAGTCGGCGTCCGTATCTACCTCAAGAAGCACGTGACAGGAAGGACAGCGTACACGGTCGTCGTGCTCGTCTATCTCTATCATGGCCCCGCAGAGAGGTTTATGGACACTCGTAGTAGAACTTCATTTCTTCCTCCCGTAGTCCTTTGCCATCTGCTTTACCTGTGCGCTGGTGAAGGTGTAGTCACGGCCGACCTTGCGTACTCCGTGCTTCTTGGCCCACCGTTGTGCCCACCGAACATGATGCTCTGACAAACTCGTTACAGATTATCCCAATGCGTATGACCGACGACAATAGACTCTTCATATCACCATCCTATCACACTTGACGCCTACACGTCAACACTTATTTTTCAAAGCGGGGGCGGCAGGGCCTACGAAGCCATTCGCCACTCAACCGCCCCCTTGCTCAGTCCGGATATCTCTATACCTGTTCGCCTCCTGACTAACTGAGATAGAGAAGCCGTCAACGACGACTTAGCTGTACCGCGTATACCCATGCTCCATGAAGTAGGTTACTTCCGAGTCAGGGGCCGCAATCACCATCTGGGCGGCAGCAATATCTTTTGTCGCATGTTCGATGATGTCTTTCTTCTTGCGCTCGAACGCCATTGCGGAGAGAGCTTCAAGGGACCGGTCTTCCGCGCCCCACCGTCCGATGAGATAGATGTCACTTCCCTTTTGGTCAGCTATCCCTATCACAACAGGGTCCGGCATAACGTCGTCATACCAGACCTCCAGCTTCTTGAAGTATCCCTTCATCTGGCATTGCTTGACGTGTCCGAGAATGATCAGAGGAATAGGAAGCTTCGAGTATTCCTCGATCTCCTCCCGGCGCGGACACAACGTCTTGAACACGTTGACCATGCGCACGTTCAACCAGAGGTACGGTATGGGGCTTTCGCTTCCATCCGTTCCTTTTGTGAGTAGCTTCTGCTGTCCCTTGAGTCCGGTTGATTCAACCATGGTAGCCCATTCTGTTGCCGCCTCGGGAACATGCATAAGCTCCTCATTCTCTTTCAGCTCGTAAGTCATGACAACCGTTTCCATACTTCCTCCTCTTGTATGATTGCCGTCAACGACGGCTATACACCTATCCTCACACTCCCCGCCATAGCCCTGCCTATCCTCTCCAGATGCGCTATGAGTCCCGCATCATCCCCTATCCCGCCTGCAAGCTTCAGGTACGTGTTACTTGCCCCGACTGCGTACAGATCCTCCTCCATGTCAGCCATGAGGCTGTCCTTGATATCCCGTGCCTGGAGGACTGCGTTACCGAGGGCCATGACGTTCTGTGCCAGTCCGTTGACCAGATGTTCCAGCTCTACCATCTGGCCGGGCTCGAACTCGTCAGGGTCTTTCATCTTGCGGATGATGTTCTGGATACCGGGACATGCCTGAATTGGTTTCGTTCATCACTCTCCTCCTATCGTTTCGGTGGAACGTATGAACGCTCCCCTGCTGGTCCAAAAGACTTCCCAGCCTTTATCACGCTTTTCAAGGTTCCATCCGAGTTGAAGATGTACTTCGGCCCGCCCGGAGAACCGTTATGCTCGTGTCCTTCTCCTGTATCTGCTTACCGGCTACACACGCTCTCCATGTTATCCAGTCGCGCAATTTATCCCGGTCAGTCAGGACGTAATCACCTGTTGGTAGACTCATTAAGGCTTACTATACACATACAGAACACCTGACACTTCGCACAGCAGGCCATAGCCTCTTTGCCATACGGCCCATCTTGCACGAGCATGATCCATATGTTTCTTTTCTAACTTGTCAGCTACAACAATACATCGTGCCATAAGTGCGGCGTCCCCTGCGGCGTCCCATGCGGCGTCCCCTGCGGCGGCCCCTGCGGCGTCCCCTGCGGCGTCCCCTGCGGCGTCCCCTGCGGCGTCCCGTGCGGCGTCCCGTGCGGCGACCCCTGCGGCGTCCCCTGCGGCGGCCCATGCGGCGTCCCCTGCGGCGTCCCATGCGGCGGCCCATGCGGCGTCCCATGCGGCGGACCGTGTAGGTAATACTCTCCACGCCTTTAAGGGTCTATTTTCAGGCTTGAACCATGGAACGTCCTTGATGGTTTTCACAAAGTCTATGGCATCAAAGAAAAACTTTCTCTGCTTCTTCCATTCCGTTAACTTGGCGCGGACCATTTTTTCCTCTGCCTTCTCGGAAAACCATTCCGGTCTCGTCGGCTGGTCTACCACAAACTCCCACTGTTTCAGGGGCTTCGTGTAGTCCATTCCAGGCGGAACCATCTCCACACGCACAAAGTCAGATTCCTTCCGGTCGTCCAACTTGTAGTGTTCTATGATTTTCTCATGGCTATCATCCGATGGATGCCAAAGTATCTTCTCTCGCGTCACAACGAAACTTGCAAGTCTGCACATCTACTTTCCCTCCTCTGCTGTCTTGGAAGCCCGCTCTATAAACCTATGGCGTGGGGCCGAGTTGAACGGCCCCGAACCACTCACGCCTGTGTTCCCCCGGTCAGTCAGGACGTAATCACCTGTTGGTAGACTCATGTCCAGTCTTCAGCTTCTTTGCGGGTCAAGAACCAGTGAATGCCATGAGAGCATTCCACGCGCCAGTCATCGTCGTAGCTGTCGGCCCTTACTTCTTTACCTTCTTCGTAAACTGTATCAACCCCATTTCCCATTCCATTGCTCTGAACAGGCTGATGGCCTTCTATTTCCAGGACAAGCGCGGACTCGGACCTGCACTTCCTTCCGACTATACTGAGCAGTCCTCTTTGTCGTCTTTGAAATAGAAAGAGTGACTATCTTGCCATGAACCTTCTTGTAGACAATCAGGTCTCCTTCGCAAATCTGAAAGGCAGGGATATTCTTCGCGTCGGTCAGGTTCGCGCGGGTCAGGTTCGCGCCGATCAGGTTCGCGCGCGGCCAGGTTCGCGCGCGGTCAGGTTCGCGGCGGTCAGGTTCGCGCCGGTCAGGTTCGCGCGGGTCAGGTTCGCGCGGGTCAGGTCCGCGCCGGTCAGGTTCGCGCGGGTCAGGTTCGCGCGGGTCAGGTTCGCGCGGGTCAGGTTCGCGCGGGTCAGGTTCGCGCCGGTCAGGTCCGCGCCGGTCAGGTCCGCGCGGGTCAGGTCCGCGCCGGTCAGGTTCGCGCCGGTCAGGTCCGCGCGCGGTCAGGTCCGCGCGGGTCAGGTCCGCGCGGGTCAGGTCCGCGCCGGTCAGGTCCGCGGCGATCAGGTCCGCGGCGGTCAGGTTCGCGCGTGAACCACCCTTACCACGTAACCACTTCGCATGTTCGGCAAGAATCACCTTCATCTCATCAACTGTGTATGTTTTCATTCATCCCTCCTCTACTGTCTTGGAAGCCCGCTCTATAAACCTATGGCGTGGGGCCGAGTTGAACGGCCCCGAACCACTCACGCCTGTGCGGGATCGGCACAGTCGATACCGAGCTTGCGAAGACCTTCCGCGAAGAACATTTTGTCTTCGACAGTGAGCGCCTTCAGCTCTTTCGAGAACTTCATGAGAGGTGTCACCTTCTGCGCTTCTTCCTCTGCGGAAAGAGGGGAATAACCGAAGTCGTCCCGCATTGCCACTGTGAAAGGTTTTGCCATTTCTGTATCCTCCATGTCTCATACAGTAACACAGACACCGGGTTATGCAAGAAAATTCGAACGATTTCAGGAAAATATATAGTTGGATGGTTTATGGATTTTGGCACGGAATGTGCTAAGTAAAAAGAAGGCGAGAGAGCCTTCGCAGACCGGTCTGTCGCCGCGCCCTCTCGCCTCTGGACCGAGGCTTTCGCCCCCCTAACCCACCACGCTGTCTGTTAACGTCTGACAGAGAGATGACGCGAACGAGTGATAGGACTGACTCACCCGGTGACATCTACATCATACCATATCCACAGCCGTTGTCAATCTCATTTTTGTAAGTTTTTCCACAGCCTTGAAAATATCATTTATCGCCTGAACAGCATTGTCAACACTTCCAAGAGCTTTATCGGGAGTGAGTTGGCTTGTCGGGACAGTCGCATTGTGCTGATCTATTGCGCGCACAACGGCATAAGTAACAATGATATTTTTGTCTGGCATTACTATGGATATGGAAAGTGTGATAATGAAGGCTGTTAGTATCCTCATCATCCAAGGGAAAAGAGCCTTGGCCCTCTTATAATCATCATCTTCGCCATAGGCGATACCTTTATTAGTAACCCATACTAGAAAATACGATAAGAAGTCCTACCCCAGAAAACACACAGAGAACGATTGCCGTTGAAGATAGCCTCTCGAAGATGGTAGCCCACCAAAATACTTTCTCGTACATTTATAGCCTCCGAAACAAAAAGCCGCCCTTGATGTGTTGGCATCGCAAGTGGCTAAGTGGCCACTCGGCCGAGAGTGTCCAACACCACGCCCCGCCGAACCTTGTCTTACTCTATTCCTCGAAACAGCCGTTGTCAAGCACCGATAGCCAAGGACCCCGACCCCGACCACGACCGCGACCACGACCGCGACCGCGACCGCGACCGCGACCACGACCGCGACCACGACCGCGACCGCGACCACGACCGCGACCGCGACCACGACCGCGACCCCGACCACGACCGCGACCCGACCGCGACCACGACCCGACCACGACCACGACCGCGACCCCGACCCCGACCGCGACCCCGACCCCCGACCATCGTCGATATCGGATGAATGTCTTGATGGTCATTTCACTTTCCCGAAGCTCTCGATAGCCGAAAGTTGGACGTACCATTCCCCACCGGGAAGTGGCTGCGCGTCCTTCCATCCCTTCTCGTTGAACGCTCCCGTCTCGTAGACGATAGCGGCGTCCGTGAGAAGCACACACGTCTCGTTGATCCCGGAGAGCTTCCCCGTGTAGATGTAGTTGGCACAGAACAGCGTGATAACTTCCCCGAGGAACTTCTCAAGCCCTTCGCCTTCAACCTCTTCAACTACCTTCCGCATATGTCCTCCAAAGAAAAGCCGCTCTTGATGTGTTGGCATCGCAAGCGGCTAAGTGGCCACTCGGCCGAGAGTGTCCAACACCACACCCCGCCGAACCTTGTCTTACTCTATTCCTCGAAACAGCCGTTGTCAAGGAAAATGTTTGACAAACATTCCCCAAAACTATGATAAACGTTTATCACATCATAATAGAGAAATTAGACTTGAGATATTGGATTTGTTAACTTGCCGGTATGATGTACGTTTATCATACTTG
>CAVTNA010000013.1:0-33168 GCA_963735835.1 uncultured Alphaproteobacteria bacterium | reverse complement strand
CCCGCCCCGGCCTCAAGGTCGGCAATGGCGGCGATCCCGCCTCGGTCGCGTTCTGCCACGAGATCGGACTGGATTATGTCTCCTGCTCGCCCTACCCGCGTGCCGATCGCGCCGGCTGGCGGCGGCGCGGCCGCGCTCGGCAAGGCGGTCACCAGTCAGGCGTGAGATCTTCGCTGCACTGACAATTCAAACGGCGTCATGCCCGGGCATAGCCGTCCGAAGGACGGCGTCAGCTTCCGCTCGCCTATGTCCCGGGCATGACGTTGACCGGATGTTTACCATTATATTCGGGCGGCTGTTTACCAAGGTTTTGGATGTGACGGCCGCATCTACAGCAAGTCTTGCGTCTGTATCGCGCCTGCAACGCCGATTAACTCCCTCGCAACCTAAATTCGATACTAACAAAAAAGATCGAATTGCACGGATGCACTGCGTTCGATCGAGTGTAGCGTTGCGTTGCGTGAGTTAGCGATGTCAGTAAAGCGTAACCGGCCGAAGGGCGCGCGTTTCGCGCCTTTCGGCCTCGGTCTTTGCGTCTTCGCATTGATGCCGACAGAAATCGGATATCAGGATATCGCCTCGCTGCTGGCGCGGCAGCCGGGCGTTGCCGAACGCTGGCAGAAGCGGGTGTTCTCCGCCGCCAGCACCATCCAGGTCGCCACCTACAGCTTCGGCCGCCCGATCGGGACCTCGGTTCCGCATACCGCGACCTATCGGCTGGCCAGTCTCGACAACCAGGGCATCGACATCACGGGTTCGGTGACGCGCAATCCGCTCACGCAGGCGCCGCCGCGCTACCAGCCTTCCGATTTCCCCAAGGTCGATCGTACGCTGAAGGGCGATCGCCTGGTCACGGCCCGGCCCGAGACGCCGGCGCCCGCCAATGCCGCGCCCGCGCTCGAGGATCCATCGACATCCAACGCTTCGGTAGCCGGGGCAAAAACCGCCGCCATGCCGGCTGCGGAACGCGCGCCGCTCGATCCAGAACTTCAGGCGGCGCTGAGCGCTCCGCCGCTTGCCCAATATGATATTTCGATGTCGCTCGAAGCCCAACCGCTCGACGACCTGAAAGTCGCGCCTGACGCCACGGCCATCCCGCTCGAACCCGCGCCATCGCGTGACGGCTTCTCCGTGAAGACCGCAAGTCTGTTTTTCGGAAGCTCCTCGCTCGGCGCGTCCGCCGAGAGCATGGAGCGCTGGAAGCCGGGCGAAGAACCGCTGATCGTGGTGCCGAGCGGGCTCCCCGATCCGGACATGAAGGTGATGGCGTCGCTGCCGCCAGCGGCCGATGCGCCGTCCAGGGCGGCCGAGAACGGCGAGAGCGTCGCCGCCAAGGGCGAAGTCAATTCCGACAATCAGCGCGCCAAGACGCCGGCCGAGCGCCTCGGCCTGTTCGATGAGAAGACCCGCGCCAAATCGGAGAAATGCCTCGCCGAGGCGGTTTATTTCGAGGCCCGCGGCGAAGCCGTGCGCGGCCAGATCGCGGTGGCGCAGGTGGTGATGAACCGCACCTTCTCCGGCTTTTATCCGAACACGGTGTGCGGCGTGGTCTACCAGAACAAGCACCGCCATTATGCCTGCCAGTTCACCTTCGCCTGCGATAACGTTGCCGACGTGGTGCGCGAGCCCGACATGTGGGACCGCGCCAGGAAGATCGCCAAGGCGATGCTCGACGGCCAGCTTTGGTTGCCGGAGGTGGCGAAATCGACGCACTACCACGCCTATTGGGTGCATCCGTCCTGGGTGAGCGAAATGAAGAAGATGTACAAATTCGGCGTGCACACCTTCTACCGGCCGCGCGCCTGGGGCGACGGCAGCGACGCGCCGAGCTGGGGAACGCCGAAACAGACCGCAGAAATTTCCGCGGAGCTCGCGATAGAGGCGAAGAGCTCGGCGGAATTGTCGGAAACGACGGTGCGGCGCTAGCAATCCTGCTCAGGCATCGATATCCAGCGCGACGTCGAAATTCGGCGCCGAATGCGTCAGTGCGCCTGATGAGGCATAGTCGACGCCGGTGGCGGCGATCTTCGCGATCGAGTTCTGGGTGACGCCGCCGGAGGCCTCCAGCACGACGCGCCGATCGGCGAGTTTCACCGCCGCGGTCAGATCGGCGATATCCATATTGTCCAGCAGCACCACGTCGGCGAGACCGCTGTCGAGCACCTCGCGCAGTTGCGTCAGGTTGTCGACCTCGATCTCGATCTTGACCAGATGCCCGGCATGGGCGCGGGCGCGCTGCAGCACCGGCGTGATGCCGCCGGCGACCGCGATGTGATTGTCCTTGATCAGGATCGCATCGTCGAGCCCGAAGCGGTGATTGAAGCCGCCGCCGCAGCGCACGGCATATTTCTCGAGCGCGCGCAGGCCCGGAGTGGTCTTGCGGGTGCAGCAGATGCGCAATCGGGTGCCGGCGGTATGGCGGACATAATCGGCGGTAAGCGTGGCGATGCCGGACAGCCGGCCGACAAAATTCAGCGCGGTGCGTTCGCCGGCCAGCACGGCGCGCGCCGGGCCCGAAATCGTCAGCAGGTGCACGCCGGCGGCGACGCTCGCGCCATCGCGATAGTGGGCGCGGATGCCGATATCCGGCGACAGCTTTTGAAACGTCGCAACCGCCAGCGGCAGTCCGGCGATCACGCCCGCCTGCCGCGCCACCAGGATGGCGTGGGCAGGAGTTGTCTCCGGGATGGTGGCGATCGAGGTGATGTCGCCGGCGCGGCCGAGATCCTCATCCAGCGCGCGCTGCACGGCCTCGTCGATGACGAGCGGCGACAGAAACGCTTCCGGGTGCAATAGCGAGGCTGGCGTTGTCACGATGCGCGTTTCCGTCTCAGGCGATCATCGGCTGCGGTGACCGCACGGCCGCGCGCCCGTCGAGCGATGCCGCGATTTCCCGCGCCGCTGTCAGCGTCGTCATGGTGCGATGCTTCAGCTCCGGTCTCTCGGCCGGATAATCGATGCGGTAATGCGCGCCGCGGCTTTCGCGCCGCGCCCATGCCGCCGCCGCCACCAATAGCGCCGTGGTCGCCATGTTGCGCAGGGCGACATTGCCGCTATCCCGCTCGATCGCCGCGAACGTCCGCACCGCTTCCGCCAGCCGCTCGCCATCGCGGATCACGCCGACATGCGAGGTCATCATCGCCCGCAAGTTTGCTTCCACGAGCGGCGGCATGGCGGAATTGCGCGTGTCTGCCGACGCCGGCAAGCGGGCAGGCGCCGCGATGCTGCGGCCTGCGATGTCTTCGGCGATGCGCGCGGCATAGACCACGGCCTCGAGCAGCGAGTTCGACGCCAGCCGGTTGGCGCCATGCGCGCCGGTCGAGGATACTTCGCCGCCGGCCCACAAGCCCTTCAACGAGGTGCGGCCATGCGCATCCACGGCGATGCCGCCCATATGGTAATGCGCGGCGGGCGCCACCGGGATCGGCTGTTTGGCCGGATCGATTCCGGCGGCGATGCAGCTTGCGTAGACGGTCGGGAATTTTTCGGCGAAACGCGCGCCGACTGCAGTGGTGGCGTCGAGGAACGCGCCATGGCCGGCGGCGATTTCCGCGAACACGCCGCGCGCCACGATGTCGCGCGGCGCCAGTTCAGCCAGCGGATGCCGCGCCAGCATGAAACGTTCACCCCTGTCGTTGATCAACGTGGCGCCCTCGCCGCGCAAGGCTTCGGTCGCCAGCGGCGCCGGATCGCGGCCGACCATGATCGCGGTGGGGTGAAACTGCACGAATTCCGGATCGGCGATGACGGCTCCGGCGCGCGCGGCGATCGCAAGCCCGAGGCCGCTGGCCTCAGCCGGATTGGTCGTCACGGCGTAGAGATGCCCGATGCCGCCGGTCGCCAGCACCACCGCGCGCGACGCAATGGTCACGGGGTCTCGCGACGGCGTCGCCAACCCGGCGCAATTGAAGTCCCGCGACCGCGTCATCCTCGGTCAAAAGCGCTTCGGCGACGTAACCTTCGATCACCCGGATCGAGGGCGTTGCGCGCACGGCTTCGATCAGCGCGGACATGATCGCCTGGCCCGCCATGTCGCCGCGGACGTGCACGATGCGTCGCGCGGAATGCGCGGCCTCGCGGCCGACCGCGAGCTTGCCCTGGAGGTCGCGATCGAACGGCACGCCGTATTGCAGCAGGTCGTGGATGCGGGCGCCGGCTTCGCGCGCCAGTCCCAGCGCGACTGCCTCGTCGACCAGCCCCGCGCCGACCGCGATCGTATCGGCGGCGTGCGCCTCGGCGCTGTCGCCTTCGGCGACGGCGGCGGCGATGCCGCCTTGCGCCCACGCCGTCGAGGCGCCCTGGCCCAGAGGGGCGGCCGAAATCACGGTGACCGGCCGCGGCGCCAGCTTCAGCGCGCAGAACAGCCCGGCAAGGCCACCGCCGACGATGACGACGTTGTCGGTGTTGCCAGCGAAGTCGTGAACTTGGTCGCTCATATCGAGCTTCTCGCTACTTGTCGTCCCCGCGAAAGCGGGGACCCATCACCACGGCGGCAATTGTTTCACCCGCTCGGGGTATTTCTTTCTTTTCCGAAACAACGGCCGCGGAGTATGGGTCCCGGCTCGCGCTTCGCTTGGCCGGGACGACGATGGTCAGTTCTTCAGATTGATCATCCGCTCGACCGAACGCCGCGCCCGTTCGGCGATCAGGGGATCGACGGTGACTTCCTCGCGCAGCAGACCAGGCTGTCCAGGATCTTGGGCAGCGTGATCCGCTTCATGTGCGGGCACAGATTGCATGGCCGCACCATTTCGACGTCGGGCAGCTCGGCCTGCACGTTGTCGGCCATCGAGCATTCGGTGATCATCACCACGCGCTTGGGATGCTTGTTGCGGACCCAGTTGATCATATGCGCGGTCGAGCCGGTGAAATCGGCCTCCGCCAGCACGTCGGGCGGGCATTCCGGATGGGCGATGATCTGCACCGTTGGGTCGGCCTCGCGATAGGCGCGCAGTTCGTCGCCGGTGAAGCGTTCGTGCACCTCGCAGGCGCCCTTCCAGGCGATGATCTTCACGTCGGTCTGCGTGGCCACGTATTTCGCCAGATACTGGTCCGGCAGGAAAATCACCGTCGGCGCATTGAGGCTCTCGACCACCGCGACCGCGTTGGACGAGGTGCAGCAGATATCCACTTCCGCCTTTACGTCGGCCGATGTGTTGACATAGGCCACCACTGGCACGCCGGGAAAGCGTTGGCGCAGCAGCCGCACATCCGCACCCGTGATGCTCGATGCCAGCGAGCAGCCGGCGCGCGAATCCGGGATCAGAACCGTCTTGTGCGGGTTAAGGATCTTCGACGTCTCGGCCATGAAGTGCACGCCGCACTGCACGATGATGTCGGACTTGACCTTGGTGGCTTCGATCGCAAGCTGCAGCGAGTCGCCGACGATGTCGGCGACGCAATGGAAGATCTCCGGCGTCTGGTAATTGTGCGCCAGGATGACCGCGTCGCGGGTTTTCTTCAGCTCGTTGATCGCCTTGATGTAGGGCGCCATGAACGGCCACTCGACCGGCGAGATCACATTCCTGACCCGCTCATAAAGATGCGCGGTGGCGCGCTCGACCTCGGGCGTCCACTCCAGCGACGGCATCGGCAGCGCGCGGGCGCGGTCGGCAGGGCTGACGCGGCTGCGCATCTGGGCACCGGGATGTCCGTGAACCGGGTTTCCGAAATCGTCGGGACCGTAGATTCCAGCGATCGGCATGGTAGCCTCCCTTGGAAACCCATATATACTCAATATGAGCATATTTAGGCTTTGAGAAATCCGGCCTCAAAGGGCCGGCATCTTCCGGAGCTTCGTGGATCTGAACGAAACCCACCCCGCAGCATTGCAGTGCGTTCGACCCTCATGAGAAGATTGACTTATCCTCATTACGAGCAAATCGAATATAGCACGCCTCCTGCGACTTCGCTAGGTGCCGCAGAGGATAAATCGTCAAAGCTGTCCGCCCTGATTTGCAATGCTGCATTGCGACGAGAGGTTTGGCCTAACGGTGATCTGGTGGCTTCGGTCCTGTTCGGCGTGTTGTCTGCGCTGATCAATCTGCCGATCGTCGAGGCGCCGGTGGCGCGCGCAGTGCCGGCGATTTGAAGTTCCTGCGACGAGCGGCAAACTCGATCAGGAACTTCAAATTCCGAGGTTCGCTTGATGTGCTGCCGAACACTTCGCGAACGTCGGAATCGGAGCGCTAGTTGCACAGCCGGCCTGAACCGTTCACAGTCCAGGAGATTTAAGAAGCAAGCATCAGGGAGTGCGTGTTGGGAACGTTCAAGGCGATCAGGATCGACAAGGCTGAAAAAGGCACCACGGCCGCGCTCACCCAGTTCGACGAAGCCGAATTGATGGAAGGCGACGTCACCGTGCGGGTCGAATATTCCGCGCTGAACTACAAGGATGGTCTCGCCGTCACCGGCAAGGCGCCGGTGGTGCGGCGCTTTCCGATGATCGCCGGCATCGACCTCGCCGGCACCGTCGAGCAGTCGTCGCATCCGCAGTGGAAGGCCGGCGACAAGGTGATCTGCACCGGCTGGGGCATGGGCGAGACCCATCTCGGCGCATACGCCGAGAAGGCGCGCGTCAAGGGCGACTGGCTGGTGCGTCTGCCCGAGGGAATGTCGACGCGCGACGCGATGGCGATCGGCACCGCCGGCTTTACCGCGATGCTCGCGGTGCTGGCACTGGAAAAGCACGGCCTGACGCCCGACGCACGGTCCCGTTGTCGTCACCGGCGCCGCCGGCGGCGTTGGCTCGGTCGCCACCGCAGTGTTGTCCAAGATCGGCTATCACGTCATCGCATCCACCGGGCGCATATCCGAGGCCACCTATCTCCGCGGATATCGGTGCGGCCGAAGTGATCGACCGCAATGAATTGTCGGGTCCGGCCAAGCCGCTGGCCCAGGAGCGCTGGGCGGGCGGCATCGACAGCGTCGGCTCAACGACGCTGGCCAACCTTCTCTCGATGACGAAGTATGGCGGCGCCATCGCCGCATGCGGGCTGGCCGCCGGCATGGACCTGCCGTCCTCGGTGGCGCCGTTTATTTTGCGCGGCGTGTGCCTTTTGGGCATTGATTCCGTGATGTGCCCGATCGAGCTGCGCAAGATCGCCTGGAGCGCGACTCGCGCGCGACCTGGACCATGCAAAACTCATTGAAATCACTCATGAAATTGCCCTCGACGCAGGTTATCGACGCCGGTGCAAAAATCCTCGCCGGGCAGGTTCGCGGCCGAATTGTGGTAAAAATTCCCTAACGATGTTCAGACTTTACCAACCAAGCTGCTCCAATGTTGCCACGGTTCGTATGGTAAGCAGCGGGTAAAGAAATCAGGCGTTGCCCGCGCTCAGTAAAGTCGGAGTTACAGCATGCTTGCGCGTTTCGTGTTGGGGGCTGTAACGGCCGGTGCGGTGATCGCGCCAGTGTTGGCCGGACAGATGATGAATGCCGACGAGGCCCGCAGGTTCGTAGCCGGCAAGGTATTCGCATTCACCTGCTTCGATGGCACCCGCGGCGCAGGCCGCGTGCTGGACGACGGCGGTGCGGCCGGCGCAGTGCAATTCGGCGGCTCCGGTCCGGTGCGCCACATGCGGTTGCCCGGCAATACGCTTCAAGTCCGTGGGCAGGCCGTCTGCGCGTCGATCAAGGGCGTTCCGTTCGAGCCGTGCTTCAATCTCGACAAGAGGGATGAGCGCAACTTCCGCGGATCGGTCTCGGGCATGGGCTTTGCCTACTGCGATTTCCGACATCAGGGCGCGGCGCAGATGCTGATGGCGCGCGCAGTGGCCCGGCCGCGTTCGCTGCACCCGCCGGAACGCGCTGGCTCGGTATCGGTGGAAGTGTCCGCACGCGTCGAGACTCCGCGGGTCGAGAGCGCCAGAATCGAGCCGGTCAAATCCGAGACGAGATCTGAGCCGGCGAAAACTGAAAACGCGCCGGAACTGCGCCGCTCGACCGACTGATCGTGCGCAGGGCCTGACCGGCGCCGCCTGCATTGTCCCGGCGTCTACTCCCCCGGCTGCACCGCAGGCATCGCTGGAGGCGTTTGCCTGCGGAACAGGATCCGCTGGTACAGCCAGCCGATCGCCACCAGCACCAGCCCCAGGCACATGAACGACAGCGCGCGGTAGACGCCTGTCAGCGTCGACATGTCGATCAGGAACGCCTTCAGGATCGTGAGCGCGATCACGGCGGCCGAGGCGAGCCGGGCGCGCTGCGAATTGAAGACGATGCCGATGCCGAGCAGCGCCACGCCGAACGCCAGCCACGCAATCGAATAGGTGTATTGCTCGGCGCCGGTGGTCTCGCCTCTCGTCAGCATCGGGCCGTGATAGAGCCGGCGGATTTCAAGCGTCACATAAGTCAGCGCGAGAATCAGCGCGCCGGCCGCGATGGTGTTGGCATAGCTCGCGGCCGCCGGCCCGCCACCGCATAGGACAGCAGCAGCGCCAGCACCGCCGGCAGGGCGTAGCCGAGCAGCAGAAGGTTGATGAAGGCGCCGCCGACATTGATCGGCCAGAATCATCGGCGTTCTCCAGCAGCAGCAGCCCGAACACGCGTGGCAAGTCCGGCATACAGCCGTGAGCAGGACCGCGCCGACATTGTGGACGATGCTGCCGCGTGCGAATGCGCAATCGCTCCAGGCCGATCGCCATGGCCAGCGCGACGCAGACCTGCAGCGCGAACTTCGGCGAGCGAGATGTGAACGCGGTACATGTCGCCGCCGTTGACGGCATGGCGAATTTCCATGAACGCCAGCAGTACGGTGAACAGGATCGCCGCCGCTTCCACGGCGCGCAGCGGCGCATCGTCGCCGCGGCGGCGCAGGAAGTAGCTTGCCGATCCAGAACGACAGCGCCGGAATGCCGTAGCCCCACAACAGCCAGTTGAAGATCGGCGTGGTGCCGACCGCATCGCCGACGATGCGCGGCTCGTAGCCGATCCGCAGCACCACGATGCCGGCGAGAATGGCGGCCAGCGAGCGCAGGAACGGTATCGGCCGCTGCATCGAGATCCACGCGGTGCCCATCGACATCAGCGCCAGCGCAATCGTGAGCCAGCCTTTTTCCAGCGCGAAGGTCAGCGCCAGCGCCAGCGCGCCCAGCGTGCCGGTGGCGAACAGCGCAATCGAGATCGGCAGGCCCGGCCGGCTGTCGCGCCGGTTGAGAATTTCGGTCGCGGCGCCATACGCCGCCGCCAGCATCACCGCCAGAATCGCGAACGGGATCGAGCGATCGAGATGGGCGATGCGGGCGTAGAGCGCGATCAACAGCGCCAGCGGCGTGAACACGGCAGCCGCCGACCACACCACCGGGATGATGGCGCTGACCGAGCGGCCTTGCGCCAGGAAACCTGCGGCGCCGAACACGACCGCGAAGATCACGGCGGTGACCAGATGCAAGCGTGACCGAAGCATCGGTCGCGACGCGGGCCGATGCCGGGCAGCGGCCCGCCCGGCAGCACCAGCATGTCCGGATTGCCGCGGACCGCCCATTCGGCGAACACGACGAAGACGAACAAGGCCGCGGCGCCGACGGCGCCGGTGGCCGCCTGCGCGCGCCATGCCACGATCAATGTGCCGGCCACCAGAGCCGCGAACGCGATGATGGCGGTGTCGGCATGGAAACTTGCGAGCACGATCAGGGTTGCGCCGAGCAGATAGGCGGCGAGCGATCCCGACGAGATCGGCTCGATCCGGCCCTCGTCCGCCGGCGGCCCGAACATGAATCCGCACACCACCAGCAATGCGGCGAGGACAAAGCCCGCCATGACGTGGAACGCGTGCGGTCCGACCATCGACGGGCCGCATGGCAGGCAGGGGAAGGTCCAGAGCAGCGCGAAGGCGATGGTGGTGACGGCGAGCCAGCGCCACAGCCTGATCCGCGCCAGGCCGAACGCCGCCGCGGTGACGATGGCGAGATAGATGTAGAGCGCCCAGTAGTCGGGCTTTTCGGAAGAAACCAGGATCGGGGTGACGAAGGCGGCGGCGATGCCGAGGCCGGCCAGCGCCGGTCCGTGCAGCAGCGCGGCGGCGAGCGTGCCCAGCGCCACCAGTCCGAGCAGAATGAACGCGGTTGCGGGCGCGAGAAAGCCGTACAGCGCATAGGCGGCATAGACGGTCGCGAAAGCCACCGCAGTGCCCGCGGCGGTGAGGATCGCAGGGATGTTGGCGATCGGCAGCGCTTCGATCGCGGAGATGCTTTCCTTGCGGCGCGTCCATTCGCCGGCGGCAAGCAGCGCCAATGCGAACGCGCCACCGAGCAGGGTGCGCACGCCGGGCCCGAGCAGTCCGGCATCGATCGAATAGCGGACCATGAAGAAGCCGCCGAGCGCCAGCGTCAATCCGCCGATCCAGACCACCCAGCGGGTGCCGATGCGCTCCTCGAAGCCGGGCTCGGGCTGCGGAAGCGGCGGCGGCATCGGCGGCCTGCCGCGGCATCCTTGGCCGTGGTGTCCTGGTCGTGCGCGGCGGGCGCGACCGATTCGCTAGCGGCAGCCGTTGCCGGTTGTTCGGAGGCAGGCGCCCGGCGATGAGGCTGCGGGCGTTTGCTCAGGCGTCTCGAGCGGGGTGAGCGGTGGCGTGACGGCCTGGCCTGCCATGCCGCGGCATCCATCGCGTCCAGCCGCGCGCGCAGCATGGCGGCCTGGTTGAGCGCCTTGCGCGCGACAATGAACGCGACGATGGCAATCACGCAGCGAAAAAAGCATCGAACGGCGAATTCGAACATCTGGCCTCCAGGCGATCGGCCCGGCGTCGAGGGCTACCGCGTCAAATCTTCAGCGTCGTCAGGCCGTCAGCGCCGCCCGCGTACGCGCAGACCCGGCGCCGGCCGCTCCTGCAGCACCTCGCGGCGGAAGCGAAACAGCGCGGCGGGCCGTCCGCCGGTCTGTGTCGACATCACGCCGGTTGGTTCGACCAGGGCGCCGGCTTCCACCAGCCGGCGGAAATTCTGCTTGTGCAGATGCCGCCCCGAGATCGCTTCCACGGTCCGTTGCAATTCAGTGAGTGTGAACTCGGGCGGCAAAAGTTCAAACACCACGGGGCGGTATTTCAGCTTGGCGCGCAGCCGCGCGATCGCCGTGGCCAGAATCCGCCGGTGGTCGAAGCGCATCGATACGCCGAGGTTCGGGATCGACTTGCGCGCCAGCGCCGCGGGGCGTCCGTCCCGGCGCGCCTCCTCGATCAGTCCGGCTTCATAGAGCAGTTCGTAGCGGTCGAGCACGCGCTCCTCGTCCCAATGCGCGCCCTCGGTGCCGAAATACAGCCGCACGCGGTCCTTGCGGCTCAGCGCGCGCGCGGTGTCCGGCTGCTCGGTCTGCGCCAGCCCAGCGCGTCAGCTCGGGGAAGATATCGCGCTCGATGATGTCAGGCCGCGATTCCCGCCAGTCTTCCCATGGGAAAAACCGATACCAGGGCTCGAACGTCGCGCCCGGCGCGCGCGAGGCGTTGTCGGCCGCGCGGGTCAGCGCCAGATAGCCGATCGAGGCGACATGGGTGTCGCCGGCCTGCGTGTGCCGGCCGCGGTCGCCGAATGTATAGAGCTGCTCGACATAGCCAAGCCGCAATCCCGCCTGCTCCTCCACCCAGGCGCGCAGGCCGATCTCGAAGGTGCGGTGCGACACCGCGTCGAACGGGCCGAACGGAAGCCCGGCGAGCTTGTCGCCGTCGCCGCCGAGGCGGTGAGGATCAGCGGCTCGTTGCCCTCGATCGCGACGATGGCGGCGGTCAGGCCGATCTCGATCGGCGTCAGCAGCTTTTCGCTCATCTGGTGACGTTTGCGGGCATCAGTCGAGATCGATGCGGAAGGGGCGGCCCTCGACCATCATGCTGCCCGGCCCCATTTCGTCGAGCGCGCGCAGCATCCGCCCGTCGCGTCCCAGCGCCTTGTCCGCCAGGCTGACGATCAGCCGGTTCGGCGATGCGATCGGGGAGGCCGCACGAATTTGCCGCGCGATCGAAATTTCATCGCGATGCGGATTGAGCACGCAGGCGGCGGCAAAGGCGCTCGCGGTCGAGCGGCTGATGCCGGCGTAGCAGTGTACGACCAGCGGCGCGCTGCGGTCCCAGCCGCGCACGAAGTTCAGGACCTGCTCGATATGCGAAATCCGAGGGCGCGACAAAGCCATCGATCGCTTCGGTGATGTCATCCATCTGCACCTTCAGATGATTGGCCGGAAGCACCGATTCCGGCCGCTGCACCTGGTCGACATTGGCCATCACGGTGAGGACGTGACTGGCGCCGGTGGCCTTGACGGTGTCGGGAAGTGCGGCGAGCGAGCAGACGTGAATCATGGTGTTCCTTCGGCTGTTTCGATTATAAGCCCGCGCGCGGGGTGGTGAAAGGTCGCGTTTACGGGTGCAACGTCTTGAACCGCGCCAGGAACCGCTTCTCGGCCTTGGCCGCCGTCCAGGGCGTCAGATAATCCTGCCGCGTCGCCGGGGGCAGGCCGGGATCGCGGCCGAACAGGCGTTTCGCCTCGGCTTGCGCAAAGCCTGCAAGCTGCCGTCGCCTCGAGATAGGCCGCGCCCCGGTCGGCATCCTTGATCTGCCGTGCTCGATCTCTGTGCCGAGCACCGGCGGCAGTCCGAAGCGGATATGGATCGCCGCGAGCAGCCGCTTTTCGACCGCCTTGTAGTCGCCGCCAAGCACCGCCTTGAACGGCGAGATCATGTCGCCGATGACGTATTCCGGCGCATCGTGCAGCAGCGCCGCCAGCCGCACGCGGACATCGACGCGCGGCGTCTGCTCGCGCATCACGGCTTCGACCAGTAGCGTATGCTGCGCCACCGAGAAAATATGCGCGCCGCTGGTCTGGCCGTTCCAGCGCGCGACGCGCGCCAGGCCATGGGCGATGTCGGCGATCTCGATATCCAGCGGCGAGGGGTCCAGCAGATCGAGCCGCCGCCCCGACAGCATCCGCTGCCAGACGCGGGTGGAGGTTTGCGGCGCGAACGGTTTTTCGGCCGTCATTTGACTTTGAGGTCGCGGCGCGCGATGTTTTCCGGCGCAGCTCTCGTGGCAGAAGCAGGTGACCAGATGGTCGTTGACCATGCCGGTGGCCTGCATGAAGGCGTAGACGATGGTCGGGCCGACGAATTTGAATCCGCGCGACGCCAGCTCCTTCGACATCTTGATCGACAGCGGCGTCGATGCCGGCACGCTGGCGGTGGTCTTGAAGTGGTTGACCTTCGGCCTGCCGTCGACAAAGTCCCACAGGAATTTCGAGAAGCCGGGACCGTCTTCCATGATCTTGAGATAGGATTTCGCGCTGGCGACCGCGCCCTCGATCTTGGCGCGGTTGCGGACGATGCCGGCGTCGTTCATCAGCGCGTGGAGCTTCTTGGCATTGTAGCGCGCGATCTTGTCAGGCTCGAAATCGTCGAAGGCGCGGCGGAAATTGTCGCGCTTGCGCAAGATCGTGATCCACGACAGCCCGGCCTGGAAACCGTCGAGAATGAGTTTTTCATACAGCGCGCGGTCGTCATATTCCGGCACGCCCCATTCGGTGTCGTGATAGGCCATGTAGAACGGGTCTTCGCCCGGCCACGGACACCGCGTCAGGCCATCGGCATGCAGGCGCGCCGACCGGCTCATGCCACGGTCTGCTTCGGCGATGTCAGACAGGTCGTCCGGATCGGCAAGGCGGATGGCAAGGCCGCCCGAGGTCAGCGGCACTCCGGCGTGCGAGCGCGTCGGCGACACGATCGATCCGGATCAGCGCGAGACCGTTGCGACCTGCCGTCGAACCCATGGTGCCGACCGGTCTTGTCGCCGGCGAGAATCGCCGTGCCCGGTTCCGGCGAAAAGTCCTCGAGAACGACGCGTACGGTTCGCGTGCGCGCGGTGCCGCGATGCTGCATCCGCGACACCACCTCCTGGCCGACGTAACAGCCCTTGTCGAAATCGACGCCGTGCAGGCGGTCCATGTTGGTCTCGTGCGGAAACGCATCGCCATACATGAAGTCGAGGCCGCCGCGCGGAACGCCCGAGGCGATGCGATGGGCGTCATAGGCGGCGCTGTCGACCAGTTCCGCGCCGATCAGATCGGCGACTTTTTGCGCGAGCTCCGCGGGAACAAGAATTCGCCAGCCGAGCGCGGCGTTGCGCGGATCGGCGAACGCCAGATCGGGCTTGATCGCAGGATCGCCATCCCACGCCGCGAGCACGCCGAGACTGTCCGACAGATTTTCGACCGCGACCTTGGCGCGCAATTTGTAGAAACCGAGCTTGTCGGCGAGCGCCTGCGCCAGCGCGCGCGGGCAATCGATCAGGAAGCCGCCGCCATGGCCGGAAGGCGCTTCGGTGATCAGGAAATCCGCCGTTATCTTGCCCTGCGGCGTCAGCAACGCCCCGAACCGGCCGAGGCCGGGCCGCAGCAGCGTCACGTCCGTGGTGACGAGGCCGTTGAGAAAGTCGCGCGCGCCTCGTCGCCGCTGACCTTGACCACGCCCCGGTCGGGGAGAAACGCTGCTTTCATAAGGAGTTCTCTGGCAAAGTTCTTGGGGAAACGCAGGCTGCCCGATATCACATGGCAACGTAAGACGCTAAGGTATTGCGAACAAGGCCCGCGCGCCATCAAGTTCCGTAAAGCGGGCTCCGAGGTTTCGATCGAGTTAACCGATTTGATACCATTCTAAAATCCGGCACCGTGGTCAATCAGGACGGCGAGGGCGTGCGCGACGTCGCCATCGCCGACGGCCGCATCGCCGCGATCGGCTCCCTCGGACAGGCCTCCGCCGCCGAGGTGATCGACTGCAAGGGCCTGCACATCCTGCCGGGCGTGATCGACACGCAGGTGCATTTTCGCGAGCCGGGCCTGACCCACAAGGAGGACCTCGAAACCGGTTCGCGCAGCGCGGTCATGGGCGGCGTCACGGCGGTGTTCGAAATGCCGAACACCGATCCCCTGACCGTCACCGAAGCGACCTTCACCGGCAAGGTGAAGAGCGGGCGTCACCGCATGCATTGCGATTTTGCGTTTTTCATCGGCGGCACCCGCGACAACGTGGCGGATTTGCCGGAGCTGGAACGCGCGCCCGGCTGCGCCGGCGTCAAGGTGTTCATCGGCTCGTCCACCGGCGCGCTACTGGTCGAGGATGACGAAAGCCTGCGGCGGATTTTTCAGGTGATCAGGCGCCGCGCCGCCTTTCATGCCGAGGACGAATACCGCCTCAACGAGCGCAAGGGACTGCGGGTCGAGGGCGATCCGCGCTCGCATCCGGTATGGCGCGACGAGACCGCGGCGCTGCTGGCGACCCAGCGCCTCGTCAAGCTCGCCCATGAAACCGGAAAACGCATTCACGTGCTGCATATCTCGACCAGGCAGGAGATCGAGTTCTTGCGCGACCACAAGGATGTCGCCTCCTGCGAGGCGACCCCGCATCATCTCACGCTGGAGGCGCCGGAATGCTATGAGCGGCTCGGGACCCGCGCGCAGATGAATCCGCCGGTGCGCTCGGCCGATCACCGCGCGGGCATCTGGTACGGCATCGAGCAGGGCATCGTCGACGTGCTCGGCTCCGATCACGCGCCGCATACGCTGGAGGAAAAGGCAAAAACCTATCCGGCCTCGCCGTCCGGCATGACCGGGGTGCAGACGCTGGTGCCCGCTGATGCTCGACCACGTCAATGCCGGACGGTTGTCGCTGGCGCGCTTCGTCGATCTCACCAGCGCCGGCCCGGCGCGGCTGTTCAACATCGCCTGCAAGGGCCGGATCGCGGCGGGCTATGATGCCGACCTTACGGTAGTCGACCTCAAGCGCAGCGAGACCATCACCGACAAATGGGTGGCCTCGCGCGCCGGCTGGACGCCGTATGACGGCGTGCGGGTCACCGGCTGGCCGGTCGGCACTTTCGTGCGCGGCAGGCGCGTGATGTGGCAGGGCGAGTTGCTGACGCCGTCGACCGGCGAGCCGGTGCGGTTTCTGGAAACGCTGAAGGCTTGAAACGATTACTGCTTCGGCAGCGTGGTCGAAAATTCGCCGTTGCGGACGCGCACCGGGAGGCCTTCCACGAATTTCGCCACCGCGTCTTCGCCATAGGTTCCGACCAGTTCGGCGAACGCCGCGAACAGGCTTGCCTGCGCCAGGCAGTCGCCGTCGACGCCATCGTGCCGCGCCTCCGCCCAGGCCTCGTTGAGATAGCTGAGCGCCGCCTGTTTCTGCTCGTGATCGGGCAACGGGTCGCGGGCGCTGATGAAGGACACTGGATGGCTCATGAAACTCTGGCAGGCTGGGCGCGGATCCAGGGCGGAACGCGTCGAATGCGCGAGCTTTAGCATGCGGCGCGGAGCCGCCTAGACCAGTTCTTTAGGAAAGGTTAACGGCCCGGGGTTGATTGTTTCAATCCGAAACGCGCTGCGCGTTCATATCGTTTTCGAATGAAGTGGCTGCCGGTTCGCGTGAAAAAAACGCGTCAAGCGGGAAGCCCTAATTGGCGTAGCGGGCGGTCAGATCCCGTGAAATCTTCGAGCCTTCCTCGATGTAGCGGCGGATCGCCACGGAGGCCGCCGGCGTGCAGGTCCGGTAGGTCTGCTGGAACCCGTTATAGCCCCGGTTGAAGCCCGCGATCATGCGGGCGCGGCGATCGCCCGAGGGGGTTTCGGCATCGATCAGCGCCTGCATCTGGTTGCGCCATTTCGGGCCTTCATTGCTGCCGCAAATGCCCCTGAGGTAATGCAGGGTGCCGAGGATCTCGGCCAGCCGCTGCAGGTCGCCGTCGAACGGCGCTGCCGCATCCTGCGCCCGCGCTGGGACCGGAAATGCACGCCGAGATCAGGATGAGAGCGGCCAGAAAATGCTTGGACATGAGCCCGGACGATATGCCTTTTCAATGCGCTGGAAGCAAGGCGCGGCAGGGCTCGCAGATCAGGCCCGGAGCAGGCCTCTGGCCTGCCGGATGACCTCCTGCAGGCCGCCGGTGACCTTGAGATCGCCGATCGCGTCTGGCGCCAGCCACCTGAAATCGTCGAGTTCGTCGTTCAGGACCGGCTCGCCGGAGATCCAGCGCGCCGCGAACGACATGATCAGATAGTGTCCGCCGCCGCCGCTCCCGGCACCACCTCGCGCCATCCGGCAAGGCCGACGATCTCGATTTTGAGCGCGGTTTCCTCATCGACCTCGCGATGCAGCGCGGCGTGCAGGGTTTCGCCGAATTCGACCCGGCCGCCCGGCAGCGAATAATATCCCTTGGCCGGCGAGCGCGCGCGACGCACCAGCAGGATCCTGTCATCGCGGAAGATCGCCGCGCTGACGGCAAGCTGGGGATGGGGCGGGGGGGACGCCAGCGGCATCAGTGGGTCATGATATAGTCGACGTCGGCCTCGGAGCCGCCATTGATGATGCCGCCGGCCAGCGCCACCAGCGGCTTGACCCAGCCGGTGGCCTGCGCGGCCAGCATGGCCCGGGTCTTGTCCTGCCGGGCTTCGCGCATGGCGGCGCCCACCGCTGTCAGAATCGAGGTCATGGCGCTGGTGATATTGTCGAATTCGGCGCGGATGATGGCGTCAGCGGAATCATAGGCCTCGATCGCGAGGTCACGGGCCTTGAAATGGGACGCCATGAAGTGTTCCCGATAGGTCAGGGGATGCCACTCCAGGAAATCCTCCGCGCATTCCGGCATGTCCGGAATCATCTCGAGCAGCATGACGGCTTCATTGAAGTGATTCAGATAGTCGCTGGCAAGCCCGGTCCGGGGATTGATGTTGGCGGCCCGCAACTGCGCCGCCCGGGCCTCATCAGGGGCTGCCCGGCGCGGCGTCGGGCCATCGGATCGCGCGGGTCTGGAAGCCGTTGATGTCATCTGCCGCAGTGTTGACGGTCGGGGTTAAAAGGTGCTGAACGGATGCCTATCTGGACGACAGAATGTGCGGACGCTTCGTAATCACCTCGCCCCCGGCGGCCTTGCGGCAGATCTTTGGCTATATCGAGCAGCCCAATTTCCCGCCAAGGCATAACATCGCGCCGACCCAACCGATACCCGTGGTGATCATCGAGAACGGCGTCCGGCATTTCCGGCTGATGCGCTGGGGCCTGTTGCCCGCCTGGGTCAAGGATGTCAGAAAATTCACCCTGCTGATCAATGCGCGCGCGGAAACGGTCAGCGAGAAGCCGGCCTTCAAGAACGCGATGAAGCGGCGGCGCTGCCTGATCCCGGCGGATGGCTATTATGAATGGCAGGCGTCCGAAAAACGCAAACGGCCCTACTTCATCCATCGCCGCGACGGCGCTCCGATCGGCCTTGCCGGGCTGGCGGAAACCTGGATCGGCCCGAACGGCGAGGAACTCGATACGGTGGCGATCGTCACCGCGCCGGCGAGCGCCGATCTCGCGGGTCTGCATCACCGCGTGCCCGTGACGATCGCGCCCGGCGATTTCGATCGCTGGCTCGACTGCGGCGCGTATGATGCGGACGAGGCGATGGCGCTGCTGACGCCGCCCGGTGAGGGCGAGTTCGTCTGGCATGAGGTCTCGACCCGGGTCAACCGCGTCGCCAATGACGATGCGCAGCTGATCCTGCCGATCACCGCGGAAGAGCGCGAGGCCGAAGAGCCAAAGCCTCCCGTGAAAAAGGCGAGCCAGCGCAAACCGGCGCCGGTGGCACCCGATGACGGGCAGGGATGCTTGTTTTGATCGTCACCTCTGTCGTCCCGGCCGGCGAAGCGTGAGCCGGTACCTATAACCACCGGCTGTAGTTGTTGCGCGATGCTGGGGCGACAATCCCTCTAACAATGAGCCGCTGTGGTTATGGGTCCCGGCGTGCGCCGGGACGACATGTCTGCTAGTCGCTGCGCTTCACCAAAAAATATTCAGCGCCGCATCGCGGTTCATGACGCGACGGCGAGCAATTGCTTCAGCTTCAGCACGGCGCTGTCAGGCGTCGTGAGCACCGGCCGACCCGACGCCTCGGCGACCAGTGTCGCCGCCGGCGCCATGCTGTATTGCGCGAGCGCGATGAGGTCGCAGTCGCGCAGGTCCCGCGATGCTTCCGCGACCAGGCGATCGTGTTCCGCGCGTTCCCCGCGATCCAGCGCCGCAAGCGCGCCTGTCGCCAGTTTCGGCACGACCTCGACCGAGCGGGGAAATTCCCGCGGCATCGAGGCAAGCGTCGGCGCGAATGTCGAGAGCAGGCCGATCCGGTGGCCGCGTGCGGCGGCCTGTTCGATCATGGCTTCACTGGGCTTGAGCACCGGCATCGGCGCGTGCTCGCGCGCCACCGCCTCGATGCAGGGGCCGAACGCCGAGCAGGTGAAGAGGATCGCGTCCGCACCGGTGGAGGCCGCATAACGTCCGAGGATGAGGAAACGGTCGGTCATCGCAGCGGTCAGACTGACCATCGCGGGCGAGGTCGGACGACAGGCTGTCGTCGACCAGATTCATCAGGGTCGCGTCCGGCCAATGCCGGGCGAACGAGGCCTCGATCGGCACAATCGAATGTTTCAGGGCGTGGATGAGAGTGATGCGCATCCTGTTCTTTCTGGCCGCAAGCCAAGCGGGGGTGTCAATGTGCAGCGAGCCGCTGCGTCCTCAACGATTACGGTGTCGGATCTCGGCCGTCGAGCCATTTGGCGAAGACCACGCGTTTCTGCTCGAAATAGCCGAGCTTGTCGTAGAAGGCGTGGGCCTTGGCGTTATCTCCACGGACCATGAGCTGAAGCTTTTCAACGCCGCGGGCACGCAGCCAATCTTCCGCCGATCTCATGATCGCACGGCCATAGCCCTTGAAGCGATGATCGGGATCGACGGTCACGTAATAGACCCAGCCGCGATGGCCGTCATGGCCGACCAGCGCCGACGCGACGAGGGCGCCGTCATTTCGGCCGAGCAGCACGGTCGCGTTGGCTTCCTTCCGCGCCAGCGCAATGTCGGCGGCAGGATCGTTCCACGGCCGCGTCAACCCGCAGCGCTGCCACAGCGCGATCACATCGTCGATATCGCCGTCTTCAATCGGCCTGATGGTCAGGGCCGGACTGGCGAGTTGAGAATTCACAGCACCTTGCCGGGGTTCATGATGCCCAGGGGATCGAGCATCGCCTTGATGGCGCGCATCAGCTCGATCGCGACCTTGTCCTTGACGTCAGGCAATTCGTCGCGCTTGAGCACGCCGATGCCGTGCTCGGCCGAGATCGATCCGCCCATCCGCAGCACGATGTCGAACACGACGGCATTGACCTCGTGCCAGCGGGCGAGGAAATCCGCCGCATCGCCGCCGACGGGCTGGCTGACATTGTAATGGATGTTGCCGTCGCCGAGATGGCCGAACGGCACCGGCCGCGCGCCCGGTATCAGTTTCACCACGGCGGCATTGGCCTGTTCGATGAAGTCGGGCACCGCGACGACCGGCACCGAAATGTCGTGCTTGATCGAGCCGCCTTCCGGCTTCTGCGCCGCCGACATCTCGTCGCGCAGCTTCCAGAACGCAGCCCGCTGGCCCAGATTCGCCGCGATCACGGCGTCATCGACGATGCCGTCGTCGAGACCCAGCTCCAGGATCGACTCCAGCGTGGCGCGGGCATCGTCGCGCGGCGAGGACAGCTCCATCAGCACGTACCAGGGATGCTTGTTCTCGAGCGGATTGTGGATGTCGATGCCATGACACACGCAGAAATCCACCGCGATATCGGACAGCAGTTCGAAACTGGTCAGGGTGCCGGCAGCCTCGTTCTGCGAGATCGAGAGCAGCTTCAGCGCCTGCGCCGGCGATTTGAGGCCGACGAAAGCGGTCTCCACCGCGCGCGGTTTCGGAAACAGTCTTAACGTCGCCGCGGTGATGATGCCGAGCGTGCCCTCGGCGCCGATAAAGAGGTTGCGCAGATCGTAGCCGGTGTTGTCCTTCTTCAGCTTCGACAGCCCGTTGAGAATGCGGCCGTCGGCCAGCACCACTTCCAGCCCGAGCGCCATCTCGCGCGCCACTCCATAGGCCAGCGCCGTGGTGCCGCCGGCATTGGTGGAGAGATTGCCGCCGATGGTGCAGCTTCCCTCGGCGCCGAGCGACAGCGGAAACAGCCGGTCGGCCTCGGAAGCGCGCTGCTGCGCGATCTGCAGCACCACGCCGGCCTCGCAGGTCATGGTGTTGGAGGCGGTGTCGATGTCGCGGATCTTGTCCAGCCGCCGCATCGACACGACCACCTCGCCATTGTGCGGGGTCTGGCCGCCGACCAGGCCGGTATTGCCGCCCTGCGGCACCAGCGCGATGCGGTGTTCGCTGGCGAGCTTGCAGATGGCGGAGACTTCCGCGGTCGAGCCCGGCCGCAGCACCAGCGGCGAGCGCCCGTGAAACAGGTCGCGCTCTTCGGTAAGGTAGGGCGCGATCTCGGCTGCTTCCGTCACCGCATATTTGTCGCCGACGATGCTGCGGAAACGCGCGATCAGTTCGGGCGAGAGCGGCGGCGCGGGGGGTTGAACGATATTCATCTTGGTCTCTTGCGTAAGCTCATGGCCGCCCCACCGCGGCGCGGCGCAGCCGGTCGTTGATCGCCTCGCCGAGCCCGTGATGCGGCACCGGCATGACCGCGATGGCGCGCGCGCCTCTGGCTGTCCAGCGCGCGAAGATAGCCGAAAAGATTGGCGGCGGCCTCGTTGAGATCGCCTTGCGCGGACAAATTCATCACCATGGTTGCCGCGTCAACTCCGGGCATGCAGGCTGATCCGAACGCCAGCAGCGCTTCACCGGCTCGTAACCTGCTCGGCATCGAGCCGCAGCGGCGTGCGCGGCGCGTAATGCGAGGCCAGCATGCCCGGCGCCAGCGGCTGGCTGGTCTCGGTGTCGGCGTCCTCAGCCGGTTGCAGCAATTTGCGGCCGAGCACGCGTTCGATCTCGCCGCGCGGCACGCCGCCGGGGCGCAGCAGCATCGGTTGATCGAAGCAGCCGACGATGGTGGATTCGACGCCGACCTCGACCGGACCGCCATCGACGATCAGATCGATTTTGCCCGTCAAGATCGCTTTGCACATGCGCCGCCGTGGTCGGCGAGACATGGCCCGACAGATTGGCCGACGGCGCCACCACCGGCCCGCCGAACGCGCGCAGGATTTCCCGCGCTACGCTGTGCGCGGGCACCCGGATCGCGATGGTGTCGAGCCCGGCGGTGGCGAGATCGGCCACCGGGCAGCCTTTGTCTTTGGCAGCACCAGCGTCAGCGGCCCCGGCCAGAATGCGCTGGCCAGCGCGATCGCCTGCGCGTCGAAACGCGCAATCCGCTCGGCAGCCCTGAGATCCCCGACATGGGCGATCAGCGGGTTGAACGCGGGCCGGCCCTTGGCCTGATAGAGCCGCGCGATCGCGTCGGCGTTGGTGGCGTCGGCGCCGAGGCCATAGACGGTCTCGGTCGGGAACGCGACCAGCCCGCCCTCGGCGAGGCAACCGCGCGGCCGCGGCCACGGCAGCCTCGCCGGCGGGCAGAATTGGCGTTGTCAGGCCCACATTCACTGGGTTTGGCGTCCTCAATTCGGCTTCTTGCGGTGTGCGAAACCCAAGGCTATAAGCCGCGTTCTTGTCGGAGTGTGGCTCAGCCCGGTAGAGCACTGCGTTCGGGACGCAGGGGTCGCAGGTTCAAATCCTGCCACTCCGACCAGATATCATTAGACTTTTTCTTCTGATTGTTAGCAGTTTTTAGTCAACACCAGATTTCAACACCAGAAACGTAGCGGCTTTTTCGGCCAATCGCTGCTGCTGCGCCCTGCAAGTAGTCGGGGTGGTGATGGCCGTAGGTGTCCTGTAGGACTTCCGGCGACATTCCCAGGAACCCGGCGGCCTCCCAGATGGGCACGCCGCGCTGCATTAGCCAAGTCGCGGCAGTATGGCGCAAGGTGTGCGGTGTTATTTTACCGAGTAGACCGGCAAGCCTCACAGCGCGCTGGAATCCCTTCTTCACCGACGAGACCGGCTTGCCATTGAACGCGACGAAACAGTTGGCGATTAATTTCCGATCCTTCCAACGGCGCAAGTGCGCAAGCAGCCGCGGCGGGATCGGTGCGGGTGTCTGACGCTTCTTGGTCGCCCGTTTACCTATCGGCTTGCGATAAAAAATGCCGCGTTCAAGATCGACGAAGGAGCGCCCGAGTTCGGCATATGGCGACGCGCCCGCAATCGCGCCGGCTCGTGTCCCAGTATAGAGGCCGATCAGAATGAACCGCGCGACATGCCGCAGTGGCCGCCGTTCGGTAACTAACACACGACCTTTCCCCGCTCCGACGTGAATCGTTTGCTTTTCTCGATACCGCCAGCAGTGCAAAATTAGCGCCGCAGCCTCACGTCGAGTCAACCAGCGGTCACGAGGCTCGCCCTTCGGCGGCAGGGACACCCGCACGATCCCTCGATGAAAGCCTTCTTTTGCGTGGTGGTTGATCGCTGCCCGAAAGGTCTCGAGGTCACGCCGCGCGCCACCCTTATTGCCGCGATGTTTGACGTAAGCCGAGCAAGTGTGGGCATTGACCTCGGACAGCATCTTGCCACCCCAGAATTCGTTAAGGCGGCTGATCCTGGCATTTATCTCGAAATGGTTGGCCGGTTCACCGATGTCAGAGAGATAGATTGACAAAACATCGGCGCAGTCGATGTCGTAAATATCGCGATGGCGGCGCTCCGGTCGATATTTTCGGGTGATATACTCCGCTAGAGCTTGTTCGGCTTCAAGGGACGGCTTTGTTTCAGACGCGCCTGCAACGCAGCCCGTGGCGAAATCGTTGCTGCCATCTCTGATGATCCACACGGCCTGAGCAACGAGTTTTTTCCCGCGGTATCGCGCTCTGCGCTTATAAAGTCGGGCTCCTTTGCTTGGACGCGGCATAATTCCCTCATCTGGGCAATGTGATCTAAAGTTGTAAAATCCTTGCCAGCAATACGCTCGATGACCAGCCGACCTCGAGCTGCCAGCCGAGCATGGACCGAAGAAGAATATTTTAAGCTTCTCTCCGAATTACCTTGAGGTAGCAACTTACGTAGCGGGTAACGGGGTCGAAATTCCGCTGTCATAAACGAATGACAAACAAACGAGCTTCCGGCTCCATGGCGGAATGTGTCGTGTGGAGAATGTCAGCGAGACGACTTATTTCGGGTGACGGTGGGGGTTATCCAATCCGTTGGCTTATTGCGGGGTGCTACAGTGCTGCTACTATAGGAGACTGCTATCAGGGAGTTCGAGCCATGACCGCCATGCGCTTTCTTCTAGTAGTCGTAACAATTCTTGCCGCTACACAGATCGTCACCGCTGAGGACAAAAAATCATCTACTAAATCCGGCACGAAAGCCGCCTGAAAGGCGGCAGTTGCTTTGTCTTCTGGGCGGCAGTCAATCTTCTTCGCTTGCTGCCTTGCCCGCGTTTCGAACCGCGTCCTTCACATCGCCAGCGGCATTGTGCGCGGAACCCTTGGCTTTATCGAACTTGCCTTCCGTTTCCATTTTCTTGTCGCCGGTTAGCTTTCCTGCGCCTTCCTTGATGGCACCTTTCGCTTTGTCGGCAGCTCCCTTCACATGTTCCCGATCCATCGATTGCCTCCTATGTCAAACGGGATCGAGAATAACTGGCTACTCTGGTTTACGTTCCAGCGATGGCTTCTTGCCGCTCAAGAAATGTCCGCTGTGAGCGCACAACGGACCCAAGTCGGACATCGCGCTATGTCCGAAAAGTGCCAACAGCAGAAGTGAAGGCCGCCACCTATTCAACATGCCATTTGCGGACATGAACGCGGCTCGGCATAATGTCCGTTTTTGCAACGTTGCGCGAAGATGCTGTAAATGAAATTGGAACCCGAGCAGGTAGCCAGCGCACTCCGGCATTCGTGGTCAAGCGCCACTGCAAGGCAATGGACCCGAGGGCGACCATTTCTATAATCGCATCGACGGCATCCGGTTCGATTTCACGCAAGGCCAATTCGCGCACCCCATCACCTACACTGACGAGCCAACGACACGAGACGATGCCGAGCGGGGCGCAACAAATGCCGAATTGGCGGCACTCAGGATTGCCTTCTTCCGGCAAGCCGGTAGTTCCGACTAGGGTCAAACTCGGAAATACTCGCTAGGAGCAGATGTTTTCCGCTTGCACCCAACTACGGACATAGTGCGATCACGGGTCGTGAGGATTGCCGCTCTCTGAGCCGCTCCCGGTAGCAACCTTACGCGCTAAACTTTTTGTAACGCCACTGGCGACCATCATGACGCCGCCAAACCTGCCCGCGCGCAAGCCGACCGGTAATCGTGCGTCTCGGGATGATGACCGTCCATAGGTGCCAAGTGGTCGCCGCTGTGGGGCGATGGACCAGTCCAAAGGTGAGGGTGGCGATCATGGTTGCCTCTTCTTGGCTCCATGCGCTTGAGATAGGGCCGTACAACACGTCCTGATGCCACTCGTAGGCTTTCACGATGGCAGCGCCGGTGGCGACCGACGACCATCTTTTCAATCCTTCCGAAAATTGCATAGAGGATTGTGCGGCCACAGTGGTGAATCGAATGCGAGTTCCGGACCGGAACCAGGGGCGCTGCGACATTTTTGCTACAATGGGTTCAGTGTGATGCGTTGATGATCTCAAGGTTGGTGACCGCGTTTGCTGGGAAAAGAGTGCGACCGATCTTGGTAGACAACGATATGGAGCAGGTAGAGCGGGTGCGGAACCTGAAGCCCTAACGGAAGTTATGGAGAAGGGTCAGGTTAGCGCCAGTGCAGACGCTCCATGAAGGTTGTTCGCGCCCTGACAATCATCTCAGTTCTGGCTGCGATTTCGGATGCCTCCGCACAGGAAATGCGGCGTGGAACAGTTGTCAACGTTGACGAGGCAAGCGGATCAATAGCTATCCAGCAAACATTAACCGGAACGGTCGGTTCTAGCGGTGGCGCACCCGTTTCCAAGTACGCCGTGCAGGACGCGCTGCTATTCAATGCTCTCAGTCAAGGGGACGAGGTTAAATTCACTTCGCAGGAAATCAACGGCGTCAATACGATCACCAAGCTTCGAAAAAGTCCTTAGCAACCGGCGATGTCGGGCACCCGTTTCAACGGCGGGTAAATCAAACGGCACTTGAGAAGGCAATTGGGGAATGGAAGCAAACAAAGCACGCAAGGTTCCTGTCCTTAATTTTGTCGCGGAAAAAAATGTAGAGGGGCAACGGATGCTCACTTCTTTGATGAAATTGGCGGTCGAGGCAAATGGCGTAATTACGCTGCGGATGATTAAGCTGACGCGCGGTGGCAGAAGCGCCCGGCGCGAAGCACAACTAATGGTCAGCGAAAAGATAAACGCGGCTTTTAAAGCAGGCGCAAGTCTAATGGCCGGTGCTACGGGCGATGAAATAGTTCATCAATATAGACAGCATGTAGCGCGAAATGCGAAGCGGCTGGGCAGGCTCAATTCGGATCGAAGCCGAAAGGGAACGCGAGCCAGACGGAAGTAGCGCAGCGAGTGCTAGGCTGCGTTCGCAGCGTTAGTCACGAAGCTTTGTCCGCAACAGTCGCAGCTCCAAAGGTGCGAAACTTCACCATCGGCACCTAGCGCCGAAGCTTCAGGTGCAACCATCGAGTCGGAACACGATTCGCACCTTGGCAAATCTCGCACACGAGGCCAACGAGATGCCTGTGACAGACTTTCTAAGAAATGCTGCTGATTCATGATGTCCCTCCCCACCAACCAGCACACCCCGGTACAGGCTCTTGTCACCAAACCTCTTCCACAAGCCTAAATCCAAAGGGAACAAGGAGTTTTCCCCAGATATCCACAGGAAATCTTTGCCGTCGCCTGCTGCACCGATCCCGGCTCGCGCACGAGCGGCCCAAAAAGCGACTTTTTCTTTTCTGGAGACCCATCGAATGACCTTGACGGCGGACCGACCGGTGCGTTCCGCCCTCTATCGCTACGTCACCGATGTCGTGCCACCGGCTCCGGCGCCAGCAAATTTGATCACAGCTACGCCGCTACGGAATTCCCTATGGCAACAAGGAGGTCGCTCTGAAGCTCGGTGCCCGTTATGGCTGAGGGGGATGGTATGCGCCGCCTGGAGTTGATCTTTCTGCATCATTCGGCGAGCGGGGGTGGCTGCTTTAGGTTGCGGGACGAAGACAGTACCGACTTTAGTCCGAGCAGGGGCGGTCAGTGCCCTGATGGTGATAGCGCGACAATCGTGCTGGTCTGGCACTTCGGTATCTAGCCGCTTTTCGGTTTGCACTTTGGTCGTAACGCATTGACTTCATTTGCGGCGAATTGCGCTTGGTTTGTAAAGACCATCAACAAAAACAATGATAAAAGCCGACTCTTAATCATCGGGTCTCAGGTTCGAGCCCTGGTGCGTCCACCAAGTCTTCTAATAAAATCAATAATTTAGACTGCAATCTGGTTTCGCTCGGTTTCGAAGAAAAAGTTATAAAGACATATAAAGTTTTTTCGGCGCGTCTTTCGCGTCACAAACCCCGTCGAGCTTGTCGATCTCCGCGCGTGCAGCTCGTTGAAGGTCGTCGCGATCGCAATGCACAAATTAGATCACAGACCGAAGCGCTGCCTTGTGCGTGCCCGTCGGAGAAAGCAGAGCTATAAGAAAGTAGCGAGGCAGAATTCTAGCGGACCTTCGCCATCGTAGTCTCGTAGTATTCTTCCCGTTCGCGCTGAAATCTGTTTTGGGTTGCTTTGAAGTCTGCCAGGCGTCTTCGTATTTCTTCGCGCTCAAACAGCTTATCTTTCGGTTTGGCTATTTGCCCGAGTTCAACCGCCTTCGGCGGTTCAACCTGCGTCGGACTTTCAATCCGAATGGGCTTTAGCGTAGCCACTCCTTGAACAATCGCCAACGTTTCCTCGATCAATCGGTCGCGATCTTTCATCCACTGTTGCATCACGCTAATCCCCCCACGCCAAACAAGCAGTCCAACAAGGGGCGTTGCGGGCGTCAATGGAATTGAAGAAGAGACCGACGCTGTCCACAACAAAGAGCGACCTTCAGTTCATCATCAAGAGATAGAACGCTATAATAGGCGTGAGACCAAAGATCACCGCAGAAATGCTTATTGCCCAAAGAATGGCTTGCAGTAGGAAGCGGCTTGCCTTGACCGGACGACGATACTCGGCGGGTTGATCGCTCATGAGACTCCGCATTTTTCATGCTGCGGTACGTCTAATAAGCATCAAACTTTAAAGGGCGGTGCCTCGACATAGTTCTGATTTTGACGCGGGCGTTACGGTTGATTCACCGTTTGGTTGGTAAAGGCAGAAGAGTGGGAACAGCGCGTGGCGCAGTCTTCACAGGTGCTGTCACCGAGACAGCCGAAAGCGCCCACATTGAAGGGTTCGATGGAGCTCATACGAAGCAGGCTGGTTTTTGATCTGTATCAATGCAAATCGTCGCCTTGAAGAAGCAACTGAGACAAAGACGTCTCACTAGAGGAATAAGCAACGGAGGACGCCATGACGACGACATGTGCCAAATGTGGTGAGGCGTTGATCGCTCCTGATTGGTCCGAATTCGTTAGTGAGCGTTTGGTTATTAATCTCTGGTCCTGCACGAGATGCGGTGATCGGTTCGAAACCACCGCCTGTATGCCTGCCGATTCCGAGCCGAGAATGAGCGAAAAAGATTGGGAACAGATGTTTCCGCCGCTATTGGTGGCGTAGGGAAATCCTGATGGCGAGGGAGAACGGCACGAAGCCGTTCTTGCCTCAATTAGATTGCTTTGCGGTTCTTCACCACCCTACTAACCTGCAAAATCAGGGAGGTGTCTCATGGACGAGCTCATCAACTGCCACGCTATTGAGATGTTATGTCGCCAACGCGCCCTCGTAGAGCCCGAGCATAGCTGGAAATGGCTTGCGCGAGCCGAGCGGTGGAAAAATCTCGGACACCGTAAGATTACCTCGCGTTTCGAGCGGGGTAATTACGAACAGCCAGATTTAGGTCCAATGGCTATGGGTCCCAATACGATTGATGGAGACCAGCGCCTCGGTGCGTGCAAGTGATACCTCCGATCATTGCAGAGAGGAGGTTGTGCAGGTCGCCGCTGCGTGCCTTTGGTATCCCACGGGAGTAGCGCAAAACCAAGCGCTGCCTTGCTGTGCGAGATTGAGCGGCAGGATGCTTTAACGGCGCCGTAAAACCAATCTCGCAGGCTACCCTTTCTATTGCCACCACGGGATGATGGCGGCATGATTGCCGCATGGGCAGCGGGCGCACAGGATCAACAGCGACACCTGATCTCTTCTCTACGGCATCGCCGCAGGAAACTGCTTCACGTCCGCCCAAACCCGCTACATCGTCGCGGCATGTTCTACCAAGTGATCTGCCAGCGGCGATCAAGCACCTCAACGACCAAGAGCTTGAGCAGCTAAACGCTGCTGTGACAGCAGAACAGCAGCGGCGTGGTAAGAAACCAACCACGCCTGATAAGGCTCCAAGCAGGCGGACGGAGGCACCTGCCATGTCATTGACCGTGGGCAAGCTGAATGCGGTTCGCGCTGCGTTTAAGGCTGGTGTTACACCGACGAAAATCGCGAAGCAGTTTGGAATTCCTCAGGCGGAAGTGCGGAAAGTGATCGCCAGTGAGGGGAAGAAGTGATGAGGTTGAACGGGCGACTTAGCTGAACCTGACCCAGCGAAAAATGATTGGGCACATATCACCCGCCCCTCCGGGATAGGGCTGCCACAGTTATTTTCAGCTGGCTTGGATTGCTTCTTTGAGCTTAGGCTGACGATGTTAGTGCCGGCCTCTAGTGCCGGTCGGCTTGCAGCTTAGTTAATAGGGAGATCGAAGATGGCTCTTTATATGTATCAGTTTTCGTACACGTCAGAATCCTGGGCGGCTCAAGTTAAAAATCCGCAAAATCGCATTGAAAAGGTTGGGCGAGCGGCCACCGAAGCGTCAGGTGGAAAGTTTATTGGCGGTTGGCTGAGCATGGGAGAATACGACGCAGTTATCATTGCCGATGTGCCGAATATAGAGAGCATGGCCGGTCTTGCTCTCGCAATCGCTGCGGGTGGTGCGCTCAAATCAGCCAAAACCACCGCACTGATGACGGGTGAACAGGGCGTAGAGGCTCTCAAGAAGGCGGCCGGCGTGGCGAAGGCTTACCAACCGGCGCGCTAAGTTATCGTCGGAAGCCAAAGCCAGCATTGCTGGCCGCCGCCTGATCCACGATCATCAGGGTTGAATTGAAGAGCCGCCTTCGGGCGGCTTTTTGTTTGAGCGGCGACTTGCACGTTTCGGACATGCCTAAGTAGTCGCGGCATGTCCGTTCACCGGGGGTACAGCGGACCTCACGGTTACGCGTCCCGAAGTCCGAGTTTAGAGCGCCGTCACGAGGGCCGCGCCTTCATCCAGCATGGGCAAAATCGCGTCTCGGGGCTTGGTCGGAAGCATCAGGACGACCCGATCAACGCCGGCGTCACGGTAGCGTTTTAGCACCTCTAAGTCTCGGGGCGCCCCGAAGACGTCGAAGGAGAGCGACGCGGGATCGCGACCAGCGTCCCTTGCCATTTGACGGAATTGCGGCAGCACCTCAAGCGGATCCAGCACGCGCCCGCCGATCGGAATCCAGCCGTCGCCGTAGGCGATCGCCCGTCTTGCTGCGTGGGGGAATGCGCCCCCAACAACGATGGGCGGGTGAGGTTTTTGAACCGGTTTGGGCCACTGCATCATGGGTTCGAACTTGACGAATTCGCCGTCGAATGCCGCCGTCGACTGCGTCCAGATTTGCTTCATCGCCTGGATCCGCTCACGCATCAACTTGAAGCGGGTTGCAAACGCAGTGCCGTGATTGGCCATCTCCTCCTCGTTCCAACCCCCGCCAACGCCGAAAATGAACCGGCCCGAGGAAATCCGGTCGATGGTCGATACCTCCTTGGCGGTGTGAATTGGATCACGCTCGACGACAAGACAGATCCCCGTCGCAAGCTTGATTGTTTTCGTCACCGCGGCGGCAGCGGCGAGCGATAGGAACGGATCGTAGCTTTCGTAATAGTACTTCGGTAGCTCAGCGCCGCCGGGCCACGGCGATTTGCGACTGGTCGGAATGTGACTGTGCTCCGGCAACCACAATGACTCGTAACCTCGCGCCTCCGCCGCCACGGCAAGGTCTTGCGGTGGAATCGAGTAATCCGTCGGAAACATCGTAAGCCCGACATGCATGTTCAGTGCTCCTCGGTTGCGGCCAGGCTCTCCATCACACGCGACCGCACGTGATAGTCGCACACATCAGGGGCGCGAACTAAAGTCCTTCTCAACTCTATCAGAGAACTGAGCAGACGTACCGCTGTTTGTCGCAACGCTGGCCCTCATCGCAGCGAAGGCTTGTCGAGCTTCGCGCGTCGAGCGGGATTACAGGATCTCGGAGTGCGACGATCGGGACTTACGCCATTACGGTCGCAACAGCCTCTAGGCTTGACCATCATAGTCGGTCTCGTCCGCGCTCACGGACAGGTTGCCCCAGCTCGTCACCCGCTCCAGGCGGACCGCGATGACGGGCCGTTCGGCGATCTGCATCGCCGCCAACTGGCGGTACCGAGCGCGTAGCAGTTCCTGCGCGCGATCGTGCTCCGTCCCGGTGCGCAGGATCTCAGCCCGTCCACGCAACATAACCCAGCCAAGCCGGGCCCAGTCTTCGTCGTATCGATCAACCACGATAGCGACCATCGGGTTGCGTTCGATGTTGCGGACGCGCTTGAGTGCTGGTCCAGCCACGCGCTTCGGCTTCTCGTCGATGGTGATGTAAAGGGTGCCTTGCGAAATCGTAAAGCACACCGGCACGACGTGCGGAATGGCCCGGCTATCGGCCGTGGCAAGATGCCCGACCCGTCGCGTCAACAGGAACCTGCGTTCGTGGTCTGACAGCACGTGACGGTCCGCCGCGCGATGACTGTCAATCGCGCCGATACTGCACGGCTTGGCTCGGCTTCGCCACCCAGGAATAATCGGCGTTCGACCAAACGTCGGCAGGCCTGCCGGCGTGATTCTGAAACCGCGGTCGCGATCAATCCGGTGATAGCGCATCCGATGCTCAGCCGCGGCAACGAGGTGGCGAATAGGACAAATTTTGTTGCGGTGCATGAGTCCGGAATTGGGCACGAACCGGACATGCCGCAGTGGTCGCCGCATTTCCGCTACCGGGGGAATACCGGAAGTCGAATTTCGGGCCGGCAGGTCCGTTGTTGACCCAAAACAGACATTTTAGCCGGATAGCAGGCGTTGTAATGCTGTGTAACATCGCCTGTTTGTGGTTTGGGAGTTGGCAATGACGGGCGCGGACGCTGCGGGCGTTGCCGTCGACGAGCGCGGTTTTATCGCGGTCGACAAGCAGATGCGCACCAATGTTCCGCATATTTTTGCCATCGGAGACGTGGTCGGCCAGCCGATGCTCGCCCACAAGGCCGTGCAGGAGGCAAAGGTCGCGGCCGAGGTGGCTGCCGGCCGGAACAGCGTTTTCGACGCAAAAGTCGTTCCCTCAGTTGCGTATACCGATCCGGAGGTGGCGTGGGTCGGCCTGACAGAAATCGAAGCCAAGGCTCGTGGCGTCAAATACGGCAAGGGCGTCTTTCCCAGGGCGGCGAGCGGACGGTCGCTGTCGCTTGGCCGCGACGAGGGCGTCACCAAGATCCTGTTCGACGAAGAGCACGAGCGGATAATCGGCTGCGGCATCGTCGGACCGTCGGCGGGAGACCTTATCGCCGAAGCGGCGCTCGCGATCGAAATGGGCGCCGACGCGGCCGACATCGGCCTGACGATTATCCCCATCCGACGCTTTCCGAAACGATCGGCATGGCCGCCGAAGCGTTCGAGGGAACCATCACGGATTTGTACATGCCCAGAAAGAGATAGGGCCGGAGCGGACGTCATGACTACCATCCCACCATCTACCGACGCCCAAGGGTATCTCGAAAACCTGATGCGAGCCGGGCAAGAGGCGATGAAGCAGTTTGACGATGCCCTCGTAGCGGCTACGGGATTACGAACGGAGGACTCCCTTCCGTCCGAACACCCACTCTTTCCCTTGACGTTGATCGCCGACCTGCAGCGCGAATATCTCAAGCAGATGTGGCGCCTCTGGAACTCGATGTTCCCTCAGACCATTGGCTGTTCGATCGCATCGTTTCCCGATGGGGGCCCGGTCGCGGGATCTCGGGGATCGCCGATCCTGCGGGGCTTCCGCTGCTTGCGGCGATCGTCTCCGTCTGGTTCTTCTTGATGACCCCGGTATCCAACACGCTGATC
>CAVTNA010000012.1:0-23455 GCA_963735835.1 uncultured Alphaproteobacteria bacterium | reverse complement strand
ATGCCCGACGCTCGTGGCCAACTACATCGCCGACAAGGACATGACGGTCTGGCTGCAGTCCGAAAACGGCATGCTCGGCATGGGTCCGTTCCCCGAAGAAGGGGAAGAGGATCCCGACCTCATCAACGCCGGCAAGCAGACCATTACCGTACGGGACCGCTCCTCATTTCATCCGTGCTGTCGTTCGCCATGATCCGGGGCGGTCACATCGACCTCGCCATCCTCGGGGGCATGGAAGTGTCCGAACGGGCGACCTCGCCAACTGGACGATCCCTGGCAAGCTGGTGAAGGGATGGGCGGCGCAATGGACCTCGTGGCCGGCGTCGACCGCGTCGTCGTGGTGATGGACCACACATCAAGCCGGGCGAAAAGGAAGCTGCTGAAGGAGTGCACCCTCCGCCACCGGCAAGGCCGTGGTCAACCGCATCATCACCAACCTCGGCGGTATTCGACCATCGACAAGCACGGCGAAGGACGGCATGGCGCTGATCGAACTCGCCGACGGCGTCACGCTGGACGAGGTCAAGGCCAAGACCGAAGCCGAGTTCCGCGTCGCGCTCTTCCTGCCGCAGTTCTTCCTGCGCCAGGGGCTGACCATCGCCAATTCGCTGGCCTATACGCTGGTGCTGTCGGCGGGATCGCTGGTCGGATGCGCGTGTGGGGCCTATTTGTCCGACGCCATCGGGCGGCGCTGGAGCATCATCGAGCACCTCGATCATCACCATCACGGGCTACATCTATGCCCGCGTCAACGCGGCGTCGGACCCGGGAGTCGTGCTCTCCGTCGGCTTCGTCCTCATCGTCGCGATCTATGTGCAGACCGCGCTGCTGTTCGGCGTCTATACGACCGAGCTGTTCCCGACCGAGATCCGCCTGCGCGCCAACGGCATCTGCAACACGCTCGGGCGCGGCGCCACCGTGGTCTCGCCCTTCATCGTCGGCGCGCTGATGGCAAACTACCAGCTGCCGGGCGTGGTCTGGCTGATGATCGGCCTGGTGGTGATCCAGATCGTGGTGGTGTGGGCCTGGGGCGTGGAGCCGCGCAATCGGGGGCTGGAGGATGTCGCGACCGCCACAGCCTAGACCGGGATGACTTTTCTTCGAAATCGTCATCCCGCTTTATCTTTTTTTGTTTGAGCATGATCTCCGCGCAAACGCTTCGCGTTTGTCGCGAGGGAAAACCGGTTCCCGCTTTTCCGATCATGCTCCAATCGCGCCGCGGACAGCATCGCCTGACCTGCATCGGAAAGCGGAGCGGCGGATCAGCCCGCCGTCCGCTTGACGACCCCGGTCGGCGTGGCGAACCCTTCGATCGTTCGAATGCGCTTCTCGAGCCACCAGCCATATTCGGGAGCCCAATCCTCGAACTTGCCGTTGAAGCCGAGATCATGGGCCCAGTGGTGCGCGATATTGGGATTGAACTGGGATTGCCGGCCGACCGCGATGAGGTCGGCCTGCCCGTTCTCCAGGATGGCTTCGGCCTGCTGGGCCTCGAGAATGATGCCGACCGCCATCGACGCGATGCCCACCTCCTTGCGGACCCGTTCGGCGTAGGGCACCTGGAAGCCGAGGCCGCGCGGGACTTGCGCTGCCGTCGCCGAGCCTGAAATGCCGCCGGAGGAGCAGTCGATCACGTCGACGCCGCGGGCCTTCAATTCCCGGGCAAAGACGACCGTGTCATCCATGTTCCAGCCGTCCTTGGCGCCGTCGACGGCGGAGACGCGCACGAACAACGGCATGCGTGTCCGGCATTTCGCGCCGCACCGCTTCGACGATCTCGAGCGGCAAACGCATGCGCCCGTCGCGATCGCCGCCATATTCGTCGTTGCGCGTGTTGGAAACGGGCGAAAGAAACGAGGCCAGCAGGTAGCCGTGGGCGGTGTGGATCTCGATCGCATCGAAGCCGGCTTCGACCGCATTGCTGGCCGCGTGCGGCCCAGGTGCGCACCATCGCCCGGCACTCTTCGGTCGTGAGCTGGCGCGGGGTCAGCCATCCCGGCGCGACGGGCTCGCTGGTCGGGCCCACGGGTTGCCACAGCTTGGCGCCGGCCGCGATCTGTTGCGGCGTGAGCGGGCCCATGCCGTCCATCGCGCGCTGCGAGGACGACTTGCGCCCGCCATGGGCGAGCTGAATGCCGATCGCGGTGTTCTCGCCCTTCATGAAGGCGATCAGCGGCTTGAAACTTTGCACCTGCGCATCGTTCCAGATGCCGAGGTCATGCTCGTTGATCAGGCCAGTCTCTTCGACGGCCGTTGCCTCGACAAAGACCAGCCCGAAGCCGCCCAGCGCATAGCGGCCGAGATGCACGTTGTGAAAGGCGCCGCAGGTGTAGCCGGGTCCGGCGCGGTAATGCACCATCGGCGGCACCACCAGCCGGTTCTTCAGCGTCAGGCCGCGGATCCCAAACGGCTGGAACAACATTGGTCGTGAGGGGTCAATGCTGTCGGTGACCGGTACTGACATGGGGTTGCCGTTGAACAAGGTGGATGACGCAGGCGCTGCGCCCGATCATTCTCTATTTTCGTCATTGGTCCAGCAGGCCCTTGCGGACATCGCGGCGCCCAGCGATTGGCGCGGCTTCGATCGACGCATTGCGGCGCGCGCCATCCATCAATTCAATCGTCGCTGCGCCGCCGTGTCGCGGTACCAGTCGAACGGCTGATCATGGGTTGCGACCATCACGCTCTTGACGTTGAAATGGTCGTCAAAACTTTCGGTGCCGAACTCGCGCCCGACGCCGGAATCGTCGATGCCGCCCCAGGGCGAGGCCGGGTCGAGGCGGTGATGATCGTTGATCCAGACGATGCCGGCCCTGACCGCGGCGGCGAGACGATGCGCGCGGCCGACGTCGCGGGTGCGGATTGCAGCGGCGAGCCCGAACGGGAAATCATTGGCGAGCCGCAGCGCGTCGGCCTCGTCCCTGAACGGCGTCACCGAGGTGAACGGGCCGAACACTTCTTCCTGGAAGATGCGCATGTCCGATTTCACGTCCGCAAACACGGTCGGCTGAACGAAGTAGCCGTTGTCATGGCCGGGAACTTTTGCCGCGGCGCCGCCGGTCACCAGCCGCGCGCCGTCCTCGCGGCCGAAGCCGCAATAGGACAGCACGCGGTCGCGTTGCCGCGCCGAGATCACCGGCCCGAGCTGGGTTGCGGGGTCGAAGGGGTCGCCGATGCGAATGCCCAGCGTCTTCGCCTTCAGCTTCTCGACGAACTCGTCATAGATCGTGGCCTGCACCAGATGGCGCGAGGCGCAGACGCAGGTCTGGCCGGCGCCGATGAAGGCGCCGAACGCCGCATAATTGACGGCCTGGTCGACGTCGTAATCCCCGAACACCATGACCGGCGTCTTGCCGCCGAGCTCCATGGTCTGGTGCGCGAACACTTTGGCGGCCGCGGCGCCGGCGATGCGACCGGCTTCGGTGCCGCCGGTCAGCACCAGCTTGTTGATGTCGGAATGCTCGGCCAGCATTCGCCCCGTGGTCTGGCCAAGGCCGAGCACGACATTGAACACGCCAGGCGGCAGTCCCGCCTCGGTGAAGATCTGCGCCAGTCTCAGGGTCGTCAGCGGCGTATATTCCGACGGTTTGACGACGGTGACGCAGCCGCTCGCCAGCACCGCGGCCAGCGACTTGCACATGATCATCAGGGGATGATTGAACGGCGTGCAATTGGCGACGATGCCGATCGGCGTGCGCAGCGTGTAGTTCAGATACGAGCCTTCGACCGGAATCACCGCATCGCGGCGCGCCAGCGCAAGTCCTGCGAAGTAGCGGAAGAAATCCGGCAGCCGCGACAGCTGCGCGCGGGTCTCGTTGAGCGGGCGGCCGTTGTTGAGCGTTTCCAGCCGGTACAGGGATTCCAGATTGGCCTCGAAGGCATCCGCCAGCCGATTGACCAGCCGCGCGCGCGCCCGAACGTCCATGCCGCCCCAGGCGCGGCCCGCGAATGCGGCGCGCGCGCTGTTCATCGCGCCGATCGACATCCTCAGCGGTCGAATTCGGAATCCGCGCGATCACGTCGCCGGTGGCGGGATTGCGGACATCCAGCATCTCGCCGCCGCCGCCCTCGATCTCGCGGCCATCGACGAAATTGCCGTGGATCTCGACCCGCTGGCGGGTTTGGCGGGAATATTCGCAATGTTCTCTCCCCTCGGGAATGACCGGCGTTGCGCTTCTCGGCGCGTTTTTGCAGCCGTGAAATATCCCGTCAAGTGACGAAGGCTTGAAAAGACCGGGATTTGATTTATCAATCGATCGCGCTGACAAAGCCGGCTCGCCGGCGACCTCCGAACACGCGGCCCTTTGCAGAAGAGAGACAGGCATGGATCGACTTCTCGCCAACGGCACGGTGAATGTCGCGCAGTCAGGCCAGGGGCCGGCGCTTTTCCTGTTGCATTCGCTGCTGTCGGATCGCGCGAGTTTCGACGCCGTCGTGCCGAAACTGTCGCAGTCGTTCCGGGTGATGGTGCCAGAATTGCCGGGTTTCGGCCGCTCGCAGGCGGTCAGCGGCGGTCTGCCTGATGTCGCCGACCGGATGGCCGAGGCCGTGAAAGATGGCGCAGGGGACGACGATATAGCGTGCTCGGCAACGGCTATGGTGGTTTCGTGGCGCTGCAAATGGCCATTCGCCATCCCGGCATCGCGACTCGGCTCATTCTCGCCGATTGCGGAGCGGCGTTTTCGGAAAACGGTCGCGAGGCCTTCCGCAATATGGCGGCGGCCTCGAAGGCCAGGGGATTGCTTGCGATCACCGACGTCGCGATGCGACGGCTGTTCGCGCCGGAGTTTCAGGCGCAGCATCCCGACCTGATGCGCGATCGTCGCGAGGCGTTTTTGCGATCCGATCCCGCGGTGATTCAGGCTGCCTGCGCGGCGCTGGCGGAACTCGATCTCCGGCCGCAGCTTTCGCAGGTCAAGGTCCCCGTTCTCGTTCTGGTCGGCGAACATGACGAGGCGACACCGCCGCCGATGTCGCGCGAACTGGCGGCGCTGCTGCCGAACGCGCGCCTGAAAATCATTCCGGGCTGCGCGCACGTCCCGCAGCTGCAATCGCCTGCAGCTGTTTCTGGATGCGATCGGCGATTTCATGCCGGCGCAAGGACGCGGCGAAGCGCTTACAGCAAGTTGATCGCGAGCCAGACCGTCGCCCATAGCGCTAGCGCCAGAATCGACGACGACGGCAGCGGCGACAGCCAGGACCCGAAATAGCGTGTTGGTGCTGGAACCAACCGACGACTGGCTTCGGCCGCCGCCGAAGTCGTCGTTTTGCGGAATAGGCGCGCGGAATTCCGGAAAAAGCTCGGAAAACAGCGTCCAGGACGTACAGGCGCATGGCCTCGGCTCCGATCTGTCGAATAATGCGCCACCATTGCCCCGAATTGCATGCCGCGCTTTGAGCGAGCGCAAGTTTGCCTTCCCCGGTTGGGCTATTGAGGGTGCGAATCTCGGGCATGCGAAGTCCCGACAGTGTTCGATCCATTTGGGGGACCCGGCAAGATGGAGCGATGATGACGGCGGTTCCGCGCTTTCGAGCGCATCAGGGCCTGGCGCTGTTTGCGAACAGCTTTCGCCCGTTCTTCCTTTTCGGCTCGATCCAGGCCGGGCTGGCGATCCTGGTGTGGCTGCCGATGTTCTATGGCGAGATAACCCTGACTTCGGCATTTGTGCCGCGCGACTGGCATGTGCACGAAATGCTCTACGGCTATTTGCCGGCCGTCATCACCGGTTTCCTGTTCACAGCCATCCCGAACTGGACCGGGCGACTGCCGATCCAGGGCACGCCGTTAAAGCTGCTTGTGATCGTCTGGATCGCGGGACGGCTTTGCGTGACGTTTTCCGCCGAGACCGGGTGGCTCGCGGCGATGCTGGTCGACGCCGGCTTTCTTGCGCTGGTCGCGCTGGCGGCGGTCCGCGAGATCCTTGCCGGCCGCAACTGGCGGAATCTCAAGGTCGTGATGCTGGTGCTGCTGTTGCTCGCGGGCAATGTCGTCTTCCATCTCGAGGCGCATTTCCACGGCGCCGCCGACATCGGTATCCGCATCGGCATCGCCGTGGTGGTGCTGCTGATTTCGCTGATCGGCGGCCGCATTGTTCCGAGCTTCACCCGCAACTGGCTGGTGCGTGAAAATCCCGGCCGCCTGCCGGTGCCGTTCGGCCGCCTCGACATGATCGTCGTCGCATCGGCGCGCTGGCGCTGGCGTCATGGATTGTCATTCCCGAAAGCCCATTGACCGGCGCAGCGCTTGCGCTCGCCGGATTGCTGCATCTGGCGCGGCTCGGACGCTGGGCGGCGGACAGGACCTGGCGGGAGCGGCTGGTGCTGATCCTGCATATTGGCTACGCCTTCGTGCCTGCGGGGTTCCTGCTCACGGCAGCGTCCGCGTTCGGACTGCTGCCGCCAGGCGCCGGCATTCATGCCTGGATGGTGGGCGCTGCGGGCGTCATGACGCTGGCGGTGATGAGCCGGCGCGACACTCGGCCATACCGGCCAGCAACTCACCGCATCAGTCACGACGCAGGCGATCTATGCCGCGATCATTGTCGCGGCGCTGTCGCGCATTTGCGCCGACCTCGAGCCTGTTTACAGCGAGCTCGTTGTTGCATGTTGCAGCCTTTGCGTGGGCGGCCGCATTTATCGGCTTCGCCCTATCGTTCGGACCGCTGCTGGCCCGCGGTGACCCGACAAGCAGAAGGCGGTCGCCTGACGTACCCTTGATCGGTGCGCTCTACCCTGGCTGATGAGAATTCGGGCAGCGCGAACACATTATGCGCTCGGCGACCACGCAGCAATCGCGTGTCATCGCCTTCGATGCGCGGAGTCGATGCGGTCAATCAGGTTCTTGATGACCGGGCTCGGGTTGCTCCACATCGGCATCAGGCTGACAGGTCCGCAGAAAACAACGGTGTCGCCGAACACCGTGCGCCGCCGCAGCGAAAGGGTGACCTGAGGCGGGCTCATGTAGGGCTGATAATTAACGTTCTTGATGTCGGACAGCGAGATGCGTTCTTGCTGGCCGTCGTTGCGCACCACCAGCGCGTCGCCCGCATCCAGCACCTCGTCGGCGAGACAGAACACCATTTTTTGCATGAAGCGATAACTGACGACGCCCATCAGCACCGGCACGATACAGAAACGGGATATTGGAAGCCTGGCCATCGCGCGATGGTGAGAACAGTCCGAAGGCGACGATCAGCAGCAGGACCCCAAACCAGAGAAATGGGAACATACGCTTGTAGAAGAACGTCGCCTTCGTCGAGGAGATACGGGTCATCCAGTCGTTCGCCCCCTTGGTAAGGGGGCTATTTTACACGCCTTATCCGCCGCTGCTCACATACCATTCGCCTGAAATCCACGTTGTGCGCGGTCCGCCGAAGCCGACATCTGGCGGAACGACGATGATGCCCTGTTCAGTGCCCAGTGTCGTTCGATGTTGAGCCGGCATGCCTGCCGGACATAGAGCGACCACGGCGTGGATGTGGACGATTTGCCGGCAGCGGACCGGCGAGTTCGATCTCCGTTACCGGCTAAATCTCGCTGCATCAGGAGAATCGGGTTCTGCGTTGCCTGGCGATTATTCGAAGCTCGTCGCCGACTGCTCGTCTCCAGAGTTGCTTTTGGTGTCATCGCCGCGACGATACCAGGATCGGTACGTTGATCGAACCAAGCTCACCTTCCCTGTAGCAAGGCCTGAAGTTCAGGCATCGCGATGAGGTGCTTGTGCAGCCACAGTTCCGGACTTGCTCCGGCAGGATGGTAAACCCTCGCCGTTCAAGACCATCAGGTCGGCAATGGCCGCGAACGGTGCTGGCGATGTGTTCATTCGGCGCCTGGTGCGCCAGAACGATCCGCCAGTTGCGCCGAAAGCACGGTGAGGCCGCGAGCGACGAAATCCCAAAGCGCGATGACGTCCCGTCCCTTCAGTGTGCACGTTTGCCCCTTTGCGCCAAACGCCGGAGCACCTTCCGGCGAGCAGGTGCGCGCCGACAGGTACGATGCGTGATATCGACCGGAGGTTCGTTCGTGCCAGAAGAGACATCGTGACATGCGCGAGTTCCAATGCACGACGTCCGAGCGTATCATGCCGTGATGAAACGGGTAGGCCGCCATGGCTCGCGATATATGGGATGCGATGATCAATTTATGAGCGCCGACGCCCCTGCGACCAGATATCCGATGAATGGCTAAGGCGCGGTCGAGACCGGTTCGATGCCGCGCTTCACGGCGGTTTGCATATACGGATACGTCAAGCGGGTCGAGCCGGATGCCGTTCCGGTGAGTAAATCCTCGAAGGCCTGAGCCGCCTATGCGAAGCAAGCCGAAGAGAAACGAGGACGCGAATGGAGCTATCCTACTCACAGAATCTCGAGGACTATCATCTCTCGCTTGCCTTCGCGGGACAGACCACCGGGACCTATATCGATGTCGGCGCAGGGCATCCGATCGCCGACAACGTGTCATTCTGGTTCTATGAGCGCGGCTGGCACGGTATTGTCGTCGAGCCGCAGCCCGAACTTGCGGCGCTCTACCAGCGGCTGCGTCCGCGCGATGTCACGGTCCGTGGCCTGGTCGGACGTCACTGCGGCGAAATCGACTTCCATGTGGTCGATCGTCTGCATGGGCTCTCGACGACGGTGGAAGCGCTTGCGCAAAAAGCAAAAGCCTTCGGCGTCGACTATCAGACCGTTCGCATGCCTGTGACCACGCTGGCAAAATTATGCGAAAGACACGATCTGGGCGCTATCGACTTCCTCAAGATCGACGTCGAGGGCGCCGAAGGCGATGTTCTGTTCGGCGGCGATTGGAAGCGCTTTCGACCCAAGGTGATCGTCGCCGAAGCGGTGACGCCCATGGCGTCGGAGCCGGCATGGCAGGACTGGGAACCGTTCCTGATTGCGCAGGGCTACCGCTTCGTTCTGTTCGACACGCTCAACCGGTTCTATGTCGCGCAAGAACATCCGGACATCATGGCGCGCCTCCCGTCCGAGCGGGCGTCGTGGCACGCGGTCCGTCACATGCACGAGATAGGCCGTGCCCCCGAAAACGAGCAGCATCCCGATCACGCGCTGGCGCAGGATCTCGCGCGCGGATTTTGGGCGAGCCTGCCTTATCTCGATTCAAGCCTCATAACCTCGCTCTTGAGTCGCGGCCGCCGAATTGCAAAACCCGACGACTTCGCTGCGCTCGCGTCCACGGTCGATACCGAAGAATTTCGCGCGGCGCTCGGACGGGTCGCTTGCGGCTATGACGGCGGACAGATCCTCGATGAGTGATTGAGCTTTAAAGGACGCTGCCCCGGGGCGAGAACCACGACTATCGCATGCGCCAGATGGAGAGATTGGCCGCGGGATCGCGCGTGAGCGGCTCCAGGAAATCCGGCGTGTCGCCTCGGCCAAGACGCGCCGCCAGCCCATCGGGAGCCAGCTTCAAGAAATCCGCCTGGTCAGGACCGCCGCGGCAGATCACGACATAAGTGACATGGCGGTCGGTCAGCACGTGTCGCGCGGCCTGCGGCGGAGCCAGCATCGCCCGGATCATGGCCAGATTACCGTCATTGTTGCGGTGGTACGGCGCGGCAAAAATCTCCTGGTCGGTCGCCGCCAGAATTGCAGGTCCGAGATCGATCGGCGCCATGACGCGGCCGCGCGCCAGCTGTGCAAGGGGCGCGACGGCCGAAACCGTCTGGCACGACGCCACCGGATCTTGCCTGGCCATCATCGAAGCCGGCTTGACGATCCGATCGATAAGCGGTCCTGCGGCCACGCCGGCGAGCACCAGACTCGTCGGCGATGCGGCCAGCGCGATAATCAGCAGCTTTCGCCCATATGCGCGCGCGGGCCAGAGGCTGGCGAGGCTCGCTGCGAAGATCGGCGCGGCCACGCTGGTCGCCCCCGCGCTGCCGCGTATCTCCCAGATGCTGATTCCGATCAATGCGACCAGCGAGACGACGGCCACGGTCCATTGAAATCGCGCCGGTGTGTCGGAGCGGAGCAGGGCGGCAATCGCGAAACCCAGCGACAGGATCGGAAAGCCGTAGAGGCCGGCGAGTTTCTGCGGCGCAAGTTGCAGAATGGATGCGAACGACATGTTTTCGGCGACCCGGTCGAACCAGAACGAAGTCACCAGCGGATCGATCATGGCAAATGGAGACGCCAGACATCCGGGAAACAGCCAGAAGAATGGTCCGACAACGAAAAAGCCGGCTACGCTTCCCGCAATGAGGCGGGCGGGCAACGAGCAATGCCAACGGTCGACACCGACCACAATCATCAGCGTCACGCCGCCGCCCGCCAGCAGCAGCAGAAACGGCCCCCCAAAGGCGTCGCACACGGGCGCCGCAAGGGAGTGTAGCGGCAACAGCAGGCCGGCGAGAAGCAGCGACGATCCCGCCAGCGCGGCGCCAAACATGAAGATCGGGCGCGATACGGCCGTGCCCCGCCAGATCAGCAGACCGAACACCGTCAGGCATATCGCGGCAATGGCCGGCAGCATCTCGACGCCGATCGCCAGCGACAGCGCTGCGGCGGCCCCGGCAAGGCCGGCGCAGGCAACACTTTGTTCAATGCGCGACGTCAGCAGGACGAGGGCCAGCAGCAGGACGATCTGGACGTTATGGTGATCGATCGCGCCGGCACGGAAATGAACCAGCGCCGGCACCGAAAGAGCGGTCAGGATGACCGCGGCAAGTTGTGCTGCCGGTCGGTCGCCGCCGCCGCACATTCGACCGGCGATCGCGGGTGCAAGCAGCAAGACGGCGGCCAGCAACAATGTCGGCCATAGAAACAGCGTGACGGTCTCGGCCCCATGCATCCCAAGCAGCGGCTTCAGGATCAGGATCACCGCCGCCAGCGGCGCATCGATGACGCGCGACCAGTGCATCGAAGCACCGGGCGGATCAAGCCGATGCTGCACCAGGTCGAACCAGCTCTGGCCGGCGATCAGGTCGCGCACTTCGACCAGCCGCATCGCGTCATCCGTCGACATCGCATCGAACACGCCGGTCCTGATGGCAGGTGCCGCGAGCACGGCGACAACCATGGCCGACAGCACAACCATCAGGATTTTGGGATTGGCGGGCTTGCCGGCGCTGCGCGAGCGGCGATCCGCGGTCGGTGCAAAATCGGACATGAGCTCCCTCGCGTTCCGATTTAGCCAAACGGGGTTACAACTCGCTTAAGTCCGGCAACGTCCGATGCAATCGGGATGTCAGGTAACCGCGCGGTAACCATGTTTCTTGCCGATCCCGGCGACGCAAAAACCATCGCGTCAGGCCGGGCATCGCGGGCTGGGCCGGCGATGTCCGCCAACTGCTCCGCAAGGCGGCGCACAAGTCAGGAGACGCGCGCGGGTCACCGCGCGCATCTTCCGGCGCGTTCTTCATGGTCTTGCGGCATGAGCCGCGGCCGCCGGAAGGCGGCCGCGGTCGCTGTCACTCTGCAGCTTGCAGCAGGGTGATTTCCGCAACCAGCACCTTGCCCTTCGTCTCCGGGCTGAACAGCAGGGTGATGACGAACATGATCGCGGCGCCGGTTGTCGCCACCAGCATCGGAACGGCGAAGCCAAGTGGCTGACTGATGGCGAAATAGGTGAGCACCGGCCCGGTGAAGCCCGCCCAGATCGCTCCTTGATGGTAGCAGAAGCCCGACGCGGTCGCCCGCACCTCGGTCGGGAAACGTTCGGTCAGATACGCCGGATTCTGTCCATAGATCGCGCCGAGGAACGCGCCCTGCAGGATGAAGGCGCCGGCCACCATGGGGTAGGAATCGGAGAACAGATAGAGCGGCGTGACGCAGGCGCCGATCGCTGCCGGAATGATCATGGCCCATCTGCGGCCGAAGACATCGGCGACGTACCCCCAGGCCCCGCTCGCCAGGAACGCCACCAGGTTGGCCAGCGCGATCGGCATCGCAACCATCCCCGCAGCCAGATGCAGATCCTTCTGCAGGTGGGTGGCGAACATGCCATAGACCGAGTAGTAGATCACGAAGCCACTCGCCATCCACAGGCACGCCATGATCGTGTTGCCGAGGACGCGGGCGCGGAAGATGTCGAGCAGCGGCGCCCGAAATTCCTGCTTCTGCTCGCGCTGAATGCGGCGGTTCTCCACCCACACACTCGGTTCCTTGACGTAGATGCGGATCCACACGACGGCCAGCGCCGGCAGGACGCCGAGGATCAGCAGGCCGCGCCAGCCGATCTTGTCGTAGAGCAGTCCGTAGGCGGCGCTCGACAGCAGGAAACCGATACTCCACGATCCCTGCAGCAGGCCGCTCATCAGGCCGCGCGAGCGAGCCGGCCACGACTCCATGGCGAGCGCGGCGCCGGCGGGCCACTCCGCGCCCATGCCGATGCCGAGCAGCGCGCGGAACAGGAACAGCAGCGCGAAGCTCGGCGACAGGCCGGCGAAGAGGTTGCAGATCGAATACCAGAGGATCGAGATCATCAGCGGCGTCTTGCGCCCGACGCGATCGGCGAGCCAGCCGGAGCCGACGGCGCCCACCAGCCGCAGCCACAGGGTGATGGTGAATACAGCCGTCACCTCGATCAGCGGAACGTGGAAGGATTCCGCGATCGGCACCATGATCAGCAGGAAGATGGTGAAGTCGAACGCATCGAGGGTCCAACCGAGCCAGGCGGCGATCCATGCCATCCATTGATCCTTGGTGGGCTCTTTCCACCACGGGACCTGGCCGGGTAACTCAGCTGTCATTGTCATAGGCTTTCCTCCGGTTGTGCTTGAGCAGGCGCATTTTCTGTAGGCGGCCGTCTGCGCGGCCTGAGCACTAACGTCGGGAGGAAGCGAAGCCGCCAGCCGCAACTTCAGGAAAAGCTATGACGAATTCGCTCCGCCTTGATGGCGGCGAGACTCGAGCCCGGGGTCAAAATCCCAAGGCTGCATCACCGGCAACTCCCAGACGCTGCACGATCTCAAATCATTCGCGCTGCGAGTATGTCATGGGCTTGCGGTGTGACAAGAGGAGCCATCCACCAACTTTGGGAGGGAGGGATCGTTGCCGCGATGAGCGTCGCATTTGGGTAAGGATGACTGACCGGATAGGTGCCAACTTATAACAACACGAAGCCCGGTCCGCCGCTGTATCAAGGCATGGCCGGCTGTTGCTTCGCTCAAGCGGACAATGGCCAAAAGCTCAACCCTCCGGCACACCAGCCAGGCGCATGCCCTCGCAACTGCGCTTCCGCCCGGCGAGATAAGCTGGACTGTCGCTCAACGCGTTCTCGCGGTAGCGACGAAGGCGTAAAGTCCGGCTGGAGCGCAAGCCCCGCTTGCGCGGCCGCCGCTGCCTCGTCCAACCGGCCCAGTAGCGCCAGCGTTTCTGAGAGATGAAAATGCGCCAGCGGATAATTGCGGTTGGCCTCAATGCTCCTGCGCAGCCAAACCATCGCTTCGGCATCGGCACCGAGCTGCGCCTTGGCGATGCCGACATACAGCATCCACCGATAGGCATAGATATCTCGCGGCGAGAGACGGAGCGCCTCCAGAATATGGGCTTCCGTGTCCTCGGCGCGACCGGAAAAATACTTGGCCATGCCTATGCAGCCATGAGCGTCGGCCAGATTGTGATCCAGCGCTAACGCGTGTTCGCATTCGCAAATTCCGAGGGTGGCGCGGTTGGTTAACATCTGGACGGCGCCCAGTGCCAAATGCGCCATGGCGTGCTGCGGCGCCATCGACAGCGCCCTGGTCAGGGCCGTTTCGGCGGCAGCAAGCTGCGCGGCGCGGTCATCGCTCGCAAAGGATCCGGCAATTGTTGCAATCACACTCGCCAAACCAACCAGCGCGTCGACATTCTCGAAATCCAGCGCGAGCGCACGCTCGAAGTAATCACGGGCTTGCGCCAGGTATTCGGGGGTCAATCCCTTGTTCCAGCACGCTTTGCCCTGGAAATACAGGTCCATCGCATCGGGATGCAGGGAGCGTCCCGCCCGCTGCGCCTCAGCCTCAATGAGCTGGGCATCCAAAGCGTTAGTCAGCCTTGAGACGATTTCGTCCTGCATGTCGAAAAGATCAGCAACAGGCTTGTCGAAGCGTTCGGCCCAAAAGTGATTGCCGGTTTCGGCGTCGATCAGCTGCACGTTTACCCGAAGCCGGTCGCCAGCCCGCTGCACCGACCCCTCGAGTACATAGCGAACATTCAGCTCGCGCCGGATCTGCCGCACATCAGGTGACTTGCCTCGGTACGAGTACGCGGTGTTGCGAGCGATGACGAACGAGCCGTTGATGCGTGACAAGTCCGTGGTGAGATTCTCGGTCACGCCGTCGGCGAAATAATCCTGCTCGGGATCGCCGCCGATATTGACGAACGGCAAAACCACGATGGAAAGACGGGGTGCTGAAAGCGGCCCCGGTCGCGGGCTGCCGGTCGGTGCCGCCTGGCCGAACCCATTCCGGACTACGGCATAGGCCCGTATCGGCAGACTGATATTCTTGAGGCTTTGTTCGCCGAGATCGGCAAACTCAAGAGCGACCTTGCCGCGCACCTGATCATAGGCGGAAGAGGAGAGGCAAATGCCGCCAGGCTCGGCGATGCCCTCGAGCCGGGCCGCGATATTGACGCCGTCTCCGAAGATGTCATGCGCGCCGACGATGACGTCGCCGATATTGATGCCGACGCGGAAGGCCAGGCGCGTCTCCTCGGCCTCGCCGATCGAGAGCTCCTGGACACGGTCCTGGAACTGCGTCGCAGCCCGCACCGCGTCAACCGCGCTTGGAAAGTCAGCCAGGAATCCATCACCGGTGTGCTTGACGACACGGCCGCTGTGCCGGGCAATCACCGGCAGGACCGTTTCCGCCATCAACGCGGTGAGCCGCGCGTGCGTCGCCTCTTCATCATTGTGCATAAGACGCGAATAGCCGGCGACGTCCGCCACCAGAATTGCGGCCAGCCGCCTTTCGACGCGCTGATCAGCTACCGCACTCCTGGAATTAGTAAAGTTCATCCGGCTATCTCCAACTCACATCCAGTATTTTGGTTTGAGCCAAAGTGCGAAGGTTCAATCTTATGAAGGTTCAATCTTACGAATGTTCAATCTTCTTATTTAGAGTTGGCGGCCCAATCCCTCGACGTAACGATGGAAACGAGCGGCGGTTGGTGGCCGGCGATGCGGCGAAATGGGCGGCTAAAAAGCGCCGCGCAGCGGTGTATATTCACCTGATCATAGGAGAGGTTGCCGATCAGGTCTAATCGTAATAAATAGTATGTCTCGATAAAATAAATTGATCGAATGATCACGCTCAAGCAATTGAAGTATTTCGACACGGTCGCCCGAACCCGTCATTTCGGCAAGGCCGCGGAGCAATGCGCCGTGACCCAGCCGGCGCTCTCGATGCAAATTCAGGAGCTGGAAAAGACACTTGGCGTGCAGCTGATGGAGCGTAGCCGGAACGGCGTCATCCTGACCGAGGCCGGGCGGGAAATCGCCGGCCGTGCCACCCGCATCCTCGCCGACACCCGTGACATCGTCGATTTCGCCCACGGCCAAGGCAACGTTCTGTCAGGACCTCTGCACCTCGGCGTCATTCCGTCGGTTGCGCCATACGTACTGCCGGCCTTGCTGCCGCTGATCCGCGACCGATTTCCCGATCTCGATTTGCACTTACGAGAAACCCTGACCCATCATCTCGTAAGCGAACTGCTCGATGGGGCGCTCGACCTGCTGCTGCTCGCATTGCCAATCGAGAACCCGGAAATCGAAGCCATGGAATTGTTCAACGATCGCTTCCTGCTGGCGGTGCCGAAGTCGCGCAACATCCCGAACCGGATTCGGGCGACGCCCGATCTTCTGCGGCAGGATCGCCTGCTGCTGCTTGAGGAAGGCCACTGTCTGCGTGATCAGGCGCTGTCGTTCTGCAGCCTGCGGCGTGTCGACAACATAGATACGTTCGGCGCTTCCAGCCTCTCGACCATCGCCCAGATGGTGGTTAACGGCCTCGGCGTGACGCTGCTGCCGGAACTGAGCATCAAACTGGAGTGCCGCCATGACGATATCAGGCTGATGCGCTTCACCGACCCGCAGCCACACCGGGTCATCGGTCTGGCCTGGCGCCGAAGCTCGCCGCGCAAGCGGCATTTTGTCGAACTCGGCAAACTGATTACATCAGCGACGTCGGAACAAATGCGAGATTTCGCAAAAGCTTTAACAGCCCGGGAAACTCGAACAATTTCTGATCGCAGCTGGGAGCAATAAAGGTTGTACGCAGACAAAATGTTCGCTTCGGGGGTGGTCTCAACCAGTCGACGCAACATTTTACCTTAGCGTCATTTTCGCGTGGCGCTGTTCCCCGTTGCTGCGCGCCCGTGAACAGGCCGATCTCAAATCCAGCCCTTCATCATTCCGGCAAGCCGGCCCTACGCACGTCATCCTCCAGTCTTGCGAGGTCGTCAGGTCGACGAAATGGTATCCAATCTTTGACGGTGAAAACTCGCATTGCAGGGGCGAATTTGCGCAAATGTGCCATTGCTGCTTGCGCTTCGCTATCCCGACCCATGAGCGCATTGGCCGCCGCTAATTCGCGTAGTGCGGGGAGATAATCCGCGCGCTCCTGCAGTGCTTTTTCGGCCCACGACGACGCCTCGTCGTAGCGACCAGCAACAAAATGAGCCAATGCAACCGCACTTCGTGTTCGGAAACTCATCGGATCGAGCGGGCTCAAGCGTATCGCATCGGTTACATGCTTGGTCGCCATATCCGGTTCGCCGAGAAAAGATTTTGTCCATCCGCTGTTAATCAATGCCAAAGCGTGATTTGGATTGAGCGCGAGCGCTCGATCGAGAATGGCTGACCCTTTATCGAGATCGTGCGCAACATAGACAAGTGCATAACCTGCGCCTGACAGTGCCGTCGCGTCATCCGCGCCCAAATCTACCGCCCGCCTCGCGAGTCGTGCCGCTTCCGCGATCTCTTGCGCGCGGTCGCCCATCCACCCATTCGCTGTTCGCACGACGAAACACCAGGCGGCCATGCCGTATGCCGCCGCAAACCCGGCGTCCAATTCGATTGCCCTGCGAAACAGCCGAAGTGCCTCATTGATGGATTCCTTGGTCGATTGATGAAGGTTGGCGATACCGCGAAGATAATGGTCGTACGCATCGAGACTCTCGGTTGGCTTGCGCTGGGCGCGTTGAATCTCGACCTGTTCCAGCTTCGGCGCGATTGCACCCACCACGCGCGTTGTCACCTGGTCCTGCAGATCGAAAATATCATGCAATTCACTGTCATATCGATCCGCCCAGATATGATTGCCGGTCGCCGCGTCGATCAGCTGGGCGGTGATCCGCACGCGGTTGCCGCTCTTGCGAACGCTGCCTTCGAATTCGATGCGCTTGTCCGCCGACACCCCGGCGTTGCGCTCGGCCAAGCCGCGCTGAATATCGACCGCGCAGCGTACGGCGTCGACGACGCTGAAGAATTCAACCAGCAGGCCATCACCTGTAGTCTTGACGATACGGCCACGGTGCTCGGTAATCTTCGGGTCGACCAGTTCCCTCCGATGTGCCTTGAGCTGGCGTAACGTGCCTTCTTCATCGGCGCCCCTCAAACGGCTGTAGCCAGCGATGTCACATGCAAAAATTGCAGCTAGAGCGGGATGGGTCTAGTTCGAATCGATTGGGGATTCCCAAATCGGAAGGCTTCTGATTCAACATGCTGACTGGGCAGGAGGCCAGCATGGATGGGACGAGCCTATTCGGACGACCTTCGTGAGCGGGTGGTGAGGGCTGTCATCAAAGGCGGGCTGTCGCGGCACCAGGCGGCGGCCCAATTCGGAGTGGGCATCAGCACGGCGATCAACTGGGTACAGCGCTTCCACCAGACCGGCAGCGTTAAACCGGATCGGATCGGCGGCTATAGGCCAAAGAAGATTACGGGGCCGCACCGCGAATGGCTGATGCAACGGTGCCGGAAGGATTTTACCGTGCGAGGGCTGGTGGCCGAACTCGCTGAGCGCGGCCTCAAGGTCGATTACCGCACGATGTGGGAGTTCGTCCACGCTGAGAAGCTCAGTTATAAAAAAGACGCTGATTGCCGCCGAGCAGGACCGTCCCGATGTCGCGCGGCGGCGAGCGCAGTGGACCAGGTATCGGGATCGGATCGATCCCACTCGGCTGGTGTTCATCGATGAGACCTGGACCAAAACCAATATGGCGCCGCTGCGGGGCTGGGCACCGCGCGGTCAACGCATCAAAGCCAAGGTGCCGCACGGCCGCTGGCAGACCATGACCTTCATGGCCGCCTTGCGCCACGATCGCATCACCCGCTCCATGGTTCATCGAGGGGCCGATCAACGGCGAAGCCTTTCTTCTCTACATCGAGAAGGTTCTAGTCCCGACCCTGCGGCACGGCGACATCGTCATCATGGACAATCTCGGCTCACACAAGGCCAACGCCGTGCGTCGCGCCATCCGTGCCGCCGGCGCCCGGCTCTTCTACCTGCCGAAATACTCGCCCGACCTGAACCCAATCGAGCAGTTCTTCGCCAAGTTCAAACACTGGCTACGCAAAGCCGCCCAGCGAACAACCGAGGCCGTCTACGATGCCATCGCCCCGATCCTCGACACCGTCTCACCGGCCGAATGCGCCAATTACTTCGCCAACGCCGGATATGACCAAACCTAAACCCATCCCGCTCTAGGTCCGATCGACACGTTCTTCGGACATACGGACACCCGAGGCTGGGACCCGCTTTAACTATAGAAGGTCTCCGTTGCGCCAACAACGTCGGCTTCGGGTCAATCGCGCTGTTTCCGCGATGCCAATGCGAGATTCGGGCTGCCCCAATTCACGCACCGGCGTTCTGATTGCGCCGGAGATCAGGCCTTCGCCAGTTCGTGCGAAAACACCACTTCGATCAACGTCCCCGAACGCGGGCCGGTCTTGATGTGGAATTGGGCGCGGTTGGCCTCGACCAGCGCCTTGGTCAGCGAAAGGCTGATGCCGGAACTGTCGGAGGCCTGATCCGACGGGGCCTGCGTCCGGAACGGCTCCATCGCCGCGGCGACCTCGCTGTCGCTCAATCCGTGGCCGGTATCGCGGACCCTCAAGACCACCTCGCCGAAATCCGACAACGCGGTGGAGACGATGACCTGGCCGCCGGCCTTGGCGAGGTGGATCGAATTGCCGATCAGGTTCAGCGCGATCTGACGCAATGCGCGGGCGTCGGCGACAACCGGCGGCAGCGCATGCGCCAGCGAGGTGCGGATGATGATGCGTTCGCGATTGGCCTGCGGCTGCATCACCGCCACGCACTGCTCGACCAGATCGTTGAGGCGCTGGTTGGCGAAGCTCAGCTGCAGCCTGCCGGTCTCGATCCGGCTGAGATCGAGCAAGTCGTTGATGATGGCGATCACCCGTTCGCCGGAAGCACGAATGTCCCTCATGTATTCGACGTAACGCTCGTTGCCGAGCGCGCCGAAGCGTTCGCCGATCATCACCTCGGCAAATCCGATAATGGCGTTGAGCGGGGTGCGGACCTCGTGGCTGATCCGCGCCAGCATGTCCGCCCTGGCGCTTGCCGCGCGGTCGCCAAGCCGCGTCTGCCGCAGTTTGCTTTCGCCGTCTGCTGCTCTGCGACTGTTCGCGAAACACCGCGAAGAAATTCGGACCGTCGGGCCGGGTCCGTCCCATCGTCATCGACAGCGGGATCAGGCCGCCCCGGCTCGTACGGCCCAACACGTCGCGGCCGTGATCGAGCAGGCTGGCGACATCGGCGCCCCTGATCCCCGCGAGATAGTCCAGAACCGCGCGCTGGCTTTCCGGTGCGAACAGACTCGGCGAGATTGCGTTGCACGAGTTCGGCGCCGTCATGGCCGAACAGCGCTTCGGCGCTGCGGTTGCATGAATTGATGTTGCCCTCGGCGTCGAACATCACGATGCCTTCGGCCGTGGTATCGAGGATGGCCCCGAGTTCTTCGGCGTTGGCATGGCCGACCGGTGACGGCGTCGACACCGGTGCGGCCTGTCCGATCGCGGCGGCGATATCGGCGCTCTTCGCCGCTGCGCCCGAGAAAATCAGAGCCAGCGCGGAGTCATCGTCCCAGGCAATCGTGTAGAGGCGCGCGTCGTTCGCCTGCGCGTGCCCTGACGATGCCTGGCTGGCGGAAATCGTCACGGGGGTGCCGGTGTCCGAGGTGCTGCTGGCGGTCGAGACGCCGGGCTCGACATAGAGCGCGTCGAGACCGCCGGCTTCCTCCAGGGCATAAAGGCTCTCGTAGCCCATCTGCGTGAGAAACGCGGGATTGGCATAGACCAGCCGGTCGAGCCGGTAGATCAGCACGCCCACCGGGAGCAGGTCGAGCAGCGTCTTGTCGCGGCGGGTTTGGCCCCGCGCCGGCGGCTCCTGTTGCGCCAGCCAGCCGGGTTGTTCGCCGGGCTTGGTGGTTTCCAGCGCTGCCGGCGGCTCGACAACCGCATCGGGCGCATCGGATGCGGCCGGCGTCGCGGTGGCCGCGCCGTCCTCGCTTTCGAGCCGCGCCGACAATTGCCGGGCGAGCTCGTTGAAGGCGCTGTTTTCCACCGGCGTCAGGACAGGCGATTTCGGTTCGCCGACCGGCCGAAACGGCAGGACGTTCATTGGCGTTTCCATCGGCGTTTCCACGGGTGTTTCCAAATCGGGTTGGTGTGAAGTCTCAACGGCAATCGGGTCGGGCGTTTCAGGGGTATCGGAGGATGTCGCACGGGTTATTGCGGGCAGGTCTGCCCCGGGCGTGTCCCCGGCAAGATCCGCCTCAACGATGTCGTTGACCGGCGCGGGCGCGCTTGCCGGCGAGGCGGACGCTTCCGTCGTCAGCAGGTCAGGTTCGAGCGGCGCGCCGAACGCTGCAGGCGATTCGGCGACGTCCTCCATCAATGCGAACTCGGCCGGCGCTTCGCCCGATGCCGCCGGCTGCTCATAGTCGGGCAGCAGCCGATCCGCTGGCGGCGCGATCAGCGCAATCAGGCCGACATCCGCGCCGCTGCCGACACGCTGAAGCACCATGTGGACCGTGCCGACAGCGGTCTCGACGCGGCCTTGCTTCAGCGCGTTGTCGCGCACATCGTCAAGGCCGGTCCCGAAGAGATTGCGAAAGCCGAGCAGCGGACGCGCGGCGTCGCTGGCACCGACCAACGTGCCGTCGCGGGCGAAGGCGGCGATTGGCGCATCGATGCCTTCGACCAGGCGTTGCAGCCGTTCCACCAGCGGCATCGCGCGGCCGATCGGATCGACGGCCACGACCAGGATGCCGTGGCTGCCATCGGCGAATTCAAGCCGCGCACAGCCGCAGCTGACAAGCATGCCGAGCGGCGCGCCGAAGCCGCGCAGCCGCTGCAGCCGCATGGCGCCTGATGACGGCAGTTGCCCTGCGAGCTTCGCCACCTGGCGCCGGCGCGCGTCGGCCGGGCCGAAAATCTTTTTGGCAAGCGTTGCGCCATTGGCCGCGCCGAACAGTCTTGCGCCGACCGGATTGGCCCAGAATATCCGCGTGCCGTCGACCGACCATAGCCATGCGGGGAGGGCGCCGGTCGCGTGCACCGCCAGTCGCGGATCGCCGACGCCTTGCAACTGGAAATCCGCATTATTCATCGTGCTGATATGACTCGACAGGTTCGGCGCCTGTCCGGTGACGGCGCCCGATATCGGCGGCCAGACGACGACAGCCTTAACGGACCGTTAGTATTGCCCGAGCAAGACGCCAGGTCCACGGCCCGGCAGCCCGCGGAACTATCCAAAGCCGCGATAACCTTAATTCGACTGAACCGTTTTGCCGGCTGCGGCGTTGGTGCTGTCGACGATCCTTTCGACAGGAGCGGGACGATGAGTGAAGAAGGACGTTTCGAGATTCCGAAACAAATGCGATCGATGGCGGAAGCCAGCCTCGATCAGGCCCGCAAGGCTTTTGAGAAATTGGTGAGCAGCGCGCAAACGACCTCGGGCTCGTTCGAGGAGCGCGGGGCGACGGTCCGCGCCGGCGCCAGGGACGTCAGCGCCAGAGCGCTCGCCTATGCGGAAAAGAATGTCGAGGCTTCGCTCGACCATACGCAATCGCTGCTGCAGGCCAAAGGTCTGACCGAGTTCATGCGGCTGCACAGCGATTATGTGCAGGCGCAGATGCGGTCGCTGTCCGAGCAGGCCAGCGAAATGGGCCAAATCGTCGGCCAGGCGGCGATGGATGCCGCCAAGCCGAAAAGCTGAGCAGCATTTCAGTCGGGGTTTCGGGGCGGGAACGCGCATCCAGTCCAGATCTGCAATGCGGCATTGCACCCTGGTTCCATTGCATTGCACAAAATTGACATTATATAGGTTCACAGTGTCGGGTGCCCGACGTTGGCATTCCGACGAGTGATCCAGTTCAACGTTCCCGGGGCCTGCCGGGCGCGCAAGCTTCACATCCATTTTCCCCCAATGCGAAGGACATATGCCATGGCCAGTACCGATCCTTTCTCCTCCTCCGTTATCCCGTTCGAGGTTCCCGAGCAGATGCGTGCGTTCGCCGAAAAGGGCGTCTCGCAGGCGCGCGACAGCTACGCCAAGTTCAAGGATGTTGCCGAAAGCCACAACAGCGCCATCGAAGCGGTGTTCACAACCGCCAGCAAGGGCGCCAGCGAGTACTCCGCCAAACTGATGGAAATGCTGAAATCCAACACCACTGCGTCGCTGGACTTCGCGCAGGAACTGTTGGGCGTCAAATCGCCGTCGGAAGCGATGGAGCTGTGGTCCTCCCACGCCAGGAAGCAGTTCGAGGCGATCACCGCCCAGGCCAAGGAACTCGCCGAATTGACCCAGAAGGTCGCGACGGAAACCGTCGAACCGATCAAGGCCAATGCATCGAAGCTGTTCAAGCCCGCCGCCTGATCGATCGATTCTCGTCCCCAAAAAAGCCCGGGCGGCCAGCCCGGGCTTTTTGTTTTTTGAAAGCCGCTCGATGCGCGCCGGCGGCGTTATCGGTGTCTCCGGCGGTCTTGCCAAAGAGGGGCGTTGCACCTAGTTTCCGCCCCGTTCGGGACCCCCTTGCGGGGCCGGCAAAGGATGCAGTTGTAGCTCAGTTGGTTAGAGCGCCTGTCTGTGGAACAGGAGGTCGGTGGTTCGAGCCCACCCAACTGTACCACGTACATTATTGAAATAATTATAGTTTTTAAAAATGGCTCGGTGTGGTCCACCGCATGATCCCTGAAAAGGTTCCACTAAGGTTCCAAAGGCTCAACGCGTGAGCAATTGAAGCGCGTCGAGCGCCGCGATCGTCAGCGGCCCGTCGCCACCGCCGTATTTAGCGCATTACGATAAGCCGAATAACTGCTGGAAAACGGACCAGTCGGGGACCGTCTGACGAAAAGCCGCGCCGGCGAGCGCACCAGAACCAACCAGCGCCGCACCTGCCGAACGTTTCGACAGAATGGTCCGCATAGAATATTTCGATGCTGGTGCCCGTCCGCGGGTCGACGTCGTAGAGTGGATCATGGGCAG
>CAVTNA010000011.1:0-42221 GCA_963735835.1 uncultured Alphaproteobacteria bacterium | reverse complement strand
ACGCTGCAGCGTCAAGATCAGTCCCTGGAACGAGCGTTCCGGGCGCATATGCGGAGGTATGGCGTCCATCGTCGGTCAGGTCTTCGCTGGGGGCTGAGGCAAGCGCGCGGGACCGTATCGACGGCAGCGCGGGGAATCAAGGCGAGCGAACGGGATCAGCCGCCGATGCGGTCGCGGCATCGATTGCGATCTCCCATCCGGTGATCAGCCCGGCCGGCGCTAGGCGCCGGTGTTCGGGATCCCGCCGCAGCGTCGGAATTCGTTCGACCTGCCGGCCTCGGCGACCCGTGCGAGGCGGGCCTCCTCCAATTCCCTGTTGACCCGCAGGGCCGTGCGGTAGGCCCAGCGGACCACGGCCAGCCCACCCAGGGCGCCCGCGAATGCGATCAGCGGCGGCATCGGTCGATCCTTGTCGTTCATTCGTCACGCCCCATGCATATTGTCGCGCAAGCTGGCCCGGCCTGCAATCGCCTTGTCCGGGACCAAATGGCGCGGGCCGATCCGCCCTAAAACCCGAATTTGGCCCAAATTGCCCTGGTTTCCAGCGCCGAAATCAGCTCATCCGGCAGGCCCGGCGATACCGTCGAGCGGACCAAGCGTTCCCGCGCCGGCCGATCTGCGGCCCAGAAGGCCGGACAACAGCCCGGTCGCCGGCGCGATCACCGGCGTCAGCACCTTGTCCCCGTAGCGGGCGCGCAGCGTCGAGCGCAGATCGCCGATCGCATCCGCAAGGCCCAGCGACACCGAGGTCTCCCCGGCCCAGTATTCGCCGGTGAACAGCACGTCGTCGGCGCCCTTCAGCCGTGTCGCCCCGGCTCTGTTTCACCAGCGCGATGAAGATGGCGTGGATCTCGCGCTGGAGCGCCTTGACGCGCGCGACATCGTCGGGATTTTCCGGCAGGAACGGATCGAGCATCGCCTTGTGCGCGCCCGCCGTATACAGCCGCCGCTCGACACCGATCTTCTTGATCAGCTCCTGAAATCCGAAGGAACCGCCGACCACGCCGATCGAACCCAGGATCGACGACGGATCGCAGAAGATCTCATCGCCCGCGCAGGCGATCATGTAGCCGCCGGAGGCCGCGACATCCTCGACGAACACCAGCACCGGCAGTTTCTTTTCCGCGGCGAGTTGCCGAATCCGCAAATAGATCTGGCGCGACTGCACCGGCGAGCCGCCGGGCGAATTGATCACCAGCGCCACGGCCTTGGCATGCTTGGTCGCAAAGGCGCGCTCGAGCGTCCTGGCGACGCCGGCCAGCGACATGCCCGGCCGCAGCGGCGTCACCGCACCGATCAAGCCCGACAGCCGGACCACCGGCACAACCGCGGTTCCAGGCCGCAGACGCGCCGGAACCAACTCCATCAGCCTGTCGAGCAGGCCCGGCGATCCCGCCGCGATCACCCGTTTGTTCGGTCATGCCGTTACCTCGAAATTAACCATTTGTTATCCCGCGACTGTCATTGAACCGATGGAACGCCTTTTGCATTGCGCGTGGTCAGGCTGCAATGGCGCAGCGGAGAAAGACATGAAAATCTATCTGCTGATGATGCTGATCGGTACACTTCTGACCGCGATTCATTTCACTTCAGCGCCGGAACAGCGATCGAAAACGCTTCCGCAATAGCCGGTCTGCCCAAAGCTCAAGCAATCGGGCCGGCTTCAGGGCAGCGCTAGCGGCAATACCCCCTTCCCGGCCAGAAGTTCCTGCACCTGTTTATTGGGCATTGCTGACTCATCATTGAGCATCAGCGCGGCATGGATCTGGGTCGGCGCCTTCCCGCCCTTGATGGCGCGAACCAGCACGCGGATCGCCGGCGTCGCCGCATCGCCATGGACCGGCAGAATCTCGAGGCTGCCAAAGCCGCGATCGAGCGCCGCCAGCACCTCGGCGAGCCCGTCGGCACGCCAGATCAGCGTGAGCACGCCGCCGGATTTCAGAATTCGCCGGCCGGCGTGAACCCAGCCCTCAAGCGTCGCAGCGCCAGCCACATGAGCGATCTCGCGTCCCCTGTCCGGCGAGGCGCGGTGCCGCACGGAATCATTGAACGGCGGATTCATCAGCACGACATCGACGCTGTCGGCGGGCAAGGCCCGCGGCCGCAAAGACCTCGGCGGCCGGATGTAACGTCCAGCACGACGACATCGGCCGCGATGGCATTCGCGGCGGCGTTGCCGCGCGCAAGAGCCGCGAGCGTCGCATCGATCTCGACCAGAACCAGCTCTACCCCGGCCGACGCGCCTGGCGACCGCGAGACCGGCCGCGCCGACGCCGGCGCCGAGATCGACCACGCGGTCGCCTGAATGCGCCGGCGTCGCCGCGGCCAGCAGCATGGCGTCGTGGCCGGCGCGATGACCCGACTTCGGTTGCCGCAGACGCAATTGGCCGCCGAGAAATGCATCCTCGGTGAATTGGCCGGGATCAGTCATCGGCCCGCAGTTCGTGGGCAAGACCGGCATCGGCTAGAACCTGGCGCGCCTCGCCGGTTGTCGTCCTCATGGACCAGAATCCGGCGCGGCAGGACGCCGAGCGAGCCTTCGATGATGCTCATGTTCTGATCCAGCACCAGATGATGGATATTGGCGCCGTCGAGCAGCGCACCGACCGCCGAAACCAGCACGATATCGTTGGTCCGAACCAATTCCCGCAACTTTGCCTCTCCTTTGTCGGCCCGACGCGACCGCGGCATGAGGTCTGTCAACCGCATCGTGCCCTTGCCGCGTTAGCCCGGCGCTTTCTATTGTTATAGCCGGGATAGAGCCGAATTGGGCAAAAGTGGAGACCAGCGTGGCGGTTATTGTACCCTTCGAGAGCCCGGCGAGCGCTTCGATCGATGAGCTGGTCGCGCTCGTCGCCGCCGATATGGAGCGCGTCAACGCCACGATCCTGTCGCGGACCGGCTCGGAAGTCACCATGATCCCCGAGGTCGCCAACCACCTGATTTCCTCGGGCGGAAAGCGGCTGCGCCCGATGCTGACGCTGGCGATGGCCGGTCTGGCCGGCTATTCCGGCGACGGCCATATCAAGCTCGCCGCCTCGGTCGAGTTCATGCATACCGCCACCCTGCTGCACGACGACGTGGTCGACGAAAGCGAACTGCGGCGCGGCAAGCTGTCGGCGCGGATGCTGTGGGGCAACGAGGCCAGCGTTCTGGTCGGCGACTTCCTGCTCGGCCAGGCCTTTCGCATGATGGTCGAGGTCGGCTCGCTGCGCGCGCTCGACATTCTCTCCTCGGCCGCGGCGACGATCGCCGAGGGCGAGGTGATGCAACTGGCGGCGGCCAAAAACACCGCGACCACCGAAGACGAATATCTCGCCGTGATCCGCGGCAAGACCGCCGAGCTGTTCGCGGCGGCCTGCGAGGTCGGTCCCGTCATCGCCAATCGTCCGAAGGCCGAACAGACCGCGTGCCGCTCGGTCGGCATGAATCTGGGCATCGCGTTCCAGCTGGTGGACGACGTGCTGGACTACGGCGGCAAGGCCGCCAAGCTCGGCAAGAACATCGGCGACGATTTCCGCGAGGGCAAGATCACGCTGCCGGTGGTGCTGGCGTTCCGCCGCGGCAACGACAGCGAACGCGCCTTCTGGGTCAAGGCGCTGGAGCGCGGCGAGATCGGCGGCGGCGATCTCGATCACGCCATCGGCCTGATGACCAAGCACCGCGCGCTCGAGGACACCATCAACCGCGCCCAGCATTACGGGGCGATGGCGGTCGATGCGCTGGCGCTGTTTCCGGCTTCGCCAGATGAAGACCGCGCTCGAGCAGGTCGTGGCGTTCTGCCTGGCGAGGTCGCATTAGACTGCGCTTCAGCTCTCGCCGCGCAAGCGCGGTCCGGTCAGGAAGAATCAACAGGCCTAGCTCAGCACCCCCGCATGCACCCACCACTGGGGGTGATCGAGCTGAATCTTCCGCGCCGCGCGCTGCGCCTCGGCGGTATTCTCATAGATCGCAAAGCAGGTCGCGCCCGATCCCGACATCCGCGCCAGCCGGCCCCGTCGGTGGCGTTCAGCGCCGACGAGCACGTCGCCGATAACGGGCTGAACGCGCATCGCCGGCGTCTTCGAGGTCGTTGGCGCCGGCCGCAAGCGCTTCAACCCACTCGTCGAGCGATGCGCCTTCGTCCGGCCAGCGCGGTCGCCTCGATCACGTCGGTGGCGCCCACCAGCAATTCACCATTTCGCAGACCCAGCGCCTCAAACACGTCCCTGGTCGCGACGGGAACGCCGGGATTGACCATCACGCATGGCATTTTCGGCATAGCAAGCGGCAGCAGCGTTTCGCCGACGCCGGTCATGACGCAGGCGTGCGAAGCCAGGCAAACCGGCACGTCGGCGCCGGTCAGTTGCGCGACCTCGATCAGGCGGGCGTCGTCGAAGGCAAGACCGTTGGCCCGCGCCAGCAAACGCAGCGCCGCGGCGGCGTCCGCCGAGCCGCCGCCAATTCCGGCCGCGACCGGCAGCACCTTGTCGAGGGTGAAATCGCCGAGCTTGCAGATCCGGCACGCGTTCGCCGAGCAACTGCGCGGCCTTGAGCACCAGGTTGTCGGCGGTCTCGCCGCAGGCGTGCGCCAGCGGCCCGGTGGTCTTGAGATTCAGTTTGGATCCGGGCGTCAGGCTCAGACGGTCGGCGCAATCGGCGAACGCGACCACGCTTTCGAGGTCGTGATAGCCATCGACACGACGTCCAACCACCCGAAGGGTCAGGTTGACCTTGGCCGCGCCCCTCATCAATGCCAGCATCGGCGATCAGCCCCTCGGATCAGCCGCCCTTGCCGTCTTCTTTTTTCTTGTCCGCGGAGGCTGCCGAGGAGGTGTCATCGGGAAGCCCGTTCTGGATCTTGGCCTCGATCTTCGGCAAATCATCCGGCTCGGGCTTCAGGTCGCGGGCATGCGCCCACTGGAATTTTGCTTCCAGCGTGCGGCCGACGCGCCAATAGGCGTCGCCGAGATGGTCGTTGATGGTCGGGTCCTCAGGCTTGAGATCGATCGCGCGCTCGAGATTCTTCACCGCGTCCTCGTAATTGCCGATGCGGTAATAGGCCCAGCCCAGCGAGTCCACGATGTAGCCGTCGTCCGGGCGCTGATCGACGGCGCGCTTGATCATCTTCATGCCTTCGTCGAGATTGATGCCCTGGTCGATCCACGAATAGCCGAGATAGTTCAGCACATGGGGCTGCTCGGGCTGCAGCTCGAGCGCCTTGCGCATATCGGCTTCGGCCTTGCTCCACTGCTTGGAGCGCTCCTCGCAGATGCCGCGATAGTAATAATAGACCCAGTTGGTCTTTTCACCGGCCTCGGGCAATGCGTCGATGCCCTGCGAGTAGGTCTGGGCGCAGTCGGCGAACTTCTTGCGGCCCCGCTCGATATTGCCGAGCGCCATGATGGCTTCGATATCCTTGGGATCCTCCGCCGTGACGCCCTTCAGGATCTTGATCGCCTCGTCGCTGCGGTCGGCGGCGTCGAGATTGGTGGCGAGCTGAATCTGCGCGTTGCGCTTCAGCGGCGAACTCGCCGGCATGCGCTCGTAAACCTTGATCGCCATCGCCGGCTTCTTCACCGATTCGTAGAGATCGGCCAGCGACAGCAGCGCCAGCGGATGATTGGGCGCGAGGTACAGCGCGAGCTGCAGATAGACCAGCGCGAGATCCTCGCCGCCGCGGCGCGTCAGCGTCGCGCCGATGCCGTAGAGCGCCTCGGCGGCGCCGGTCTGCGCCGAATCGACCAGCGGCGACAGCTTCTTGCCGGCCCTGGTTTCGCGCAGATCTTCCTGCACCAGCGGATGCCGCGGCAGCTTCTTGTCGAAAGCCTCATATATCGCCGTCGCCGCCGCGCCGTCCTTGTTGCGCGACAGCCAGCGCGCATAGTCGTCGGCCACGCGCAGCATCGAATCGTCGAGCTTGTAGGCCCGCTCGAGACGCACGCCGGCGTCCTTTTCCTTGCCGGCGAGTTCGAGGATCATGCCGGAATGCAGATCCTTGAAGATCGGATACCATTCCGGGCCGGTCAGCTTGTCGATATTGGCGACCGCCGCCTTGGTGTCGCCGGCGCCATAACTGGCCCAGCCCGACAGCAGCGTCGCGACCAGGTCGGTGATCGGTCCGCGAATCGACTGATTGATGTTCAACTGCGCGGCCGCATATTTCTTCTGTTTCAGGTCGCGGACGCCGACGACCAGCCGGGCGACGCGATTGGATTTGTCGATCGTCAGGATCCGGTCGGCAAGCTTGACGGCGTCGTCGATATCGCCATCCGCGAGCGATGAAATGAACGCGCGATCGAGCAATTCGTTGTTCTTCGGATCGCTGCGAAGCGCCGAGCGGTAGAACGCCGCCGCGGAAGCGGCGTCCCGCTCCACGCTGGCGTGCCGGGCGGCCAGATAGCTGCCGGACGTGGTCAGCGACTTCAGATCGTGGCTGGTGGGAAACTGCGCGGAGTTGTCCGCCGGATGGTCGGGCGTCTGCGCCGAAAGCGAGCCCGGCACCGCCAGCGCGGTGAAGGCGAATGCGGCAATCGTCCAGCGATTGAAACGAATGAAAAACATCACGGTTCGCCTTAAGCTTCAGGGTTTTACGGATCGTCTCGAATGCGAACCCAACCGGCAGCATCAAGCCGTAGGACAATGCCGCGTTTGGCGCTCAACCGCAAGGATACGGGACGGCGAATTGAATGGCAGGGAACGCCCGCCTGGTCGCCGATCCAGCCGATCTCGCCTCAAAACGCTTTCAGTGTGGCGGTATCGTGGCCAGCGGCCCGCACACGGCTCACGCAATCGTGGTCACATCGCCTCATAATTGGGTCCGCCGCCGCCCTCCGGCGGAACCCAGGTGATGTTGCCGTTCGGGTCCTTGGCGTCGCAGGTTTTGCAGTGGACGCAGTTCTGGGCGTTGATGACAAAGCGCGGCCCGCTCGCCTCCTCGACCCATTCATAGACGCCGGCCGGGCAATAACGATTGGACGGGCCCGCATAGACATCGTGCTCGGAAGTCTTCTGCAGGTTCATGTCGGCGACCTTGAGGTGAACCGGCTGGTCCTCCTCGTGATTGGTATTGGAAAGGAATACCGACGACAGCCTGTCGAAAGTGAGCTTGCCGTCCGGCTTCGGCGGCGCGATCGGCGCATGGGCTTTCGCCGGGTCGAGCGTCTTGCGGTCGGGCTTGGCGTGCGACTGGGTTCCGAACAGCGAGAAGCCGAGCGTGTTGCACCACATATCGATGCCGCCGAGCGTCATGCCGATGATGGTGCCGAACTTCGACAACAGCGGTTTGACATTGCGGACCCGGTACAGATCCTTGCCGACCGCCGAATCCCGCCACGCGTTCTCGTACTCGACCAGTTCGTCGTTGGCGCGGCCCGCGCCAAGCGCGGCACCGACGTGCTCGGCCGCCAGCATGCCGCTGCCGACGGCATTGTGCACACCCTTGATGCGCGGCACATTGACGAAACCGGCGGCGCAGCCGATCAGCGCGCCGCCGGCGAAGGTCAGGCGCGGCACCGATTGATAACCGCCCTCGCTGATGGCGCGCGCGCCATAGGCGAGCCGTTTGCCGCCTTCAAAGAGATCGCGGATCGCGGGATGCGTCTTGAAGCGCTGGAATTCGTCGAACGGCGACAGATACGGGTCGTGGTAATTGAGATGCACGACGAAGCCGACCGCCACCAGGTTATCGTCGTAGTGATAGAGGAACGAGCCGCCACCGGTTGAATTGTCCAGCGGCCAGCCGAGGGTATGCTGGATCAGACCTTTTCGATGCTTTGAGGGGTCGATCTGCCAGACCTCCTTGAGGCCGATGCCGAATTTCGGCGGCTCGCTGCCGGCGTCGAGGGAAAATTTCGCGATCAGCTGCTTGGTCAGGCTGCCGCGCGCGCCCTCGGCGAACAGCGTGTATTTGCCGACAAGCTCCATGCCGCGCGTATAGGACGACTTGTGCGAGCCATCCTTGGCGACGCCCATGTCGCCGGTCGCGATGCCGCGCACCGCGCCTTTTTCGTCATACAGCACTTCGGTTGCCGCGAAGCCCGGGTAAATCTCGACCCCGAGCGCCTCGGCTTTCCGCGCCAGCCAGCGGCATACATTGCCGAGCGAGCCGATATAGCAATGATGATTGTTCATCAGCGGCGGCATCGCGATGCCCGGCAGCGGAATCGCCGCGCCCTTGGTCATCCAGTAGAACTTGTCGGCCTTGACCTCCGTCTTCAGCGGGCAGTCGGCGTCCTCGCGCCAATCCGGAACCAGTCTGTCGAGCGACACCGGATCGATGACCGCGCCGGATAAAATGTGCGCGCCGACTTCGGACCCCTTCTCGACCACGACAATGCTGAGATCGGCATTGAGCTGCTTCAGCCGGATCGCGGCGGCGAGGCCCGACGGCCCGGCGCCGACGATCACGACGTCGAATTCCATGGATTCGCGCGGCGGCAGTTCTTCGGTGCTCATGATCTGATCCCGGCCAGGTTAGAAAGCTACGCTCTTACAGCCCGTTTGTTTCCGATTTTTCACCCGAGAACAACCATGGAAATGCGCAAGGCGGGCGTTTCGCTGCGGCCCGATCCGCATCATAGTCCGATTTCAACTGGGGCTGAATCAGACTTTGGTGTTATCTTCTTGTTTGAGCATGATCTTTTCGGAAAACCGGTTTCCACTTTTCCGGATCATGCTCTAGAATGGCGCGATGCCCCTGACTTTCAGCCATGACGCCTGAGAGCGCTCCCACCGTTCAGCAATTGCTGGCCTTTTATCTGGAGGCCGGGGTCGACTGCGCGCTGACGGAAGCGCCGGTCAACCGGCTGTCCGATCCCGACCTCATTCCGGCGCCAGGCGAAACGGCGCCACCGAAACCCGTCAGGACTGCTGTCGCGATCCCGGCCGCGCGCGGCGAAGCGGCGCCAGCGCCGGAAGCCGCGATCTCGTCGGCGCGGGAGGCGGCGCGAACCGCGCCGACGCTGGAGGCGCTGCGCGCGCTGCTGGAAATATTCGACGGCTGCGCGCTGAAATCGACCGCCACGCGGCTGGTATTTTCCGACGGCAACCCGCAGGCGCGCATCATGTTCGTCGGCGAGGCCCCCGGACGGGAGGAAGACCTCGAGGGCCTGCCATTCGTCGGACGCTCCGGCAAGCTGCTGGACCGGATGATTGCGGCGATCGGGCTCGACCGTTCCACCGCCTACATCGCCAATGTCATTCCCTGGCGGCCGCCCGGCAACCGCACGCCGACGCCGCAGGAGACCCAGATCTGCCTGCCGTTCATCCAGCGTCAGATCGAACTGGTGAACCCGGACGTGCTGGTCACGCTCGGCAATCCCTCGACCCAGACCTTGCTGGAGACGCGCGAGGGCATCATGAAAACCCGCGGGCGTTGGTTCGACTACGACACCGGCACGCGGGTGATCCGCGCGATCGCCACCTTCCATCCGGCCTATCTGTTGCGCTCGCCATCCTACAAGCGCATGGCGTGGCAGGATCTGCGCGCCATCGCCAAGGCGCTGGAGCAGGGAAAGGCTCCCTAGGCGGACCATTGGGAGGTTTGATTGAAAGTCTGGCAAGTCGCACGCGAATGGTCGATCGACGCCATGGAACTGGTCGAACGGCCGGATCCCGAGGCCGGCGCTGGTCAAATCGCCGTTCGGATGCGCGCTGCTTCACTAAACTATCGCGACCTGCTGACTGTGCAGGGTAAGGGAGGCGCGTACAAACTTCCCTTCGTCCCTTTCTCCGACGGTGCCGGCGAAGTTATTGCCGTCGGAGATGGCGTGACCAGGGTCTCGATCGGCGATCGAGTGTGCCCGATGTTCTTTCAGTCATGGTTTGACGGCAGACCTTCAGCCAGCAATCGCCGTCTCGCGCTTGGCGGAACGCGCCCGGGAGTTCTGCAGGAGCTGATCGTTCTTGATGCGGAAGGCGTCAGTCGCATTCCAGATCATTTGACCTTCCAAGAGGCCGCAACGTTACCATGTGCGGCGCTGACCGCTTGGCGCGCTCTTTTCGAAGAAGCTCTTATCCGGCCTGGCCAGACGGTACTGGTACAAGGCACCGGGGGAGTCTCCATTTTCGCGCTCCAGTTTGCAAAGCTGGCGGGAGCCACGGTCATCGTGACCTCTTCGAGCGATGAGAAGCTCGAACGCGCGAAAGCTTTGGGAGCGGACCATACGATCAATTATCGCTCAGTCGCGGAGTGGGGCAAGGCCGCGGCAGACTCGGCGGGCGGTGGCGTTGATCACGTCGTCGAAGTTGGAGGCAAGGATACCTTCCAACAATCGATCGAGGCGGCGCGCGTCGGCGGCACTATCCTTGTGATCGGAGTGCTGTCAGGTTTTGCGCAACAGATCGCGATTCCGAGTTTGTTCGGGAAAAACCTGCACGTGATCGGTCTGTCCGTCGGCAGCCGGAGAATGTTCGAGAACATGGTTTCGGCCATCGGGCACAACCACATCAAACCCGTGGTCGACAGAACCTTCGGCTTCACAGAAGTGCCTGACGCGCTGCGACTCATGCAGCAGGCCGGCCATTTCGGCAAGATCGCGATCGAATTTCCCGATCGCTGTTGATTTCTATCTTCACCCGCGGAGCAGGCGGCCACCGGATGAGCGCTGTTGACCCACCACAAAAAAATGGCGCCACAGTCCGCGGATATCCGCCATTGCGACGAACCGATCTTTACAGGGCAATGGCATTCCCGGTGGAAGCGAACAACTTCCACCCCGCAAGCAGCCACGGCACTGTGTGCACGCGGTATATATGGTCTCCGCGCTTCTAGAATCTAGGATCAAGAGCAATCTGCGAAGGAACATCGATGAAATTCTCAGCGTTCCAGCGCTATCAGTTGATCATCATTCTGGCCTCAATCGGTGCCGTGACATTACCGGCATCGGGTAATGCCTATACCGAGGAACAGCAGCGACTTTGCAATGACGACGCGATGCGGCTGTGCAGCGAGTACGTTCCAGACGTCGATCGCATTACGGCGTGCATGCAGAAACATCGGGCGTTGCTGAGCAAGGAATGTAAATCGGTCTTCGGACGGCGTCATTTCCCGGCCCAGCGCGAACCGGACAGGCGTCAGCAATAAAGTCCACGTCGCTGCCACAATTGACAATTGGACGATTGCGGCCGTCGCAAGAGCGCCGACGCGATGCAAAATGAACGAGGACTCTGCCCGGCATCGTCCGGATTGACGAGATTGACCCACAGCAGACATTCGGGGCGACGACGATCATTGACTTACATCAATGAGCGGCGCCTCAAACCGAATACTGACTGACGTTAGATCACAAACGCGTTCGTGACGCCGTCCGTACCCGGCGGCGCGTTTGCAACGACGTCCAGGTTCTACTCAGCCAGCCGAGGCTCCGAAATATGTCACTCGTTTTTACGCTGGCAATGCGAAATCTGTTCCAGGACCGGCTTCGCTTTATCGCCTCGCTCATGGGCATCGTTTTTTCGGTGGTGCTGGTGATGGTGCAGATGGGCCTTTACTTCGGCTTCAGCGGCATGATCACGACCGTGATCGATCACACCCCGGCCGATCTCTGGATCGTTCGAGCGGAACGAAATATTTCGAGGATCTCTCGCTTCTCAGCACCGGAATGAGAGACCGCATCCTGAAGATCGAAGGCGTCTCCAAGGTCGTTGCAGGGGTGGCTGGATTTTCCGCCTGGCGTCTGCCGGATGGAGCCATGACTTCGATATTCATCATCGGAACCGACCCGAGCTCCGGCGGATTGTCGCCCTGGAATGTCGTGGAAGGGACGGCGCAGAGTCTGACCAACCCGCGAACCGTGGCAATCGACCGGTCCTATTACGATCGGCTCGGGGTCTCCGGTGTCGGCGCAACCGCTCAAATTCGCGGCCTGCCAGTAACGGTAGGTGCGGTCACGGACGGCATTCGCTCTTTCACGACGACGCCCTATGTATTCTCCGATCTTCGCGATGCTTGGGCCTACACCGGATTGCCGGCGAGCTTTACCAGCCATTTCCTCGTTCGGCTGAAGCCGGAAGCCGATATTGAACGGACCCGTCAGAATATTCTTTCGAGCATTTCCGGCATTCAGGCGCTCACTCCGGATCAGTTCAGAGAACAAAGCCGGTCGTTCTGGCTTTTCCGAACGGGAGGCCGGCGCGGCACTCGTCGCAGGCGCACTGCTGGGGGTTATTGTCGGCACTGTCATCGTCGCACAAACACTGTATTCCAGCACAAAAGACCATCTTTACGAGTTCGCCACGTTGCGCGCGATGGGCGCCTCAAACAGCTATATTTACCAGGTCATTATCTGTCAGGCGCTGGTCAACGCCATCATCGGATTTGCCATTGCCGCGCTGATCGGAAGCGCCATCGTCCATTTCACGGCGAAGAGCGCACTTCAGGTTGTGATTACGCCTAATTTGATAGTCGAGCTGTTCGTTCTCACTATCGTTATGTGCGTCGTTTCGGCGATTACCGCGATTTATCGCGTTGTTCGCGTCGATCCTGCGATTGTGCTGACCCGATGACCGAGTCCGTTATAGTGGCTGCGAATGTCAGCAAGAGTTTTGGCAGCGGCCCGGCATGGGTGCAGGCGCTGAAGGACATCAATCTGACCCTCAATGGCGGTGAACTGACGGTGTTGATGGGACCGTCCGGCAGCGGCAAGACGACCCTGCTGTCGATTCTTGGCTGCATGCTTGCGCCTACCGTCGGCACTGTCCGGGTTTGCGGCACTACCACCAGCGGGGCGCGGCCCGAGCAGCTCGCGAAGATCCGGCGGCAGCATATCGGCTTCGTGTTCCAGTCCTATCACCTGTTCTCCACCCTGACTGTCGCCGAAAACGTTCGATTGGCCCTCGACGTGCGCGGCGAGCGCGGGCCGAAGGCGATGGCGAAAACCGAGGAGATACTAGCGAGCGTCGGCCTGACACCCAAGTTAGCGTCTTTCCCTCGCCAACTCAGCGGCGGCGAGCAACAGCGGGTCGCGATCGCGCGAGCCATCGTGGCGGAGCCTTCTGCCATTCTCGCCGACGAGCCAACCGCCGCGCTGGACGCGGCCAACGGGCAGGCAACCATGGCGATTCTCTCTGCGATCGCCAAAGAGCGAGGCCGGGCCGTTCTGGTGGTGACTCACGATCCGCGACTGTTCGGATTTGCCGACAGGATCGTCTACATTGAGGACGGCGCGCTCAGGCGTGAACAGTCCACCGATTTAAGCTCAACCGATGCGCAGCAGCGCTGACCGAGCCCGATGGAATGCTTTCTCAAAAGCGCTTCCGAGCTCGGGATGGTAACCAACAAACTTCGCACCACCGCGAGCGAGCAATAAGCTGGGGCCGGTGGTATTACGAGTACGCGGCCTGGTTCGAGACGGTGCTTGCGCGCCGTCCTCACCAAGCGAGCATTCGGAATTACGGCGCCTTCGGCCGCACGATGGCCCAGCCGACCCGCAACAGCGGTTGCCGCCCGGTGACGAACCACTCGAATGCCCGCGGCACTTCCGGCACCAGGCCGGGAAATCGCTGCGCGATATCGGCGGGCGGCGTGCCGATGGTGTCGGTGGCGCGCCAGACCACGACACCGCCGGTCTCGCTGAATTTCGCCAAATTCAGCCAAGGCGTCCGTTCCGGCGTCGCATCGAGAAGAAGATGCGGACGCCCCGCGTCCAGTGAAATCAGGGCCGCGAGCTGCGGATCGCCGGCGACCGCCCGCAGCGGGCGATTGGTACGCCGCTCAAAGCTGTCGCCGAAGAAATTCGCAATCGCGCGCGCAGGCAGCGAAGTCGCCACCTCGCTGCCGCCGGTCCAGGGCAGAAAAATCGTGGTCACAAGCGCCACAAGCGCGGGCGCGATGATGGCGGCCGTCCAGACCAGGCGCAGCAGGCGCTGGCGCCGCAGCTGAACCAGATCGCCGGTGGCCACGATCGCGGCGAGGCCCGACATCAACAACGCGACGCCCGCCCCGCCCGCGACCCGATCGAGATCGAACAGGCCGGAGACCAGGCTGCCCATCAGCGCGGGTCCGATGGCGAAGAAATAAACAAAATCGCGCGCCAGCGGATCGACCGGCGGCCGATAGATGATCGGCGCCTCTTCCGAATTGCGACTGAGCCAGCCGGAGTTGAGCGCTACCAGCAGCAGGATGCCGGATATTGCCAATAGCAGGCCGCCCACAAGCGCGGCCCAATGCAGCGCCCGTCCGCTCAACTGCGCGATCGCCGGCCAGTGCGGCAACGCTAGGCTGTCGGCGCGGATCAGCCAGACCAGATAAGGCAGCACCAGCACGACAATCACCAGCAGCGCGAACAGCGGATCGAACGACATCAGTGTGCGCCGCCCGCGCGCGGTCGCGAGCGCAAATCCGGCGACCAGCAACAGGCCTGACGCGGCAGAGGTTGTCAGCAGCAGCAGGCCGACTTCGATGGACCATGCGAACCACGCGTTGCGCCGGTTCTGGCCGATCAGCTGCCAGGAATGCAGTAGCAACAGCGCCCAGAGCGGCCGCGCCAGCACCTGGGGGCCGAACTCGAGCCCGGACGAGCTGAACGCCACGACCGTCATGGTCAAGAGGACCGCGAGCGCCGCCTGTTGTCCGCCGACAATGGCGCGCGCCAGCAGGAAAAGCGCCCAGAACGTCGCGATCGAGCAAAACCGCGCCAGCAGATAGACGCCGAACATATGATTGCCCGCGGCGCGAAACGCGATGTCGGCAAGCCAGAACGCCAGCGGCGGGCCGAGATCGGTTCCCACCTGGTATTCCCGGCCATAGGCGAGCACGGTCGCAAGGTCGCCGGGCGGGCTTCGATACAGCAGTAACGACACGATCAGCCACAGCGCCGCCTGACACAGCACCGCAATCCAAACCACCAGCCGCGGCCGGGCGCGGATCAGTTCGATAATCAGGGAGGTAAAACGCATGAAACGTCCGAAATGCCCAAGCCAGCAGGCCGCCGCTATTCGATCTCGAACGTGTGATAAAGCCCATGGGCCGCTGAGGCAACCGTAGCGTTTTCGAGCGAAGTGGCTATCGGTTCGCGTGAAGAAAACGCGTCAAAACAAAAACCGGAGCCTCGGTCCTAATGGAATCAGAACCGAATGAGCTCGGCATCAGATTGCAGCGGCGACCTCGACGGTAACCGGCGTTTCCAGCGCGACAACGTCTGGTCCGACCGCGGTCCCCTCGTGCTTTTCCCGCGCCACCACGACCGGCGCGAACAAGCGGCGATGATGCGCGGTGGGTCCGAGCCGGTCGAGCGCTTCCAGGTGTTCCGGCACGGCATAGCCTTTGTGGGACTCGAAACCATAACCCGGGCAATCCTGCGCCAGCGCGCACATCAGTCGGTCACGCGTCACCTTGGCGATGATCGATGCCGCCGCGATCGAGACAATCAGCCCGTCGCCGCCGATCACGGCTTCGCAGTCGCATGGCGTATCGAGCCGGTCGCGGCCATCGACGAACACATGTTTCGGCATTTCCGGCAGCGCATGCACCGCGCGCTCAAGCGCCCACAGCGAGGCGCGCAGGATATTGTCGCGATCGATCCGCGCCGGCGAGGCGAGAGCCACCGCGAACGAGGCGGTGGCGCAGATTTCCTCGAACAGTTCCTCGCGCCGCTCCGGCGTCAGCCGCTTGGAATTGTCGATGCCTTTGGGGATCCGCCCGGGATCGAGCACCACGGCGGCCGCCACCACCGGACCCGCCAGCGGACCGCGCCCGGCCTCATCGCAGCCGGCCACCGGCCAGATGCCGCGCTTGATCAGCGCGCGCTCGCGGCGAAAGCTCGGCGGCGCAACCGCGATCACGCCCTTCGCCGGCCTCGCCGGAGCGTCCTTCGATTTATCCCGAATCATGGCGGGATCGTTGCGCAAGCGAGCCCGGCCGCGCAACCGGGAACTCGGCGCAATTCCCGCTATTTCCTGCCGCGAGAGGGAAAGGGTTGACTAAAATAGGCTGAGTTGCTGCCCGCTGCGCTCGGGCCGGGCGAAATGCTCTGCTGTCAATTTCGACCGCCGCTTGTTGAGCCCGAGTTTCTCGCAGGCGATCTCGAACCGGCGTCCGATCATCCAGGCCATCGGTCCGGTGCCCTTCATCCGCGTTCCCCACTGCGAATCGTAGTCGCGCCCGCCGCGCATGTCGCGGATCAGCGTAAAGACGTGACGGTAGCGGTCGGGATAATTGGCCATCAGCCATTCGCGGAAGAGATCGCGCACCTCCAGCGGCAGCCGCAGCAGCACATAGCTCGCTTCCTTGACGCCGGCATGGGCGGCGGCGTCAAGAATGCGCTCGATCTCCGAATCGTTCAGCGCGGGGATGACAGGTGCGACCATCACCGTTGTCGGAATTCCGGCTTCGGAAAGCTGCCGCAGCGCCTCTAGCCGCCGCGTCGGCGTCGAGGCCCGCGGCTCCATGGTGCGCGCAAGTTTTGCGTCGAGCGTCGTCACCGAGATCGCCACCTTGGCGAGATTGCGCTTTGCCATCCGCGCCAGGATATCGATGTCGCGGATCACCAGCGCCGACTTCGTCACGATGCCGACCGGATGCGAGGCGCGATCCAGCACCTCGAGAATGCCGCGCATGATTTTCAGCTCGCGCTCGATCGGCTGATAGGGATCGGTGTTGGTGCCGATCGCGATCATCCGCGGTTCGTAATCCTGCGCCGCCAGTTCCTTTTCCAGAAGCTGGGGCGCGTCGGGTTTGGCGAACAGTTTCGATTCGAAGTCGAGCCCCGGCGACAGGCCGAGATAGGCATGGGTCGGCCGCGCAAAGCAGTAGACGCAGCCATGCTCGCAGCCCCGGTAGGGGTTGATCGAGCGGTCGAAGCCGATGTCGGGAGAATCGTTGCGGGTGATAACCCTGCGCGCGGTGTCGACCGCGACCGTCGTCTTGAACGGCGGCAGTTCGTCGAGGCTCTGCCAGCCGTCATCGAACGCGACCCGCGCTTCGGCCTCGAAGCGGCCAGTGTCGTTGGATTGCGCGCCGCGGCCACGCCGCCGGCCGCGCTCGATTGCGACCGCCAGTTCCGGAAAAGGAGAAAGCGCACCCGCCGGTTCGGAGGGCGCCGTGACCGGCGGGTGCTTGAGGGCATGAGAGGATGCTCGGCTCATGGTGAGAACATAGCATGCGATGAGAACAAATCAAGAACATTAAACTCCCCCTCCACAACCCAACGGCTCTCGCCGTTGCCGGACAGGCGGCTCGCATAGGCCGCAAAAAGCTGCAATCGGCAGGCTGAGCCGGCTGATTTGATTGTGACAAGGTGATAACAGTGCGGCGCCTCACAAGAGGCCTCGAAGAGCCGCCAATGCTGAGCGTCATTATCCCCACCAAGGCGTCGAACGGACCGCCGTCGCCACACTTGCCGCGCTGGTGCCGGGCGCCGCCGCCGGCGTGGTGCGCGAGGTTCTTCTGGTCGACCGCGCCGGCACCGGCGTGATCGAGCGGGTCGCCGACGTTGCGGGTTGCCGCTTCCTGCCGTGTCAGGGCTCGCGCGCGGCGGCGCTGGCGGCCGGCGCCCGCCAAGCCCGCTCGCCCTGGCTGATGTTCCTGCATGCGGGCGCGGTGCTCGACTCCGGCTGGATCGAGGAGACCGCGCAATTCATCCAGCGCGTTTCGGACAGCGACCGTCCCCGCGCCGGTATCTTCCGCTACGCCCGCTCGCCCTATGCCGACAGCCGCCTGCGCGACGGTTTCAAATTCATCGTGCGGATGATCGCGGGGCCGTCGGCGGACCAGGGATTGCTGATCGCGCGCGACCATTACGACCGGCTCGGCGGCCATGCGCCGGACGCCCGTCGTTCCGAGGCCCGGCTGCTGCGGCAGCTCGGCCGCTCCTCGCGCACCCTGCTGCGCAGCCGGATTATCGTGGCTTAAAGATAATTGCCAAAGTCAAATAATTGTTTGACAATGGCAATTATCGAGGTGAGCCATGCCCCAGCCGGATTCCGCCGCCCAGATATCGGCGGTGCGCGCCTTCAACCGCTTCTACACCCGCAAGCTTGGCGTTCTCGACCAGCAGCTTCTGAAGACTCCGTTCTCGCTGAGCGAGGCGCGGGTGCTCTACGAACTCGCGAACCGGGAAGACCCGGCCGCGAAGGAAATCGGGATCGAACTCGGCCTCGATCCGGGCTACCTCAGCCGGATCATCCAGAAATTCGACGAGGACGGGCTGATCACCCGCAAGCCCTTGCCCTCGGACCGGCGGCAATACCGGCTCAACCTGACGGCCAAGGGCCGTCAGACCTTCGCAAGGCTCGATCGCAATTCCCATGACGATGTCGCAGCCATGCTCGCCGCGCTGTCTCCGGCCGGCGGCCAGCGCCTGATCGCCGCGATGGCCGCGATCGAGCGGCTGCTCGGCGCATCCGGCGAGCAAGCTCCGCCTGCGGTGCTGCGCGGGCCGCGTCCGGGCGACATGGGCTGGGTGGTGCAGAGCCATGGCGCGCTCTACGCCAGCGAATACGGTTTTGACGCCGCGTTCGAGGCCCTGGTCGCGGACATCGCCGCCAAATTTCTTGCCTCGTTCGACGCCTCGCGCGAACGCTGCTGGATCGCCGAAATCGATGGCGCCCCGGTCGGTTCGGTGTTTCTGGTCAGGCAGACCGACGACGTCGCCAAATTGCGCTTGCTGCTGGTCGATCCGGCCGGGCGCGGACAGGGACTGGGCCAGCGGCTGGTCGGAGAATGCATCGGGTTCGCGCGGGCCTGCGGCTATCGCAAGATCATGCTGTGGACCCAGAGCATTTTGGTCGCCGCGCGCAAGATCTATCAGGACGCCGGATTCCAGCTGGTCGCCGCCGAGCCGCACCGCAGTTTCGGCCAGAGCCTGGTCGGCGAGACCTGGGAGCGGGAGCTTTAGTTTGTCTCCGTCATTCCGGGATGGCCCGAAGGACCAGACCCGGAATCTCGCGCTTGCCACTTCCAGATTCCGGGTTCGCCGCTTCGCGTCGCCCCGGAATGACACCTAGGCCGACGCGCCCTTCGCCTTCGGGCGGCGCAGATGTTCATCCAGCCGCGGCATGATCTCGACGAAATTGCACGGCCGGGTGCGGTAATCGAGCTGGGCTGCGAGAATGCCGTCCCACGCGTCGCGGCAGGCGCCCGGCGATCCCGGCAGGCAGAAGATGAAGGTGGCGCCGGCGACGCCCGCGGTGGCGCGGCTCTGGATCGTCGAGGTGCCGATCTTGGCGTGGCTCAGCATGTGGAAGGCGATGGAGAAACCATCCATCCGCTTTTCGAACAACGGCTCGATCGCCTCCGGCGTGACGTCGCGGCCGGTGAAGCCGGTGCCGCCGGTGGTGATGATGACGTCGATATCAGGGTCGGCGATCCACCGTTTGACGATGGCGCGGATCGCGTCGACGTCGTCGACGGTGATCTCGCGCGCCGCGAGCTGATGACCGGCCGCGGTGAGCCGGTCCGCCAGCGTGGTCCCGGATTTGTCGTCGGCAAGCGCGCGCGTGTCGGACATCGTCAACACCGCGATGTTAAGGGCCACGAATTTTTTGCGAATTCATCGATGGCAGACATTCACGGCGCCCCCGCCCCGAAGGTATTGCAGGCCTGCACGGTGCCCTGCTGGTAGCCGGTCATGAACCATTGCTTGCGTTGCGCGGCGGAGCCGTGGGTGAAGGAGTCAGGCACCACCCGCCCGGTCGCCTGCCGCTGCAGCGTATCGTCGCCGATCGCCGACGCCGTCGTCAGCGCGGCATCGATGTCGCCCGCTTCCAGGAAGTTCGGACGCTTCTTCGCCTCGCGGTTGACCCAGACTCCGGACAGGCAATCCGCCTGCAATTCGACCTTCACCTGCAGCGCGTTGGATTCAGCCTTGCTGCCGGCCTGCTGCTGCAGCCGCGTCACGCGCGGCAGAATGCCGAGCAGGTTCTGGATGTGATGCCCGGCTTCGTGGGCAATGATATAGGCCGCGGTGAATTTGCAGGCACTGCCCGAGCAGCCGCGAAACCGCGTCTCCACCTCACGGAAGAATCCGGTATCGAGAAAAATCTGCTTCTCCGGCGGGCAGTAGAACGGCCCCATCGCCGACTGCGCCATGCCGCAGCGCCCGCCATTGGTGGCGTTGCGAAACAGCACGATGCGCGGACCCGAATAGGATTGCCCCGAGGCCTGGAAGATCTCGCTCCAGCGATCGTCGATCTCGCCGAGGATGCCGGAGATCATGCTGCCCATCTCGTCCTTCGGCGCGCCGGTCTTGGCTGGTTCCGGACCTGCGATCGGTCTGCGTCTGGCCGCCGCCGGTAAGAACTTCCGCGCCGCCGATCAGGATGCGCGGATCGATGCCGAACGCGTAAGAGATCAGGCCGAGCACGATGACGGTGCCGATGCCGAGCCCGCCGCCGCCCATCGGCAGGCCAAGGCCGCCGCCCATTCCGCCGCCGCTGTCGTCGCGACGGTCCTCGATGTCGTCACTGCGGCGGAAATCATCGTAACGCATGGCGATCTTTCCTCATTCCAGCCTGCCGGCAATGCATTCGCAGACACCCAACGCGGCAGTGACGTAAAATTTCCATTCGATTAATCAATAACCCGCCCGGCAAAAATTGCCTAGCGTGAAAGAATTGCCCGGTTAAGTCGATTTTTACTTTGCCTCGTCAATGTATCGCCAGTCGGTTGTTTAGTCCCGCGTCGCCGACAGCGTCGCCTGAGTCAGAGTATTTGAGTCATGGTTGTGTCGCGTCGCGGGGCGTCTGCAAAGGCGCCCCGCACTAAATTTGAGTCCGCTTCCGACACCCGTATCGTCGTCGGCGACTGTGTCGCCGAGATGTCGAAATTGCCGGCCGGCTCGGTCGACCTGGTATTCGCGGACCCGCCATACAATCTGCAGCTCAAGGGCGACCTCAAGCGTCCCGACGAATCCCACGTCGACGCCGTCAACAACGACTGGGACAAATTTTCATCCTTCGCCGCCTACGACGATTTCACCCGCGCCTGGCTGCTGGCCTGCCGCCGCGTGATGAAACCGTCGGCGACGCTGTGGGTGATCGGCTCCTACCACAATATTTTCCGCGTCGGCGCCATCATGCAGGACCTCGGCTTCTGGGTTCTCAACGATATCGTCTGGCGCAAGACCAATCCGATGCCGAATTTCCGCGGCCGCCGTTTTACAAACGCCCACGAAACCATGATCTGGGCGGCGCGCGACGAGAAGGCGAAGGGTTACACCTTCAATTACGAGGCGCTGAAGGCCGCCAACGAGGACGTGCAGGCGCGTTCCGACTGGCTGATCCCGCTCTGCACCGGTGAGGAACGGCTCAAGGGCACCGACGGCAAGAAGGTCCACCCGACCCAGAAGCCCGAAGGCCTGCTGGCGCGCGTGCTGCTGTCGTCATCAAAACCCGGCGATCTCGTGATCGATCCGTTCAACGGCACCGGCACCACCGGCGCGGTGGCAAAACGTCTCGGCCGCCGCTACATCGGCTTCGAGCGCGACCAGGCCTATGCCAATGCGGCGCAAGCGCGCATTGCCGCGATCGAGCCCCTGCCGGAAGCCACCCTGGCGCCGTTCATGACCGCGCGCGATGCGCCCCGGGTGGCGTTCTCCGAACTGATCGAGCGCGGCATGATTTCGCCGGGCGCAAGACTGGTCGACTCCAAGAAGCGCCACGGCGCGCTCGTCCGCGCCGACGGCGCCATCATGCTCGGCGACAAGGTCGGCTCGATCCACCGCATCGGCGCGGTGGCGCAGGGCGCCGGCGCCTGCAACGGCTGGACCTTTTGGCACATCGAGACCAAGAAGGGCCTCAAGCTGATCGACGAGCTGCGCGCCGAAATCCGCTCCGGGATGGCGGCGGGCTAGGCTTCCGCTTTTAATTTCCCTGATCGTCATTCCCTGATGGTCCGAAGGACCAGGCCTCAGATTGCAAATCCGGGAATCCCTCGGATTCCGGGCTCGCCTCTTTGAGGCGCCACGGAATGATGGTCCTCACGAATTCGTCGGTTGCGCATCTTGCAAAAATTGAGCATGGACGATCGTCCGTGGCATGGTCACCGTGTCCCGGTTTTTCTCGGCAACAAACAAGCAAGCAAGGGAGATATTAATGCTCAAATTTTACTTCAACGGCGCGCCGAATCCGAACAAGGTCGCGCTGTTTCTGGAAGAGTCCGGCCTGCCTTGCGAGCTGGTGCCGGTCGATACCCGCAAGGGCGACCAGTTCAAGCCGGAATTCCTGAAAGTGAACCCGAACGGCAAGGTGCCGGCGATCGACGATGACGGCGTGTTCGTGTTCGACTCCAATGCGATCCTGCTCTACCTCGCCGAGAAGACCGGCAAATTCCTGCCGCCCAATACACCCAAGAACCGCGCCCAGCTGCTGTCATGGCTGATGTTCGTCGCAAGCGGCGTCGGTCCCTATTCGGGCCAGGCGTGCATTTCAAGACCGTCGCGCCGAAGGAACTGGAATATGCGCGCAACCGCTACCTGTACGAGGCGAACCGCCATTACAAGATCCTCGACGACCATCTGGCCAAGAGCAAATACATGGTCGGCGACACCTACACGATCGTCGACATGGCGTTCTGGGGCTGGGCGCGGCTGGCGCCGTTCGTACTCGGCGACGACGCCTATGCGAAATACCCGAACGTGAAACGGCTGGTCGACGAGGTATCGGCGCGGCCGGCGGCGGCGCGCGCGATCGCATTGAAGGACAAGTTCACCTTCAAAACCGAAATGGACGAGGAAGCGAAGAACTTCATGTTCGGTCACCTCAAGACCAAGGCGGCGTGATCGGCCCGTCATTCCGGGACACGCCATTTGGCGTGGACCTCAGATGTGCAATTGCACATCGGGGAATCCTTGGATTCCGGGTTCGCGCTTACGCGCGCCCCGGAATGACGAAATCATCACCCTTCGATCGCCGCCACCGCCTCGATCTCGATCAGCCAGCCCGGCCGCGCCAGCCGCGTGACGACGACGAGGGTGCTGGCCGGCGGATTTTCGACATTGAGATAGCGATCGCGTATCGCACGAAGCTTCGGCACGCCGGCCTGTTCCACCTCGGCGACGAGGTAGGTGTTCAACTTGACGATATCCGCCATGGTGGCGCCGGCCGCTTCGACTGCGATCTTGAGATTGCGAAAGACCTGTTCGACCTGCGTCTCGAAATCACCCTCGCCTATCAGCTTTCGGAAGCGTCGCTTGATACCTGGCCGGCGATATAGATGATCGTTCCCTTGTTGACTTTCACGACGTGCGAATAGCCAACCGGGGGAGGCAGTGTCTTTGGACTGAGAAATTGCTTCGATGACTTGCCCATGTCGATCTTCCTTGTCACGTCAGCGGGAACGGCTTGTTGAGCTCGTCTGCTGTCTGCGATGCCAGACACCGCGCGGGCGGCGCGCCGCCTGATCAGGCGGCCGCCCGTTCCCGGCCCAGCACTTCGCGCACCGCCGGCCGCTCCGCCACCCGCTTGCGATGCGCAGCCACCTTCGGCAGCGTCGACAGATCGACGCTGTCGCCTTCCAGCCAGCTCGCCAGCGTAAACAGGTAGGGATCGCAGATGGTATAGGTATCGCCCATCACCCAGGGTCCCCTCAGCATGTCGCGTTCGATCAGCGCGAAACAGGCGCCGACCGTTTTCGGCACCATGCGCTTCATGTCGGCGAACGAGGCTTCCTCGGTCGCCCAGCGCGCGCCGCGCATCTTGTGGGCATGCGCGACATGCACCGTGGAGCACAGATAGCTGTTGAAGGCCTGCACCTGCGCGAACGCGAAGGCGTCGTCGAACGGCGCCAGCCTGGCCAGCGGAAAGCTCTGCGCGATGTATGCCAGCATCGCCGGCGTCTCGGTCAGGATGCCGCGATCGGTGATCAGCGAAGGCACGCGCCCCTTCGGATTGATCGCGAGATATTCCGGACTGTTCTGCTGGTTACTCTTGAGATCGATGAACTCGGTCGTATAGAGCGCGCCTGCCTCCTGCAGGGCAATATGCGAAGCGAGCGCGCACGTACCCGGGGCATAATAGAGCTTGAGCATGGTATGACCCTCTTGCGGAAAGCCGAAGGTTAATGGCGCTCCGTTCCGCCGTCCATCCCGACAACGCAGGCAAGGGCCGGTTTTCGCTGTTGCCCAGGGCCGCGCTCCCATGCCATCACCAGTTCGTTATCGAGGGCGCACCATGACTGTTCTCATCGCCGGCGGCGGCATCGGCGGGCTGACGCTGGCGCTCAGCCTGCACCAGATCGGCGTTCCCGCCAAAGTGTTCGAAAGCGTGCCCGTGCTGAAACCGCTCGGCGTCGGCATCAACGTGCTGCCGCATGCGGTGCGCGAATTGATCGAGCTCGGCCTGCTCGACCGGCTTGACGCCTCAGGCGTGCGGACCAGCGAGCTTGCGTATTTTTCCAAGCACGGCAAGCCGATCTGGAGCGAGCCGCGCGGCATCGAGGCCGGTTACAAATGGCCGCAATTCTCGATCCATCGCGGCACGCTGCAGCAGATCCTGCTCGACGCCGCGATCGAACGGCTGGGCGCGGAGAACATTCTCACCAGCCATCACCTTAGCGGCTGGACCGAAACATCCGACGGCGTGCGCGCCGATTTCATCGACAAGGCGACCGGCAAACCGGCCGGCAGCCATGACGGCGCGCTCCTGATCGCGGCCGACGGCATTCACTCCGCGATCCGCGAAAAACTCTATCCGCAGGAGGGCCCGCCGATCTGGAACGGACGCATCCTCTGGCGCGGCATCACCGCGTCGGAGGCGTTTCTCTCCGGCCGCACCATGATCATGGCCGGCCACGAAATCCTGAAATTCGTCTGCTATCCGATTTCGAACCAAGCCGACGCCAATGGCAAGTTCTGGATCAATTGGGTCGCCGAGCGGCACATGCCGCCGACCTACCAGTGGCGTCGCGAGGATTACAACCGCGCGGCAAAGCTCGAGGAATTCCTGCCGTGGTTTGAGGACTGGAAGTTCGACTGGCTCGACGTGCCCGGCCTGATCCGCAACTGCCCGCATGCCTACGAATACCCGCTGGTCGACCGCGATCCGATCCCGCAATGGACCTTCGGTCGCGTCACCCTGATGGGCGACGCCGCCCATCCGATGTATCCGATCGGCTCCAACGGCGCGTCGCAGGCGATCCTCGACGCCCGCGTCATCACCCGCGAGATTCTGGCGCAGGGTCCGACCCATGCCGCGCTGGCCGCCTACGAGGCCGAGCGCCGGCCCGCGACCACGGATCTGGTGATGCTGAACCGCCGCAACGGACCGGAGCAGGTGATGCAGCTGGTCGAGGAACGCGCGCCGGACGGCTACAACGTCGTCACCGACGTGCTGTCGTTGAAGGAACTGGAGGACATCGCCGCCAACTACAAGCGCGTCGCCGGCTTTCAGGTCGAGGGCCTCAACGCCAAGCCGCCGATCGTCCAGATTTCGGCCAAGACGTCGAGGGCCAGCGCGGGGTAGGTTTATTCCCCCAGCCCATGGGCGATCACCTTGCGCATGACATTCGGCAGCGCTTCGTCGGCGAGCGTGGCGATCGCTACCCAGCGCATTCCTGCCGGCGCACGGGTGTGTGCGGAAACGCTTGCGGTGTAGACCACAAGCTCGAGCGGAAAGTGCGTGAAGACGTGGGTGACGACGCCGGCCTTGCGGCGCCAGCGCGCAATGCCGTTCAGCATCGGCGCCTGCTTCAGCGCCGTCTTGTCGTCCTGCGCGGCGAGCCAGTGCGAGGTCGGCACCTCGGTCATGCCGCCGAGCAGGCCTTTTTCGGGACGGGTGCGGACCAGCAGCCGGTCGCCGCGCATGACAACGAACGCCGCGCCACGTCGCAGCGCACCGGTCTTCTTCGGGGCCTTGCGCGGAAAGGTTTCCTGATCGCCGCGCGCGCGGCTCATGCAGTCGCCGTTCAGCGGGCACAGCGCGCAGGCCGGTTTCTTCGGGGTGCAGATCGAGGCGCCCAGATCCATCAGCGCCTGCGCGCTGTCGCCGGCGCGAGACTTCTCGTCGCCGGCGCGAGATTTCTCGTCGCCGGCGCCGAGCAGCGTCATCGCCAGCTGTTAAATCAGCGGCTTGGCCTGCGGCAGCGGCTCCTCGACCGCGAACAGCCGCGACACCACACGCTCGATATTGCCGTCGACCGGCATGGTGCGGCGGCCGAAGGCAATCGCTGATATGGCGGCGGCGGTATAGGGCCCGATCCCCGGCAGCGCGCGCAAACCTTGCTCGGTATCCGGAAACACCCCGCCATGATCGCGCCGCACCGCCACCGCGCAGGCGTGCAGATTGCGCGCGCGGGAATAATAGCCGAGCCCGGCCCACATCCGCAGCACATCGTCAAGCGAGGCGCGGCCGAGCGCCTCGACGTCGGGCCAGCGCGCCAGAAATTTCAGGAAATACGGCCCCACCGTTTTGACGCCGGTCTGCTGCAGCATGATTTCCGACAGCCAGACGCAATAGGGATCGGCGCGTTCGCCCGGCAGCGGCCGCCATGGCAGCAGGCGGCGATGGCGGTCATACCAGTCGAGCAGCAGCGCGGGGCGGCCGGCACCGTTTTGGACGATGCTCTGCTTCTTCTTCTTGGTCGCTGACGATGAGGCCACATCTAATTTTACGGTCAGATTCGTGGCATGACCAGCGGGCCTGGGGATTGCAAGGTATAACGCGTCGCGTTATAGTCGGTCATGATTCAGAGCTTTGCCGATTCCGAAACGGAATTGATCTGGACCGGACGTCGGAGCCGAAAATTACCGCCGGACATCCAGAATATCGCTCTCAGAAAACTGCGCCTTCTGAATCAGGCACGAACATTAGGCGATCTTCGCGTACCGCCCGGCAATCGCCTCGAAGCGCTGAGAGCGGATCGCCAAGGACAGCATTCGATCCGGATCAACGATCAATGGCGTATCTGCTTTATTTGGGATGAGGGAGGACCTACACATGTCGAAATCGTCGACTACCACGCCTAGAAGCGGGCTGCTTCCAAATCCTCATCCCGGCGAAATCCTGCTTGAAGAGTTCCTTAAACCGATGGGCCTCAGCCAGAACGCGTTGGCGCGAGCGGTTCATGTCGCGCCGCGCCGGATCAACGAAATCGTGCTGGCCAAGCGAGATATCACCGCCGACACCGATCTGCGGCTCGCCCGTTATTTCGGCCTGTCGGAAGGGTTCTTTCTCGGGCTGCAAATGGACTACGATCTGATGCAGCGGCGGCGCGAAATCGACCGTGATCTGAAAGCCATCCGGCCGCGCGCGGCATGACCGAGGACTGCCGCCGCCGAACAGCGGTGCTATAAGAAACCATGGCAAAACCCGGTCCGATCTCGGCGAAGCCGCTTTCCGTCCTGCTCAGCGACGTGTTTTCCGACGCCTATGCCAAGCAGGGATTCGCCGCGCGCGAACTGGTCACGCGCTGGGCCGATATCGCCGGCCCCGAAGTCGCCGCCCACTCCGAGCCGCTGAAGATCCAGTGGCCGCGGCCGATCGAGGGACAGCCGCAGGAACCGGCCACGCTGGTGCTGCGGGTGGAAGGCCCGATGGCGCTGGAGATCCAGCATGCCTCGGACGTCATCCTGCAGCGGGTCAACCGCTTCTTCGGCTGGAGCGCGGTGGGCCGGCTGGCGCTGCGACAGGCCCCGCTGTCGCGCCGGGATCGGCCGAAGGCTTCCCGCGCACCGGACCCGAAGGCGGTCGCGGAAGTCGCCGAAATCCCTGTCCTCGGTGGAGGACGAGCAATTGCGGGCCGCGCTGGCCCGGCTTGGCGCCTCGATCAAGCGAAATTGAGCCTGCCGCGCGCTGCGGGAATTGAGGCCTGCCATTGCCACAATTGTCGTTTCAAGCTAGCGAACACACCTCTTCTTTGGGTCCATTGGGCGTGCACGCGCCAATCCGGGAGTAAGCCGTTGATCATCACGCGCCGCGCCTTCACCGCCGCCCTGTCGCTGACCGGGCTTAGCCTGCTTGCCGGGCTCTCGCCGCTGCGCCTGATCGCGGACGCGATGGCGCAGAGCGCCTCCGACGTCGCCAAGCCAGTATCGCTGCCGGACATGGCGCTCGGCCCCGCCAACGCTTCGGTGACGATCACCGAATATGCTTCGATGACCTGCCCGCATTGCGCGGCCTTCAATGAAACCGTGTTTCCGAAGATCAAGTCGGAATATATCGACACCGGCAAGATCCGGTACGTGTTCCGCGAATTCCCGCTCGACATCAAGGCCGCGGCGGGCTCGATGCTGTCGCGCTGCATCGCCAAGGACGATTCGGGCAAATATTTCGCGGTCACCGACATGCTGTTCAGACAGCAGAACGACTGGGTGATGAAAAACACCACGGAGACGCTGACCCGGATCGGCAAGCAGGCCGGTCTCAGCCAGCAGGCGGTCGAGGATTGTCTCAAGGATCAGGCGCTGCTCGACAAGATCGCGGCCGACCAGAAATATGCCGCCGAGGTGCTGAAGGTCAATTCGACGCCGACCTTTTTCGTCAATGGCGAGAAGATCAAGGGCGAGACCTCGTTCGAGGAATTCGACAAGAGGATCAAATCGCTGCTGAAAAGCTGATTCTTAGGTCCTAGCGGGTCAGGATTCCATACTTCCCCCTAACCCCTTGCAAAAGCCTTGGGAAAAGCCCTTGGCCGCGGTTGCCCTGCGGCCCCGGCCTCGCCATTGTCGGCCCCCAGAGAGCCGCAAATGCGACTCGGCCACACACCGACATTGCCTTCTATGGTATTGTCACGGCAGGGAGATTCGCGCCCTGCCAACAGAGAATCGTGTCAATGAAACTCACGCGCCTTCGCCTCCACGGTTTCAAGTCGTTCGTTGAACCCACCGATTTCGTGATCGAACCCGGCCTCACCGGCGTGGTCGGGCCGAACGGCTGCGGCAAGTCCAACCTGGTCGAGGCGCTGCGCTGGGCGATGGGCGAGACCTCGCACAAATCGCTGCGTGCCGCCGACATGGACGCGGTGATCTTTGCCGGTTCCGGCAACCGTCCGTCGCGCAACCACGCCGAAGTGGTGATGACGATCGACAATTCCGATCGCTCGGCGCCGGCGGCGGTGAACGACCGCGAGATCCTGGAGATCTCGCGCCGGATCGAGCGCGAGGCGGGGTCGGTCTACCGCATCAACGGCCGCGACGTGCGCGCCCGCGACGTGCAGATCCTGTTTGCGGATGCCGCCACCGGCGCGCGTTCGCCGGCGCTGGTTCACCAGGGCAAGATCGGCGAGATCATCCAGGCCAAGCCGGAACAGCGCCGCCGGGTGCTGGAGGACGCCGCCGGTGTCGCCGGGCTTCACGCCCGCCGCCACGAGGCCGAATTGCGCCTCAAGGCGGCCGAGACCAACCTCACCCGCGTCGAGGACGTGATCGGGCAACTGGCCGGACAGATCGACGGCCTGAAGAAGCAGGCGCGGCAGGCGATCCGCTACCGCGAAGTCGCGGCCAAGGTGCGCAAGGCCGAGGCCCTGCTGTTTCACCTGCGCTGGCTCGAGGCCAATTCGGGCGTCGCGGAAGCTTCCACCACCCACGACCTCAGCGTCCGCGAGATGGCCGAACGCACCCGCGAACAGGCCGAGGCGGCGCGGATCCAGGCGCTGCGCGCGGCCGAACTGCCGGCGCTGCGCGAGGCCGAGGCCCGTGCCGCGGCCGGACTGCAGCGGCTCACCAGTGCGCGCGAAATCCTCGACCGCGAAGAAGAGCGCGCCAAGGAGCGCGTCGCCGAACTCGACCGCCGGCTGACGCAGTTTTCGGCCGATATCGCCCGCGAGCAGCAGCAGGCCTCCGACGCCGAGGTGGCGCTGCAGCGGCTCGACGCCGAAGACACCGAGTTGAAGGACGAGATCAAGACGCGCGTCGAAAAGCGCAGCGGCGTCGATCAACGCGTGTCGGAGGCTGAAACGACCTTGGCCGCCGCCGAGCGCCTGTTCGCCGAACTGACCACCGTGCTCGCCGACCTCACCGCCAAGCGCCATCAGCTCGAGGGTAACGTGCGTACCCACCGCGACCGGCTGGCGCGGCTCGATCAGGATATCGCCAATGTCCAGCTCGAAGAGCAGAAGCTGGCGCAGGAAACCAGCGGTCTCGGCGACCTCGCCGCCTTCGCCGACGCCATGGAGACCGCGCAGCAGGGCCTCGCGCGGTCGGAAGCCGCGGCGCAAGGCAGCGAAGCCGGCCATGTCGCCGCGCGCGCGAGGCTGGAAGCCGCCCGCGCGCCGCTCGGCGAGGCCGACAAGCGCGTGCAGCGGCTGGAGACCGAGGCGCGCACCATCTCCAAGCTCGTCAACGGCGAGACCAAGAACCTCTGGCCGCCGATCATCGACGGCGTCACCGTCGCCAAGGGCTACGAGAAGGCGCTCGGCGCCGCGCTCGGCGACGATCTCGATGCCCCGGTCGACCCCTCGGCGCCGATGCGCTGGACCAATACCGGCGTCACCGACGGCGACCCCGCATTGCCTGATGGCGTCGAGCCGCTCGCCGCGCATGTCGATGCGCCGTCGGAACTGGCGCGCCGCCTGGCGCAGATCGGCGTCGTGCCGAAAGAGCGCGGCGCGGAGCTGGTCTCGCAACTGAAGACCGGCCAGCGGCTGGTGTCGCGCGAAGGCGACGTCTGGCGCTGGGACGGGTTTGTCGCCGCGGCCCACGCGCCGACCGGCGCGGCGCGGCGGCTTGCCGAGCGCGCGCGGCTGGTCGATATCGAAAACGAGCTTGAGCAGGCCCGCATCGACGCATCAGCCAAGCGTCAGGCGCTCGAAGCCGCCGAGGCCGAGCTGAAGGCCGCGTCATCAGCGGAGACTACCGCACGCGATGCCTGGCGCGCCGCCCAGCGCGAGGCCGACGCCGCGCGCGAGCGCCATGCCGCGACCGAGCGCGAGATCAACCGCCACGCCGCGCGGAAATCGGCGCTGGCGGAAGCTCACAACCGTCTCAACGCCGACCTCACCGAAGCCTTTGGTGCGCATCAGAGCGCCACCGCGGCGCTGGCCGAATTGCCGCCGAGCCTCGACACCGAAACCCGGCTCGCGGCCGTGCGTACCGACATCGACGACCATCGCCGCCTCGCAGCCCAGGTGCGGGCCGAAGCGCAGGCGCTGGCGCGCGAGGCGGAACTCGCCGACCGTCGCCTGCAGGCGATCCTCGCCGAGCGCAACGAATGGCAAAACCGCAAGGCCGGCGCGGCCTCGCAAATCGCCACCATCGATGCCCGCGTCACCGAGGTCACGGCCGAGCGCGCCGAACTCGACAATGCGCCGGCAATATTCGCGCGAAAAACGCCGCGCGCTGATCGGCGAAATCGAATCGGCCGAACACGCCCGCCGCGTCGCCGCCGATGCGCTGGCAACCGCCGAGAACGTGATGGCGGAAACCGACCGCGCCGCCAAGATTTCGCTGGAAGCGCTGTCGAGCGCGCGCGAGGCCACCGCGCGTGCCGAAGAACGCCTGGACGGCGCCAGGCGCCGCCTCGCCGATATCGAGCGCGAAATCCGCGACATGCTGGAAGTCGAGCCGCAAGGCGTCGCCGATCTCGCCGAGGTCAAGCCGGGCGCCGAGCTGCCGCCGCTTGGCGAGATCGAGGAAAATCTCGAAAAACTGCGCCGCGACCGCGAGCGGCTCGGCGCGGTCAATCTTCGCGCCGAGGAAGAACTGCGCGAGGTCGAAGCCCAGCACGCCTCGCTCACCACCGAACGCGACGATCTGGTGGAAGCCATCAAGCGGCTGCGCCAGGGCATCCAGAGCCTCAACCGCGAGGCGCGCGAGCGGCTGTTGACCTCGTTCGAGATCGTCAACGGCCATTTCAGGCGGCTGTTCACGGAACTGTTCGGCGGCGGCGAGGCCGCGCTTCACCTGATCGAGAGCGACGATCCGCTCGAAGCGGGACTGGAAATCATCGCCAAACCGCCCGGCAAGAAGCCGCAGACGCTGTCGCTGTTGTCGGGCGGCGAGCAGGCGCTGACCGCGCTGGCGCTGATCTTCGCGGTGTTCCTGACCAACCCGTCGCCGATCTGCGTGCTGGACGAAGTCGACGCCCCGCTCGACGATCATAATGTGGAGCGGTTCTGCAACCTGCTGCACGAAATGACCGCATCGACCGAGACGCGCTTCATCATCATCACGCATAACCCGATCACGATGGCGCGGATGAACCGGCTGTTCGGCGTCACCATGGCCGAACGCGGCGTGTCGCAACTGGTCTCGGTCGACCTCGAAGACGCGGTGAAGATTCTCGATCAGAACGTGGCGTGAGGCTTACCTCCGCCTGCATCCCGAGGAGCGCGCGCATCATGCGCGCGAATCGCGGAACAGTCTCGGCTTCGCGTGCCGATCGAGAACTCCGACCTCTCGCCTTCGCACGCTCGCACGAGCCGACCCGCACCTCCAGGGTGACGGCAAGCAATGACCGCTCCCGACCTTCCCGCCGAACTGAAGGCCGCACTCGACGCCAGGCTGCACGGCCTGTCGCGCAACGATGCCGCCTCACGCGCCGCGCTGATCTCGAAGACCTATCGCGATGGCGGCGGCTCCGGCGCGATCGCCTCCGAGGCCGATGCGCTGGCCTATGCGCTGGCGCGGATGCCCGCGACCTACGCCGCGGTGACCGCGAGCCTGAACGCGTTGCGCGAAATCAGGCCGGACTTCGCGCCCAGGAGCCTGCTCGACATCGGCGCCGGGCCGGGGACGGCGACATGGGCCGCGGCGGAGGCGTTTTCGTCGCTGCAAGCCTTTGACCTGGTGGATGCCAACCGCGCGTTGCGCACGCTGGCGCTGGATCTCGGCCGCGGCAGCGCGCGTCTGCGCGAGATCAACTACCGGCACGGCGAAGCGCGCGCCGCGCTGGTCGATACCGAGGCGGCCGACCTTGTGGTGGCGAGCTACATGATCGGCGAGACTAAGCGATGCCGAACGAACCGCGCTCGCTGATCTGATGTGGACAAAAACCCGCGACACGCTGCTGATCGTCGAACCCGGCACGCCGGCGGGCTATCGCCGGATCATCGCGCTGCGCCAGCAACTGATCGGGTCCGGGCGCGCATGTCGCAGCCCCCTGCCCGCATGACGGCAGCTGTCCGCTCACGGCGCCGGACTGGTGTCACTTCACCCAACGCCTGCCCCGCTCGCGCGCGCATAAGCAGCTCAAATCCGCCGAACTTCCCTATGAGGACGAAAAATTCAGCTATGTCGCGCTGACGCGCGCGCCGGCCGCCCGGCATCCGGCCCGCGTGCTGGCGCAGCCCGTTGTGACCAAGGTCGAAGTATCGGCAAAACTCTGCACGCCGGACGGTCTCGCCATCGCAAGAATGTCCCGCCGAGCCAAAGCGCCTTACGCCCGCGCCAGGCGCTGGCGATGGGGCGACGCGGTGATGGCGGAGCAAACCACCCCGGGTCGTCCCGGCGAACGCCGGGACCCATAACCACCGGCGGTTATTATTCCCAGGGCAATGACTCCATCACTTAATCGATAGGACACGGCGTATGGTCCCGCTTTCGCGGGGACGACGCAGGCCCCCTTGAACGATACCCGCCTTGCGGCCGACCAAGGGGATACCCACCTCGTGGCGGCCTGCCGTGCGGGGTCTTTTTAGTCTACCCTGCCTTCATTCGCGATCTCATCAGGAGCTGTTTGCCATGTCATCGGGCTGGATCATTCTCGGCGTCCTCGTCATTCTCGTGCTCTTCGCGCTCGGCGCGTATAACCGCCTGGTCGCGCTCAGCCAGCGCGTCGGCCAGGCCTTCGCCGACATCGACGTACAGCTCAAGCAGCGCCACGACCTGATCCCAAATCTGGTCGAGACCGTGAAGGGCTACGCCGCGCACGAGCGCGGCACGCTGGACGAGGTGATAAAGGCCCGCAACTCCGCAATGTCGGCGCAGGGGCCGGCGCAAGTATCGGCCGCCGAAAACCAGTTGAGCGGCGCGCTCGGCAGGCTGATCGCGCTGTCGGAAGCCTATCCGGACCTCAAGGCCAACGCCAACTTCCAGCAGCTGGCGAGCGAATTGTCGGACCTCGAGAACAAGATCGCCGCCAGCCGACGCTTCTTCAACAACGCGGTCCAGGAATACAACACCGGCATCCAGCAGATGCCGGCAGCCCTGTTCGCCGGCATGTTCGGCTTCACCCGCAAGGATTTCTTCGACCTCGGCGCCAGCAGGACCGAAGTCGAGGCGGCGCCGCAGGTGAAGTTCTGATTGCGAATACTTATTCCCGTCATTCCGGGATGGTCCGAAGGATCGAACCCGGAATCTCGAGATCTCCGATGTGCAATTGCACATCCTAGTTCGATGCTTCGCACGCCCCGGAATGACGGCATCTAGCGGAATGCCGTTATGGCCGCGTACGGTCTTTACACGCATATCGCATCGAACAAGTTTCGTTCGATGCTGCTGCTCGCCGGGCTGTTCGTGCTGGTCTACGTCATGGTCTATGCCGGCGCGCTGATCGCGGAAGCCATGATCAACAGCGACGCGCCGGCCGACTACTATCTGGCGGCGGCCGCGCGCGACCTGGTCACGGCCTTTCCCTATGCGACCGGAGCCGCCGCGCTGTGGATCGTGATCGCCTATTTCTTCCATCAATCGATCGTCGATGCCGTGACCGGCGGCGAGGACGTGACGCGGCAGCAGCAGCCCCGGCTCTATAATCTGCTGGAAAATCTCTGCATCTCGCGCGGCATCCCGATGCCGAAACTGAAGATCATGGACAGCGACGCGCTGAACGCGTTCGCGACCGGGCTCAACCGGCGGCAATATGCCGTCACCGTCACCACGGGCCTGCTGAAGGCGCTCAACGACCAGGAGATCGAGGCGGTGCTGGGCCACGAACTCACCCACATCCGCAACGGCGACGTGCAGATGATGGTGATCGCGGTGATCATCGCCGGCGTGGTCGGCTTCTTCGCCGAACTGTTCTTCCGCAGTTTTACCAATTTCGGCTACTACGGCGGTTATCGGCCGCGGCTCCTGGTCGTCCTCTTCGTCGTCCTCGGACAGCGACAGGAAGGGCTCCGGGGCGGCGGCGCCGTCGTTGTCATCATCATCGCGGTCGCGCTGATCGCGCTGGCCTGGGCGCTGTCGCAGGTGGTGCGGCTGGCGCTGTCGCGGTCGCGCGAACTGCTGGCCGACGCCGGATCGGTCGAACTGACGAAAAACCCGGACGCCATGATCTCGGCGCTGCGCAAGATCGAGAACCGCGGCGAGCTTCCCGGCGCGACCTCGGCGGTGATGGAATTGTGCGTCGACAACCCGCGCGAGGGCTTTGCCGACCTGTTCGCGACCCACCCTTCCGTGGAATCCCGGGTGCAGGCGCTGGTGAAATATGCCGGCGGACACGATCCCGGGCCGCTGGCGCTGCCGTCGGATGCCGCGCGGCGAGCCGGACGACCGGCCGCTGGAGCCGGCAAACCGTCAAGTCCCGCCGCCGCTGCCATCGGGCCCATGGGGCCATGCCGAAGATCCGGCCGGCGCGACCCAGGGCGCGCCGCCAGGTCCCTGGACCAATCCGGCGGGGCCATGGGGCCGCCACTAGGGGCCCCGGGCGCGCGCTCCCTCCGCGCCGCAGCGTTAACGACCCTGGCAGGATCAACCCTAACCGCTGTCTAAAGAATTTTGAATTCTCCCTTGTTTCTGCCATGTTCCCGCCCAAAGCAGGCTTGGGTGACCGGAGCTCGGGGCGAAGGAAATTCGAGGGCATGATCGAGCTGATACCGGTTCCGGGAACGACGGCTGGTTCCGCGAACAGGGGCTGGGTGTTCCGAGGTCAGGCTTCAACTGAAATGGCGCGTAAGGGAAGTTCATGGCGAAGCCGGTAGTGATCGTGGTGGGCGCTGATAAGGGCGGGGTCGGCAAGACCACGGTCTCGCGCACCCTGCTGGATTATTTCAGCGCCAACAACGTACCGACCCGCGCCTTCGATACCGAATTCCCGCGCGGCACCCTGAAGCGCTTCCATCCCGACGTCACCGAGATCGTCGATATGACGGCGACCGCGGACCAGATGAAGATCTTCGACACGCTGAATTCGGCCAATCCGTCGGTCACCGTGATCGACGTCCGCGCCGGCCTGTTGTCGCCGTCGCTGGCCTCGTTGCGCGACATCGGCTTTCTCGATGCCGCCAAGTCCGGCCAGATCACCTTCGCCGTGTTCCACATTCTCGGGCCCTCGATCGCCTCGCTGGACGAGATCGCGGAGACCGCCAATTTCATGCAGGGCGCCAAATATTTCCTGGTCAAGAACTTCATCAACAACACCAGCTTCTTCGAGTGGGACCAGGCGACCTACAATTCCTATTTCCACCGCATCAAGGACGCCACCGAACTCACCATCCCCAAGCTCAACGAAATGGCCTACGAGCAGGTCGAAGTCGCCTCGGTGCCGTTCCTCAAATTCGTCGCCAACAAGGGCACCCATGACGAGGCCGCGAACTATTCGTTCGTGCTGCGCGGCTATGTGCGCCACTGGCTGGCCAATATCTGGAGCGAATTCGACCGCATCAAGCTGACCGACCTGGTCGGCTCCGGCAAAGCCGGCGCGCGCGGCGGCGAAAAATAAAAAATAGTTGCGCGTCGAACGCTATATCGCTGGATTAGGCATCGATTTCGCCTGATATAGCGCCTGATGCGCACCACACCCGTCTTCATCCTCTGCTCGCCCCGCCCGCTGGTCGGCAAGACGCTGATCGCGCGGCAGTTGAGCGAATTCCTGCTGCTGAAGAACGGCGGTGTGGCGGCCTTCGACATCAACCTGAAGGAGCCGTCGCTGCTCGAATTTCTGCCGAGGATCACCGAGACCGCCGAGGTCGACGATACCTTCGGAAAAATGGCGTTGATGGACCGCGCTGATCGTCAATGACGGCGTCGCCAAGGTGATCGATCTCGGCTTCCACGCCTTCGACGAATTCTTCAAGATGGTCCGAGGAAATCGGATTCATGAAGGAAGCGGCGCGGCGCGGCGTCGCACCGGTCATCCTGTTCGTCGCCGACACCGACCGCGTCTCGGCGCGCGGTTATGCCATGCTGCAGGAGCAGATTCCCGCCAACCGCGCTCGTCACCGTCGACAACGAATATGTGGTGCGTGGCGAACTGCCCGAAGCCATGGCCCACGGCCGGATGCTGCGCATCGCCGCTCTGCCGAGTTTCCTGAAAACCTATATCGACCGGCTGACGTTCTCGTTCACCGAGTACCTGCGCAACGAGAAGGATTCATCGAGCGAACTGCATCAATGGATCCGCAGCAACTACCTCAGCTTCCGCGAGCTCGAGCTGAGTCTGATTTTGCAGAGGTCGTAAAGCGCATCACTCTTCAACACGTCGTCCCTGCGTTCGCATGCGTTCGCAGGGACGACGTGTGGATGGATTCACCCGTTAAAGACCCTCAATGGCCCTCGAACGCCATCAGCGTTCGCACCGGCACGTCCATCGCCCGCAATTTCGCCGCACCCCCGAGGTCCGGCAGATCGATGATGAAGCAGGCCGCGACCACATTGGCGCCGATCTGGCGCAACAGCTTGACCGCGCCTTCCGCGGTGCCGCCGGTGGCGATCAGGTCGTCGACCAGGATCACGCGCTCGCCGGGATGGATGGCGTCGGCGTGCATCTCCATTTCATCGAGGCCGTATTCGAGCGAATAGGCGATGCGCACGGTGATATGCGGCAGCTTGCCCTTCTTGCGGATCGGCACGAATCCGGCGGAGACCTGATGCGCCACCGCGCCGCCGAGAATAAAGCCGCGCGCCTCGATGCCGGCCACCTTGTCGATCTTGTTGCCCGCCCATGGCTGCACCAGTTCGTCGACCGCGCGACGAAACGACCGCGCGTCGCCGAGCAGCGTGGTGATATCGCGAAACAGGATTCCCGGTTTCGGATAGTCCGGAATGGTGCGGACGGCGGCCTTCAAATCATGCTCAAAAGTCATGGTTTTATCCTCGTTTCGTCATTCCGGGGCGCGCGACAGCGCGAACCCGGAATCTCGCGCCAATAACTTCTGGATTCCGGGTTCGCTCGCTTCACTCGCGCCCCGGAATGACGTGCTGCAAAAGCTCCGCACCGCCTCTTCAATTCGTCCCCGCACCCAACCGGAACGCGTTCTCGACGATGCGCAGGCCCACTTCGCCGCCGAGCGACATCAGCGACTCCGGATGAAACTGCACGCCGCCGACCGGCAAGGTCTTGTGCTCGATCGCCATGGCGACGCCGTCCTCGGTACTCGCCGTCACGATGAGCACCTCGGGCATGCTGTCGCGCTCGACAAACAGCGAGTGATAGCGGCCGATCACGATTTCATTGGGCAGGTTCTGCATCAACCGCCCGCCCCGTATCTGAACCGGCGACGGCCGTCCATGCGCCGGCTGGCCAAGCTGGCCGAGCTGGCCGCCGAAATATTCTCCGATCGCCTGCACGCCGAGACAGACGCCGAAGATCGGCAGCTTCTTCTCGAGTGCGGCCGCTATGGTTTTGGCGATGGCAAAATCCTCCGGCCGCCCCGGACCCGGCGACAACACCAGAAGGTCCCACCTTCTCTGCTTCAACATTTCCAATGCGTGAATGTGCCGAACCACGGTGACATCAGCGCCGACCTGCCGGAAGTAGTCCGCCAGCATATGAACAAAACTGTCGTCATGGTCGATCAGGAGCACCTGCTTGCCCGAGCCGGTGGCGTCAGGCGCGAACGCCGACAGCGGTTTTGGGGGATCGCCGCGCAGCGCCTGAAACAGCGCCGCCGCCTTGACCTGGCATTCCCTGTCCTCGGCGGCGGGGTCTGAGTCGAAAAGACAGGTGGCGCCGACCCGGACTTCGGCAAGCCCGTCCTTCATCCGGATGGTGCGGATGGTCAGCCCGGTGTTGATGCTGCCGTCGAAATTCACCGCGCCGATCGCGCCGGCATACCAGCGCCGCGACGAACGCTCGTGGTCCTCGACGAACTGCATCGCCCACAATTTCGGCGCCCCGGTCACCGTCACCGCCCAGGCATGGGTGAGGAACGCATCGAGCGAGTCGAAGCCCGGCCGCAGCATGCCCTCGACATGATCGACGGTATGAAACAGTTTCGAATAGGTCTCGATCTGGCGCCGCGCCAGAACCTTGATCGTTCCGGGCACGCAGACCCGCGCCTTGTCGTTGCGGTCGACATCGGTGCACATGTTGAGTTCAAATTCGTCTTTTTCCGAATTCAGCAATTGCCGGATCTGCTCGGCGTCGCCGATCGCGTCGACGCCGCGCGCGATGGTGCCGGAGATCGGGCAGGTCTCGACCCGCCTGCCGTCGGAGCGCACGAACATTTCGGGCGATGCCGACACCAGGAATTCCCCGTCGCCGAGATTCATCAGCGCGCCGTAGGGCGACGGATTGATCCGGCACAGCCGCTGGAACACCTCCGCCGGCGAGCGCGCGCAGGGTTCGGCGAACAACTGCCCCGGCACCGCCTCGAACAGATCGCCGCGCGCGAACGCGGCGCGCGCGGTCTCGACCGTGGCCTGATATTCGCCGGGCGCGTGATCGGAAAATCCCTGCCGCGGCGTTTTGGCGTAGATGCTCTCCGGGGTGTCGCGCGGACCCCCCTCGGAGGACTTGCCCTTCCAGGCAAAGTCATAGCTCAGCACCACGCCGCGGCCGGTGGCTCGGTCATAGGCCAACAGGCGATCCGGCACGTAAAGCACGATGTCGCGCTGGTCCGCCTCGCGGGTGCGCTTCTGCACGAGGTCCTCGATCTGGAACACCAGATCATAGGCGAACGCGCCGAACAGGCCGAGCAAGGGATCGTCATTGGCGCCGAGCGCCGCCACGAGATCGCGCACCAGCGACATCACGCTGGCGCGGCGGGTGCGCTGGTCTTCGTCGACCGGCGCCGCGCCGCGGACGATATGGCCTTTGAGCAGGGTCGCGCTTTTCTCGGTGACGACGACGCAGGGTTCGCGCAGCGTGTCGCCGATGAAGGCGATCAGCACCTCGCCGCGCGCGTTCAGCGCGGCCAGGGAAAAGTCCGCACCTCTTGTTTCCAGCTGCAACGGCGGGTCGGAGAAGCCAAGATCGAAACTCTCGTAGCGGCCCGGCACCGTGGTGCCCGACGACAGCACCACCCCGCGGCGGCGGTCGAGCAGGTCGATCAGGTCATCGAGCCGGTTGGCCCCGCCGGAGAATTGCTCCACCGTCCGCGTGACCGCAAGCCCGCCACGGGTGCGATATTCGCTGCGGGCCGGCAGTGAGAAGGCTGTCCTGTTCATGTGATCCTCTTACGAAACTTGCCGAGGGAACGCCACACAGGACAAACGAAAAGGCCGTCGCGCTGCGATGACGGCCTCGAACGATCTTGGAAAATGAAATCGCACCGGCCACCTCTTAGGAGGTGCGCCACCAGAGACGGGCGTTGCGGACGACGGTGCTCATGGACGGGTAAACACCATGGCGGGGCGGGAACGTCAAGGGCGGCTGCCGTCGCCCGGTACGGCGGGCCCTCGCCTGAGGCGGAAAATATGCGTAGGATTTGGCCAAAAACGGCCGGGAAGCGGGAGACGCGGGATGGCGGTAAGGGCACTGGGATATGCCGGGTTCGGATCGGCTGCGCTCGACGACTGGCGGCAGTTTGGCACCGGCATGGTCGGCCTGCAGGCGGTGGAGCGTGGCAATTCGCTGCTGGCCTTCCGGATGGACGACCGCAAGCAGCGCATTGTCATCGACCGCTCGCTGCCGGAAGGCGCGCGCTTCTTCGGCTGGGAGGTGGCTGACGCCGCTGATCTCGACGCGCTCGCGACGCGGCTGGAGGCAGCCGGGGTCGAGGTTTCAGCCGAACCGCAGACGCTGGCCGATACCAGGCGCGTTCGCGCGCTGATTTCGTTTCGCGATCCGGCCGGCAATCGTCTGGAGGCGTTTTATGGCGCCGAGGTCTCAGGGGAGCCGTTCAGCCCGGGCCGCTCGATCTCGGGTTTTCGCACTGGTCCGCTCGGCCTCGGCCACGCCGTGCTGACGGTCGAGAACATCGGCCCCATGATGGCGTTCTATGTCGACGTGCTCGGCTTCGGGCTCTCCGACTACATCCTGAAGCCGTTCCGAGCCTACTTCTTCCACGTCAACGGAAGGCATCACTCGCTAGCGCTGATCGAGACCGGCAACAACGGCATGCATCATCTGATGGTGGAGTTGTTCTCGCTCGACGATGTCGGCCAGTCCTATGACATCGCGTTGAACGAGGATCGCGTCGACGTCACGCTGGGACGTCATACCAACGACTTCATGACCTCGTTCTACGCGAGGACGCCGTCATCCTTCATGATCGAATGCGGCTGGGGCGGCCGCGAGATCGAGCCATCGACGTGGAAGCCGGTCGAGATGCATGACGGTCCGAGCCTGTGGGGCCACGAGCGGGTCTGGCTGCCGGAGAAGGACCGCGAAGTCGCGCGCGAGATGCGCCTGCGCGCGGCGGCCTCCGGCCTGCGCGCGCCCGTGCAGGTGATGGACGGCAATTACCAGCTGATGCCGGGGACGTGTCCTTGGTGGGATGGGGTCAAGAATTCAACGAGCTACCAATGGCAGGCCTTCCAGTTCGTTTGCCTCGGAGTATCGCGGCGCCCATCGCGGATATGGATAATGACCAATTCGTCCTCGTAAATCCGATGATAGACAAGATAGGGATAACGAGCGGGATCGGAAACCCGCGAACGCCTGGAATGTTGGTCTCTCGCCCAGCCCGGATACCACGCGAGAAGCCGGCCCGTCGCCAACTGCGCACTTACAGAGGTCGCCGGCGGCCCGATCTGTTCCGCAATGTTCTCCGTCGAATATGGGCGATCTCGGCGTCGAGCACGGGCGCGACCCACAGTTTCACAGACCGCACTTCTTCCAAAGCCACCATTCGTCATCACTCACGAACTGCCACGCTCGGCCTGTTCAAAACCTTCCAGAACGGCAACGCGGATCGATCCTCCGGCACGATGAACACGCTGTCGCTGCCCGCGGCGGCGATCTTCCAATACCTCGGCGACGTAGGCCTGCCGCTCTTCGGGCAGTTTACGTTGCCTTCTCGATCACGGCTTCCAATGTTTTCGTCATTGCCGCATCATATAGCAAATCCGAAGCCCGATGCAGTCGGGCCAACATCACCCCCAGATGCTTCCTGAAGAACTCTGTGGCGCGGCCCCGGCGAGCTCGGCGCATTGACGGTCGTGCACCGTCATGCGCTGCTCGTTGGCGAAGCCGTGCTCGGCGTCATAGCGGAACAGTTCGAGCGATTTGCCGGCGGCCTTCATCGCCTTCTCGAAGCCATCGACCGCTGCCGGCGTGCACCAGTCGTCCTTGTTGGCGAAATGCGCCTGCAGCGGAATTTTCAGCCC
>CAVTNA010000010.1:0-38315 GCA_963735835.1 uncultured Alphaproteobacteria bacterium | reverse complement strand
GTTGCTGCGACGCGCGATGAAGAAAGGCAACGAGCACTCCCTTCCTCATGAAGTTCACGGCGTATGGGTCCCCGCGCCCCGTGCGCAATTGCGCACTAGGCGGGGACGACGTAGAGAGCGACGCGCGCCTGACGCGACTGCCCGCCTACTCCTCGTCCGGCTTCTTGCCGCCGATGGTCTTCAGCTTGGCGAACACGGCATCGACATTGAGGTCGTCGCGCTGCTTCTCGGAGGGCTCGAATTCCGGCTCCTTGCGGGTGGTCTCGGAGGCCGGCAGCAGGGTGGCGCCGCCATAGGCGGCGTCGGCCGGCTTCTCCTTGGCGGCGCGCTGCACCTCGAAGTCGAGCTCGATCTGCGAGCACAGGCCGAACGTCACCGGGTCCATCGGGGTCAGGGTCGAGGCGTTCCAGTGGGTGCGGTCGCGCACGCTGGCGATGGTGGTCTTGGTGGTGCCGACCAGCCGCATGATCTGCGCGTCCTTCAGTTCGGGGTGGTTGCGCACCAGCCACAGGATCGCGCTCGGCCGCTCGTGGCGGCGCGACACCGGGGTGTAGCGCGGGCCCTTCTTCTTGGCGGCCGGCGGCAGCGTCACCTTGCTCTCGGCAATCTTGAGCCGGTAGTTCGGGTCCTGTTCGCCCTTTTCGATCTCGTCGCGGGTGAGCTGGCCGGTCGAAATCGGGTCCATGCCCTTGATGCCCTGGGCGGCGTCGCCGTCGGCGATGGCGCGGACCTCGAGCGGGTGCATTTTGGTGAAATCGGCCACCTGGTCGAACGTCAGCGCGGTATTGTCGACCAGCCACACGGCAGTCGCCTTTGGCATCAGCGGTGCATTGCTCATGGCAAATCTCCTTTGCGCTTCGCCCACCTCTTTTGGAGGCGAAGCCGTGGTCATCAGCGATGACGGGAATTACGCCCTATATAAGCCGTCCGGGGCTAACCGCGCAATGGTTAGCTAAACGGTCTTGACAGCGCCCGAAAGCAGTCCCAAGTCCTTATTTGAATTGACCGTTCCCTGCCCGCCGGCGAGGGGTGATTCGGTCCGAGATCGCCCCCATGCAGGCCAAACCACCCCTGAAAATCGTGCTTTGCTCGCCGCGGGGCTTCTGCGCCGGCGTGGTGCGGGCGATCGACACCGTGGAGCGGGCGCTGACGATCTATGGCGCCCCGGTCTATGTCCGCCACGAGATCGTCCACAACCGCTATGTCGTCGACAGCCTGAGGACCAAGGGCGCGATTTTCGTCGAGGAACTGGCTGAAATCCCCGACAATACCAACGCGCCGGTGGTGTTTTCGGCCCACGGGGTTCCCAAATCGGTGCCCGCGGACGCCCGCGCCCGCAATTTCTTTTCGCTGGACGCGACCTGCCCGCTGGTCACCAAGGTGCACCGGGAGGCGGCGATCCATTTCAAGCGCGGCCGCGAAATCCTGCTGATCGGGCATTCCCATCACCCCGAAGTGGTCGGCACGCTCGGGCAGCTGCCGGCGGGCGCGGTGACGCTGATCGAGACCGCGCACGATGCCGCGACCTTCGCGCCGAAGGATCCCAACAACCTCGCCTTCGTCACCCAGACGACGCTGTCGATCGACGACACCGCCGAAATCGTCGCGATGCTGAAGGAGCGGTTTCCCAACATCTCCGGTCCGCACAAGGAAGACATCTGCTACGCCACCACCAACCGCCAGCTCGCGGTGAAGAAGGTGGCGCCGGTGGTCGACGCCCTGATCGTGGTCGGCGCGCCGAACTCGTCGAATTCGCAGCGCCTGCGCGAAGTCGCCGAGCGCGAGGGCTGCCCGATCGCGGTGCTGGCGCAGCGCGCCGGCGATCTCGACTGGGCGAAGTTCGAAGGCATCAGGAGCCTCGGCATCACCGCGGGCGCCTCGGCGCCGGAAGTGATCGTCGAAGAGATCATGGGCGCGTTCGCCGAGCGTTACGACTTGCACGTGGAGACGGTCTCGGCCGCGGAAGAGAACGAATTCTTTCCGTTGCCGCGTTCGCTGCGGCCCGACGCGGCGTAGGCCTCGTGCGGCGGGTTTGAAGGTCCTATCATGTTGCTGCGCGTGCGATTAGGAACTTCAAACCCAAAGCCGCACGAGCAAAAATAACTTTTGTAGTGTCCCTTTGATTCCGAAGTTCGCATCAGAGGGTGCAGCAGGGGCGGGCGAACTTCGGAATCGGGACACTACCCATGGCGGTCTACACCGACGTCGCCGCCGACGAGCTTGCGGAATTTCTTTCCCGTTACGACATCGGCGAACTGTTGTCCTACAAGGGCATCGCCGAGGGCGTCGAGAATTCCAACTTCCTGCTGCATACCAGCGCCGGATATTTCATCCTGACGCTGTATGAAAAGCGCGTCGCCAAAGGCGACCTGCCGTTCTTTCTCGGCCTGATGACGCATCTCGCCTCCCGCGGCATCAGCTGTCCGCTGCCGGTGAAGAACAGAAGCGGCGAGGCGCTCAGCGCGTTGGCCGGCCGGCCCGCGGCCATCATCAGTTTTCTTGAAGGCGTCTGGCCGCGCAAGCCCAACGCCGCGCACTGCGCCGGCGTCGGCGAGGTGCTGGCGAAGATGCATCTCGCCGGGCGCGATTTTCCGATGTCGCGCGCCAACGCGCTGTCGGTATCGGGCTGGCGTCCGCTGTTCGAACAGGCCGCCGCGCGCGCCGACGAATTGCAGCCGGGATTGCGCGCGTTCATCGCCGCCGAGCTCGATTATCTCGAAGGCGACCTCTGGCCGAAGAATCTGCCGCACGGCGTGATTCACGCCGATCTGTTTCCGGACAACGTGTTCTTTCTCGGCGAGAAGCTGTCCGGCATCATCGATTTCACCTTCGCCTGCAACGACATGCTCGCCTACGACGTCGCGATCTGCCTCAACGCCTGGTGCTTCGAGACCGATTGTTCGTTCAACGTCACCAAGGCGCGCGCGTTTCTTGGCGCCTATGGCCGCGAGCGCAAACTGTCCGACGCCGAGCAGAACGCGCTGCCGCTGCTGGCGCGCGGCGCGGCGTTGCGCTTCCTGCTGACGCGGCTGGTCGATTTTCTCAACGTGCCGCCGGGCGCGCTGGTGCGGCCGAAGGATCCGCTCGAATATGTCCGCAAGCTGCGCTTTCAGCAGAGCGTGGCCAGCATGCGCGACTACGGCGTCGCCGCCTCGGGGCTGGTGGCGTGAGTTCGCTCCACGGTCATCATTCACACCGACGGCGCCTGCTCGGGCAATCCCGGGCCCGGCGGCTGGGGCGCGATCCTGAAATTCGGCGATGTCGAAAAGGAATTGAAGGGCGGCGAGGCGCACACCACCAACAACCGCATGGAGCTGATGGCGGCGATCTCCGCGCTGGAAGCGCTGAAGAAGCCCTGCACCGTCGATCTCTACACCGACAGCCAGTATGTGCGTCAGGGCATCACCGGCTGGATCCATGGCTGGAAGAAGAACGGCTGGCGCACCGCGGACAAGAAGCCGGTCAAGAACGTCGAACTGTGGCAGCGGCTCGATGCGGCGCTAAAGCCGCACGAGGTCCGCTGGCACTGGGTCAAGGGCCACGCCGGCCACGACGAGAACGAGCGCGCCGATCAACTGGCGCGGGACGGCGTCGCGATGGCGCGGCTGAAGCAGAGGGTGGAGGATTGAATGTCAGTTCGTCATTCCGGGATGGTGCGTTAGCACGCAGACCCGGAATCCAAGATTCCCGAGGCAATTGCGACATCGGAGTTCGATGTCTTCGCATCGCCCCGGAATCGACGTGGCTGCTTACAGCTGCGCCAGCAGCGTGTCGCCGCCGGAAACCTCGACCTTGCCGGGCGCCGGCTCGAGATTGAGCTTCTTGACCACGCCGTCATCCACCAGCATCGAATAGCGGTGCGAGCGGATGCCGAGCCCGTTGCCGGAGGCGTCCAGCTCCATGCCGATCGCCTTGGTGAATTCGGCGTTGCCGTCGGCGAGGAAAACCGCTTCGTCGCGCTGGTCGGTGTCGCGCTTCCAGGCGTTCATGACGAAGGCGTCATTGACCGAGACGATCGCGATGGTGTCGACGCCCTTGTCCTTGATGGCGTAGGCGTTCAGAAAAATGCTCGGCAGATGCATCTTGTGGCAGGTGCCGGTATAGGCGCCGGGCACCGCGAACAGCGCGACCTTCTTGCCCTTGAAGATATCGTCGGTGGTCTTGACCTTCGGACCTTCCGCCGTCATCACGCGAAATTTTGCTTCCGGCAGCTTGTCGCCAACTTTGATGGTCATCGTCAATTCTCCCTAATTGTGCAGATGTTTCTTAAACCGGGCAGGTGGCGGGCACAATATTCAGTGCCGCGGAAACGGCAATGGGTTCTTGTGTTCACTGTTCTGTCATCGGCCGGGTGCCGGCCGCGTTGTCGATCGAGCGGCAAAACCGCGGGCCTCACGGTGCGAGACGCAAGAGCGCCTCCTCGCCATGAGGGTCCCCGGTCAGGCCGCCGCGGCCTTCTTCTCGTCGCGCAACTGGCGGCGCAGGATTTTTCCGACATTGGTCTTCGGCAGTTCGGTTCGGAACTCGATCTGCTTCGGGACCTTGTAGTCGGTCAGTTGCGTAGTGCAGAACTTGATGACGTCTTCGGCGGAGAGGTTCTGATCCTTCCTGACGACGAAGGCCTTGACCGCTTCGCCCGAGCGGGCGTCCTGCACGCCGATCACGGCGCATTCCAGCACGCCGGGATGGCTCGCGATCACTTCCTCGATCTCGTTGGGATAGACGTTGAAGCCCGACACCAGGATCATGTCCTTCTTGCGGTCGACGATCCTGGTGTAGCCGCGCTCGTCCATCACGCCGATATCGCCGGTGCGGAAATAGCCGTCGGCGGTCATCACCTTCGCGGTCTCGTCCGGCCGGTTCCAGTAGCTGGCCATCACCTGCGGGCCCTTGGCGCAGATTTCGCCGGGCTGGCCGAGCGGCACCTCGTTGCCATCGTCGTCGCGGATCGAGATGTAGGTCGAGGGAACGGGTATGCCGATCGATCCCGAGAACGTGTCGGTGTCGGCGGGGTTGCAGGTCAGGGTCGGCGAGGTCTCCGAAAGGCCGTAGCCCTCCGACAGCGAGCAGCCGGTCACCGCCAGCCATTTCTCGGCGACCGGTTTTTGCGTCGCCATGCCGCCGCCGTTGGAAACCTTCAGCTTGGAGAAATCGACCTTGTCGAAACCGGGCGTATGCAACAGCCCGTTGTAGAGCGTGTTGACCGCCGGGAAGAAGTTGACCTGATATTTCATCAGTTCCTTGACGAAGCCGGCCATGTCACGCGGATTGGGAATCAGCAGATTGATGCCGCCGGCGCGCACCGCCAGCAGGAAGCACGCCGTCAGCGCGAAGATGTGATAGAGCGGCAGCGCGCAGACGATCAAAAGCTGGTCGACCTGCGGCGGCTTCTTCAGCGCCGGCTGCAGCCAGGCGTCGTTCTGCAGCACGTTGGCGAGAATGTTGCGGTGGAGCAGCGTCGCGCCCTTGGAGACGCCGGTGGTGCCGCCGGTATATTGCAGGAAGGCGACGTCGTCGGGGCCGAGCTTCGGCTTGTTGAGCTTCATGTTGCGGCCGGCCGCGACCGCGTCGTTGAAGGCGACCGCGCCCGGAATCGAATAGGACGGCACCATCTTCTTCACGCGCCGCACCACCAGATTGACGATCACGCCCTTCAAGCCGAGCAGGTCGCCCATGCTGCCGACGATGACGTGCTTGACCGCGGTCTTGCCCATTACCTGCTGCACGGTGGTCGCGAAGTTCTCGAGAACGATAATCGCCTCGGCGCCGGAATCCCTGAGCTGGTGTTCAAGCTCGCGCGGGGTATAGAGCGGATTGACGTTCACCACGGCAAAGCCCGCGCGCAGCACGGCGGCGGTCGAAACCGGATACTGCAGCACGTTCGGCATCATCAGCGCGACGCGCGCGCCCTTTTGCAGGCCCTTGCTCTGCAGATAGGCCCCGAGCGCCAGCGACATCTCGTCGAGATCGCGATAGCTGATCGACTTGTCCATGCAGATGAAGGCCTTGCGGTCGGAGAACTTCGCAAAGCTTTCTTCCAGTAACTCGACGAGCGAGGTGTACTGCGTCACATCGATATCGGCGGGCACGCCGGCCGGATATTGCTTGAGCCAGATCCGCTCCATGGTATTTCCCCTTCCGGTTTCCATCCCCCGTTTGGGGTGACGGTACGCCTTGTTGGGGGCAGTATTGAGCAAGGCGGCAGCCGATGGCAAGCGCTCGCGGGTTATCGGCGCGTCGCAGACGGCAAGGGGCTGGTTTCGGCTGCTGGAAACGGGGGTTAAGTGCGCGGCGCGGCCGACTTTTGATCCGTCGGCCCGGCGTCGCTGGTCGTGCTCTTTGGTTTGGTCAAAGGTTTCGAAACCGCCTTGGGCTTTGCCGGCTTCGCGGGTTTGTCGAGCGGCTTTGCGGCGGCATCCGGCTTGGCGTTGGCGTGCCGGGCGGCAGCCGGTTTGGCCGCGGATTTCGGCTCGGACTTGCTGTCGGACCTGGCTTCGGCCTTCGCCTCAGCCGCGGCATCGGGCTTTTTCGCCGCAACCCGTGTCTTCTTTCCACGATGCTGCGAGGTTTGCTTTTCGGAGTCCGCGGCGACTGCGGCGATCAAGGCCGGCCCGGTTCTCGTCGGGCCGGTGTAAACAATGATCGGCTCCGAGGCTGCGGGCGCCGCCGCCAGCAGATCCGACGGCTTCACCATTGGCGGCTGCAATCCTGCGGTGAAGAAGGTAATCCCGGTTTCGCCGCCGCCCGGTCCGCCGGCGTTGCTGGCGACCGTATCCTCATCCTCGTCGCTGGCCGGTTTATGACGCTTGCCGCCGCACATCTCGTCGCGCAGGTTCGGCGGTGAGGCGTCGATCGGCGCCAGATTGTCGACCGTGCCGAGCGCGGGGCGCAGCCACGACAGCGTGTTGTTGGCAAAGCCGCGTTCAAGCAGTTGGGCGGCTTTCACCGCGCGCGCCTGGCCGGATGAAGCGCCCAGCACCACCGCGATCAGCCGCTTGCCATTGCGCGTGGCCGACGCCACCAGATTGTAACCGGATGCGCAGATGAAGCCGGTCTTGAAGCCATCGGCGCCGGGATAGCGTCCGATCAGCTTGTTGAAATTCTGCGTGACCCTGCGGCCGAAGCGGATCGAGGGAATGTGGACGAAATATTCGTATTCGGGCAGATCGCGGATAATCGCGCGGGCCAGGATCGCCAGATCCCGTGCCGAAGTGATCTGACCATCGGCGGGCAGGCCATTCGGATTGACGTAGCTCGTCTGCGTCATGCCGAGCCGCTGCGCGTTCTGGTTCATCAGCGCCGAAAAACCGTCGATCGAACCTCCGACGCCCTCGGCAAGCACCACGGCCATGTCGTTGGCCGACTTCACCAGCATCATCTTGAGCGCATTGTCGACCGTGACCTGGGTGCCCGGCCGGAAACCCATCTTGGATGGCGACTGCGCGGCCGCGACCGGCGACACCGTCACCAGCGTATCGAGCGCAATGCGCCCTTCCTTGACGGCCTTCAGCGTGACATAGGCCGTCATCAGCTTGGTCACCGATGCGGGATACCAGGGATAGGTGGCGTTCTGGGCCTCCAGAACCTTTCCGGTATCGGCTTCAACAACCAGCAGCGCTTCGGCGTGCACGACGCGCGGTGCAATGATGCCAAGCGCTCCGACGAGAACGATCCAATTCCACGATGACTTACGAAGCAACGGCTGAAGCAAATGCACTATCCGATTCCGGTCCTTTGAGACCCGCCTCTGAAGAGGAGGTCCTAGCGTGTGACGTTCGGGTTTCAAGCGTGTCCGGCGCCGTCGGCTACGGCGTGTGCAAACCTATACCGGCTAGCCGACTCAGAACAGAGGCTGACCGATTAAATCGTCGACGAAATAGGCCGAATTTCGACGGTACTCAAATCTTGACAGCGGCGATATTTGGTTCCGGCGCCTGAACGCTTGGCCGCGCATTTTCCTGAACCATGAATTGAGCTCGGGCGAGTTCCGCGAAACGGCCGCTTTTCGCCACCAGTTCATCGAAAGTTCCGCTTTCGATCACATGTCCGCCGTCGAACACCAGGATGCGCGTGGCGTTGCGAATGGTCGAGAGCCGGTGCGCGATCACAAACGTGGTGCGGCCCCTCATCACTTCGTCGAGAGCGGCGTTAACCTTGGCCTCGGTGACCGCATCAAGCGCGCTGGTTGCCTCATCGAGGATCAGGATCGGCGGATCCTTCAACAGCGCGCGCGCGATCGACAGCCGCTGCCGCTCGCCGCCGGACAGCATGCGTCCGCGCTCGCCGGCATTGGTTTCGAATCCCCGCTCGCTGCGTTCGATGAATTCCAGCGCTTGCGCCCCGGCCGCCGCGATCCGCAGTTCCTCATCGGTGGCATCCGGCTTGCCGACGCGCAGATTGTCGGCGATCGAACGATCGAACAGCAGTGCCTCCTGAAACACCACGCCGATATTCCGCCGCAGCGACGTCAGCGTCAGGCCACGGACATCCATGCCGTCGACCTTGATGAAGCCGGACTGCGGATCGAACGCGCGATGGAGAAGCGCGATCGCCGTCGATTTGCCGGCGCCGGTAGGGCCGACCAGCGCCACGGTCTGTCCGGGCAGTGCGGTGAAGGAAAGGTCTTCGACCGCGGGTCGCTTGCCGTCATACGAGAACGAGACGTCCTTGAATTCCACCATGCCGGACAGCCGCCCCGGATCGATCGCGTCGGGCCGGTCGCGCACCGCCGGCACCGCATCCAGCACATTGAAGAATTCCTGCAACCGCGGCGCCTCCATGAACACGTTGTTGATGAATGCGACGACCTGTTCGAGCTTTTGGATCAGCATGCTGGCAAAACTCACGAACATCACGATCTCGCCGACTGTGGTGAGGCCCTGTTCGTGCAGCGCGATGCCGACGGTGAAGATCGCCAGCACCGTGATGGTGGTGGAAGCCCGGGTGATGACGGTGACCAGCGCCCACCATGACAACACCGGCATCTGCACCGCCAGCAGCTTGTCGGCGACGAAGCGCAGCCCCTGCACCTCGGCCTCGATGCGCACGTAACTCTGCACCAGCGCGACATTGCCGAGCGCGTCGGAGGCACGCGTGGAAAGATCGCTGTAATGCGCCTCGACTTCGTTCTGCATGCCGTAGGTCTTGCGCACCACCAGCATGGTCAGTACCGTGAACACCACGCACAGGATGAACAGCAGCACCGCCAGCCGCCAGTTGATGTAAAGCGCCAGTGGCAGCAGCACCACCAGCGACATGATGGCGGCGAAATGCTCGCGGAAAAATCCGAGCCACAGCCGCCATAGCGAGTCGGTGCCGTTCAGCATCACCTTCATCAAGCGGCCGGAATGGGTGCCGGTGTGGAAGGTCAGCGGCAATTGCAGGATGTGCTCAAAATAATTGGTCAGTACCGCCTGGCGCTGGCGGTGCGCTAGCCGGTCCGCATGCAGCGCGACCGCGGCACTGCATCCAATGGTGAACAGGCCGAACGCCGCCCAGGCTGCCAGCAGGGACCAGGCCGACAACGATCCCAGCGCATCGGGGGATGGCTTGCCGGAGAGAACATCGACGATGCGGCCGAACAGCACCGGTTCGGCGAATTGCGCGCCGGCCAGCAGCAGGTTGGCGGCGGCGAGGATCCAGCCCAGCCGTGCCTCTCTGCCAAGCAATTCAAGGACGCGGGTATAAAGCCGAAGCAGGGGCATGCGGTTCAGGGGCTCAAATAAGGGGGCCGGCGGTCGGACGATCGTTTAACAGGTGCATTCTAATCAGGGATCGCCCGGGAGATACAGGGCGCGGCTGATTTTTTGCTCAATTGACGAGGCGGCCGCCCAGCGGAGGCAAGAACGTATTGTCAAAAATGTCGGTCGCGGATGGCCGTTTCTGAAATTTAAAATCCTCGGCAATTTGATCGATCGACCGGTCGAGGCGGGCGGGGTCGATGCCACCGATGCCATTGCGCTTCACCTCGCCGGTCAGGATATTGTCGGAAATCACAGTGCGCAATCGCGCCAACTCGAGATCGCGCGATCCGCCGTCCATCTGGCTCACGACCTCATCGGCCGCGCGCCCGGGCTCCCTAATGGCGAGATGGGTGCCGGCAATCGCCGCGCGCAAAAAGCCCTTTACCGCCTCCGGCCTTGAGGCGGCGAACGCCGGGTTGACGATCACCGCGAAGCCGTAGGCTTCGCAGCCATAATCGGCATAGCGTAGCACCGCAAGATCGTCGGCCGGAACGCCGCGATCCCGCAAGTTGACCGCCGATAGATAGGAAAACCCTGCGACGGCGTCGACCTGACCCGCCGACAGCATCGGCTCGCGTACCGCGGGGCTGATCTTGTTCAGCTTGACGTTTGTCGTCTTGATTCGGTTTTGCCGCGCCAGCGCCGGCCATAGCCGGATCGACAGATCGCCATCGGCGACCCCGAGCGTCTTGCCCTCGATATCGGAGAGCGCGCGGATGCCGCGGCTCTTGCGGGCAACGATGGCGTAGGGCGATATATTGAACAGCACGAATACCCCCTTGACTGGCGGCGCGTCCGGCTTGCCGCGGAAGCGGATCAGCTCGTTGATATCGACGAGCGCGAAGTCACTCAAGCCGTCGGCGACGCGCGCAATCGCCTCCGGCGAGCCGCTGGCGATATTGGTGGCGACCGCGAGACCTTCGGCGCCAAACAAACCGCGGCTCGACGCCAGCACAAAGGGGGCTACGCCTGCATTGATCGGACGATCGAGGGAAAACTGGATCGCAATCGGTTGCCGGACCTGGTCAGCGGCCCGGCTATCGACCGCACCGAAACACGCGAAATCCAGCAGGCCTGCCAGCAAAGCCAAAATGCAGCGGATGGCGTTGGTTTGACTTACGCGCATTGGGTTACTTCGGGACCGGACGCCAGTGCCGGGTGTTCTATACTTGTTCGATGACGCGCGCGACACGGCCGGCGAACATACTGCCGGGTCAAGTCTGAACGGGCGATGAGCGCCGCGGGTTCATCCGGTCCCTCGGTTCGGATTCGGGAACCTAGCGGGGGTTCGGTGGTTGGCTGTTCAATGATGAGTGACTGAACGCCTGTTTAGACCGGGCTATTTCGGAGGATATTGAGATGCTCGCGCGAAAAGCCTCATTTTTATCGATTGGCCGCGCCGCCGTGATGGCGACCGTTGCGGCGGTGGCGCTGACCGCCGTCGAGCCGTCGCTGGCTCTGGCCGGCTCTTCGCCATCAGCCAACGGCATACCGGCCGCAACCGCGACAACCGGTGGCGCCACTGACTTCAGCGCCCGCCGTCGCTATTATCGTGGCGGGGGTGGTGCGGCGGCAGCGGCGGCTTTCGCCGGCATTGTCGGCACCGGTCTTGCGATCGCCGCGACCCAGAACCGCGGCTATTATGGCGACTCCTATGGCTACTATGGCGATGGCCCGGTCTATTACGGCGGCGGCCCAGCCTATTACGGCCGCGACCCCTATTACGGCGGGTACGGTTATGGATCCAGCGTCGGCCACCCGCTGGCAGGCTGGTAAATACCACTGCCCAAACCATTCGATCCGCCGGTTGCGCTTTGCGCGGCCGGCGGATTTTCCTTGAATGGTGGCAGCCGGTAACCGGCCGTTAACACGCTGGCCACCGGTTTGGACTAGTTTCGGGGAATGGGTGATTCGCTCGAACGGCTTTATCTGGCGGTGATCGCGGCCAAGGATCTCGATCCGGCAATTTCGCGAACCGCCCGGCTGTTTCAGCGCGGCCAGGCCAAGATCGCCAAGAAACTCGCTGAAGAGGCCATCGAAGTCGTGATCGATGCCGTCAACCGCAATCCCGAGGCCGTGGTCCGGGAAAGCGCCGACCTTCTCTATAATCTCACCGTTTTGTGGGCGTGGGCCGGGGTGCGGCCGGAGGACGTGTGGCGGGAAATGGAGCGGCGCGAGCATCTGCTCGGGATTGCCGAGAAGATGCCGAAATCCGTGGTCAAAATGCCCAAGGCCTCGGTGTCTCGGGTCATGCGGCGACCAATTGTCGCGGCTGAAGGCCGTAGCCTGCGCAAGCGCCACTGAGGCTCATCGCATTCTCCCAATTCCCACATTCCCGGCATGGACAAATCCGTCCCATGGTGGTTCATCGCGCCATGCTGAGACGGATCTACGATTGGTGCATTGACGCCGCCCACAAGCCATACGCGCTCTGGATCATGGGAGCCGTGTCGTTCGCGGAAAGCTCGTTTTTTCCGGTGCCGCCGGATGTGATGCTGATTCCGATGTCGCTGGCGCGCCCGCAGCGGGCGTGGCTCTACGCCCTCGTCTGCACCGCCACCTCGGTGCTGGGCGGCATCGTCGGCTATGCCATCGGCGCGTTGCTGTACGATTCGATCGGACACTGGCTGATCCAGTTTTACGGTTACGGTGACAAGGTCGAGGCCTTCCGCGCCGGCTACGCCGAATACGGCGCATGGATCATTCTGCTGAAGGGTTTGACGCCGATCCCCTACAAGCTCGTGACCATCACTTCGGGATTCGCCAACTACAATATCTGGCTGTTCATCGCGCTGTCGGTGATCGCGCGCGGCGGACGCTTCTTTGTGGTCGCGATCCTGCTCAACCGCTACGGCGAATGGATCCGGGTGCGGATCGAGAAACGACTGGGGCTGTGGGTGGCGCTTGGCGCCGGCGCGCTGCTGGCAGGCTTTATCATCGCGTCTCGGATGTTCTGAAAGCCTGAAACGCTTTGCCGGCTCGCCGCTTCAGGTTACGCTCGATGTCATGATGGCTCAACCCGACAACCTCATCGCGCAGGCGAGGGCGCATGTCGCGACCGCCGGCGCAGCGCTGTCGATGTTGCTGCTCGCCACAGGCGCCGGGTGGCCGCAAGCCGCCTCGCCGCCGCCCTCACTTGGTGTCCAGGAGCCGGCCCAGCAGGCGGTGCCTCCGCAAGGCGGGCCTGCGCCGTCATCGCCTGCGCGCGAAGAGAATCCGGGCCTGATCAACGAAATCGGAAAGATGTTCGACAAACTCCCGACCCTGAAAAGCCCGCAGGAGACCATCGAGGATTTGAACGCGCGCGCCAAGGATGCAGCAAAGGACGCTTCCGATACCCTGTCGCGCCTGGCCAAGCCGGCCTCCATGGTGTCCGGCCGCATGATATGTCCGGTTTCGGCCAACGGCGCGCCGGACTGCAAGCTTGGCGCCGATAAACTCTGCCAGAGCAAGGGCTACAAAGAGGGCAAGAGCCTCAACGCCAATTCCGCGGAAACCTGCTCGGCGAAAGTGTTGATTCCCGGCCGGACACGAAAGCCGGACGACTGCCGGACCGATAATTACGTTACCCGCGCGCTATGCCAGTAGCACCGCTGGCCGGTCCGCGGTTGCCTTGTTGGTATGATGTCTGGCATCCTTAGACCAGCTCATCGCGCTTCGCCCCCGAAAGCCAAAAGGATTTTTTCGAAAATGTCCATGCCTGCCCTGTTCAAGGGGCGTTTGTCGATTCCCGTGATCGGTGCGCCGCTGTTCATTATTTCCGTGCCCGATCTCGTGATCGCGCAGTGCAAGGCGGGCATCGTCGGATCGTTTCCGGCGCTCAACGCGCGTCCACCGGCGCTGCTCGACGAATGGCTGGTGCGGATCAGGGAAGAGCTGGCCGCGCATGACAGGATGCACCCCGACCGGCCGTCGGCGCCGTTCGCGGTCAATCAGATCGTACACCGGTCGAACAACCGGCTCGAACAGGATCTCGCGCTGTGCGAGAAGCACAAGGTGCCCGTCATCATTACCTCGCTCGGCGCGCGCGAGGAACTCAATCAGGCCGCGCATCGCTGGGGCGGCATCGTTTTTCACGACGTGATCAACCAGAAATTCGCGCACAAGGCGATCGAGAAGGGCGCGGACGGCTTGATCCTGGTATCGGCCGGCGCCGGCGGCCATGCCGGCGAGATCTCGCCTTTCGCATTCGTGGCGGAGACAAGGCAATGGTTCGATGGGACGATCGCGCTTTCAGGCGCCATCGGCAACGGCCGCGCCGTCCGCGCCGCGCGACTGCTCGGCGCCGACTTTGCCTATATCGGCTCCGCCTTCATCGCCACCCTGGAGGCCAACGCGGTGGAAGGCTACAAAACGATGATCACCACCTCGACCGCCGAAGATATCGTCTATTCGAATCTGTTCACCGGCGTGCACGGCAATTACCTGAAGCCGTCGATCGTGGCTGCGGGCATGGACCCCGACAACCTTCCGGAATCCGACGCCTCGAAAATGAGCTTTGGCACCGATGCCTCGGGTGAACGGGCAAAACCGAAGGCCTGGAAGGAAATCTGGGGCAGCGGCCAGGGCGTCGGCAGCGTCGGCAAGATCGTGCCGGCCGCCGAATTGATCGCACGGCTCAAGAAAGAATACGACGAGGCCGTCGACCCGCCGCTGTGATGCGGGACGCCGAGATCAAAGCAAGCGGCGGCGACCCCTATTCAAGTTCGATCGGCTGGTAGCGTCCGTTGTCGTCGATCGCCGTTCCCCATATCTTGTGCGAAGCCTGGTGCTCCGCACGGCCGTAATTGAGGGTGGTTCCGAGACCCAAATCAAGGTTGCGCATGCTCTCGAGGTTGTCGATGAGCTTTTCAGTATCGAGCTGTGGGCCCGTCCGTTTCAGGGCCTGGATCAGGACGTTGGCGGCGACGTAGCCCTCCAGCGACACGTAATCCGGCGCCTCGCCAGGAAAATACTTGGCGAGGGCGTTCTTGTACTCGAGGACCACGCTCGAATAGCCGGAAACCGCCGGCACCACCTGTGTCACGATGACGCCGGAGGCGTAACGTGTGCCCAACAGCATCAATTCTTCGGAAAGGGCGGTGCTGCCCACGAACGACACGTTGCTGTAAATCATTCCGGGATAGAGGTCGCGCGTCTTCTCGATGAACTTGGCGGCGGCCCGATAGGCTGCAACCATCACCACGGCCTTGATCGGCGTCTTCTGCGCTTTCAGCTGATTGACCGCATCCTCCACGTCGACGGTGTTTCGCTTGTAGTTGAGCCGCAGAATGGCGCCGTCATTGACGCCGAGCGAACGAAACGCCTTCGCCACTCCTGCGAATCCCGCATCGCCATAGGCATCCTGTTGGGCGAAAACGGCGATCTGTGCGGGTTTCAGCCGTCGCAATTTGATCAAATAGTGCACGACCGCGTCGGTCTCCTCCGCATAGCTCGCACGATAGTTGAATACGTAGCGATCGGGAGGATCGTTGCGCAGGATATTGGCGCCCGTGAAAGCGCCGAAGAACAGCGTCCGACGCTCGAGCGCGTAGGGCACCCCGACAACCGCGGTCGGCGTTCCGACATTTCCGATGAAACCGAACACCTGGTCTTTCTCGTAGAGCTGCTTCATGGCCTCAGCGGTTCGGCTCGGCTCATAGCCATCGTCAGCCGCGATCAGCCGCAGCATTCGGCCGTTGACGCCCCCGGCATCGTTGATCCGACTGAACGCGGTGTCGATCCCAAGCTTCATTTGCCGCCCGAGTTCCTTTGCAGAGCCGGAAAACGGCGCCGCGATTCCGAACCGGATTTCACGATCGGTGACGCCGCGGACCGGGCTGAAGGTTGGCGCCGGCGTCGCTACTGGGGCTACCTGGGCTACCGGCGCCGCGGGCACCGTGGCGGCGGCGGCGGAAGACGGTGCAATGACGCCGGACAATGTTGGCCCGGCGATTGACTGTGTTGGCCCGGCGATTGATTGTTCGAGATCGGCGAGCTGGCGGTCCGCCACTCTGCAATCAATCCTTCCGCTCGATACGGCGCCCCGACCGTCGGCGACATTGCGATCGAGCAGCCGCGTCAGGTCGTCACGTTCGGCCTCGTTGGAGGAGGCTTCCTTGATCACCGCCGCGAACTTGTCGGCGATAACCTGAACTCGGGGCCGCGCGATGTCGGGGCAGGCCAAGGCCGAACCAAGGATCGGTCCGACGCGGCCCGCAAGGTCCCGTACAACGTCTGTCTTGTCTCCAGGCGCCGCGCTCGCCGTACTTGCGAGCAAGGCACCAAATAGCATCGCGATCCAACGGGGGGTCATCGGAAACTCCACACCAAAATCGTTCCGTATCCTTGATCAGACATTGTCGTTTCTCCCCGCGTTTGAATGATGGCTACCATCACTTATTGAGGTGCTTCGGTTGAGTTGGGTTTCTGGCGCCATTGCACGAACTGCTGAAGCAGCGCTTCGGATTGCTCGCGCGTGATGGCGGCGGGCTGACCGGTTCGGGTCGACGCCAGGATCGGCTGGAACTCGGATAACGCGGGTTTCAAGTCGTCGTCTTTCTGGCCTGGCCGATAGAGAGCCGTCTTTATCGATTGCAATATTCCGGGGGTGGCTGCAGCGGCGCCATCCGCTTGCTGGGCATGATCTCGCGAGGCGGGGATCATGATGACAAAGAACAGCGCCACGATCGCTGAAACGCCGACGGCCGCAGCGAAACGGCCGGCAACGCTGATCAGGGCCCTTTGCTGATCCATTTCGCGCGCGAATCCGGGCGGCTCCAGAATGACCTCGGGGTCGAGCGGGTGCCACAACGCTTCGGAAACAGCCTTTTCCAGCTGGGTATCGAGAGAGGCTGGCGGGGCGAGCGGCCCCGATCTTGTTTCCTGCGAAAGGGATGATCGTGACTCCGGTCTTTCACGCAACCAGCGCGGCGCGTAGTACGAGGGATCATTGGGATTGAGATGGTCTTGCTCACTCAAGCTACTCATACGCTACTCCTCATAACGCTTGGGAATTGCGCCGCGGTCACCGGTTGGCGGTCGCAGCAACGGGCTTCTTGACCTTCTGTGGACACGTTCGCCATGGTTCCAAGCACTGAGGACCGTCGTGCGGAAGAATCCACCCTCGGCCCGAAGAAAGTGCAAAGTCTGGCCGAATAACTTGAATCAAAGAGTCCGACGCCAAATGCATCGTGCGTCTTGCGGGTCGGTTGGTGAATAAATCGCGAGATCGCGACGTCCCCCCACCTCTTCATTGCCTCTGTCCCCTGGCAACTGTCCGCTCGTAAACGAGCGGCGGAAACCTCTCCAGCCGCCGAGCTGAAGAAATAACCAAGATTTGATGGTACCGCGCCAAGACATTAATAAGTCCGAACCTCGACCAAATTGAGGTTAAGTTTTGTTAACCAACAATTTTGGTTAACGCCCGTAAACGGTTGCTTTGACGGCTTTTGGCCGCACAGCCTGGGGTTGTCCGGCGGTGGGGCGCCGCCACAAAATAGCCAAAACATAAGGGCGGAGCGCGGTTTTGCCAGCGCGATACGCCAGCCGCTTCGCCGCCGAATAACCGGCGCCATTAATCAACTGTTAACCAAGACCGCCGATCTTTAACCATTCGATAAGAAAGGCGAGTCGAAAATCATGGACCCAACCGCGAGGCCATCACCTCAACTGGTTCGCATGCGGGGCCGCTCTTACGTCGCGTTCGTGTTTTGCCCGGTCGTTCCGATCGTGGGCTGGCTCGAAGAAATCGACGCAACGCTCGCCCGATCGCCCGGTTTTTTTGTCGGCAAGCCGGTGGTGCTTGACTTGTCGGCCGTCGAGCTCAGCCAGTCCGCAATAGCGCACCTCGTCACAAGCCTCGAACAACGGAATATCCGCATCCTCGGTATCGAGGGTGTCGACGAAGCGCAGGTCACGACCAGCATGCCGCCTCTGCTGACGGGCGGACGCCCGTGCGTGCTGATGCAGAATGAACCGAAAAAACCCGAAGCCAAACCCAAGCCGATGTCTCTGCTGCTCGAAAGTCCGGTGCGCTCCGGTCAGTCGGTCGTCTTTACCGAAGGCGACGTGACGGTGCTGGGTTCGGTCGGCTCGGGCGCGGAGATTGTCGCAGGCGGATCCATCCACATTTACGGAACGCTTCGCGGCCGAGCGATGGCGGGCGTCAACGGCAATTCGGCCGCGCGGATCTATTGCCAGAAGATCGAGGCGGAGCTGCTGGCGATCGACGGCTATTACCAGACTGCGGAAGAAATAGACGCCACCCTGCGCAATCGGCCGGCTCAGGCGTGGCTCGAAGGCGACATCATGAAAATCACACCGCTGAATTAATCGGCAAGGAGGCAAGAATGGCCAAAGTATTGGTCGTGACGTCTGGCAAGGGCGGCGTTGGAAAGACAACTTCCACAGCCGCCCTCGGCGCGGCGCTCGCGCAAATGGGACAAAATGTGGTGGTCGTCGACTTCGACGTCGGCCTGCGCAACCTCGACCTTGTCATGGGAGCGGAACGACGGGTTGTGTTCGACCTCATCAACGTGGTGCAGGGCGTCGCAAAGCTCTCGCAAGCGCTCATTCGCGACAAGCGTCTGGAGAATTTGTGGCTGTTGCCGGCATCGCAGACCAGGGACAAGGATGCCCTGACCGACGAGGGTGTCGGCCGCATCATCGCCGATCTGCGGTGCAAATTCGACTGGATTCTGTGCGACAGTCCGGCGGGCATCGAGCGGGGCGCGACACTTGCCATGCGCTATGCGGACGAGGCCGTCATCGTCACCAACCCCGAAGTCTCGTCGGTTCGCGACTCCGACCGCATCATCGGAATGCTCGATTCGAAAACCGTGAAGGCGGAGAGGGGCGAGCGGGTGGAAAAGCATGTGCTGATCACCCGATATGATACGGCGCGCGCGGCGCGTGGCGAAATGCTCAGCATCGAGGACATCCTCGAAATTCTTGCAACCCCGCTGCTTGGCATCATTCCCGAGAGCCAGGACGTGCTGCGTGCGTCGAACGTCGGATCGCCGGTCACTTTGAACAACGCCGCCAGCGCGCCGGCCCGCGCCTACGTCGATGCGGCGCGCCGTCTGATGGGCGAAGTCGTCACCATGATGGTGCCAACCGAGCGCACGGGCCTGATGAACCGGCTTGCTGGGACGGAGGGCTGCATGATGAATCTGCTGCGGCTGCTCGGTGGCCGTTCTGCTTCCGCGCCTGTTGCACGGGAACGGCTGCAGATTCTGCTGGCGCATGAACGCGGCCTGCGCGGCCAGCCTGACCTGCTGGGACTGCTGCGGGCGGAAATCCTTGCCGTGGTCTCGCGGCATGTCGTGCTCGATCCGGAAAAGGTCATCGTCAGGATGGACAGGGGCAAACATGTCTCGACGCTGGAGGTCGATATCGAAGTGCCCAACGGCTTCGAAAGATCGATGGCGGCTGCGGGCTGACGAGCCCCCAGATAAACGTTCAACTTCGCGGCGCTTTCGCTTCAATTTCGGCCGGCCGAAGCTTTCCATCGGCAAGACCGGGGCAGGCGCCCGTGGCTCGATGCGGAATCCATGATCGGTTCTGACGGAGCCGCCTCGCATGGTGCAGCTTGCCGACTATGCGGGCTAGTTCGGCCGCGCCGTCCACAGCGCTGCGAATGACCGGCAAAATAGTGTCCCGTTTTCAGGGAACCGCCTGAGGCCATAACGGTTTGTCTCCCGGTTAAGGGGGTTGTATGAAGTTCTGTCGAGAACCTCGTCGACCAAAGGCGAAGACCGGCATTTGGGGACTCGACAACATCCTGTCGGGCGGGTTTTCGCGCGGCCATGTGTTCCTGGTGGAAGGCGCGCCCGGCACCGGCAAGACCACGATCGCGCTGCAGTTCCTGCTCGAAGGCGCCAAGGCCGGGGAGAAGTGCCTCTACATCACCCTGTCCGAGACCGAGACGCGAACTGCGCGACGGGCGCCGCCTCGCACGGCTGGACGCTCGGACGACCGGATCGAAGTCTTCGAACTGGTGCCGCCGGAGAGCCTGCTCGATTCCGAGCAGCAGCAGAGCCTGCTCTATTCGTCCGATCTCGAACTCGGCGAGACGACCAAGCTGATCTTCGAAGCCGTCGAGCGCGTCGCAGCCGAGCCGGGTCGTGCTCGACAGCCTGTCCGAGATCCGGCTGCTGGCGCAGAGCTCGCTGCGCTATCGGCGGCAGATCCTGGCGATCAAGCACTACTTCGCGCAGTTCAGGCGCACCGTGCATGCTGCTCGACGACCTCACGGCCGACATCGCCGACAAGACCGTGCACAGCGTCGCGCACGGCGTCATCCGGCTCGAGGAGCTGGCGCCGGCCTATGGCGCCGAGCGGCGGCGGCTGCGCGTCATCAAATACCGCGGCGCAGACGTTCCGCGGCGGCTATCATGATTTCACCATCACGACCGGCGGCGTTGCAGTGTCTTTCCGCGGCTGGTCGCGGCCGAGCATCGCAGCGGCTTTCAGCGCCAGCAGGTCGTCGAGCGGCATCGCCGAGCTCGATGAGCTGCTCGGCGGCGGCATCGAGAGCGGGTCCAGCACGCTGATCCTCGGGCCTGCCGGCACCGGCAAGATCGCCTGCTCGCCACTGCAGTTCGTCGCCGCCGCCATCACGCGCGGCGAGAAGGCGGCGATGTTCGTCTTCGACGAGGAGCTGGGCCTGCTGTTCGACGCGCATGCAAGCGTCTGGGCATCGACCTCGAGGCCATGCAGCGCAGCGGCAACCTGTTCATCGAGCAGGTCGACGCCGCCGAGCTGTCGCCGGGCGAGTTCGCCCACCGCGTCCGCAAGCGGGTCGATCGAGCGATCAGGTCAAGACCGTGGTGATCGACAGCCTCAACGGCTATCAGGCGGCGATGCCCGAGGAGAACTCGCTGATCCTGCACATGCACGAGCTGCTGCAATACCTGAACCGCCAGGGCGCCGCGACCTTCCTGACCGTGGCGCAGCACGGCCTGGTCGGCGACATGAAGGCGCCGGTCGACGTCACCTATCTCGCCGATACCGTGATCCTGCTGCGCTATTTCGAGGCGCTGGGCACGGTGCGGCGCGCGATGTCGATCATCAAGAAGCGCACCGGCGCGCATGAGATCCGACAATTCGCGAATTTCGCATCGACGGCCGTGGGCTCACCATCGGCGAGCCGCTCGACGACTTTCAGGGCGTGCTGCGCGGCGTTCCGACCTACGTCGGCGAAAGCAAGCCGTTGCTGGAGGAGCCAGCTCCGTGAGACCCGGCCCATCGTCCGAGCGCGCCGTCGTTCTCGCTCCGACGGGACGCGACGCCTCGGTTGCCGCGGCCCTGATCCGGGAGGCGGGCTTCTATGCCAACGTCTGCGTCGACCTCGCCGCGCTGATGCGAGAGATCGAAGGCGGCGCCGGTCTTGCCGTGATCGCCGACGAGGCGATCAAGACCGCCGATCTGCGCGCCTCTGATGCGCTGGCTGAACGATCAGCCGCCCTGGTCGGATTTTCCGATCGTGCTGCTGACGCATCAGGGCGGCGGTCCGAGCGCAATCCGGACGCGGTGCGGCTCGGGACAGGTGCTGGGCAACGTCACCTTCCTCGAGCGCCCGTTTCCATCCGACCACGCTGGTGAGCGTCGTCGGCTCCGCCGTCAGGGGCCGGCGCCGCCAGTACGAGACGCGCGCGATCCTCGAGGATCTCACCGAAAGCGAGGCCTGCTGCACACCGCGCTGAGCGCCGGCCGTCTCGGCGCGCTGGAGCTGCATCTTCCCGACCTGGAGCTTGAAGCCTCGGACACCTGCAAGAAGTTTTTCGGACGCGAGCCGGGCGAGCCGCTTCTCGTATCAGGATCTGCTGGCGCGCGGTTCATCCCGACGATCGCGCAAGGCGTCTCGAAGTGCGTCAATCGCACGCATCGAGACCGGCAGCGACTACAGCATCGAGTACCGCAATATCTGGCCCGACGGATCGCAGCACTGGGTCGACGTCCGCGCCCGCGCGGTTCGCCGGCCGCGACGGCAGCATCAAGTCGCTGGTCGGCGTGTGCTTCCGACATCACCGCGCGCAAGGTCGCGGAAATCGAACGCGAGAATTTGCTGGCGCAGCTGGCGGCGGAACGCACCGCGCTGGCGGAGCTGACCGCGACGCTGGAACAGCGCGTCGAGCAGCGCACCGCCGAACTGATGAAGGAGGTCGCCGCGCGCGAACAGGCGCAGGAGCAGTTGCGGCAGGCGCAGAAGATGGAGACCATCGGCCAGCTCACCGGCGGCGTCGCGCACGATTTCAACAATCTGCTGATGGCCGTGATGGGCAATCTCGATCTGCTGCGCAAGCGCATGCCGGACGATCCGCGCCTGCACCGGCTGATCGACGGCGCGCTGCAGGGCGCCGAGCGCGGCGCGTCGCTGACCCAGCGCCTGCTGGCCTTCGCGCGCCAGCAGGATCTGCGCGCGGTGCCGGTCGATCTGCGCGCCCTGGTCCAGGCATGGTCGACCTGCTGGAACGCTCGCTCGGGCCGCGCATCGCGTTGCGGCTCGATCTTCCCGCAGGGCCTGCCGCCGGCGCGCGTCGACGCCAACCAGCTCGAGCTCGCGATTCTCAACCTCGCGATCAACGCGCGCGACGCCATGCCCGACGGCGGCTCGATCGACATCAGGATCGCGCGAATATCAGGCGAGCGGCGATCCGGCGCTGCAGCCGGGCCGCTATCTGAAGCTGTCCGTCACCGATACCGGCACCGGCATGACGCCCGGAGATATTGAAGCGGGCGATCGAGCCGTTCTTCTCGTCGAAGCCGCTCGGCAAGGGCACCGGCCTTGGCCTGTCGATGGTGCACGGCTTGCCGTGCAGCTCGGCGGCGCGCTGCAGCTCTCCAGCACGGTTGGAAAGGGCACCAGCCGCGACGCTGGTGCTGCCGGTCGCGACCGCCGCGCCCGAAGTCGGAAAGCCCGCACACAGACCGCAGAAGGTCAACCGCTCGGCCGTGATCCTGTTCGTCGACGACGATCCGTTGATCGCGATGTCGACCACGGAAATGCTCGAAGATCTCGGCCACCGCGTGATCGGCGCCAATTCCGGCCTGCACGCGCTCGACATCCTCAGGAGCGAGCAGCCGATCGACCTGATGATGACCGATCACGTCATGCCCGGCATGACCGGGGTCGAACTCGCCGCGGCCTCGCGCGAGCTGCGGCCGTCGCTGCCGATCCTGCTCGCCACCGGCTATGCCGAACTGCCCGAGGGCGCCCAGCTCGACCTGCCGCGGCTGGCGAAGCCCTATCACCAGGACCAGCTGCGCGACCGGCTCGATCAATTGCTCGGGTGATGGCGGTACGATCATGTCGCCCGCGGATTCCGGCCTTAACGCGCCATTAACCATCGCGTCCCAAATATCCGGTCTGAAGGCTCTTCTCCCCGTTGCCGCGGCGGGCCGCGCCTCAAGACCGCCGTTCAGGGATGTGACATGGATTTCGAGACGAAAACGCCGGCCACCATCGAAGAGATCAGGGCCCGCGTCGCCTACGCACTCGAACGGCATCCGCTGTGCCGCAACGTGCAATTCGACATCGTCAGCATGCCCCCCACCCTCAGGGGCGGCAACTGGACCATCAGCCTGCAGTCGGTCGCCCCCGATGCGTTGTGGGTGGCGTCCGATATCGTCGCCGACATCCAGGAGGCCTACGACCTCTGCGTCGCGGCCTGATTTTCGCATCTAAGTTATTGGTGGAACGCATGATCTTGTCGCCTACCCGATCCCGCCCCCGGGGTTATGCCCAGGGGAAATGCTTCAGGGGTCGACGCGCCGTCGCTGCGGCGGCATGGTTAGGCCTTAATTAGTGCCCAGTTTTCGGGAAAGTAACCGTGGTTGACCGACCGAAACGGAGAACGGCTTGACGAAAGTCATCACCCTCATCGCGCTGATCTGTCTTCTCGTCGTCGGCGCGGCCGCCACCAGCATTCTCGGCCGCGACAGCGTGCCGGCGGCCCGGGCGGATATGGCTTTCCCCGTCGTCAAGAGCCCGGTCGCGAACAGGGAAAGCAAGCAGGACAGGTTGGCGGTCGCCGGGGTGGCGCTGGCGTCGTTCGAGCCGCCGCAGGCCGCACGCCTGAACGAGCCGCTGCGGCTGGCCTTTGCATCGGCCGCGCCTGCCGACATCGAGGCGCCGAAGATCGGTGTCCCTGCGGCGATGTCGCCCGCGCTGACCAAGCCAGGCTTGCCGCCAGACCGGCCCCGCAGAAATCCTACGCGCTGCTCAGCGACGCGCAGATCGCCGGCATCAAGGAGCGCCTCCGGCTTTCTTCCGACCAGGAACATTACTGGCCCGCGGTGGAAAGCGCGTTGCGCGCCGTGGCCCGCAAGATTCACTCGACGCGCCAGCGCGATCCGAGCGCGACCGGCGCGCCGATCGATCCCGAGGCCGCCGAAGTCCAGCAGCTGAAATCGGCCGCGATGCCGCTGTTGTTTCAATTGCGCGAGGACCAGAAGCAGGAAGTGCGCACGCTTGCCCGCCTGATCGGCCTGGAAAAGGTCGCCGCGCAGATTTGACGCGCGGCGTGGTGGTACCCTGCTCGTCGCATCGCCGCGGATTTCTTTGACTTCCCGTCAGCTTCGCCTCGCTTTCCGCGCAACCTTCTTGCGGGCCTTGGTGACGTTGCGTTTTCGCGACGCCTTGCGTCGCGGGTGGCGCCAGCGTCCCGAATTTTGCGCCGGTCGCGCTTGCGCTGCAGGTGCTGGGTCCAGGCCGCGGTTCGCCCCTGAATATAATCGCCGATTTGCGCGCTGGTGGAAAGATCGGGCGGCGTGTGACGGTCATAGCTCCCCTGGTCATTGCGCAACGGCAGCAGCGATACCTTGTGGGCATGAATGGTCTCCAGCAGAGACGGTGCCGATTGCTCCGGATGCGCAACGTCCGAAGCCGGAATTTGCACGCCTTGCAGCGGGTCGTCGGTCCGCGCCGTCGCAAGCGTGAGAACGTCGCCGAGATCCGGCGCCGCCTTGTCGCGCTCGGTTAGCGGGTCGAGGCCCCAGTGCAGTTCGATCGTCTTCAGCACGGAGGTGTGATCGATCGTCCCGCGTTTCGCCCGAAAGACGGTCCCCGGCGCTATTCGCGGCGAAATGAGAAGTCGCGGGAACGCGAACGCCGAACCGCCTGAAGTCGAAACCGAACTCGCCGATCGAGCTGTCCGGAGGCATCGCGTTCGACGGCGGCGCAACATGGTCATAATTGCCGCCATGTTCGTCGTAGGTGATCAGCAATAGCGTGTCGTTCCAGCCTGGCCCGTTTCTCACCGCGTAATAGGTATCGTGAATCAGCTGCTCGCCGAGGGCGACGTCGTAGTTGGGATGCTGACTGTTGCCGCTGGCGCCGAAGCTCGGTTCGAGAAACGTATAGGCGGGGAGCGTGCCGTTGCCGCACCGCGTCTGGAAATCGCGGAAATGGCCGAAATGGCGCTCGTCGGCGCGCTGGGTGTCGGTGAAATCCAGTCGCGTCAGGGGATCGCGGTTGTAGCCGTAGATCGCCCAATCGATGTTCTTGGCGGCAAGCCTTCCGAAAATGCTGGGGCAGGTAAAGACCTTGACGTGATTGTCGAGATGGCCCTGGCTGGTCGCGGCGGCCGCGAATGTACGATTGGGTATCGTCTGGGTTGGCGCCGATGAGAACCATTGATCGCAGACCGCGAATCCTCGCGCCAGGCTGGACATGATCGGCAGCATCTCGGGCGCGTACATGCCCATGATTTCGGACGGGTCGGTGCCCTGCAGCGTATCCTTGAAGCCCTTGGCCTGGTCGGATTGTATCGCCGCCTTGAAGTTGACGACAAACCCCCGATTGGTCGGGCACCGCGCCAGGGGCCGGATCGTCCGTCGAGAACAATTGATAGTTGGTGTTGAAGAAGCCCTCACCGGGATCGGCTCCCGGCATCAAATAAGGATGGGGAGCGCCGCCATCGATCTTGAAAACCCTGATTTCCCGGCCGGTGTCGTCGGGATTGGACTCGTTGCCGGTCAATCCTTCGAACGGCTGGTTGGTCGGCGATTTGTTGCCGTTCGCGGTATATAAATAACCGAGCATCTGATCGAATGATCGATTCTCGAGCATTAGCTGAACGATGTGTTTGATCGCCGGAAGCTGATTGGCCATGGTGCACCCTGCTTCATTGCGGTGGACGATTTTGAAGAGGCGACGCGATTAGCAACGATCCGTTTCCCTCGGACTCTTCGTGTCCGTGGGACCAAAAGATCGAATTTGCTCTCGGTCATCAAGCCTGCTGCATGCACGTGATGGTTGCAAGTCAAATTGTGCCGTTTCGAGACGCCAAGGCTGACCTCGTTGCCTCGATCCATCCGGTCGATCCCGGCATACGGATTTTCGTATTGACAATTTTCGGTTGCAAGATTTTAATTCTACCTCAAATCGTATCTGGAAATTTTGCTCCGGGGTGTTTGAAAGCGCGAATTTTTCATTCCTTTTTCCAAGACAGGTCGCAAATTCGGTCTCGCTAAAGTTCTTATTCGACTGGCTGTAACCACTCCACTGGCGCGCAAGGAGATTTCAATCATGCGCTATAGCCATCTTTTCGCCGCTGGACTTACAACTGCCGTCGTTCTTGTTGCAATGTCTGATTGGTCGGGGCCGTCATCGGCGCAAACACAGACTGCCGCCGCCGCCCAAGTCGAACCGCTCGGCCAGCCCTGCGTCGTCATGACCGACCCGTTCAAGGGCAGAATGGCGGACGCCGATCTTCCCCCGGGCCTGCTTCCGATCGGAGACGATGACAAGTCAGCCATCTTGAAATCGGGTCTGCCGTGTCAGGAGCGCGTGAAGCCCCGTGGGTCCCGAGGATGATAGGGCTCGACAATCTGCAGCGCGGCTTCGATTTCTATTCGTGGCGGACTTTCATCGCGATGAACTCGCCCGCCGACGGAAGTCTATCGACAGCGAAAAATCACAGCCGGACTCGCCGACCCGATGGGAGGACATGAATAACTTCAAGCAGCTTCTCGACGTCATGTTGCCGGCCGATCATGGGACCGCCGAAATGGCCTGCCGACCGAGCGCAGATGGAAGCCGAGAAGCGTGAGGATTGATGCCGCCGGCCTGCCGCGACGCAATACAAGCCCGGCATGATGGGTCGTGAAGATGATCGAGGAAAGCTTCAACGAGCCGTTCAAGACCGGCCCGTCTGATCGACCAGCAAGGACGTTACGCCATCTTCGATATCCTGATGAACCGGCAGATGTTCGATTACATTTCGGCAACAATCTTCTGAACACAGAAGGACGGACAGAGCCGCGCCAATTCAGGCCTGGCGGTCGACTTTCCAGTCGGGTCAAAATCCTGACCCACCAAGGGATTTGCCGGCGACGTGGGAGCCTTCATGCTCAAGGTCTCCTGGAAGATTCTCGCGCCTGAAGAAATCAAGGCCAGGAATTTCCACATGGTGAACGCGCTCGTCTCGATGCCGAATCCGACGATCCGAAAGCGCCGCCGCCAGTGCTTGCGGGAACCCTGGGTTTGATCGGCTTTCACGCGGTGCACAAGACCGCAAGTCGTCCGCAGTGGATCTGGACCTCATTCGAGCATGTCAAGCAACGTGCCGGACAAGGACTGAGGTCGCCGCCGAGCAAGTTCGATGGTCCGTACAATTTCTTCAACGTCAATTGCAGGGACAATTGCGCGAAGGTGAATGCGACGCCGCCGCGGCCCGTGGACCCCGATCCGGCGCTGCAGTTGAAATTCAGAAAGGACGACGAGTTCAAGAGCCAGATCGTCCGCGAAACTCCGCTGACGCATGCAGCCAAGAACATGAACACGATCTTTCACAGCATGTTGCACGGCAACACGTCTGGGAAAACTACATGCTGCTCAGCACGCAATGGCCAAGCGACATTTCCTGCACATCACTGCACTCCGCAGATCGCAAATGCGCCGGCTCCCAAGACCGATTTCCTGAAGCAACCCGACATGACCTGCTCGCCGGCGCCGACGTTCCTGGCGAACTCCACGCTGGAGACCTACAGCCAGGGCAGATATCCCGCAGGCTCATCGAGCTGCATCGGCTGCCACGGCAACGCCGTGAGCTTCCAGCAACGGGCGCATCGAACCGTCGAAGGCCGGCAGACGTCGATCTTAATCAATCGGATTTCACCTTCATGCTGGAGAAGGCGCAGGGCAGTAGAATCGCAGGAAGGGCGCGCCGCAGAGCAGAAGAAGGTGGAGGCGAGGTAGCAAGTTCGCGCCGATGCAGTGTAACACTATTTGAAATGATCGGGAGAACACCATGAGCACGTCATCACCGCATCACGGAGCGCGATCAATCGGCGTCAGGCGCGACGGACTCGGAACAGGTCGGCGAATTTTCCCGGCGCACCATGCTCGCCGGCACGGTGGCGACGACCGCGATAGCAGCCGTCGGGTCCGATCGCCAGTCCGGCCTATGCTCGAGGCGCTGATCGGATTCGCCGCAGGACATGATGGCCTTTCTGCTGCTTTCCGCAGCCCTCACCGGAGTTCGACGTAGCAAACTCTCGCGCCCGAATTCACGGGCAAGACAAGCAGAACAAGCCCGTACCGAATTGCGGATCCCGGCGTCGATCCGATCAATATCAAGAATGACTATTTCCAGTGGATCAATGTCAAGGACCGACGCCGGCGTTCGGCAAACTGCTGCAAATTGCCAGGGACAATCCCGCCATCGGCGCCTGACATCATCAAGGCCGTGAAGCGGCGACGACGATGTCAAATTCCTGGCGCGCAGCATTGTTCTGTTGTGGTATCTCGGCTCCTGGTACGAGCCGGCGGACCTGAAGAAAGCCTCGCCCGCTCGGCGCATTTATCTCCTCACAAGTCGTTTCCGCGAAGGCGTACACCCAGGGACTGGTTTGGCAAATCGCGCAGAGCCCACCCGATGGGCTACAGCAACCTGCAGTTCGGTTACTGGTCGCGCGAGCCGGCGGATCCGAACGATCAAGGCTCCCCTCGATTTCATCACCGCAACGATTCCCTGAGGGAGGCATGCCATGGCCGACAGAATTGCATCGAATGCGATGTCGCGATCGTCGGATCCGGATTTGCCGGAGCATTGATCGCCAAGGAATTGAGCAGAGAAAGGCGTCAAGGTCGTTATTCTCGAGGCCGGCGCCAGGCATTCAGCCGAATATCAACGACTACATGAAGCGTTTCTACAAGGCCAACGCCAAGGTGCCGGAGAGTCCTTATCCCCCCGAGCTGAGCAATCGCCGATGGCAAGTTGACGTGATCCCGGCAAGGTCGCCGCCGGCAGACCGACGGTTCTGACCCTGGGGGCTTCCAACTGGAAGGATCCCGAACAAGCCTACCTTGATCCAGAAAGGAAGCCGCATCCCTTCGCCAGCACCTATGAACGTCTCGCCGGCGGCACATCGCACTGGCTCGGCACGCAGCCGAGACTCGTGCCGGCGATTTCACGAATGCAAACCAAGTACGGGACCACGGTTCCAAACTTTCCGTTCCCGGATTGGCCGAAGGTTCGATAGCTATGAAACTTGAGCCCGTGGTACGACAGGGCGGAGGCCGAACTCGGCGTTTCCGGCGGACGTGGAGGAGCAAAGCTTTCTCGGTATCGACTTTTCGAGCCAGACTACAACTATCCCGATGCCGAGGATTCCGCCGTCGCTGTTCGATCAACGCATGGCCGAGAGCGCTTGCGCAGTTGACGCGATGAGGAGACCGGTTTCTCGGAATGGAGAAGCCGGTCACCGCGATCAAGGTGAGAAGCCTGCCGGCGGCGCGCAATTCCCAGCCGTACCGGAATCGCCGCGCTTGCGCCGGCAACACCAATTGCATTCCGATCTGCCCGATCCAGGCCAAATACGACCCGACCATTACGTTGAACGAGGCGACCAACAAGGGCGCGAAGCTGATCGACCACGCGGTCGCCAGCGAAGTCATCGTCGAAGAACGGGCGCGTCAGTCAGATCAACTTACATCACCTATAATGACGAGGCCGGACCGAAGACCGGAGAGGGATGCGTCAAGGCCAAGATCTACGTCATCGCCGCCAATGCCATCGAGACGCCGCGGCTGTTGCTGATGTCGAAAAACGCGGGGCCGACGACAATGGTGTGGCCAACAGCAGCGGCATGGTCGGCCGTCATCTGATGGACCATCCCTAATATGTCGCCTGGGCGTTGCTGCCTCGCCGGAAGCCGGTATTCCCCTATCGCGGTCCGCTGATTACCTCGGGCATCGGCGATCTCTGCGACGGTCCGTTTCGCGCCAAGCGCGCCGCTTCCGGGTCGACATCGGCAATGAGGGCTGGAACTTCGTGGTCGCCGGCGGCCAGTTCGGTGCCGATCCCCATGTCACGACCGTCGATTTTGTCAACGGGATGAACTCGAGCGGCCTCAACAAGAAGGACTTCAACCAGCTCGGTAAGGATAACGTAGCGCCTGTTCGGAGCCGACCTCGCCAACAAACTGAACGATCTGATTTCGACGGCAATTCCGGATCGGATTCCTGGTCGAGCAAACTCCCGATCCGAACAACCGGGTGACGCTATCGTCGGAATTCACCGATGCTCTGGGTTTGCCGCGTCCGGAAATCACCTACGATATTTCCGACTATACGAAACAGGGTATCGTCGCCGCCTTTCGCCTGAAGAAAGCTGATCTTCGATAAGCTGGGGGCGACGGATTTCACCCATCGCCGAAACGATCCGCTCAACGACGATCCCGCCGGCTTCGATCGAGATGATCGACGGCGAACCTGTCCAGCTCACCTATGGCGGCGCCGGTCACATCATGGGCACCTACCGGATGGGCGATGACCCGAAGACGTCGGTGGTCGATTCGAACCAGCGTTCCCATGATCACAAGAATCTCTATCTGGTCGGAAGCGGCACGTTTCCGACCGGGGGCACCGCCAATCCGACGCTCACTCTCTCGGCGCTGGCGCTGCGGACCGCGGACAGCATTGCCGGCGACCTCAAATCACCCGGCTAGGCGTGGCGCGATGGGAGCAAGCAGAATGAAGCGCATGGACCGAAACCGCAATTTACGGATCGCCGCTTCCGTCGTGGCGTCGCTTTCGATCGCCCCGGCTTGCACACTCGCCGCCCCGGCCGATTGTCCGGCTCCGGTGCAGGACCACATTCCCGCGCTGCCGCCGGGGCAGCTCAATATCGGCACGGTCAAGGATCTGCTGCGCGATTATCACCAGCAGTCCTACGATGCCGACGTCGCGGCGGTGTTCGATTCGGCGCAGAAGTTCATCGAGCAGAATGCAGCTCGATCGAAGCGGCCGGCGCTGGTGCTCGATATCGACGAGACCTCGCTCACCAACTGGCCCAATCTGCTTGCCGACGATTTTGGTTTCGTCGCCGGTGGTTCCTGCGATGTGCTGCCGGCGGGTCCGTGCGGCTTCAACGAATGGATCCTCAAATCAACCGCCAAGGCCATCGAGCCCGCGAGAAAACTGTTCAACGCGGCCAAGGCCAGCGGCGTCGCGGTGATTTTCATCACCGGCCGCCCCAACAAACAGCGGGATGCGACCATTATCAATCTCGATCATGAGGGATTTGATGGCTGGACCGAACTCAGAACGCGCCCCGACAGGGACGATTTGCCCACCGTCCAGGCGTACAAGGCGGCCGAGCGGACCAAGGTCGAAGCCGAGGGCTACACGATCATTGCCGATGTCGGAGATCAGATCAGCGACCTTGAGGGCGAGCATTCCGGATGCCGCTTCAAGGTGCCCAATCCGTTCTACTTCATCCGCTGAAATAGCCGGATCGCGCGGCTCACGGCTTGTGCGACGACCCGCGGCGAATGATTGCGGAAGGTTTTGGTGCCCTGGCCGGCACGACATTTGCCAAATAAGCCATTGAAAATACGTGGAAATAATTGCAACCATTTGGTGCATACCAACGTCCGTACCAACAACGACAAACCGTAGATAAGATATTGTTTTTATGTGGCTTTCTGGTTTGACGCGTGTCGCCAGTCGAGAGAGCGGCGAGTCGTATTTTAGAGGTTCAAGAACCTGGGCAAGGGCGCCGTCACTTTGGAGCTGGATAACTCTGGAGCGTTTCTGCAAGGTATAGAAAACGCTCTTTGGGAGTCCGCGAAATGTCCTCGATCATCCGGCACCGCATAGCGGCGATCTCACTCGCCACCACTGTCATCATCGCGACCTGCAGCACGGCGCTCGCCCAGAAGAAATATGACACCGGTGCCAGCGACACCGAGATCAAGATCGGCAATATCGTTCCTTATAGCGGTCCGGCGTCGGCGTACGGCACGGTCGGAAAGGCGATGGCCGCCGTCTTCAGGAAAGTGAATGACGACGGCGGCATCAACGGCCGCAAGATCAATTTCATCTCCTATGACGACGCCTATAGTCCGGCCAAGGCAGTCGAGCAGGCGCGCAAGCTGATCGAGAGCGACGAGGTGTTGCTACTCTTCGGCACCCTCGGAACGGCATCAAACACCGCGATCCAGAAATACGTGAACGCGAAGAAAGTGCCGCAGCTGTTCGTGGCCACCGGCGCCACCAAATGGAACGATCCGAAGAACTTTCCTTGGACCATGGGCTGGCTGCCAAGTTATCAAAGCGAGGCCCACATCTATGCGAAGTATCTGACCAGGGAAAAGCCCGAGGCCAGGATCGCCGTGCTCTATCAGAACGACGACATGGGCAAGGACTACCTGAAGGGATTGAAGGACGGCCTGAGTGCCAACCCTTCACGCATTGTCACGGAGGAGAGCTATGAAGTGGCCGAACCGACGATCGAATCCCACATCGTCAGGCTGAAATCTTCCAATCCGGACGCAGTGATCTTTTTTACGACGCCCAAATTCGGCGCCCAGGCAATCAAGAAGCTGGGCGAGATGAATTGGCGGCCGGGCACGATCATCGTGTCGAATGTCAGTGCCTCGACGGCGACCGTCATGAGACCCGCTGGTCTCGATAACTCGCAAGGGGTGGTCTCTGCAGCGTACGCCAAGGATGTCAGCGACCCGCAATGGGTCAACGATCCCGGCATCAAGGCGTTCGACGAATTGCTCGCAAAATATCTGCCGGAGGCCAACCGGGTCGATGCCTCGGCTTTGACCGGATACAACATGGCGCAGACCATGGTTGAAGTTCTCAAAAGATGCGGCGACAATCTGACCCGCGAGAACGTCATGAAGCAGGCCGCAAGCCTCAAGGACTTCCAGCAGGGAGGGCTGCTTCCCGGCGTGAAGATATCGACCAGTGCCACGGACTTTCAGCCTCTCGACCAGCTGCAATTGATGCAGTTCAAGGGCGAACGCTGGCAATTGTTCGGCGACGTTATCGACGGCGGGGCTGGCGGCTGATACAAAATGCGACAGAAGGTGCGGGTTTTGGTCCGGACGTCGCCCTCTCAAGGCTGAAACAGGGGTTCGATTCCCCTAGGGAGCGCCAATAAATCAAATACTTATCCTAAATCCAGGGATGATGTCCAACACGTGTCCAATAAACGGATATGGACAGGTGTGGATATTTGACCCGCGCTTGATGCGCGCCGTGCTGTACTTCGCGGCGCTCGCCGGGGCGATCATCTGTCGTATAGCGAGGCGCAAGCATTATGCAGTCGGGTGGTGCCGCCGCGCTGCGCCGAGCCCTCCGCAAATGGGGCAGCCCATTCTCAAGCTGTCGGCGGCAAGGCGGACGATGGCTCAGTTCGAAACCAAGCGTCCTTCGCGAGCGTCCGTTCGCAGAGGTTTTTGATAGTGGCTGGATCGGCATACACCGTCATCTGCTGCAAATTTCCAAACATCTTCTCTACAGCGGCGGCGATAGGCGAGACGAATGACCTTATCGCCATCATCCCACTTGCTCAATCAGCCGGCCTGCCTGCAGCAACCTGTAGTCGCCCCAACAATGAGCGTCAGCTTGCTGTTGCATCAAGAGCAAAATGCCGTCCGCGCAGCCTACAATCGTGCGAATACCTGAGTGATCGGCGGGCCATGATGAAGCATTGTGTCAGCGCCGGGGTGGTCTTGTCGCAGCCGCCCATCAGCACCACGCTCAATCGTGGTGTTCCCCACTCACCCACTCAATTCAAAAGTTGGAGAAAGCAACGGGCAGACCACTGCCTGGCCCTCGCGCGCGTAAGGGTGACAAAGGAGTTAAGGCGGGTGACTATCGGTTGGCGCTGTCGACGAATGCACTCTCGATCACGTCACCGATCGGCTGCCACGCGGTGCCATTGAACTGCACCAGACGCAGCTGCTTGATAGGGCGGAAGTCGACTGGTCCGGTGTTGAACGTGATGCCCGGCAGTGCGACCGAGCTCTGGAAACCTCTCAAGGATGCGGCCTGCCGCATAACATTTTCGCGGGAAAGATCGTCGCCGCACTGGCTCAGAACCTGAAATAGCGTCTCGGCGGCGGCATATCCGAATACGGCGTTGACGTCGTCCTTGTCTCCATCAGGGTAGTATTTGTCCATAAAAGACGACCATGCTTTCATTGCCGGATCGTCCTTCCACGCCGGATCGCTCGCGTCCTTTAAGAAAGAGGTCGAAATCACGCCTGACGCATTCTGCAGACTGGCAGGTCTCAACGTGCTTGCGATGGATGCCGAAGCATTGACGAGAAGGTAGACAGGCCGCCAATCGTGCTCGGCTATTTTCCGCAACGCCTGGGCAGCGACGGCCGGTGCAAGATCGAACACGAGGATCGCCGCGCCCGAGTTTTTCAAGACCTCTATCTGCTCATCCAGCGAAGAAGAATCCGAAAGATCGAGCGTGGTGTCAGCGACGATCATCCTCTCCAAATCCCCGAGCCCCTCCTGCAGTCCCTGGAACAGCTCCCTGCCGAACGGGTCATTTTGCCAAAGCACGGCAATCTTCCGTTCCGGATAAGCGGCCTGGATGTAGTTGGCATAGATGCGCCCCTCGGCCCTGAACGTCGGCTGCCAACCCATCGTCCACGGAAACGTCCCCGGATTTGCCCACTCGTTACCACCGGATGCTACGAAGAGTTGCGAGTCTTTCCTTCATTCAGATAACGTCGGGTCGCAAGATTGCTCGGCGTCCCGAACGATCCGAACATCAGCAGCACCTTATCGGTCTCGACCAACTTCTGGGTCCGTTCGACCGCCATCGCCGGTTTGGAACTACCGTCGTACGAGATAAACTTAACCTTGCGGCCGTTGATACCGCCATTGTCGTTGACCATATCAAAATAGGCCGCTTCGGCCCTTCCAATTGCCCCGAACGCGGCCAGTAGGCCGGTGTAAGGCATGATGTTTCCGATACGGATTTCGGAGTTGCTCAGCCCGTCCGAAATCAGGTCCGCGTTGGTAAATCCGGGCCAAAGAATGATCGCCATGACCAGTGGTATTGTACGTTTTCCGATCCTGAGCCTACCCATTGGTCGATCTCCGTTATGTACGGACGGATATCAATGTGGAGCACGGTTGCGGCCCTGCAAGCGGGATGTTCCGCTATTTTTCGTCGAGTGAAATTGGCCGGCCGTATTGTCGATGAAAATGAAGGCCTTCACCCTTCCGTAGGGCGCACTCGGCGAGGGAAATTGCAGCTCTGCGTCGGCTGAATGTCCTGTGTTGGCGCAAAGCTGCCGTTCGCAGGAATGTCCGTTGTTGGATGAACAACGGAAGACATATGCTCGTATTGAGGTTTTCCGCTTTTGACCCGAAGGCGACATTTGCTGTGCGCTGCGGCAATGGTTTCGATGCCGGTTTCGGCCCCTACCAAATGACTGATTTGAGCGAGTATGATGTCGTCTCCAGAGCAAGGGGGGTGGACATGCAGCGGCGCGAGTTCATCACGTTTCTCGGAGGCGTGGGGGCTGCGTGGCCGATAGTTGCGCGGGCGCAGCAGTCGGCCGGCAGGGTGTCGCGGATCGGATTTCTTGGCGCGGCGAGCGCCGCGGGCTCGGCAAAAGCGATAGACATGCTCCGGACGGGCCTTAGTGAATTCGGCTACGTTGAGGGACGGAACATTGTTATCGAGTTTCGCTGGGCGGAAGAAAGGTACGATAGGCTCCCGCAATTGGTGAGAGAGCTTATTGCTACACGAGTTCGATCTCCTCATCACCCATGGGACGCCCGGGACGCGCGCGGCGAGGCAGGCCACCTCCACCATTCCTATTGTGATGGCCATCAGCGGCGACGCTGTCGCGACCGGTCTCGTGTCAAACCTCGCAAGGCCGGAGGCCAATGTCACTGGCTCAACATTTTTTCTTCCAGAGCTCAATGCGAAGCGGCTCGAAGTGCTCAAGGAGGCGTGTCCGAGCATCTCGCATCCGACCGCACTTTCAAATCCAGACAATCCCGTGAGCAGGCCAATCATTCCGGCAATGCAATCGGCTGCTACAGCGTTGAGGCTGACCCTCGGAGTTGCGCGGATACAAGGCCTCAGCGAGTTTGATCGCGCGTTTCAGGCCATGGCCGGAAGTCCCGTCGATTCCGTCGTCGTTACAGAGGATGGAGAGTTTGCCCGAACTTTCGGATTATCGCCGCGCTTGCGCTCCAAAATAAATTGCCATCGATTGGGGCCAAGGAATACGGTGAGGCAGGCGGCCTCATAGGCTACGGGGCGAATATCTCGCTCTGTATCGACGCGCCGCCTATTTCGTGGACCGCATTCTCAAAGGTGCCAAGCCGGCTGACCTTCCTGTCGAGCAGCCGGTAAGGTTCGACCTCGTCGTCAACCTCAGAACTGCTAAGGCGTTAGGTCTCGAATTTCCGCCAGCGCTACTCGCCCGCACCGACGAAGTGATCGAGTAACAATGCTGTTTGTTGCAGCGCATGAGTCTCTTCATGGCACGAAACTGACCTCCTGCGATGTCCTCGGTTCAGTCGCTAACGGAGGTGTCCGGACAGGACGCGGACGGTGCATTTTGGTTGAGCGCGATCCAAGGTAGGCATCGATCGTCTGGATATGCTAGTAGTTAGATCTACGATGCCCTGTCCTAGCCTTCGAGGGCGGCGATGAGACGGCGCCAGTTCATGATGGTACTTGGTGGTGCTGTGACGGCGACCTGGCCCCTGGCTGGACGTGCGCAGCAATCCGAGCGCGTGCGGCGGATCGGAGTTTTACTGCCCTTCAACAATGCAGATGATCCTACAGTGCGACAGTACTGGTCGGCATTCAAACAGCGACTCCATGAACTTGGCTGGGTCGAAGCCCACAACATCCAGTTCGACGTGCATTTCACAACTCAAGACATCGACCGCATTCGCGTTGGCGCCGCCGAACTTGTCGCGAGTGCGCCCGAGCTGATTGTCGTATGGTCCAATCCGGGTTTGGCAGCCCTGAAATCGGCGACACAGACCATTCCGATTGTCTTCGCGTTGGTAGGTGACCCCGTCGGAAGCGGATTGGTGACGAGCCTGGCGCATCCAGGCGGAAACATCACTGGTTTTCAGAATTTTGAGCCGGCGATGGGTGGAAAATGGCTGGAGTTACTGAAGGAAATCGCGCCCGGTCTGCGCCGTGTTGGCGTCGTCTACAATCGGAATATCCCAGCTAATGTCGATCTTCTGCGCAGTGCGGAGGCCGCTTCAGCCATAATGGGGATTACAGTTACAGCAACCGAACTGCACAGCGCTACCGACATCGACCGTGTCCTTACGGAATTTGCGCAAGTACCGAGCAGCGGTCTCATCGTGATGCCGAACCCCCTCAATTCGAGAAACAACGAAGCGATTGTTGGATTGGCCGCGCGCTTGAATTTGCCTGCGATCTATCCATTCCATTTGGATTCCGAAAAAGGAGGCCTAGAGCATTTTCCATTTTCTGTGAATTGAGGGGACTCTAAGGAGCCGCGAATAAGATTTTGCGGCCTTCTCGATCTGAGGAGGCTGGCAATGGGGTATTCGAACGATCTGCGAGTTCGAGTGATCCAGGTTGTTGAGGGTGGCGCGGCGGCGCGGGCGGCGGCAAGACCGTTGTGATTTGGGGATTCGACGGCGACTCGGCTGGGCAAAGCGGTGGCGGGAGACCGCGCAGCTTCGAAGCCAATCCAACAAGGGCCAGAGCCGGTCGCCGTTGGAGAAGCATGCGGAATGGTTGCTTGCGTTGGTTCGGCAGGAGCCCCCTGACACTGGAAGATCCAGCGCCGCCTGCTTGACGAGCTCAACAAAAGGCGGGGCTCGGTTCGGTTTGGCGGTTCCTCGACCGCAACGGTGTCAGCTTCCAGAAAAAGCGTTCCGGCGGCCGAGCAGGACCGGCCTATGTTGCCGCGGCACGGACGGCATGGGCGGACAATCAACCCAACCACGGGGCTGCCGAAGTAGGTGCCGGCGGCGGCGACGATGGGGACGGCGACGCGGTTGATCTTGTTGGAGATCGCCGCCGTCTTCCGCCCGATGTCCTTCAGCTCCGACGGCGGTGCGCGATGATGTCTTTCGGCTTATACCAGGCCACGAGCTACCTCCGAGGTGTTGCGCGAAAAGGACTACTTCGTGTTGAGGACCTCGCCCGGCTTCGGGTCGGTCGGCAGCACGACGGGCGCCACGGGCGCGGGCGCCGGCGCGGCCTTCGCCTGCAGCACCTGACGACCACCTGGCCCATCGCGGGCCGTCAGCTGGTCGATCTGCTTCGCCTGGGCGGCGAGCTTCGCCTCCAGGGAGCAATACGC
>CAVTNA010000009.1:0-20349 GCA_963735835.1 uncultured Alphaproteobacteria bacterium | reverse complement strand
GAGCAAACCGATCTCCAAGTTGAAGCGCTGGACCGTGGTCCGGGGCGAACAGAAGAAAACGGCCTGAGGTCGGTTCGGCCTTGTCGAACCGATTCGGACATTTTAGGCGCAACTTTGCGCATCAGAAAGAGGACGAGGTGCATCAATGATTTAGATGCAGACCAACCTCGACGTGGCCGACAATTCAGGCGCACGCCGTGTCATGTGCATCAAGGTGCTTGGGGGCTCCAAGCGCCGCTATGCCACCGTGGGCGACGTCATTGTGGTATCGATCAAGGAAGCAATTCCGCGCGGCAAGGTGAAGAAGGGCGACGTGATGAAGGCTGTCGTGGTGCGGGTCCGCAAGGACATCCGCCGCGCCGACGGCTCCGTCATCCGCTTCGACCGCAACGCCGCCGTACTGATCAACAACCAGTCGGAGCCGGTCGGCACCCGCATCTTCGGACCGGTGCCGCGCGAGCTGCGCGCCAAGAACCACATGAAGATCATTTCGCTTGCGCCGGAGGTGCTGTGATGGCTGCCAAGATCCGGAAGGGCGACAAGGTCATCGTACTGAGCGGCCGCGACAAGGGCCGCACCGGCGAGGTGTTCGAGGTGCGTCCTGACGCCAATAAAGCGCTGGTCCGCGGCATCAATCTCGTCAAGCGCCACCAGAAGCAGACCCAGGCGCAGGAGGGCGGCATTATCTCGAAGGAGTTGCCGATCCACCTGTCCAACATCGCGATCGTCGGCAAGGACGGCAAGCCGACCCGCGTAGGTTTCAAGATTTACGCGGATGGCAAGAAGGTACGCGTCGCCAAACGCTCGGGAGCAGAGATCGATGGCTGAGACCGCATACGTCCCGCGTTTACGCGAGCAGTTCGACAAGGAAATCCGCGGCAAGCTGACGGAACAGTTCGGCTATGCCAATATCATGCAGGTGCCGCGCCTCGATAAGGTCGTGCTCAACATGGGCGTCGGCGAAGCCGTGAACGACCGCAAGAAGGCCGAACTGGCTGCCGCCGATCTTTCGCTGATTGCCGGCCAGAAGGCTGTCGTGACCTATTCGCGCATTGCGATCGCGACCTACAAGCTGCGCGAGAACCAGCCGATCGGCTGCAAGGTCACGCTGCGCAAGGCCAAGATGTACGAATTCGTCGATCGCCTCGTGAACGTGGCGTTGCCGCGCGTGCGAGACTTCCGCGGCCTCAATCCGAAGAGCTTCGACGGCCGCGGCAACTACTCGCTCGGCATCAAGGAACACATCATTTTCCCCGAAATCGACTTCGACAAGATGGGGGAAACGTGGGGCATGGACGTCACGGTATGCACGACGGCGCGCAGCGACGACGAGGCGCGTGCCTTGTTGACCGCATTCAATTTCCCGTTCCGGCAGTGAGATGCTGAGTTAGCCTCTCAAACGCGGAAACCCAGGAGCCAAGCATGGCAAAGAAGAGTTCGATCGAGAAGAACAACCGGCGCAAGCGGATGACCAAGAACGCCGCGCCCCAGCGCGCGAAGCTGAAGGCCATTATCGCCGACAAGAAGAAACCGATGGAAGAGCGGTTCGCGGCGACACTGAAGCTCGCCAAGCTGCCGCGAAATTCGTCGGCGACCCGGATTCGCAATCGTTGCGAAATGACCGGCCGTCCGCGCTCGGTCTATCGCAAGAACAAGCTCAGCCGCATCGCGCTGCGTGAACTCGGCTCCAAGGGCCTGGTTCCCGGGCTCGTGAAGTCGAGCTGGTAAGGGGGGTCGGACATGTCAACGCACGATCCAATCAGTGATCTCATCACCCGCATCCGCAACGCACAGATGCGCGCCAAGCCCAAGGTCTCGACCCCGGGTTCGAAGATGCGTGCCAACGTGCTCGAGGTGCTGAAGACCGAAGGCTACATCCGCGGCTACGCCAGCGTCGAGCACGCTTCCGGCCGCAGCGAGCTTGAAATCGAGCTGAAGTATTTCGACGGCGAGCCGGTGATTCGCGAGATCGAGCGGGTATCGCAAGCCGGGGCGGCGCGTTTACGCCTCGGTGAAGAACCTGCCGCGCGTGAACAACGGTCTCGGAATTTCGGTGCTATCGACGCCGAAGGGAATCATGGCTGACCACGAAGCGCGCGACGCGAATGTGGGCGGCGAAATTCTCTTCACGGTGTTCTGAGGAAGGATTAGTCATGTCACGTATCGGCAAGAAGCCTGTGACGGTTCCCTCGGGCGTTACCGCCACCGTCGAGGGACAGACCGTGAAGATGAAGGGCCCCAAGGGCCAGCTTCAGTTCGTCGTACATGACGACGTCGAGGTGAAGTTCGAAAACGGCGTGGTCAAGGTTAACCCGCGGGTCGAAACCAACCGCGCCCAGGCGCTCTACGGCACCGCGCGGGCGCAGATCGCGAATCTGGTCGCCGGCGTCACCAAGGGTTTCGAGAAGAAGCTCGAGATTACCGGCGTCGGCTATCGTGCCGCGCTGCAGGGCAAGAACCTGCAGCTCGCGCTCGGCTATAGCCACGATGTCGTCTACGCGATCCCGGAAGGCATCGCGATCACGGTGCCGAAGCCGACCGAGATCGTCATCAACGGCAACGACAGCCAGCGCGTCGGCCAGGTCGCCGCCGAGATCCGCGGCTACCGCCCGCCGGAGCCCTACAAGGGCAAGGGCGTGAAATATTCAGATGAATTTATCTTCCGCAAGGAAGGCAAGAAGAAGTAACGGAGCCGGTCATGTCGAGACTCAAGATTACGAATGCCCGGCGCAAGCAACGCGTGCGGCTGTCGTTGCGTCGTTCCGCCGGCGGCCGCCCGCGGCTGTCGGTGTTCCGCTCGTCGAAGCACATCTACGCGCAGGTCATCGACGACCTGAAGGGCGAGACGCTGGCGTCGGCCTCTTCGCTGGAGAAGGCGATGCGCGAGAGCGGCAACACCGGCGCCAACATCGATGCGGCCAAGGCGGTCGGCAAGCTGCTGGCGGAACGCGCGGTGAAGAACGGCGTCACCGAAGTCGTGTTCGATCGCGGCGGCTATCTCTATCACGGCCGCGTCAAGGCGCTCGCGGATGCCGCACGTGAAAGCGGTTTAAGTTTCTAGGCTATCTGGTTCTAAAGGTTTTGGAATTGAACGGACACGAGGACAGGGGCTCAAGCCCCTCAAGGATTGGAAAACACCATGGCAGGTGAACGCGAACGCGGTGGCGGCCACAGGGGCAGCCGGGAAGAGCGCGACAGCGAGTTCGTCGACAAGCTCGTCCACATCAATCGTGTGGCGAAGGTCGTCAAGGGCGGCAAGCGCTTCGGTTTTGCAGCCCTGGTCGTGATCGGCGATCAGAAGGGCCGGGTCGGATTCGGCCACGGCAAGGCGCGGGAAGTCCCCGAGGCGATCCGCAAGGCGACCGAATCGGCCAAGCGCAACCTGACACGCGTGGCTCTGCGTGAAGGCCGCACGCTGCATCACGATATCGCCGGCCGTCACGGCGCGGGGCGCGTTTACCTGCGCGCGGCGCCGGCGGGTACCGGCATCATCGCTGGCGGCCCGATGCGCGCGGTGTTCGAGACGCTCGGCATCCAGGACGTGGTGGCGAAGTCGATCGGCTCGTCGAACCCCTACAACATGGTTCGCGCGACCTTCGACGCGCTGAAGCATCAGGATTCGCCGCGCTCGGTTGCGGCGCGCCGCAACATCAAGGTGTCGACGCTGCAGTCGCGCCGCGTCGGCGGCGATGCCGAAGTCGTGGCCGAGTAATACTAGCCGGGCTTGATCCGGAAAAACGGAAAACCGGTTTTCCGAAACGATCATGCCCAACTAAACGATCTGGAGTTATGACGATGGCCAAGGCCGCAAAGATGATCAAGGTCGAGCAGACCGGCAGCGCGATCCGCCGCCACCACTCGCAGCGCGCGACGCTGATCGGCCTCAAGCTCAACAAGATCGGCCGGGTCACCGAGCTGCGGGACACGCCTGCAATTCGCGGCATGATCGCAAAGGTTCAACATCTCGTCCGTGTCGTCGACGAGAAATAGGATGGGAGCATGATGCCGAAAAACCGGAACCGGTTTTCGGTCAAGATCATGTTCCAAGGATAAAGGAAGCCAACGATGAAGCTCAGCGATATCGCCGACAATGCCGGCTCGCGCAAAAAGCGCATGCGCGTCGGCCGTGGCATCGGCTCGGGCAAGGGCAAGACCGCCGGCCGCGGCGGCAAGGGCCAGACCGCGCGCTCCGGCGTGCGCATCAAGGGCTTCGAGGGCGGCCAGATGCCGCTGCATCGGCGGCTGCCCAAGCGCGGCTTCAACAACATTTTCCGGCTCGAATTTGCCGAGATCAACCTCGATCGGCTCCAGGAGGCGATCGACGCCAAGCTGCTCGACGCCAAGGGCACCATCAACGCCGAATCGCTGGTGAAGTCCCGCGTTATCAGGCGCGCGAAAGACGGCGTGCGGCTGCTCGGCCGTGGCGAACTCAAGGCCAAGCTGACGATCGAGGTACATGGCGCTTCGAAATCCGCCATCGCGGCGGTCGAGAAGGCGGGCGGCACGGTGAAAATCCTGGCGCCGGCCAAGAAGGATGAAGGCGAGGCGGCGTAACATCTGCGTCATCGCTCGCCCGGGGCGGGCGATCTGCACGACGGGACGATGGACTTATCAAAGCCGAGCACCAAATAATGTCCGGCGTCTGCTGAATGTCCCGCCTTCGGGGCATCGACAGCGCAAGGGCGGCGGGAGAAAGCCAAACATGGTCTCAGCAGCGGAACAACTGGCGGCAAACCTCAATTTCTCGGCGCTCGGAAAGGCCGAAGAGCTGAAGAAGCGCATCTGGTTCACACTGGGTGCGCTGCTTGTTTATCGGCTCGGCACCTACATTCCGCTGCCCGGCATCGATCCCGCCATCTGGGAACAGGTATTCAAGTCGCAGGCCGGCGGCATTCTCGGCATGTTCAATATGTTCGCCGGCGGCGGCATTCACCGCATGGCGATCTTCGCGCTGAACATCATGCCGTATATTTCGGCCTCGATCATCATTCAGCTCCTGACCACGGTATCGCCGCAGCTCGAGGCGCTGAAGAAGGAAGGCGAGGCCGGCCGCAAGACGCTGAACCAGTACACCCGCTATCTCACGGTGATCCTGGCCGCGTTCCAGTCCTACGGTATCGCGGTCGGGCTTGAGGGCGCCGGCAATGTCGTCAGCGATCCCGGCATGTTCTTCCGCCTTTCGACCGCGATCACGCTGACCGGCGGCACCATGTTCCTGATGTGGCTCGGCGAGCAGATCACCTCGCGCGGCATCGGCAACGGTATTTCGCTGATCATTCTCGCCGGCATCGTCGCCGAACTGCCCTCGGCGCTCGCCAACATGCTGGAACTCGGCCGTCAGGGCGCGCTGTCGACCGGCATCATCCTGGTCGTGATCGTGATGGCGGTGGCGGTGATCGCCTTCATCGTGTTCATGGAGCGCGCGCAGCGGCGGCTATTGATCCAGTATCCGAAGCGCCAGGTCGGCAACAAGATGTTCGAAGGCCAGTCCTCGCATCTGCCGCTGAAACTGAATACCTCGGGCGTGATTCCGCCGATCTTTGCTTCCTCGCTGCTGCTGCTGCCGACCACGGTGGCCAATTTCAACGCCGGCAAGGGCCCGGAATGGTTTCAATGGATCACCACGCAGCTCGGCCACGGCCGCCCGCTGTTTCTGTTTCTCTATCTGGCGCTGATCGTGTTCTTCGCGTTCTTCTATACCGCGATCGTGTTCAACCCGACCGAGACCGCCGACAATCTCAAGAAGCACGGCGGCTTCATTCCGGGCATTCGGCCGGGCGAACGCACCGCCGAATATATCGATTACGTGCTGTCGCGGATCACGGTGCTGGGCGCGATCTACCTTGCCATCGTCTGTCTGATTCCCGAGATTCTGATTTCCTACGCCTCGGTGCCGTTTTACTTCGGCGGCACGTCGCTGTTGATCGTCGTCAGCGTGACCATGGATACGGTGGCGCAGGTTCAGGGCTATCTGCTCGCCCATCAGTACGAGGGGCTGATCAGGAAGTCGAAGTTGAGGGGGCGTCGCCGCTGACTTCCATTGCGTTTTCGCGCGAGCCGGGTACCGGTTCGCGTGGAGAGAACGCGTAAAGCAAGAAATTGATCCTCGGTTCTGATTTAAATCAAGGCCGGGACTCTCGACTTGCGAGTTGCATCTTTCGCCATCCGCGCTCGGCGCTGATTGTGGTTGGCGCTGATTTCTGGATTTGAAACGCTGGTGCGCGGCTGGTCGCTCACCGAGCCGGGGGCGAATACGAATGAGACTGATTCTTCTCGGGCCGCCGGGGTCGGGCAAGGGAACCCAGGCTCAGCGGCTGGTTCAGCGCTACGGCATCGTCCAGCTCTCGACCGGCGACATGCTGCGCGCCGCGGTGGCGGCGCAGACGCCGGTCGGCATCAGGGCCCAGCACATCATGGCCTCCGGCGGCCTGGTGCCGGATGACGTCGTGGTCGGAATCATTTCCGACCGGATCGATCAGCCCGACGCCAGGAGCGGCTTTATTCTCGACGGCTTCCCGCGCACGGTGCCGCAGGCCGAGGCGCTGGACGGGCTTCTCAAGAAGAAGCACCTGACGCTCGACGCCGTGATCGAGCTTCGCGTCAACGAAAGCGCGCTGTTGCAGCGCGTCGACACCCGCGTTGCGCAGATGCGGGCCCGCGGCGAGGAGATCCGCATCGACGATACGCCGGAAGTGCTGACCAAGCGGCTGGCGAGCTACCGTTCGCAGACCGAACCGCTGATTCACTACTATTCGGAACGGCGCAAGCTGCTGACCGTCGACGGCATGATGACCATCGAGGCAGTGACCCGGGAAATCAACCGGATCCTGGCCGCGATCGGCGCCGTCGCAAACCAAGGCAGCCAGGAAAGCTGGTGCGGGCAAGCGGAGCGCAGAAAGGCTGCCGAAAAGGCCGCCAAATCGGTCGCCCGAGGCAACCGGGAAGGGGGCAAAGGCCCGCCAGAAAGGCCGCCAAAGCCGCTCGGAAGGCCGGGAAACCGGCATCCAGGGGGGCAAAAAAGGCGTTTCGCAAGGCAGCGGCGGGTTCCCGGGCCCGCGTCGCCGGCAAGACTGGGAAGGCCGCTAAAAAGGTCACGAAAAAGCGAGCTAAAGCATAGCAACGGTTGACGAAACCAGATTGAGTCCTTTAATAAGGCCCGTATCCAAGTCGGATAGTTCTAGACGATGCCGGGCCCCGAGATCTCCAAGGGGAAGGGCGTCGTGTTCGCGTTTGCGAACACTTGCCCGAATAGCTGAGAAACGGCCGGTCCGAGATCGGCGACAGGAGAGAAGTCCGTGGCCCGTATTGCCGGCGTGAATATTCCGACCAACAAGCGCGTTCTGATCGCGCTCCAGTACATCCATGGCATCGGCCAGAGAAATGCGGCCGACATCCTGGAGAAGGTCAAGATTCCCGATGACCGCCGCGTCTCGCAGCTGAGCGATCAGGAAGTGCTGCAAATCCGTGAAGTGATCGACCGTGACTATATGGTCGAAGGCGACCTGCGTCGCGAGACCGGCATGAACATCAAGCGGTCTGATGGATCTCGGCTGCTATCGCGGTCTGCGCCATCGCCGCGGATTGCCGGTGCGCGGTCAGCGTACCCACACCAACGCGCGCACGCGCAAGGGTCCGGCCAAGTCGATCGCCGGCAAGAAAAAGTAGTTTGCGAACAGCGGACAGCAAGTGGCGACTGGTTCTATTGGCCACTTGCCATTCGCAATTCGCGTTTCAGGTGTAGCCGCTGGCATTACGGCGGCGTTGAGATCGTAAGAAAGGTTCTGGAATGGGCAAGGAAGCCACCCGCGTACGCCGCCGTGAGCGCAAGAACATTGCGTCCGGCGTTGCGCACGTGAATTCGTCGTTCAACAACACGACCATCACCATCACCGACGCGCAGGGCAACACCATTGCCTGGTCGTCGGCGGGAACGATGGGCTTCAAGGGCTCGCGCAAATCGACCCCCTATGCCGCGCAGGTCGCGGCGGAAGACGTCTCCAAGAAGGCGCAGGAACACGGCATGCGCACGCTGGAGGTTGAAGTTGCCGGTCCGGGTTCGGGCCGCGAATCGGCGCTTCGTGCGCTGCAGGCCGCGGGCTTCACCGTCACATCGATCCGCGACGTGACGACGATCCCGCACAATGGTTGCCGTCCGCGCAAGCGTCGGCGGGTTTGACGTATCGACCGCGGGCGGCTTTCGCCGCCGGCGATGGTTTTTAGAAATTTGAAGCGCGGACTGATCCGCGATCTCCAACGCCAGTGATTTGAATCGCAAATTGACTGGCCGGTATGGGTGAAACAGTGACGATCCAGAAAAATTGGCAAGAACTTATCCGCCCCAACAAGCTCCAGGTAACCCCGGGCACCGACGCGAACCGCTTTGCGACCCTGGTCGCCGAGCCGCTCGAGCGCGGCTTCGGCCAGACGCTCGGGCAACGCGCTGCGCCGCATCCTGCTGTCGTCGCTGCAGGGCGCCGCGGTGCAGTCGGTGCATATCGACGGCGTGCTGCACGAATTCTCCTCGATCGCGGGCGTTCGCGAGGACGTCACCGACATCGTGCTCAACATCAAGGACATCTCGATCAAGATGCAGGGCGAAGGCCCCAAGCGCATGGTCGTGAAGAAGCAGGGCCCGGGCGTCGTCACCGCCGGCGACATCCAGACCGTCGGCGATGTCGTGGTGCTCAATCCGGAGCTGCAGATCTGCACCCTCGACGAGGGCGCGGAAATCCGCATGGAATTCACGGTCGCCGCCGGCAAGGGCTACGTCGCCGCCGAGCGCAACCGTCCCGAGGACGCGCCGATCGGCCTGATCCCGGTCGACAGCCTGTTCTCCCCGGTGCGCAAGGTCTCCTACAAGGTCGAGAACACCCGCGAGGGCCAGATCCTCGACTACGACAAGCTGACCATGACGATCGAGACCAACGGCGCGATCAGCCCGGATGACGCGGTGGCCTATGCCGCGCGCATCCTGCAGGATCAGCTCAACGTGTTCGTCAACTTCGAAGAGCCGCGCAAGGAAGTGGCGCAGGAGATCATTCCCGATCTCGCGTTCAACCCGGCGTTCCTCAAGAAGGTCGACGAGCTCGAATTGTCGGTGCGTTCGGCCAACTGCCTGAAGAACGACAACATCGTCTACATCGGCGACCTCGTGCAGAAGTCGGAAGCGGAAATGCTCCGTACCCCGAACTTCGGCCGCAAGTCGCTGAACGAGATCAAGGAAGTGCTGGCCCAGATGGGTCTGCATCTCGGCATGGAAGTGCCGGGCTGGCCGCCGGAGAATATCGACGAGCTGGCCAAGCGCTTCGAAGATCATTATTGATTCGATACGACGTAAGCGTGATCGGACTCGGGCACTGGTCGCCCCGGCCATCGACATTTTGGGCGAACGCAGGCGGCCCACCTGAGCAGATATGTCCGACGAGCCGTCGCGACAGAACAAGTACTGAGGAATATGACATGCGTCACGGCAAGGTTCATCGGAAGCTCAACCGCACCGCCGAGCATCGGCGCGCGATGTTCGCCAACATGTGCGCGGCGCTGATCAAGCACGAGCAGATCGTCACCACGCTGCCGAAGGCGAAGGAACTGCGCCCGATCGTCGAGAAGCTGGTCACGCTCGGCAAGAAGGGCGGCCTCGCCATGCGCCGCCAGGCGATCTCGCGAGATGCGCGATCTCGATCAGGTCCGAAAACTGTTCGATGTGATCGCCACCCGCTACAAGGACCGCCAGGGCGGCTATACCCGCATCATCAAGGCCGGCTTCCGCTACGGCGACAACGCGCCGATGGCCGTGATCGAATTCGTCGACCGCGACGTCGATGCCAAGGGCCTCGATTCCGGCCCGGTACAGGAAAAGCCCGCGGCCGAAGCGGCGTAGCTCTTCGTTTTCCAAGCGACGTCAGCGCGCCGTTCAAACAGCTGGTCGTTCGACGTTGCAGCCTCATCGAGCCAACGCGAATGTGGTCGATGCGGTCCCAGCTTCGAAGGATCGGCCGCTATGACGTCGCGATGCTCCTCGCTGACGGCAAGCCGCGCTACCAGCCCTCCAGCACGATCTTGCCGCGCGACTTGCCGCTTTCCAGCAGCGCATGCGCCCGCTTCAGGTTGGCGGCATTGATGGTGCCAAAGCTCTGGTCGAGCGTGGTGCGCAGCACGCCCTTGTCGATGAGATCGGCGACGTCGTTCAGGAGGTGATGCTGCGCGATCATGTCCGGCGTCTGGAACGAGGAGCGGGTGAACATCGCCTCCCAGTGGATCGAGACGGCCTTGCCCTTGAAAACGCTGACGTTGAATTCGGAGGGATCGTCGATCAATCCGAATTTCCCCTGCGGCGCGATGATGTCGGCCAGCGCCTTGTAGTGCTGGTCGGTGTTGGTCAGGCTCGCGATCAGGCCGACCGGCGGCAGTTTCAGTTTTTCGATCTGTTCCTTCATCGGCTTTGCGTGATCGATCGACGGCATGGGCGCCGAGATCGAGGCACCATTTCTGCGATTCCGGCCGCGACGCGCGTCGCCACCACCGTCAGGCCGGTGAGGCGGCGCGCGAGCTGGATCAGGATCGAGCCGACGCCGCCGGCGCCGCCGATGATCAGCAGCGTGCGCGGATCGACGCTCTTGCCGGGTACCGCGCCGAGGCGGTCGAACAGCAATTCCCACGCGGTGATCGAGGTCAGCGGCAGGGCCGCGGCCTGCGCGAAAGACAGCGTCTTCGGCTTGCGGCCGACGATGCGCTCGTCGACCAGATGAAATTCCGAGTTGGTGCCCTGCCGCAGGATCGAGCCGGCGTAGAAAACCTCGTCGCCGGCCTTGAACAGGGTGACATCGGGGCCAACGGCCTCGACGACGCCGGCGGCGTCGTAGCCCAGGATCTTGGTCTCGCCCTCGGGCGGCGCGGCGCGCTCTGCGCACCTTGTAATCGACCGGATTGGCCGAGATCGCCTTCACGGCGACGCGGATGTCGCGGCCCTTCGGTTCCGGTTTCGCGGTCTCGAAATCGATCAGTGCGTCCGCGGCATCGATGGGAAGCGACTTCCTGTATCCGACGGCCTTCATCTGGCGTTTCTCCCTGTGCCCGGCGACGTCAGCCGTTCCGGGACCAATAGGTGCTGGTTCAGCCGCGGAATTGCAAGGATCGCGCGGAAAGCCCGGGTTGTCCGGCGCGAATAACCGCCGCCGAATCGGGCCTAACCCGGCGTTGCCGGGGCGTGCAATCACTTCTATTCGCGGGCCGGGACGCCTATATTCGCACGCTCCAATCCTCGGGAATCCTTTCATGATCGTTGTTCGCATTTTCACGGCATTGCTGGTCCTGCTGGCTGCGGCGCCGGCGATGTCCCAGGACCGGCGCGTGCCGGCCTCGTCGGCCGAACTCAGGCTCTCCTACGCGCCGATCGTGCAGCGCGTGCAGCCGGCGGTGGTCAACGTCTATGCCGCCAAGGTGGTGCAGGACCGCAATCCGCTGCTCGACGATCCGATCTTCCGCCGCTTCTTCGGCGTGCCTGGCCAGCAGCCGGAACAGATGCAGCGCTCGCTGGGATCGGGCGTGATGGTGGATCCGTCCGGTCTGGTCGTGACCAACGTCCACGTCATCGAAGGCGCCGACGAGGTCAAGGTATCGCTGTCGGACAAGCGCGAATTCGAGGCCGAGATCGTGCTGAAGGATCCGCCGCAGCGATCTGGCGGTGCTGCGGCTGAAGGATAGCCACGAGAAATTCCCGACGCTCGATTTCGCCAATTCCGACGAATTGCTGGTCGGCGACGTCGTGCTGGCGATCGGCAATCCCTTTGGCGTCGGACAGACCGTTACCCACGGCATCATCTCGGCGCTGGCGCGCACGCAGGTCGGCATCACCGACTACCAGTTCTTCATTCAGACCGATGCCGCGATCAATCCGGGCAATTCGGGCGGCGCGCTGGTCGACATGACCGGCAAGCTCGCCGGCATCAATACCGCGATCTTCTCGCGCTCCGGCGGATCGCAGGGCATCGGCTTTGCGATCCCTGCCAACATGGTGCGCGTCGTCGTTGCCTCCGCCAAGAGCGGCGGCAAGGCCGTCAAGCGGCCGTGGCTTGGCGCGCGATTGCAGGCGGTGACGCCGGAGATCGCCGAGACGCTGGGGCTTCGGCTTCCGACCGGCGCGCTGGTCGCCAATGTGGTTCCGAGCAGCCCGGCGGCGCGGGCCGGGCTGAAGCCGTCCGATCTGATCGTCGCCATCGACGGCCAGACGGTCGAGGATCCCAATGCGTTCGACTACCGCTTTGCCACCCGTCCGCTCGGCGGCACCGCGCAGATCGACGTGCTGCGCGGCCGGCAAGACCGTGAAGCTGACGGTGCCGCTGGAAACCGCGCCCGACACCGGCCGCAACGAAATCGTCCTGACCGGCCGCTCGCCGTTCCAGGGCGCCAAGGTCGCGAACATCTCGCCGGCGGTGGCCGATGAACTGCATCTCGATCCCGACACCGAAGGCGTCGTGGTGACCGATCTGGCCGACGGCGGAACGGCCGCCAGCGTCGGCTTCCAGAAGGGCGATCATCATCCTGGCGGTCAACAATCAGAAGATCGCCAGGACCAGCGATCTCGAAAAGGCGACGCGCGAGTCCGTCCCGGATCTGGCGCATCACGCTGGTGCGCGGCGGCCAGCAGATCAACGTCACGCTCGGCGGATGAGCCCGAAGCGACCACGCGAAGCTGCAAACCTGTTCGCTGCCGCGGGGATGGAGCAGGATGCGCCGCATCCGCTTCCGGACCGATTGCGCCCGCGTACGCTGTCGGATGTCGTCGGACAGGATCACATTCTCGGTCCCGACGGCGCGCTGACGCGCATGCTGGCGACGCGCACGCTGGGTTCGCTGATCTTCTGGGGACCGCCGGGCACCGGCAAGACCACGGTGGCCCGGCTGCTGGCCGATGCGACCGAACTGCATTTCGAGCAGATTTCCGCGGTGTTTTCCGGGGTCGCCGACCTGAAGAAGGTGTTCGACGCGGCGCGTGCCCGGCGCGAGACCGGCAAGGGCACGCTTGCTGTTCGTCGACGAGGTGCATCGCTTCAATCGCGCGCAGCAGGATTCGTTTCTGCCCGTGATGGAAGACGGCACCGTGGTGCTGGTCGGGGCGACCACCGAAAATCCCTCGTTCGAGCTCAACGCCGCGCTGCTGTCGCGGGCGCGCGTGCTGGTGTTTCATTCGCTCGACGCGGCCGCGATCGAAAAGCTGTTCGCTCCATGCCGAGAAGATCGAGGGCAGGAAGCTGCCGCTCGACGAGGAGGCCCGCGCCGTGCTGGTGCGCATGGCCGATGGCGACGGCCGCGCCGCGCTGACGCTTGCCGAAGAGGTCTGGCGCGCCGCGCGCGAAAGCGAGACCTTCAATGCCGCGCAATTGCAGGACATCCTGCAGCGCCGTGCGCCGATCTACGACAAGTCGGCGGACGGCCATTACAACCTGATCTCGGCGCTGCATAAATCGGTGCGCGGCTCCGATCCCGACGCCGCGCTGTATTATCTCGCGCGCATGATGGACGCCGGCGAGGACCCGTTGTTCCTGGCGCGGCGCGTGGTCCGCATGGCGGTCGAGGACATCGGGCTCGCCGATCCGCAGGCGCTGGTGATCGCCAACGCCGCCAAGGACGCCTACGACTTCCTCGGCTCTCCCGAGGGCGAACTCGCGATCGCGCAGGCCGTGATCTATCTCGCCACCGCGCCGAAATCGAACGCCGCCTACATGGCGTTTGGCGCGGCGATGCGCGCGGCCAAAGAGGGCGGCTCGCTGCTGCCGCCAAAACACATTCTGAATTCGCCGACCAAATTGATGAAGTCGGAAGGCTATGGCTCCGGCTACGAATACGATCACGACACGCCGGAAGCCTTCTCCGGACAGGACTATTTCCCGGAAGCGCTGGGACGCCAGACCTTTTACGATCCGCCCGATCGCGGATTCGAGCGCGAGATCCGCCGGCGGCTGGACTACTGGGCGAAGCTGCGCGGGAAGCGCGGTTGACTACCGCTGAGGTTGTATTAAGCTGATCGTCAATCATTGGGGACACGCCGATGACCGCAGATCTCCTGATCAGAATCGGTCCGCTAATCGGTGGCGTCATCTTGATGATCATCTGCGCGGTTGCCATCCTGCGAAGCCCCGCAGTTTCAAATGTCTTTGCCGGACTGCTCGCCTTTGGCGGGTTGTTGTTCGTGATCCCCGCGCTCGCCTTCTTCAATTTCAAGGGGCTCGGAATTGAATTGTCGGGGCAGGCCGCGACCACGGGTCAGGTTTCGGAGCAGGCGGCGGGCATCAACGCGCGGCTCGAAGACATCAAGATCTCGCTTGCCGATCTCAGCAGAAAGGTCGCGCCGGCAGCGCCATCGCCGCCGCCGCCGTCGGCGGAATTCGGCGCAAACCGGAGTTCGACAGTTATTGTCGTGTACCCTTCCGATCCCAAAATGAAGATCCTCGCCAAGCAGATGGAGAACGATCTCCTGAAAAAGGGATATCTGGCGACATCGGTCTTCTCCGATTATTCCGAGCTCAGCGATGCCAAGAAAGGAACGCCTGGATCGGTGCGATATGTATTCGCCGATCCGGCGAAGGCGGCCTCGATCAAGCAGCTGCTGAAGCCGGAGACCACAGGCCTGACGGTGCTGCCGGACGATCAGCGGCAGCTGATGTCTGCCGATGTGCAGGTTCTCCTGTTCTGAGCTGGCCGCTGAAGGTGCCCGGCTATTTCCCGGCCCTGACGAAGTCGAGTATCTCGTTGCTCAGCCGCGTGTCGGCGGTGTTGATCGAATACACCTCCGACATGTGGCTGTGCTGCGGCAGCATGAAGCTGCGGACGCAGCCATGTTCAGCTCTTGCAGAGGCTGTCCTTCAGGAGATTGAATTGGTCCTGACGAACGGCGGCGGATCAAGTTCGGCCGATGCGATCATGAGGGGCGTCTTGGTTTTCAGCAGCCCGTTGAAAGACGATCGTTCCTGCATAGCTTGCAGGATCCGCTGCCGAAATAGGCCTTGGTCGCGTCGGAGGCTGGCCACGCCTGGTCAGATCGTAAAGCGCCTGACACGATGATGGCGCCCGCCAGTCCATTGCCCTTTGGTCTCCTGAAATGCCGGGTGCGCCAGATAGGTCGCGACATGGACCGCGCCCGCCGAGTGGCCCATCAGGTAAATGCGGGCCGGCTCGCCGCCGCGCGACGACGATGTTGTCCGTCACCCAGCGCACGGCGGCGGCCAGATCTTCCGCGCGCCGCCGGCCACGGCGACTGCGGGGCGAGGCGGTAGGTCATGTTGACGCCGACGAAGCCGTTCTTGACCGCCCACAGCATGATGTTGTCATAGAACGGGCTGCCCGGTCCGCGTTTGTTGCCGGCGGTGAAGCGCGCCGCCGTGGACGAAGATCAGCACCGGGCGCGGCGATGACGCTGTCTCCGGCGTGAAGACGTCGAGCAGGTTGCGGTCGGCGGCGCCATATTTGACGTCGCGCTCGACCTTGACGCCCTGATAGGGCTCTTTTTGCTGCAGCGGCGCGTAGAGCGCGGCCGTCTTCGGCGGATCGATGACCTGGCCGAGCTCCTGAAGCTTCCAGGCGATCTCATCCGGCATCGGGCTTCCCTCGGCCCATGCCGCGCGTGACCGACATGGCCGCAATAACGGCCAGGACTGATTTCGGTCAATGCCATCCCTGATGCTCCCATCTGGTTGCTGGTTTCCTGGTCTAACATGGCCGATCCCGTAGCGAATTTGTACCGATTTCGCCGTGACGCTCCCATGCTTTTGCGCTACCCAACGGCTCAATCTGGAGCCGCCGCAATATGAGCCGTCGCGTCAAGAGACCATTGAAGGCCCGGGGCGATCGCCCGAAGGGCGCGCCGCCCTATCGGGGCTCGCGGACCGAGCGGCCGCAGGTGCATCGTCCGGGCGGCAAGCCGTCGGCGCGCTTCTCGCCGTCCGCCTCGCGCGCGCCGAAGCCGCCGCCTTTCATTGCCGAGCCTGCGAAGGTCGTCGCCGAGGCGCCGCCGCTGCCGACCAAAGTTCAGACCGTCGATCGTGACCGCGGACGAGAACAACATGCGCGTCGACCGCTTTCTCGAGGCGCGTTTTCCCGGCCTGTCGTTCTCCCATATCCAGCGCATCGTCCGCAAAGGCGAGCTGCGCGTGAACGGCAAGCGCGCCGACAGCAAGGACCGGCTGGAGGAGGGGCAGAGCGTCCGCATTCCGCCGCTCAAGCTCGATGCCCCCAAGGTGGCGGGACACCTCTCGGAAGCCGCGACCAAGACGCTCCAGGCCCTCAAGGACATGATCCTGTACGAGGACGCCGACGTCATGGTGCTGAACAAGCCGGCAGGGCTGGCGGTGCAGGGCGGTTCCGGCACCGTCAGGCACATCGATCAGATGCTGGAAGTGATGCGCGACGCCAAGGGCCAGAAACCCCGGCTGGTGCACCGGCTCGACAAGGAGACGGCGGGCTGCCTCCTGGTCGCGAAAACGCGGTTCGCCGCGACCGCGCTGACCGGATCGTTCCGCCATCGTTCGGCGCGCAAGATCTACTGGGCGCTGGTGGCGGGCGTGCCGAAGCCGAAGCAGGGCCGCATTTCGACCTACCTCGCCAAGGAGGAGAGCGAGGACGATACCATCATGCGCATCGCCGCGCACGGCGACGAGGGCGCCAGCCATGCCGTGACCTATTATGCCGTGGTGGAGACCTCGGCGCAGAAGCTCGCCTGGGTATCGCTGAAGCCGGTGACCGGACGGACCCATCAGTTGCGCGCGCATATGGCGCATATCGATCACGCCATCGTCGGCGATCCCAAATATTTCAACAAGGAGAACTGGCAACTGCCGGGCGGCCTGCAGAAACGGCTGCATCTGCTGGCGCGCCGGATCGTGATACCGCATCCGCGCGGCGGGTTTATCGACGCCACCGCGCCGCTGCCGCCGCATATGCTGCAATCGTGGAACCTGCTCGGTCTCGAGGCCGACCGGTTCGATCCGATCGAGAACGCGCCTGAAGAATAATCCGATTGCGGATCACGACATATCCCGCAAGTGCCGCGACGATGCGGCAGCCAGCGGGCTCGGCCAGGCGAGCGTGATGCCTATCCGCGCTCCTGCGTCAATCGACGACCAGAATTCAGTTTCGGTACTGGGCAAGAAACATCCGCAAGGAATCATGCGGGCTCTCGACATCCGAAATCACCCAGCCGTCGCGGCCATTGACGAGAATGAAATTCAGCGTGACCGCCCGGCCGTTGTTGGTGAAAGCGGCAGTGACATAGGTCTTGTCGAACTGCTTGCGGAGGATCGATATCGAGACCGCGCCGATCTTCCACGCCACGCTCTGCACCAGAAAATCGTAAGGCTGGTTTCTTAGGGAAATCCAGGCTTCCCGCAAACTCGGGTCGAAGAACTGGCGCGCGATGGCGGAATCGCGCGGCAGCCCGTTCGAGAGATCGGACGACCGGTCGCCGTAATAGGCGTAGACATTCCTGACCAGCGATTCCGGCGAACGGAATCCGGCCCTAGCCGGCAAGATACCGAGGCCGGCAACCAGAACCAGAACCGCTGCAAAGATCCTTGCCATCGCCGCTTCAGCTTTATTTGCCCCTGTCATTATCATACTCTTGCGGGCAAATTGCCGACAAACAGAAGACGAAAAAACGAATGCGTGAATTGTTCGAAGAAACATCCGGAAAATCCCCGCTCGATCCGGAGGAGGCGGTGCGGCGCACGACGCGGGGCCCGCGCCGCAAACGCTTTTACGCCCAGCGCCGGCGTGGTCGAAGGCAGCGACGGCTTTGCAATTACGCTGGATGACAAGCCGATCCGCACGCCTTCCGGCCGCCAGGTGGTCGCGCCCGTCAGGGTGATCGCGGATGCCATCGTCGCCGAATGGGAAGCCCAGAAGGAGTTCATCGATCCCCTGACAATGCCGATGACCCGGTTCGCCAACAGCGTGGTCGATGCCGTGGTCGACCGGGTCGAGGCGGTCACCTCTGACATCGCGAAATATTTCCAGTCCGATCTCTTGTTCTACCGCGCCGGCCATCCCGCGGCGCTGGTCGCGCGCGAGGCCGCGCTACTGGGATCCACCGTTGTTCTGGGCGGCGGATACGCTCGGCGCGCACTTCATTCTTGCCGAAGGGATCGTGCATGTCCGCCAGCCCGATTCGGCGATAGCGGCAGCGCGCGCGGCGTTGCCCGCCGACCCCTGGTCGGTCGCGGCCTTGCATGTGGTCACGACCCTGACGGGCTCGGCGCTGCTCGCTTTGGCGCTGTTGCGCGGCGTATTGGATCAGGATCAGGTCTGGGCCGCCGCCCACGTCGATGAGGACTGGAACATCGAAAAATGGGGCGCGGATGAAGAGGTGGCCGCGCGGCGCGCGGCGCGGCTGGTCGATTTCAGGGCCGCCGCAGCGATTCTTGAGGCGCTGAATCGGGCTTAAAGCCCTGAATTAGTCAGTCGGTTAACGAGAGGTTTACGACGCTGCGCTAGCCTCGACGGCCCAGCGAGACCGCCTCATGTCGATTTCCGTCAATCCGATCCTCCCGGTGATTGCCGCCCAGGGTGCCGCGCCCGATCTCGTGCTGCAGCCGGGAAGCGTCGTTGACGCCGAGGTGCTCAAGATACTCTCCGACAATCTGGTGCGGATCGCGATAGCAAGCCTCTCGATCGATGTGCTCTCGGAAATTCCGCTTGCCGCCGGCCAGACCCTGCAGCTTGCGGTATCGCAAACGCAGGACGGAATCAGGCTCGCGGTGGTCGGGCAGGGCGCGGCGTCGGCCGCCTCCGCCGATACCGTAACGCTGACGCCGAATGCGCCGGTCGATGCTACATCGGGTCCGCCGCTCGGTGCGACGCTTCCCAGGAATATACTGACACCGCTTGAGCAGGTCGCCGTCTCCACGGCGGCCGCGAGCGCGGCTACCCAGCAGGACAGCCTGGCGCCTCTGTTTGCCAATCTCGGCGTCGTCGCCGGGTCGAACAGCCTGCCGCCGAAACTGCAACAGGCTGTCATGCAGGTGCTGGCGCAGCAGACCAGCCTCGACCAGAATTTGACCGGCAGCGATGTCAAGAGTGCCGTGCAAAAATCCGGGCTTTTTCTGGAGGCCTCGCTGGCGTCGGGATCGGTTTCGCTCGCCTCCGGCATGCCCGATCTGAAGGCGGCGCTGATCGTGCTTCGTCAGGCACTGGTGTCGTCGCTCGGCGCGGCCGCCGCGACGCAAAGTGCGGCCACGCCGGTGGCCGACACGCCGGCTATCGCCGCGCCGGTCATTGCCGCGCCGGCGACCGTTGCACCGCAGCCCGCCGTGCCGGAGATTCCCGTGATTTCCGCAGGCGGTAATGCGGTTCCGGAGCAGGCCGCGGCGGCACCAACGCTTGCCCCCTCACTTTCTCCCGACATCGAGACGCAGGAGATGCTTCTGCAGCCGCAGGCGCGTCTGCCGGTCGTCGACGATTTCCGTGGGATCGAGCGTTCCCGTCCGGATCGTGCTCCCCGAAGCGCTGCTCAACGCCGGGTCTCGAACGATGACGGCTGACGCCGCGCTGAATCTGCTGCAGCAGACGATGCCGCCTGTTCCGCGCATCACGGGAAACGCATCATTGCCGGCGGCGGCGCTGCAAAATGGGCCCAGCGACGACATCACATTCCATACCCAAACGCCACCGCCGCCATTTCGCGGGGCGTTACCCTCGGCGCAACCGGTGGCCACGCCTTCGATCGCCCCCGGTGCGCCGCTCGCCGCTACCGCGCATCATTTGCTCGGGGATACCGACGCCGCGATCGCGCGCCAGACCTTGCTGCAGGTGGCCTCACTGCCGGATCGTGCCGATACCCCGGCCGCCCGGATGGATCCGGCCGCGCCGCGCTGGAGTTTTGAAATCCCGTTCGCGATGCCGCAGGGGACCGCGATGGCGCAGTTCGAAATTTCGCGCGACGGCGGCGGCGGCGAGGCCGAATCCGCAAAGCGGATCTGGCGGGCGCGGTTCTCGCTCGACGTCGAGCCCGCGGGTCCGGTTCATGCGCTGGTGTCGCTGAGCGGCGAGCGGACGTCGGTGCGGATGTGGGCGGAGCGGCCCGCCACCGCGGCGCAGTTGCGCGCCGGCGCCGCGCAACTGAGCCAGGCGCTCAGCAAGGCCGAGCTTCGCCCCGGCGATATCGTGATCCGCGCCGGCGCGCCTCCGGAATCGGCGCCGGCGCGTGCGGGGCATTTTCTGGATCGCGCGCTATGAGCGTGGAGACGCGGAACCAGCTTGCGGTCGCGCTGCATTATGACAGGAGCGGTGCGCCACGGGTCGTCGCCAAGGGCAGGGGCAGCATCGGGGCCAAAATCGTCGAGGTCGCCAAAGCCCATGGCA
>CAVTNA010000008.1:0-41820 GCA_963735835.1 uncultured Alphaproteobacteria bacterium | reverse complement strand
ACTTCCCCTCATGGCAGATTTTGTTGCAAAAGTCGGCTGCTGACCGATGATGTCGTTCGGCCATTTCGCTTGAGGGCGACCGGCTTTGATCCGCCGGCCCTGACGCTCTCTACGCAACTCTTACGCTACGCAATGCACAGAGCCTGAGCGGGTGGCGGTCGCGCGACCAGCGATGCGAGCCGTCGCAGGTTCTGAGCGATGGCGGCCAGAACAAACTCATCCTGGGCGCCTCGTGGGCCACGCAGTCGAAGCCGACCGAGCCTCAGGATGCGCTTCAGGTGTGCGAACCGCATCTCGATCTTCTTGCGCTCACGTCGCGACTGCTCGAAGCCCTCGGTGCCAGCGAGCGACCGGGCAACGTCTCGGGCGTGCTCATGGATATCGCGCGGGATCTTGCGCGATGGTTCCTTTGGGCAGCACTGCGGTTTGAGCGGGCATACATCGCAGTCGAGCTTGCTGGCACGATACAGAAGCGTCTTGCCCTCATGCACGGTGCCGCTCGTCCCGAGCCGCTTTCCGCCCGGGCAGTGGTAGACGTCGCCGGTCGGGTCATATCGAAAGTCGCTGCGCGAGAAGGTGCCATCATCCCGCTTCGACTTGTCGAACACAGGGATATGTGGCGCGATGCCCTTCTCCTCGACCAGCCAGTTCAGCATCGGAGCCGCCCCGTAAGCGGTATCCCCGACAAGCCGCTCCGGCTTGAGGCCGAAGCGCTCCTCGGTTCGTTCGATCATGGTCTTTGCTGCGCCGACCTCGGCCTGGCGAATGGCGCGGGATGCCTCGACATCAACGATGACGCCGAACTTCACGTCGATGAGATAGTTGTCGGAGTAAGCGAAGAATGCCGGCCCCTTGTGAGCGCCGGTCCACTGCGCCGCGGGATCGGACGGCGAGACGAACTTCGGGACAACGTCGCTGGCGGCGCCCCACGCCGTATCGTCGAGGGTCGCCAGATACTCCTTCACCGCGCGGCTTGACCTCGCCGGATCGCGATCCCTGCGCCAATCCTGACCCGCGATCGAGCGCTGCTTGTTGGCGTCGGCCTGGATCAGGCTCGCATCGACGGCAAAGCCTTCGCCGCCAACCAGACCGGCCGCAATGCACGCCTCGACGACCCGCTCGAACACGCGACGAAAAACATCTCCCTCGCGGAAACGCTCGTTGCGGGCGCGCGAGAACGCCGAATGATCCGGGATGGCGTCTTCGATACCGAGCTTGCAGAACCAGCGATAGGCGAGGTTCACCTGCACTTCACGGCAGATCAGCCGCTCCGAGCGGATCGCAAAGACATACCCCACGACCAGCATCCGGATCATCAGCTCCGGATCGATCGACGGGCGACCCATGGACGAATAATGAGGTGCAAGTTCGCTGCGAAGCCAGGAAAGATCGAGAGCAGCGTCGATCTTCCGCACCAGATGATCTTCGGGAACCGCGTCGCCAAGATGAAACTCGTAGAACAGTTGACCTTGGTCACTCTTCAGACGGCCCATCATGGATCGACCTCGCCGAGATTCGCGTCAACACAACGGAATCACGGTTCGCGGCCCATCTCAACCGACTTTTGCAACAAAATCGGCACCGAACGGACATGCCGACCGTGTCGAGCGATGTCCGTTGTTGGGACCAAAGCGGAAAATATTTGCTCCTAGTGAGTATTTCGCCTTTGACCTGTGCGGACATTATCCCTAGCCCAACAGCAATCCGTCGTGCTTTGATTGTAAGCTCCCGTATCTGTGGACCCGCACATATGGAGGTTAACATGCGCGTGATCCTTACGTTGCTGGTAGGTATCTCAATCGTTTCGGCAACAACGCCGATAATCGCTAAAGATTGTACGGAACGACAACAGGTCTGTTTTCGCTATTGTGACAAGAGCTATCAACAAAAAGGGCACGAAGCTTGCCGAGCCGCGTGTGGAAGTTACATGTCCGTTTGCCAATCGACGGGATGTTGGGAAAGTAGGGTCAGTGCGAAAGAGTGCGGATTTTCAAAAAACTAGTGAAAACCTCGACATCCTGCGCTATAATGCAGGCTTCTAGCCGAGGAGTTCCGTCGAGGAGTCCCGTGGGCCGGATCAAGATATTTATCTCGTGCTCGATGATTTTGGCCGGACCGGGCGAGCGTGGCGAGAGACCGACGAAGCGGCCACTGATCGTGAAACGCTGATCCGCAACCTGTTATCGGGCGAGTACAAAAATCCGGTCCGCATCGTAGCCTTCAACACCACCGAAGGCTGGTCGCGTGACGTGACCGGCGACATCGCCGACGAGTTGCGCCGACGCTATGTTGAGTACGACGAGGTGCCTAAATCGGTTCTCTCGTTCTTGGAGGCGGCCAACCGGCGCTGAGCGATTCGCAAATGCCTCGCCAACGCCTACCTTAACCGCATGTCCTTCGAGTGCCCTCCCGCCAAATCGACCAGCGTCCCTGACACCCCGGACTGGCTGCATGAAGTGAAGTATGACAGCTACCGGCTGCGGGTGTTCCAGACTTAACCTTTCGGACGGGCGTCAAGATTAATAACCGACTTTAGTTGTCGGACTAACTGCGCCCATTATCCTCGCGGCAGGCCGCGCGTTCACTAAAGGATAAGTCCCTCCAATGTCCGCCAGCGCAGAAAGCCTTGAATGGAACCGGGTCGAGCGGCGACGGGCCAAACGCAAACTCGTGAACGAAACCTTGCTGCTCTCTCTTCCCGGTCAGATCACGCTCCAGCCCTGCAGGGTCCGGGATTTGACGGCTTTTGGAGCGGGCCTTTGGCTGAATTGGTTCTCGCTGCTGCCGACCGAGTTCGAACTGTCGTTCGATGGGTTTCGGACTACGTTCGACTGTCGCCTTGTCTGGCGCAACGGAGACCGTGGGGGAGTGGAATTTCGATGACCGATATCCCGATTGACACCAAAAGACTACGAACACCGCTTTGGGTCTGCGACTGATACGATTTTTTCGCCATTTAATCCAACCCGCGCACGAGGCGGGCAAGCTGGCTGATTAAACGCGACACCTCGGTGGCTTACTTCGTGCGGCCGCCATGCCGGAAATTGCCGTTCCTCTTTCCCTCCGGTGCACCACCGCGGGCACCATGCATCCGGCAAACGCGATAACCACTGACCGCTGGCGATCGGCAGGGCAGGCCGGTGCGCTTTGATTTAGCCCGGCACCTGGGCGCGGCATTGCAGCGGTGCATGGGGTTGTCGGTCATTTCGTTTCTCGCCCCTCCCCGCCCCCACCGGGTTAGGCAGCTTTGTCTCGTCGAGGATCGGCATAGGCGTCTCAGAGCTGGCAGCCAGGAGAGCAGGCGACACCGCGCGACCGCCGCCAGCGGTGACACTCTCGGCAATGATCGCCTGATCCGCGGTGACGTTGTTCGTGGTCACATGCTTGACGGTGGTCTGTTGCTGGCCCCGCCCTCGGTGATGGTCAAGCCCCTCGGTCAAGAGTGCCACCCGTCCGCGCTGCCTTGTCGGCAAGAGCGAGAAACTTATCTCCTGCATCGAAATGCTCATGCACGTTCAGCCAGCCTTTCCAATACAGAGCGAGCGATGCATCACTGGCCGCCATGATGTTGGCGATTAGCATTCCCTCGACAGGATCCGCCGGCGCGAGATCGACCACCGCCTGACAGACGGCAGCGACACTCTTGTTCCTGGCTTCCGGATCGGAACTATTGATCGGCAATGCGCTGCGCAGGTTGTCGATGCGGTATCCGTCAGCCCTTGCCTTTGCCTCCAGGCAGAGATCCCTGCCCATGAGCGGCAGGACGATATCGCCGGATTAGCAATCGCCGCCGGCTTGACGTTATCGGTTCCCGCTCGACGCCCCAGAATTGACTCCCCGTGCGTCTGGAGAGCATGAACGATAGCCCGCTCCACACGGGCACCCTCGTCGCGCGATCGGCGCCCGCTCATCCGGCGCGTTTCCCTCCGTGTGCAATCGCCGCCGGCTTGACGTTATCGGCTGGCTCCGACGCCCCAAAATTCACTCCCCGTGCGTTCCGGGGCCGGGGCTGGGGTAACCAGCAAGCAATCCCGCGATTCGCTGTACGGGCATTCACGGGGCGTCTGGCAGCATTCTCCATTGAAGTGGGGCGGCCTCGGACCTCGTTTTTCTGCTTCGTCTGGTTGTCACCACTGTCACGAGTGTCCCCGGGTCTGTCCCTGATCGCGAGGCAAGAGCCCGTAAGCGATCGTCGCCAGCTTGCCGGGATCGGTTAGGGCTACTGCTCGCCGTGCTTCTCCCAGGTCGCCCAGCAATCGTTCAGATATGCGCTGGCGGTTGAACGTCGGCGAGCGTTTTGCTATCGATGTCGATGCTGTTAATCTCGTTGTGATATGCCGTCCCGTGTCCAGCGGGGCGGTTTCGCATTTCTGGATCAGGCGGTCCGCGCATTGCGCACCACCGATTGTTTGGGCAACCGCTTCAAAACCCCTTGATATTCAATGGGGGTAGATTTCCCCAAAATTCCCGGTAAGTAATTGATCTCGCTTAATCCGATCCCTCCGCTTGGGAGCGCCATCGGCTCAAACTCCCCTTGAAGGCCTTAGGTTTTTCTCCCAAAATGGCAAACTGAAGGAGCCGGTTTGCCACTTTTACGTTCCCTACTTGTTCAACATCGACACTGTGCCGTGGGGGAGGCCGCCAGCGCCCTGAGGAAACGAAAGATGAAAGCCTTCATTGGCGGATTTCTCTTCATTGCTCTCATCGGATTATATTACAGTTCCGGTGGTCAGGCCAAAAGCAGTCCCGCCCTCGATTTTGCAATCGCGTCGGTCATCGCCACGATAATAACGTTGGGGTCCGCCTTTTGACGAAATGAAAAAGCGCGGGACCGAAGCCCCGCGCCCTGCCACGTCGATTAGCCGAGGGACACACCTAACGCGTCCTGGGCACTAGTCCAAGAAAGAGTGTCAAGCGCGCGTTCTCTTGCCGTTATCACTTTGAGCTCGAGCTGAATGCGAAAGGGAAATGAACCAGGAAGACACCAACTGCGACGTTTGGGATAATTGACTCAACCCTAGCGTGAGGGTGGAATAGGCCCGTTCCGATGAGGGCTGGCCGTGCTCAATCGAGATTTCATAGAGCTTTTGATTGGTGGGATCGCGTTTCTCATAGTCGCAATCGCGATTCTTTATATCCTAAGTTAGCGCCCATCCGCCGACCTACGGCGATAGCATTTAGGACGCGCCACCGAAGCCAGGATGCGAAAGAGAGTAAATGGTCGGACCAGCTCCGTTGCCGAATGTTTTGATTACGCTAGATGGCATGACGCACAAAGGGACCTATTACGTTCAAGGTTCATTGGTGCACGTGCAGTGTGATGCCGGCACCGAGGCGACACAGCTTGGCAGATTGCCAGCAATGTCAGCAGGCAAGTTGTTACTATCAGTTGGTGCGCGGACAGCTGAAGGCGACGGGGAATGACGTGGGGCGACCCATGGGCTTATCGGAGTAAGCCACGAGTTAGATTGATCGCGAAGCCAATAGGCACTCCGACCAGCACGCCTACCATCCCGTAGCCGAAGCCGGCCAGGATAGCGGCGAAGGTACTTGCACTAAGCAGAAATCCATACAGTCCGCCAACACAGCCACACGCCACCGCGGTTACTACCAACGTGTGGTGGTTTCGCTGCTCGGCTCGAAGCCGCCGAACTTCTCCGCACTTTGGGCAGCTCTGCGCGCTGAAGGGACCTGGCCTCCCGCATTCTTGGCAATGGATCGATTCCGGTCGTCGCTGGCGCATGGTCAATCCTAATAGCGCGCTCAGCCCGAGCGGAAAAGCAGGTCTTGATGGTCCCCCACCGCCGAGCGGTAGCGCCACCCGGCGATAGGAACCAACGCGGGCTCAGGTGGTTTATTAGGAATGTCATATTGGACGCGGATTATATCAGGCTGTCTGGAGCTCGTGACATTCCTGGCCGTCGGCATTGCGGAGGTGTGGTTCCTTTTCGCGCTGGCTTTAGATCGACTATGCCGCGCACTGGAACCGCCGCCTGGCAGCCAAGGGTTGCCGAGGTGATTTGCAACTAAGGCCTGAAATTCCTATCTGAGCGCCATGGTAAAGGCGTTCGAATTTTGCATATACTCAAGAGAAACTTAAGCCCTGCGGATCAGCATTCAATATAGCAGCTTCGTTTGTCTTGGCTGGGCCGGACAGCCCAAATCAGGAAAACGAATCCTGGGCCACGGCTAGAGCTTTCCATAGCTCACGACGCGTTAAAAAAATTTAGTCCTATTTTAGTCGTCGGGCTAAATTTCTCCTTTCTTGCCGGTAATGTGCGCCCCTATATTGAGCATGCCCAAGGCCGTCGAGCTGCCACCTGCGAGAACGTCCCCATGACACCGAAAACAATTGCAACGTTACTCATCCTATCCGCCTTCGCGACAGCCTGTACCGACTTCGGCCTCGGCCGAAGGCGGACGTTTTCGAGACGGCAGCTTCCACGGACGAGGCCACCACGGGACAAGGCCTTCGGTGATTACGGGTGGGTTTGTGGACATCGACGGCTACGCGGGCGGCTATGGGGGCGGCTACGGAAATGGATTTGGGGACTGGTACGGAATCTTACCGGCCACGATGACTGCCCTCGCTTCCGCAAGCGTGTGATGACGCCCAATGGATGGCAAGTTCAGATGGTTCCGGTCTGTTAGGGAAGCCGATGTGAAGCGATGGAGAAAATCCATGAAGGTGGCTTTGAAAAGAACTGCAATCGCAACCTCGACCGTTGCATGTGTGGTGCTGCTGTCGTTCAGTTGGTCTGAACATCGCGGAGTTTCGCTGGGGGTCGAAAGCGCCGAGGCGCGGGTCGATCGACCGTCGACCCCAGTCAGGGTTGCCGGGGTTGCGCGTCGACAGTCCCGGCGGTCTGTATCCGGGTACGGATTGCTCGCGGCCGCAGTCGCCGCCACCACCTCGCCTCGGAACTACGATGACTACGATTGCTATGATGACCCTTACGCAGGTAGGGGCTACCCACCTGGCTATTACTACAGCAGCTATCCTGGCGGCTACTGCGTCAGTCGCGGCTACGCCACCGGACTCTACACACGGCCGACGCTGTTTCCGCGCTACTATGGCGGCTGGTCCGCTGACGATCTTGTCCGCCGTGGACTCAATTTTGGCGCGTGCTAGCGCTGCGCTTGCTCAGCTAAAGGATTATCACCACCTGTGGATACGAAAGCACCGCTGACTGTTTGCTTGCGCATGTCAAGCTAGCGGCGCTATATCTAGCGCACTGATTTGCGCCCACCCTAGATTTTTGTCTAGGCAAACTCGATCAAAACTCCCCGCCATTTGGTTCAACAGACAACCCTAACCCACCCAAACCTTGGGTCGGTCGATGAATTTCCGCCCAAAAATTTGGTTTTATGGTAGTACGAGCAGATCAGCGGATGTACCCCATCCCTCAATAGCCCGTCAGTGGCCCTAAAACGGCTTCTGGCGGGTTATTTTCCCGGTGCCAAGGATCCTCGGCATCGACATCGGCTGCATCCGTCTCCCGCCAATCGCGGAAACCAGGTTTGGCTCTGGAAGGTCACTATTCCAAACTCCGGGCGGTTTTGCTGAACTCCAACGCCTCAAGGTTTGCTATCCGGCCGGTGTTATCGGAGTAGGTCAGTTGCTGTCGTTACCCGTCTGGCAAAGGGTCCAGCGGCCGGACTTCGCCGTTTTTAAAATACCTGCAAAATCGGGTGTAGTGATCTTTTCCCGAAAACATCCGAATAATATATCACGCCCCAAACGACATACAGTTTGCTTCCTACCCGAAACTCTTCGAGTTCCGCTTCCTTAAAAGTTCTGTTGACCGGATCTGATGCGGCGATGCCCCCGCCGAGGGCGATTGTCGGTTCGTTATCACCGCCATAAGAAGTTGAATACGTACGCGGTGGTTTAACGTCCGATCCTGAAGACGAAATAATCACGGCATCGGTCAGGGTTCTGAGGCCCAGAGCGGGCGTCTCGGCCGACATTCTTGTAGTTAAGGCTTGATGACATGTTTTTTTCGAACGCGTTTTGCGTCGAGATCCCGAGGACGCTGACGTAGGCGCGAAGTTGGCTTCGAGAGGTTTCCGCGGCCAGATCATATGTTTTTTCTGTCACTTCGGCCCGCCTGTTCGCAGCAAGTATTCCATACCGGGAGATTTCAATGCTGTCGTTGACAGACTTGGCTTGTCGAAAAGCAAAATCATTCAATTCGTGGATCGACCAGGCGATCCAGGCTGTACAGAAAACTGAAACTAGTGTGGCGGCCATCAACCACTTGGCAAATCGCTCCAATCGAATGGTGGATTTCGAAAGCGGATCCATGCGCCCGAGCTGGCGGAGTTGAGATCGATCTTGTTGCGCACCAGCCAGATCGGGACCGTGCCCTCGCGCGGCAAATTCCTCTCGTGCTCCGCGTTCCTCAGCCACAACACCAGATTGGCTTCCGCCGCGCGCCTCGGGCCGGACAGCTTCAAATTCAGGCTGTTCTGCCTCTTTTTCCTCAGCGCCTTGTTCTAGAAAAGACGGATGAGAACCTACAAATTTCAGAAAAGACGGACGGGAACCTACAAGAAAAACTGGCGGGTTGGCCGCCGGTTTTGGACCACTGTTGTCGTTTGTAGTCATTGAATAAAGTCTCTCCACGTCCCGGATCGTATCTTACAACACTCCGCGATGTTTAGGGAGTATTGCACCGTGGCTCTTACGGCGACCAATGGTGGAGGAACTACAAGCCCACCGTGTAAAACGCGCCCCAAGACCACTTCTCTGGCGCGGCATCGGGCTGTCCGACGACGTCTTTGTGGGGCAGGCTGACGGTTCAGCAATGCAACCAACTTTCATTACGCATCAATGGGTCACGTGTGGACGGCGCCCTGGCGCCAGGTCTTCCACGGTAAGCGTCTCCAAAGTTGACACGGTTGCGACGTAATCAACCCGCAAGCTGACCGAGATTCGATCACGATGCCGGTCGCGCCAAGGATGGTTTATTCGCTATGGCTTTCGGCACTCGGAGTAAAACGAGCCATTCGCGGCGGCAACGCTTTCTAGGCAGTGGCTGCTATCGGTGACTTCGCCGGCAACGCTGAAATCATAGGCTTCGCCCTTCAGAATAAGGGCGTAACGACCGGGTTCCAGGAGTTTATCCGCATCTTCGCCAAGCACTTCGTACATGTCGGGTTGCCCCTTCAGCGGGGCTGTCTGATACGTATAGGAAATATTTCGGATCACCCAACTATCATCGGCCTTGGTAATGATAGGCTTGCCGGCTCGATCGAACTTCATCTCTTGGGCGATTTTTGCGATTACCCGCACTTCCGCGTGGTCGGTTGCGTAGGTGGCCGAGTTCGTCGAAACACGATGAACTTGATATGGCGATCAGGAAGCAGCGTTCTGGATGGCGTGGAGATCGCAGCCGAAATTGCCACACGGGGACTTGGCGCGCGACCCGGCAGCAATTCCAAAGCGAAGAGCTTGCCCTCACTGACGGCATAAACTCCGAACGCTTTTGGAATAATGCTCGGTGCTGGCGCGGTCTCAGCTTCCGCCAGGGGGGCCTGTTCCGAGGCCGCCTGAACCGGCTTAGAAACAGTTTTAGATGAGACAACTCCCTGCCCGACATGGGATCGTAACACCGCCAGAAGATTGACGCGTTGCTGAATTGCAGACCCGACAGCCATGACCACTGCGAGCACCGTCAGGTAGCGCCAGGGAGCCGTAAATCCCCATCGCCTGCGAGCGGTTTGGCGTCCCCAATCGTATTTACGTGATGGCTTTGTAAGCGGCGGCACCGGCTCCGCGTCGAACTCGGAGTCAAGCATCACAGAACCAGCGACCTTCGGAGCAACTGCCACTTGATGCGTTGGCGAGCTCAATCGTAACGCTTGCCCATCGGGCGCCGCCAAGGGCTGAAACTCCATTCTGTCAAAATGATTCTCTACCCCCTGGATGGCAGTTTCCAAGGCCCCGGCCAGACGAGTTATCTCATCAGGAACTTCGTTGGCGGTCTGTTCGTCCAACTTGTGCCGGGCGAGCTCATAGACGGTTGCTCGCAATTGTTTTGGGTCGGCACTGACCGAATCAATCATCCGGGACAAGACGAGTGCAAAGTCAACTGCAGGAGACTCTGCGGCCTCCACGTTCGGTTCTTTGCGCGATATGTTCCGTGCCATGAAATGCTTTGGCGCTGTGAGCCAACCGGTCCGGGTTGCTGTTTGTGGGAATTAACACAAAACTGTCCAATGAAGAAGGATCAAGCCGCCATCATTGACGCACCACTTCGGGATCGGCTTGGGCATGCTTTTCGTCCATGCTGGCGGCGGCGTAAACGGCAGAAAATCGGCGTCCCATCAGCTGATGGAGAACCCCAAGGCGCCCCAGCGAGACGCCTAAGTTCATCGGCACGATGTCAGTGGTACCTGGGATGCAGCCGTCGAAGCCGCGGCACGCCATAGACTGCACCATAGGACGAATAGTAATTTGGGTAGATGTATCGCGGGCCCGATCGCGGACTATCCAATGGAGGTTGCATTGGTCGGGTAAGCGACGACTGGATTGGACGGGTCTTTGGTGCCCTGCGCAGAAGCGCAAGACATCCCGCCGAACATTGCCAGCGACGTCAAGCCTACTCTGAAACCTATTGCCATCCTCAAGGCCGGAGAGATGCCATTGATATAGCCGACAATCGTGTCAACATCTTGCGGCGGCGCCTTAAATTGGGCATTTCTCGTGGGATGTTGCAACTGCCTGCTACATCCTCTTGTTCCAGCCCGAGGCTTAAAATGACGATCATGGTTACGGGCGGCGCAGGCTATATTGGCTCGCACACCTGCGTCGAATTAATCAGCGAAGGACATTCGATCGTCATCTTTGACAATTTTTGCAACAGTCAAACGGAGGTGTTGAACCGGATCGGTCGAATTACCGGTATCTCCCCGGCAGTCGTGCAAGGTGATGTTCGCGACCGCGATCTGCTGAAAAATACGATGATTAAATACCAGTGCAGCGCGGTCATCCACTTCGCTGGACTGAAGTCCGTCGCCGATTCCGTTGCGCAGCCACTTGAATACTACGACAACAATGTGCTGGGCACCCTGAGACTGATTCAGGCGATGCAGGACGCCAACGTTCGCAAGCTGGTATTTTCGTCATCGGCGACCGTCTATGGCGAACCGATTACCCTGCCGCTCAAGGAGGATCATCGGCTGTTGCCGTTCAATCCCTACGGCCGCACCAAGTTGATGGTCGAGGAAATGCTCAGCGATCTGGCAAGATCGTCAGATCACGTTCAAGGTCGCCATCCTGCGCTACTTCAATCCGATTGGCGCTCACGAAAGCGGATTAATCGGTGAAGATCCGACGGGCGTGCCAAACAATCTAATGCCCTACATTGCGCAGGTAGCAGTGGGCCGACTGCCACACCTGACGGTGTTTGGGGCGGATTACGATACTCCCGACGGAACGGGCGTCCGAGATTATGTCCATGTGGTGGACATCGCCGCCGGCCACTTGCGAGCGCTGGAGTGCCTCGAAAAGCAACGCCTCATCACGGCGAACCTGGGTACCGGCCGCGGCACCAGCGTCCTGGAGCTTGCGCATGCCTTCTCCAGGGCAAGCGGCAAAGACATTCCCATGGTGTTTGCCCCCAGGCGTGATGGAGACATTGCCTGTTGCTACGCCTGTCCCGACTTGGCTCAGCAAACGCTTGGCTGGCGGGCCACAGCGCGACTTAGACGACATGTGCAAAGACACCTGGAAATGGCAAAGCATCAACCCTTATGGATATAAGGGCCTTTGAACGATCAACGCGGATGAGCGTTCGTCCCGCAGCCACGACCTAATCGGATCATTCATGATTGACGGGCGACAGCCGCGCTGGCTGGTTGTTCGCAGCCGGCGGCTTGAAGTCAGGAAACCTGCTGAGAATTGCGGCCTTCAGAAACTTGAAGTGCGAGATCGTAAGCAGCGAGTTCCTGAAGGCGGCGTTGCCCGTTGGAAATCTCCTTGTCAAAGAGGTCCTGGTGATGGCTGTCGAGTGCTTCCCTGGTCAAATATTCATCAATGCCGTCTCCAAAGGTGACCGCGGCGCGCGCCAGGAAATCGTCAACCCGTCGCGTGAGGCCCGATTGCTCAGCCTCCGCGGCGGCCAGTGCCGTTTCGACCGCAAGCAAGATAGATCCCACGCGCGAGCGATCCGTCTCGGCGTCGCGATCGGCCGAGCGCGCTTTAAAGTCACGCTCCGCTGCCCGACCCCCAAAATATTTTTGAAAGCGGGCCCGTAAAAACAGCTGGAACATCGTTTGGTCCGGTCCGGCGCCACGGCATACGGTACAATACTTCAGATTGGTCTATCATGGTTAGGAAAGAGTTAAAGTCTGGACTCGGTCTGCGTAAGTCGTGCTCGCTACGATCGGTCATTTCGCGATAATTCGTTTGCGATCCACGGCCCAGTCTGAACCTCAAGACGCAGCCGATATACCCACAGGAAAGCGGGGACACTAAGAACAACTAAAGGCAGTACAAGAAACCAAAGTCCACTCATCGGCATCATCTCGAATGTTTTGGGGGTCGCCGGGATCAGCCTCGATGGTCCATTTCGCGACAGACCATACCTTGCTCATGAATATCGGCAACGCGATCCGCTGCTTAACCTAACCGGTCAAGGTCAGCGCGCGTGAGACGTAAAATGATGAATGCGGCTGTCACGCCCGCTATGCCGCCCACTGCCTTGACGACCGCATTTGCAAATTGACCATGTCGATCAGGCGTGACGAGTTGGAGAACCTCAAGGACGGCGGCGACGCCGACAACAAACAGAGCGACTGGGACCAAACGGCGGGGGTAGGCAAGAGCCATAAGTAACCCGGCCAAAGCGTACGCGCCAAACCGTTCAAGGTTCGCATCGCCGATTTCAGGCCTCAGTGCGAGAGGTGACAATGTCGCGAAAGCAATAAACGCCAGCGTCGTCCAGGCTGCAGCGGCGATGATTTTGTGAAGCACAGCTGGTACCAAATCCTCGTTCTTTTCCGAAACAGCCATTTTGAATGCGCTTCTAAGACGTCGCTCGCAGCCTGCCGATTCACTTGTAGCGATTTCTGGCCGCGGTTCTGCGTCTGTGTATTGCTAGGCAGGGCATAGCCGGCGCCGAAACCGGCGGCAAACTTCCAAGGAGAATTGCGAGCGCGAGCATCGTGCAACGATACCACTACTCAGCATGCGCCCGACCGCATATCGCGAATTAACCTAACCGCTCAAGCTTATTGCACTTCTTACGTAGGACCGTCACTTCGTTTCCTTGGCGCCACCAACATCCACTTTTCCATCATTTTTGACGCATTTGTTATAGTAATCACGCTGGGTTTGCGCCGTTCCCTTTGCGCTGCCTGCGGCAGGATTTCCAATCTGGCGCGCGGAGGAAACGCCTTATCGGTTAGCGCCGTCTGACACTTCTTCGCTACTTCGACAGTTATAGCTGAGGCGCCGCCTGTCATTGACCAGGCGACAAGACAAAACAATGCAGCACTAACAAACTTCTGGTTTGACCATGTATCGCATCACAGACCTCGGCTGCTTTCGCGTCCACAAGATGTAAAAAACAGGCTTCGTTCCTAGATACCATCTAATGGCGTCTCAATTGACGCTTTGATTAATATCAAATCGAAAACTTATGTTGCTAAACATATGGGTGACCACGCTTTCGCTCACTCCGGCTGCTCATACTCAGCAAACTTTTTGTAGATCCAATGGCGGCCGTCATGGCGCCGCCAGACTTTTCCGTAAAGCAGTCGCCCCGTAATCGAACGCCTGGGAACAATAACGGTCCATAGATGCCAAACTTCGGCCCACGCCGGCATGGATCGCCTCGGATTCAGTTGATCGATCTGGTGGCTGTCTCTGATCATGCGCAACCTAAGAAAAACAAAGCCGCCAGGCGGAGTATGATCGCCTGACGACTTCGCCTGGGATATCCGGACGAGGGCAATGTCCGGGACAATAACTACGCAGCTGTTTTGCGCCTTCGCAACCGGACTCGCATATTAAGCTTGATGTCGGCGCCGCAGGTTAATTCCGGAACTACGTAAGTTCGGGTACTCGACGATGCCGCCTCCATGCTCTGGCGGGGCCTGCCGAAACCAGGCGTTGCTCAGCTTTCGCCACGGCTATACGCGCTCACCCCGGCACGGGCCCCATACTGCCTAGTCGCTAAAGTCGCAGGCCACCAGATGACATTGCCGGCCGGTTGTTGTAAGTTATCCCTGTCGTTCATCACGGGCCTTTGCGGGGAACAAGGGTGATGCGACGTAACGGCGCCGTCTCTCATCTGCACAGCTGACGGCGACGATGCAGAGATGGCGTCGGACTTTTCGATTCAAGTTTGCCAACCAGGTCTTGCGTCCCGTCAGCCAATCTGCGGTACCGGCGGCCGCGCGGGCCATTTCCAGGCCGTTATGAGGATAGCTTATGAGTAGCCTGAGTGAGCAAGACCCCCTCAACCCCAACGATCCCTCGTACCATGCGCCGCGCCGGTTGCGGGAAAGAGCGAAGGTAGGATTATCGCCTTTGCACGAAACAATACCCGAGCCCGTCCGGGGCCCGATCGCCACTCCCGCCTCTCTCGATATCCAGCTCAAGAACGCGATCCAGCTCAAGAAGGCGGTTTCCAACTCCTGGAACTCGCTCGACCCCGAGGTGATTCACCAACCTGCTGGGCTCGCGCGTGAACTGGACCGGGGAGCCGCGCTGCGCAGCGTCGCCGCTCGCTTCGCTGCAGCCGCCGGCGTGGTGACGGTCGTAGCGCTGTTCTTCTTCATCATGGTGCCTGCTTCACGGCAATCGAAGCCCATGGTGCCTGCTTCACAGCAATCGGACGCCAGTTCAACCTCTTCCGAAATCACAGGATCGATGAGAACCGCTCTGCCTCAATCCGGCGAAGGAGACGGCGGATCGAAGCCCATGATGCCTGCTTCACGGCAGTCGAACGCCGGTTCAACCTCTTCCGAAATCACAGGATCGGTGAGAACCGCTCTGCCTCAATCCGGCGGAAGGAGACGGCGGATCGAAACCCCTGGCGCCTGCTTCACAGCAGTCGAACGCCGGTTCAACCACTTCCGAAATCACCGGATCGGCGAGAACCGCTGTGCCTCAATCCGGCCAACGAGACGGCGGATCGAAGCCCGCGCTTGCAGAATTTCAAGCCATCCTCGCGCCGGCCCCGGCTAGCCAGCCTGCTACTCACGAGCAGTCCCAGAGTTGCTTCAGCAGTTTCTGCAATGGCGTCAAAAAGCTAACTCAACCGAAACATCTCAATAGTGCGCGAGGCAGAAAACGGCGATGGCTTGGAAACGCCATCGCACCCCCACGCAGGTCGGGCCCGCCGAAACCAGGCGTTGCAGCTTCGCCGCGGCGAAACGCGCCTCGGTCTGTTTCAGATGAAAGAATTTTCGAAGGTCGCGCCCAGCGCGAGCGAGTGTGACGATGGTTGCCCAATAGGGCACGATCAAGGTGTCGCCTGGATCAGAATCCAGGTGACAAATACCCGCCAGGCAGATGCACGGATCGGACTGACCGCGCGATCCCGCTACGCCGGCTACGCGGTTTTCCGTTTCTCGATAACTTGCCGAAAATCCGTCGCCAGGTCGCCATAGTAACGAGCAAGCACCTCATAGAAGGCCCGCTGGGGTCCGTCCTTCGCCTGCCGTCACCCACTCTTCGCACTGGGCGACTTTGGACTCGTACTTCTCCACCTTGGTCTGAAGATCAGTCATCACGGCATACTCCACGCAACACACAACCTTCGATAGTAGTCTGCCATGCGTCGAAAAGATGGCTACGCCAAGGAAATTCCGCAGCACCGGGGACCAGAACCCTGCAGCCATCACTTTGCCGAGAAAGTTCCGGTTTCCAGTCCATTCGCAGCGATTAAAAAGACACGATCATAACCCGCAAATGGCATCGGTAATGTTGCGACAATCATCTGGCGTGGCCGCTCGTTCCATTTCCGGCAAGGTTGGCACGCCACACACTGACCGGCTCGAAATTTCAGGTGTTGCCTCGGTGGGGTTGGCCGCACCGGCCCGCCGGGCTTACTGGCCGTCGCACCTTCCCCGGCAGCGACGGCCATCTTTTCTCAATCATCGCTGCGCGGCCCGCCAGCGCCATCACGGTTCCCGGACGCGCTTCATCTGCGCTCAGGTGCGGAAGAACGCGAACCAGACCACGCCCAGGATCAGCATCGCAAGTCCGGTCGAGACGGTGAGAAGGGCGAGCACCGACGGCCCAGGCTCGGCCTGGCGTGCTTCGGTCGGGGTTTCGATGATCTGGCGTTGTTGTCTCGTTGCCATGGGGCCCTCAAGCTTGCTGAGTGGCGCGAGCGCCTCGCGACGTCACGTGTCGAAAGCAACGCGTGATCCCGGACGATGTTCCGGGTTTTGGGGCCCGCGATGTCGGGTCGCGGCACGGCTTCGCCGCCTCGCGCCGGTACCCGTTCCCGCCATGGTTAACTTCAAAAGGAGATTCCCCGCCCCCATCAGCTTGAAACCCCCTCCCCCGGTGGTATCCTTGTCCCTTGTCTGTTGCGTTTTGGAGTATCCCATGGCCCCCCGCGCCAACTGGAAAGGCTTCCTGCGCCTTTCGCTCGTGACCTGCCCGGTCGCCCTGTATCCGGCGACGTCGGACACCGAGAAGGTCAGTTTCAACCAGATCAACCGCAAGACCGGCCATCGCATCAAATATGCCAAGGTCGACGCCGACACCGGCGAGGAGGTCGCCTCCGAAGACATCGTCAAGGGCTACAAGGTCGATACCGACACCTACATCGAGGTGTCGAAGGACGAGCTCAACGACATCGCGCTGGAATCCACGCACACCATCGAGATCGACGAGTTCGTGCCCAAGACCGACATCGACAACCGCTATCTGATCCGCCCCTATTATCTCGTGCCCGACGGCAAGGTCGGCCATGACGCCTTCGCGGTAATCCGCGAGACCATCCGCAGCATGAACAAGGTCGCGGTCGGCCGCGTGGTGCTGACCAACCGCGAGCACATCATCGCGCTGGAGCCGCTCGGCAAGGGCCTGATGGGAACGCTGCTGCGTTACCCCTACGAGGTGCGCAGCGAGAAGGAATATTTCGACGACATCCAGGACGTGAAGGTCACCAGGGACATGCTGGATCTCGCCAAGCATATCGTCGAGAAGAAATCCGGATCGTTCGAACCGGACAGGTTCGAGGATCACTACGAATCCGCGCTGATCGATCTCATCAACAAGAAACGCAGCGGCGTAAAGACCACCGCGAAGGCGGCGCCGAAAACCGGCGGTAACGTCATCAATCTGATGGACGCGCTGAAACGCAGCCTTGCCAGCGAGAAGCAGTCCGCGCCTCCCGCCAAGGCCAAGGGCAAGAAGCCGCGCAAGGCGGCCTCCGGCCAGCGCGAGATGCTGCTGCCGATCAGCGGCAAGCGCGGCAGGGAAGAGCCGAAAAAGGCCGAGAAGCCGGCGCGCGCCCCTGCCCGGTCGAAAAAGGCCGGATAGTGCGACGGCCCTGCCGGCAACGCGCATTGAATCCGGGTAAAGGCGCCGTGGCGTCCCGACCTGCGCCGCGCCCGACCTGAATGCCGTGGTCGACGCCGTTCGATGAACCGATAACGCCTGCGCGGCGGCCGCAGGCTTCTAACGCTGCAGCATGCCGCCGATTACATCATGAAACTGCCGGACGACGTGCAGCAGCAGGAACGCTGGCAGACCGCGGTCGAGAACCTGATCAACGCCGCCGAGACCGGCGGCGGCTGGCTGATGTTCGCCCGGATCGGGGTAGTGCGGGCACTGAACGGGGATCGATAAGGTTCGCTATTTCAGCGACGTATTTATCGAGGTGAAGTTGGTGTTGAGGCTGGTGCCGATGCTGTTGACGGCGACCAGGATCACGACGCTGAGGCCGGCCGCGATCAGGCAATATTCGATGGCCGTCGCGCCGGATTGGTCGCTCAGGAACTTTGAAAACAGCGGCAGCATTCAAAACTCCTGTTGACGCTCGCGCGGATTTTCCCGCACGATGCCAAGACGCGCAATCTAAATCTGATTGGTTGCCGGCACGTTGACGAACACGCTGAAAGATCGGTTAAGGCCTTGATCCGATTTTACCGGATGGCTGGGCGCCCTTCCCCGTTTTCGAAGCCATCATGATTTGGGTCAATCGTGGGCCCGGCCACAGGGACTATATGGTTTAAAGTCCTTACCTGACGGCCCTGCCAAATGAACCCTGTCGATACACCCCGCCCACAACTGGAAATTCGAAGCGTCAATCTCGACACCGGACGCGAGAACGTCGTCGTCATCTCGCGGCAGTCAAAGGCATTGCGCGCGGAAATCTTTCGGGGATTTAGCCGGGTCGAACTCCGTCGGGATTCGAAGGTGCTGCTGGCCACGCTTCTCATCACCGATGACGATGCCCTGGTCGGCCCTCACCAAATCGGCCTTTCCGAACCGGCGTTCCGGCGCTTCGCCGAACCCGCCGGCAATCTGGTGACGGTCACGCCGGCGGCGCCGCCGGATAGCCTCGAGGCGGTGCGCGCCAAGATCCACGGCCGGACCCTGAGCGCTGCGGAAATCACCGCGATCGTCAACGATCTCACCCACTATCGATACTCCGACATGGAGATCGCCGCGTTCCTGATCGGCTCCGCCAGCTTCATGACCAGCGATGAGCTGATCGCCCTCACCGGAGCGATGGCCGAGGCGGGAACGCAGCTGAAATGGCCCGATCCGATCGTGGTCGACAAGCATTGCATCGGCGGAATTCCGGGCAATCGGACCTCGATGATCGTGGTGCCGATCGTGGCGGCGCACGGGCTGCCGATCCCGAAGACCTCTTCGCGCGCAATTACCTCTCCCGCCGGCACCGCGGACACGATGGAGGTACTCGCCCGGGTCAATATCGGCGCCGACGAGATGAAGACGATCGTGGCGGCCTGCAATGGCTGTCTGATGTGGGGCGGACACGTAAACCTGGCGCCGGCCGACGATATCCTGATCTCCGTGGAGCGGCCGCTCAGCCTCGATACCCGCGAGCAGATGGTTGCTTCGATCATGTCGAAGAAACTCGCCGCCGGTTCGACCCATCTGCTGATCGACCTGCCGGTCGGTCCGACCGCCAAGGTCACCAACGGCGCGGAGGCGATGCGGCTGCGTAAACTGTTCGAGTTCGTCGGCGATCGCTTCGGCATCGCGGTCGAAGTGATCACGACCGACGGCCGCCAGCCGATCGGCAACGGTATCGGCCCGGTTCTCGAGGCCCAGGACGTCATGGCCGTGCTGGCGAACGATCCCGCCGCACCGCTGGACCTGCGGGAAAAGTCGCTACGGCTCGCCGCCCATCTGCTGGAATACGATCCGAAGCTGCGCGGCGGCGCCGGCTACGCCCGGGCCCGCGAGCTGCTCGACAGCGGAGCAGCGCTCAAGACAGATGCAAAAGATCATCGATGCGCAAGGGCCGTCGAACTGCCGCACCGAGCTCGGAAACCTCACCTTCGATGTGACGGCCGCAAGCGACGGCGTCGTCTCCGGCATCGACTGCCTGCAGTTGAACCGGCTGGCGCGGACCGCGGGCGCGCCGCTCGACAAGGGCGCCGGCATCAGACTGTTCAAGAAAATCGGCGACCGCGTCGAAAGCGGCGAGCCGCTCTACCGGATTTATGCCTTCGATCGGTCCGAGCACGATCTTGCGGCAGCCGGTGCGAAGACTCGATAGCGGCTACGCGATCGAAAGCGACATCCTGCCCGGCAAGACCCCATCGTGACCAGGTTCGCCATTCAGAGCCTGCCATCCTGCGACCGGCGATGCGAGGCGGCTGGCCTGGCTGCTTCGCCTTCCCTGCCATGAAATTGCGATCCACCGCTTTCCCGACGGCGAAATGCGCGTGACGGTCGGCGAGCGCCGCCTCGACCACGATCCTCTATGCCTCGCTCGACCAGCCGAATGACAAGCTGATCGCTCTGCTGTTCGCCGCCGAAGCGCTGCGTCGGGCCGGCGCCAGCCGGCTCGATCCTGCTGGCGCCCTATCTCTGCTACATGCGCCAGGACGCAGCCTTCCACGAAGGCGAAGCGATCAGCCAGAGAGCCGTCGGCCGGCTCCTCGCCGGGAACGGTCGATCGGATCATCACGGTGGACGCGCACCTGCACCGCACCCCCGACATACGAGCGGTGTTTCCCGGCATCGCGGCCGAAAACCTGTCGGCCATGCCGGCGATCGCGAACGCGCTGCGCCAGGACCGGCGTCGATCCCGCAACGATCGTGGTCGGCCCGGACGCGGAGTCCGCACCGTGGGTGAGCGATCTCGCCGGCCGGCTCGGGCTTGCGCATGTGGTGGCGCAGAAAACTCGCCACGGCGATCGCTCCGTCGAAATCGGTTTTGCCGACCGGGCATCGATCGCCGGCCGCCCGGTGCTGCTGGTCGACGACATCGTCTCCTCCGGCGGTACGCTGATCGCCTGCGCGAAGGCGCTCACGGCGGCCGGCGCCACGGCGATCGACGCCGTCAGTCACCCACGCCTGTTTCCACCCGGGATGGCGGCCGAGTTTGCCAGCGCCGGCATTCGCTCGATCCGCTCGACATCGAGCGTGCCGCATCCGACCAATGCCATCCCGCTCGACGACATCCTTGCGGCCGCGCTGCGCCGCGAGATCAACGGCGCAGCTTCCCGGAGATCCCGACATGAGCGTGACCGTTCAATTTTGCGGCGCGGCGCACACCGTGACCGGCTCGTGCTACCTGGTCGAAACGCCGATCCGGGCGCTTCCTGATCGACTGCGGCCTGTTCCAGGGGCAAAAGACCCTGAAGGAGCTCAACTATGGCGCCTTTCCGTTCCGGCCCGCCGATGTCGATGCCGTGGTTCTGACGCATGCCCATATCGACCACAGCGGGCTATTGCCGAAGCTGGTGCGCGAGCGGCTTTCGCGGCAGGATCCTGGCGACGCGCGGCACCATCGATCTGTGCTCCTACATGCTGCCGGATGCCGGCAGCATTCAGGAATCCGAGGTCGCGGCGCTCAACCGGCGCAACGCGGCGCGCGGCCGATCCGAGGTCACCCCGATCTACACCCAGGCCGATGCGGTTGCATCGCTGCAGTCGTTCCAGCCGGTCGAGTACGAGACCTGGATCGACGTGATAGCCGGGTGTTCGCGCGCGCTACTGGAATGCCGGCCACCTGCTCGGCTCGGCCTCGATCGAGCTCGAATTCGACGGCGAGGGTTCCGCCGGCCAGCCGCTGCGCCTGCTCGCGTCAGGCGATATCGGTCCCGACGCAAAGCTGCTTGAGCCCGATCCGAAGGCGCCGGCGGGCTTCGACTACGTCATTTCGGAATCGACCTATGGCGACCGGATTCGCACCGCAACGACGCCGGAACAGCGCCGTCAGCATCTCGCCGCCGAGGTCCGCGACGCCGCGGCGGCAAAAGGCGCCCTGCTGATCCCCGCCTTCGCGGTCGAACGCACCCAGGAATTGATCGTCGATCTGGTCGACCTGATGGAGCGCGGCGACGTGCCGGCGGCGCCGATATTTCTCGATTCTCCGCTGGCGATCCACGCGACCGAAGTGTTCCGAAAACACGCCGCGAGCCTCGACGCGAACATCGACGTCAATCGGCTGTTCAACTCGCCGCATCTTCGATTCACCGAGACCGTCGACGAAAGCAAATCGATCGCGAAGCTGACCGGCTTCCACATCATCATCGCCGCCAGCGGCATGTGCGACGCCGGCCGCATCCGGCATCATCTCAAACGCTGGCTGTGGAACAACCGGGCCACCGTGCTGCTGGTCGGCTATCAGGCGCACGGCACGCTTGGCCGATTTCTTCAGGATGGCGCCAAGGCCGTCCGGATCCAGGGCGACGAGATCAAGGTGGCCGCGCGCATCCGCATGATCGACGAATATTCGGGCCATGCCGACGGGAGCGAGATCGCGCGATGGATCGCCGCCCGGCGCCCGATCCAACGAGGCCTGTTCCTCGTTCACGGCGAGGAGACCGCGATCGCGGCCTCGCCGAGCGCGTCGCCGAGCGGATCATTCCGGCGGCGAAAGCTCTTTCAGCCGCTGCTCGACGACGTTTACGAGCTTTCGACGCCCGCGCCGACGCTGCTGGACGTCGCGCACCGCCGCCGGCTCGCGCCGGAAGCGGTGACCCATCTCGACTGGCACAACGAAATGTCGAAACTCGTGCTTGATATCAACGATCAGATCGAGGCCGCGGCCGACGACCGCGCCCGCGGCGTCATCATCCGGCGGCTGCGGCGCGCGCTGGAGGGACCGGGCTGAAAGGCGCCGCTCGCGCGGACCGGCATTCGCGCCAATTCCTCGCCGCGATGCATATCAGAGCTTCCCGGAAGAGACGGTGCGCACGCTTTACCGATCGATCGATTCCTGTTCCAACTATCCGCACCAGGCCGAGCCTGACATCGGCCAGTTCAGGGGAGAGATCGGCATGAAACTCGGCACCGCCATCGCAGAAATCATGAAGCGCGAGGGAATAGAGATCCTCTGCGGCTATCCGGTCAATCACCTCATTGAACATGCCGCCAATGCCGACATCCGCCCGGTGATGGTGCGGCAGGAGCGCATCGGACTGCACATGGCGGACGCGATCTCGCGGGTCACCTCCGGGCGCACCATCGGCGCCTTCTGCATGCAGCACGGTCCCGGCGCCGAAAACGCCATGGGCGGCGTGGCGCAATGTTACGGCGAATCCGTACCCGTGCTGGTGCTGCCGATGGGCTATGCGCGGCGGATTGCCAATATCGAGCCGAACTTCAATTCCAGCCAGGCGATGCGCGCATTTGCGAAGTCGGCCGAGCCGATCAACATCGCCGCCGAGGTCGGAAACATCTTCCGCCGCGCCTTCACAAAACTGAAAAACGGCCGCGGCGGACCTGTCATCGTGGAAATCCCGGCCGACATGTGGAACGAGGAAGTGCCGGAGCCCCTGAACTATACCCCGGTGCTGCGCACCCGCTACGGCGCCGACCCCGTGCATGTCAAGGAAGCCGCGGCGCTGTTGATGTCGGCCAAGCGGCCGGTGATCTATGCCGGCCAGGGCGTGCATTACGCGCAGGCCTGGCCGCAGCTGAAGCGGCTGGCCGAACGGCTCGCCATCCCCGTCACCACAAGCCTCGGCGGCAAATCGTCCTTTCCCGAGACGCACCCGCTGTCGCTCGGCTCGGGCGGTCTCGCCGTGCCGCGCGCGGTGCCGAAATTCCTCGGCGAGGCCGATGTGATTTTCGGCATCGGCTGCTCGTTCACGGAGACCAACTTCGGCATCGCCATGCCCAAGGGCAAGACCATCATCCATTCGACGCTGGACCCTGCGCATCTCAACAAGGATGTCGAAGCCAGGATCGGCCTGGTCGGCGATGCCGGGCTGGTGCTCGACGCGCTGCTGGCGGAGATCGGCGAGAGCGTCAAATCGGACCGCGATGCGACGGCCGTTGCCGCCGAGATCGCGGCGTCGCACAAGGAGTGGCTCGCGAAATGGATGCCGAAGCTGACCAGCAACGACGCGCCCTTAAATCCCTATCGCGTGCTCTGGGATCTGCAGCACACCGTCGACATCAAGAACACCATCATCACCCATGATGCCGGCAGTCCGCGCGATCAGCTCTCGCCGTTCTGGAAGCCGGTCGAGCCCTTGTCCTATATCGGCTGGGGCAAGACCACCCAGCTCGGTTATGGCCTGGGCCTGGCGATGGGCGCCAAGCTCGCAAAACCCGACAAACTCTGCATCAATGTCTGGGGCGATGCCGCGATCGGCTTTACCGGCATGGATTTCGAGACCGCGGTGCGCGAGCGCATTCCGATCATGTCGATCCTGCTTGAACAATTTCAGCATGGCGATCGAATTGAAGGTGATGCCGATTTCGACGCAAAAATATCGCTCCACCGATATCTCCGGCGACTATGCCGCGATGGCGCGGGCCTTCGGCGGCTATGGCGAGCGGGTGACAAAGCCGGAAGACATCATCCCCGCGATCCAGCGCGGCATTGCGAAGACCAAGGAAGGCATCCCGGTGCTGCTGGAGTTCATCACCTCAAAGGAGACCGAGGTTTCGAGGCCGGGGACGTGACGGCAGCGCCTCAGCGGACGGTTGGCCCTCGGTCTCGACGTCGGCGAATAACGCCCATTTGCGGATTTTCGACCTTTCAGGGCCCCTGCAGCATTAACGCCGACCGGAAAAGACCGGATGGCGCTGGCCGGGATGCGCCCGGGATGGAATAATCGGATATTGTTCTGTTGGATCAACCGGCAGGCCGACCCGGCGGCCGGACCGGACATGTCTTGTTATTGGGCCCGGCGCCGCCAGGCGTCGGGCAATTGGATTGAGTGAATGACCGCGCTTCCCCAGGACGTGGTAGGCAGATCTCAGGCAGGAGAACGCCCGGCTGCAGGCCGAGCTGCGCGCCGCGCGGGATCGTCAGAACGCCAGCGCCGAAATCCTGCGCACGATCGCCAGCGCTTCGGGCGATGCCGAGCGCTCGTTGCAGCAGATCGCGGAGACCACGGCACGCCTGTTCGGCGCTTCGAGCGTCACGATTCGTATCGCTAGCGGCGACGAATGGGGCCGCACGATCAACTGTCGGCGCCAGCTCCGAAGCGCATCGGTGCGGAGGTCCCGGCGGATCAGCTGTCGGATCGGCGGCCGCAACCTGCCCGGCACGGTCGTCCGCGAAAACCGGCAGATCCACATTCCCGATCTCGACAATGTCGATCCCGCGATCGCCGACTGGCCGGGCTGCCACCGGCGCGGGCCGCGGGCTCCCGCACGATCGCCGGCACGCCGCTGCGGCGCGAGGGCAAGGCGATCGGCGCTCTCATCGTGCATCGCGACCGCCTTGACCCTTTCACGGCCGAGGAGCTTGCGCTTCAGCAAAGCTTCGCCGACCAGGCCGTCATCGCCATCGAGAACGCGCGCCTGTTCAACGAGAGCCAGGAGGCGCTGGAGCGGCAGACCGCGACCGCCGAAATCCTGAGGGTCATCGCCGGCTCGCCGTCCGACGTGCAGCCGGTGTTCGACGCCATCGCTGAAAGCGCGAAGCGGCTGTCGGGAGGCCATTCGTCGACCGTCACGCGCGTCATCGGCGACATGATTCATCTTGCCGCCTTCACCGCCGGAAGCGATGCCGGGAACAAGGCGGTGCAAAGCTCGTTTCCCACGCCGCTTTCCTCCACTGGAATTCACAGCAGGGTCGCGCGAGCCGGAGAGATTGCGTTCCGCACCGATATGGAAAGCGAACCGGACGTCACGCCGGCGATGAAGGAACTGGCGCGCGCGAGGGGCTACCGCAGCATTCTTGTCGTGCCCATGCTGCGCGATGGCGTCTCGATCGGCACGATCAGCGTCACCCGGCGCGACCCCGGACCGTTCGCGGACAATGTCGTCGATCTTCTCCGGACGTTCGCGGACCAGGCGGTGATCGCCATCGAAAACGTGCGGTTATTCAACGAAACCCAGGAGGCGCTGGCCCGGCAAACCGCTACCTCCGACATTCTGCGGGTCATCGCCGCGTCGCCATCCGACGTGCAGCCGGTGTTCGACGCGATTGTCTGACCGCCGCGCGGCTGCTCCGGTGCGACAGGGCGTGTATCCAGCGTTGCGACGGCGCCGCCTTCTGGACCGTGGCCGCGTCGCGGCCGGAAGGTCCGCTCCCAATTTCGCAGTCCAGCAAGACGCCGATCGACCCAGATGCCAACTTCCCGTCGCGCGCAATCGCTTCGAAAACAACGCTGCACTTGCCGGACTGGTCGACGATCGACCTGCCCGACCACGAGCGCCGCATTCATGAGACGTTGGGAATCAGGTCTCGGCAAGGTGCAGCAGGTTCTCCCAAGGCCCGCGACCGACGACACGATTGCGGGACAGGTCATGCTGTCGCACCGGCCCTACTTCGTCACCGACATCCAACGCGATATTCCGTACCTGCATTGTCGCGTCAGATGATCGAGGCCCTGGGAACGCGCAGCCAGGTGACCGTGCCGATGTTGCGCGCCGGAGAGGCCATCGGGCGTTCGCCGTGGGCTGGGCCGAGGCCGGCGCCTTCGGCGAAGCAGGTCGCCTGCTGCAGACCTTTGCCGACCAGGCCGTGATCGCCATCGAGAACGCGGCTGTTCAACGAAACCCAGGAGGCGCTGGAGCGGCAGACCGCTACCGCCGACATCCTCAAGGTCATCGCCTCATCGCCATCGGACGTGCAGCCGGTGTTCGACGTGATCGTCGAGCGCGCGGTGCGGCTGTGCGGGGCGCGCATGGGGCGCGTGTATCGCTACGACGGCGGTGTCATTCAGATGGTGGCCGGTCACGGCTTGAGCGCGCCGGGCCGCGGCAAGGTGCAGCAGGTTTTCCCAAGACCCGCGACCGACGACACGATTGCGGGCCAGGTCATGCTGTCGCACCGGCCCTACTTTGTCACCGACATACAACACGATGACGCCGTGCCTCCATTGTCGCGGCAGATGATTGAGGCCCTGGGAACGCGCAGCCAGGTGACCGTGCCGATGCTGCGCGCCGGAGAGGCGATCGGGGCGATCACCGTGGGCTGGCGCCGATCCTGGCGCCTTTGGCGATCAACAGGTCAGCCTGCTGCAAACCTTCGCCGACCAGGCCGTGATCGCGATCGAGAACGTGCGGCTGTTCAACGAGACCAGGGAGGCGCTGAGCGGCAGACCGCGACCGCCGACATCCTGAAGGTGATCGCCTGCTCGCCGTCCGACGTGCAGCCGGTGTTCGACGCGATCGCGGCGAGCGCCAACCGGCTGATCGGCGGCTTCTCGAGCAGCGGTCTTCCGCTTCATCGATGGTGTCGCTCACCTGACGGCTTCACGCCGACAAACCCCGCCGCGGATGAAGCGTTGCAAGCCACATTCCCGCGGCCCGGTCTCCGAATTTCCCGCCGTTTCAAGCTGGCGCAAGCCGGCGAGAGTCGCCCAGATTCACCGACACCGAAGCCGATGCCCGATGCCGGATGCTGGACATCGCGCGGGCGCGCGGCTTTCGCAGCATGTTGTCCGCGCCGCTGATGCAAGGCGACGTGCCGATCGGCGTGATCACGGTCACGCGCGACGAGCCCGGCAACTTCGCCGACCATCATGTCCAGCTGCTGCAGACCTTCGCCGACCAGGCCGTGATCGCGATCGAGAACGTGCGGCTGTTCAACGAGACCAAGGAGGCGCTGGAGCGGCAGACCGCCACCGCCGACATCCTGAAGGTGATCGCCTCGTCGCCGATCGACGTGCAGCCGGTGTTCGAGGCCATCGCGACCAGCGCCAACCGGCTGATCGGCGGCTTCTCGACCACGGTGTTTCGCTTTATCGACGGCATCGCTTCATCTGGCTGCGTTCACGCCGACAATCCGGCCGCGGATGAAGTGCTGAAGGCCACTTTCCCGCGCCGCTCGCCGATAGTTTCCACCCTTTCGAGCTGGCACAGCGACGGCGAGACCGTACAATCTGGAGACCGACAGCGGATGATGCAGCCGCGATTGGCGATCGAGGAATCTGGCGCGGGCGCGCGGTTTTCGCAGCATGCTGTTCACGCCGCTGATGAACGAGGAGACGCCGATCGGCCTCATCAGCGTCACGCGCAAGGAACCGGGCACTTTCGCCGAGCATCATGTGCAGTTGCTGCGAACCTTCGCCGACCAGGCCGTGATCGCCATCGAAAATGTCCGGCTGTTCGACGAGGTGCAGGCCAAGACCCGCGATCTCACGGAGGCGCTGACCTACCAGACCGGAAGCAGCAATATCCTCGAGCGTGATCGCTTCCTCGCCGACCGACGTCGGACCGGTCCTCAACGCCATCGTCGAAAGCGCCTGCGAGCTTTGCGAGGCCTATGACGCCGTCGTGCTCCTGAAGGATGGTGACGATCTGCGCTTCGGCGCGCATCACGGTCCGATACCGATCAATCTGGAGAAATGGCCGATACAGTCGCAACTCGGATCGCCGGGCGCGCGGTCGCCGACCGGCAGCCGGTCCATGTGCACGACGTGCTCTCCGACGAAGGTGCACGAATTCCCCGATAGCACAGCGAGCATGTCGCGCCACGACGGCTGCCGCAGCATTTTGGCCGTACCGCTGCTGCGCGAGGGTGAGAGTATCGGAGCGATCGTGCTCCGCCGCACCGAAGTGCATCCGTTCAGCGACAAGCAGATCGCGCTGCTGCAGACCTTCGCCGATCAGGCCGTGATCGCGATCGGCAACGTCCGGCTGTTCGACGAGGTGCAGGCAAGGACGCGCGACCTGACGAAGTCGCTCGAGCAGCAGACCGCGACATCCGAAGTGCTGAGCGTGATCAGCAGCTCCGCCGGGGATCTCGTTCCAGTCTTCGACGCGATGCTCGGCAAGGCGATGCAGCTTTGCGGCGCCGATTTCGGCGTGCTCAACACGTTTGACGGTGACGCTGTTCCATACCGCCGCCACGCGCGGGCTGCCGCCCGCCTATGACAAGTACCGCCGCAGCCAGCCGCTGGAAGTACGGCCCCGGCACAGCGCCCGCGCGCCTGCTGCAGGGCGAACCGATCGTCGAAATCCCCGATCTCCTCGAGTCGGACGCCTATCGCAAGGGCGAGCCCAACCGCCGGCGCGCTGGTCGATCTCGGCGGGCGCGCTTTGCCTTCTCGCTGTGCCCGCTGCTCAAGGACGAGCGCGTGGTCGGCAACGTCATGATCTTCCGGCAGGAGAAGCGGCGCTTTTCGGAAAAGCAGATCTCGCTCCTGCAGCAGTTCGCCGACCAGGCCGTCATCGCCATCGAGAACACGCGGCTGCTTCGCGAATTGCGCGAACGCACCGAGGATTTGAGCGAATCGCTGCAGCAGCAGACCGCGACCGCCGACGTGCTCAAGGTGATCAGCGCTTCGCCTGGCGAACTGGAGCCGGTGTTCCAGGCCATGCTGGAGAACGCCGTGCGCCTCTGCGAGGCGAAATTCGCCATGCTGTTTTCATGTGAAAGGAGGAAAACGAGTTTCGCGCCGTCGGAAAGTGGAACTTGCCGCCCGCCTATAGTGAGTTCCTGGGGAAAAATCCACTCCGTGCCGACCCGAGGGTCCCCTTGGGGCGCGTAGCGGCGACGAAACAACCGGTTCAGGTCGCCGATATCTTGACGGATCCAGCTTACGTTGACCGCTACCATCCGGGGATAGTCGCCGTCGCCGAACTCGGGGGCGCCCGGACGCTCTTGCAGGTCCCCATGCTCAAGGACAACGAGCTGGTCGGGGCCATCGGCATCTATCGGCAGGAAGTCCGGCCCTTCACCGACAAGCAGATTGCGCTGGTGCAGAATTTTGCCGCCCAGGCGGTCATTGCCATTGAAAACGCCCGCCTGTCTCAACGAGCTGCGCCAACGCACGAACGATCTGACCGAGTCGCTGGACGACCTGCGCACCGCGCAGGACCGCCTGGTGCAGACCGAGAAGCTGGCCTCGCTCGGCCAGCTCACCGCCGGCATCGCGCACGAAATCGAAGAATCCGCTGAATTTCGTCAACAATTTCTCAGCCCTGTCAGCGGAATTGACCGACGAACTCAACGACGTTCTGAAGTCCGCCAGTCTCGCCGACAATATCCGCGAGGAAGTCGATGAATTGACTGGCCTTTTGAAGGACAATCTTGCAAAAGTGGTGCAGCACGGCAGGCGCGCCAACTCCATCGTCAAGAACATGCTGCTGCACTCGCGCGAAGGCTCCGGCGAGCACCGGCCGGCGGACGTCAATGCGCTGGTCGATGAAAGCCTCAACCTCGCCTATCACGGCGCACGCGCCGAAAAACCGCAATTCAATGTCACGTTGCAGCGCAACTTCGATCCGAACGCGGGCATGATCGAAGCCTTTCCACAGGAAATCACCCGCGTATTCCTCAATTTGATCTCAAACGGCTTCTATGCCGTGACCAAGCGCAAGGCCGACAATGGCGGAACGGGTTTTGAACCGGTCGTCAGTGCAACCACCAAAGACCGAGGCGATCAGGTCGAGATCCGCATTCGCGACAACGGCACCGGCATCCCGGCCGAGGTGAAGGAAAAGATGTTCAATCCGTTCTTCACGACCAAGCCCGCCGGCGAAGGGACCGGGCTTGGTCTTTCGATGAGCCATGACATCATCGTGAAACAGCACGGTGGCACAATCGATGTCGATACCGCGCCCGGGCAGTTTACGGAATTCAGGATTGTATTGCCGCGAACCAGCATTTTTTCAAACAAATCGCGAGGTTAGACGTGAACGTTTTAGTTCTTGTGGTGGATGATGAGCCCGACGTCGAGGAGCTGTTCCGTCAGCAATTCCGGCGTGACCTGCGCGCGCAAGCGCTTTGTGATGGATTTTGCCATTTCGGCGGCGGACGCGCTGGCGCGGATCGCCGGCACGATCGAGCAGTCGCTGATCCTGATCCTCTCGGACATCAACATGCCCGGCATGACCGGGCTTGAAATGCTGCCCAAAGTCAAGGAATTGCGGCCTGACGTTCCCGTCATCATGATTACCGCCTACGGCGATCCCGAGACCAAGCGCAAGGCGATCGAAGGTGGCGCGGAAGGCCTGTTGACCAAGCCGATCGACTTCACCTTGCTGCGGGAAGAAATCGACACCCGGCTGGAACGGGCGAGTTGATCACGGCTCACGGCTTGAAGAACGCGGGATCGTTCAGCGCCCTGATCATGGTGTCGACCATGTCGGCGGCGCCGTGGTCTTCGCGCTCTTCCAGCAGCTCCCACATCTTGCGCAGATTGGCGCGCATCGGCGCCTTCAGCGAGGGATCGCGTTCGATCAGGGTCCGCGCGATGCAGAAGGCGATGCCTTCGCTGCCCATCCTGGTCTGTTCGATGGTGGGTTTGCTCATGGCCGGCTCCTTCGAATTTGAATATCTGACCTGCTGGCGCCGCTGATAGATCAAATCGCGGCCCGGGGATAGCTCGCGCGTATTCCGCAAAAGTGGAAATCCGGTTTTGCGACCAGAATACGCGCAAATTATCGAGACAGCGGGCCGGCGGCGCACCTGGGGTCGCGCGACCTACTCCGCCATCTCCACCGGTGTCGCCGGGCCGGCCAGCCGCTTCTCTTCCATCAGGATCATGCACAGCGACGAACAAGCGAGCAACGCGGCGGCGGCGCCGAACACATAACGGAAGGCCGCGATCATGTCGGCGGCTCGCAATCGAATTCACCGGGCCGCGATGTTCTCCGCCGAGCGAAATATCGGCGCCCAGCGCCATCAGAAGGATCGCGCTGAACGCCGCCACCGTGAAGGATGCCATCAGCGCGCGGAAGAAATTCATCGCGCCGGTGATGGTGCCGACCTGGGAGCGCGTCACCGAATTCTGCAGCGACACCACGCTGATCGGGAACGCCGTGCCAAGGCCGATCGCAAACACCGACAGCAGCACCAGCAGGGCCCACAGCGGCAGCGCCGTGAGCGCCAGCGCGCAACCCGCCAGCGCCGCAATCGCCGTTCCCGCGATTGCTACCCGCTTATAGTGCCTGGCGCGCGCCATGGTCCGGCCGGCGATCGCGGCGCCGACGGTCGAAACCGCGGCCAGCGGAATCAGCGCAAGCCCCGCCTCGCTGGCGCTGAGATGATAGACCACCTCGTAGTAGAGCGGCATGTGCACGGTCAGCCCCAGCATCGCGCCCATCGCGCAGCCGCCGGCGGCCATCGCATAGGGCACGACCGTTCCGCCCATCAGCGGCAGCGGCAGGAAAGGCTCTTCGGCATTTCGGGCGTGCCACACGAAGGCGAGCGCAAACGCGACGGAGGCGCCGACCATCGCCATGATGACGGGCGAGAGCCAGAGATAGCGGTTGCCGCCCCAGGTCAGCACCAGCATGAACACGACAGCGCCGGCCATCAGCAGCAGGCCGCCGAGCCAGTCGACCTTGCGCCTGCGGTGAAACACCGGGATCTTGCCCATCTTCGGCAGCAGCAGCGCCAGCGAGCCGAGCCCGAGCGGCACGTTGATCCAGAAGATCATCGACCAGTGCAGATGCTCGGCGAATGCGCCGCCGACGATCGGCCCGCCGATACCGGCGACGACCCAGACGCCGCTGAAATAGGCCTGGTACTGGCCGCGCTCGCGCGGCGTCACCACGTCGGAAATCACGGTCTGCACGATCGGCATGATGCCGCCGCCGCCGAGCCCTTGCAGCCCGCGCGCCAGGATCAGCACCGGCATGTTCGGCGCCAGCGCGCACAGAATCGAGCCGGCGATGAACAGGCTGAGCGCCAGGATGATCATGGCGCGGCGGCCGTAGATGTCGCTGAGCGTGCCGAACACCGGCGCCACCGCGGTCGCTGCCAGCAGATAGGCTGATATCACCCAGGACAGGCTGGAGACATCATGAAATTGCCGGCCGATCGTCGGCAGCGCGGTGGCGACGATGGTCTGGTCGAGGGCGGCCAGAAACATCGTCAGCATCAGGCTCATCAGGATGGTGCGGACTTCGCCTGGCGTCAGCGGCGTCCGCGGCGCGATCGGCGGCGCGTCGCTGATAGCGATGACCTCAGCCGGCATCCGCGGCTCGCCGCCGGCGAGGGCTTCGGCCAATGTCTGTTGGTCGGCCGGGCGACGGCTGTGCCGTTCGAACTTGTTCATGCTGATGCGTAATTTTAATCGGGTAAACGCGGCGACAGGCCGCGCGGAATCGCTGATTCGCAGGCAATCTAGACGGCAAATCCAAGCCGCGGCAGCGGGTTACGCGCATGGGTGCGTCCCGCGAGGCTGGTATCGCAAATGCGCGATCGATCAAGCGCGGGTGATTTCTAGGATTGCGGTCGCTTCTTCAGCCTTGCCCGCTTCGGCAACAGCGACGGCCATTGCACGATGTGATCCTCGAGATCGGCGTCCGCGATCTCGCTCTCCGTCCCCTGCACCCGCCCGCGCACGGAGACGCCGGCTTCATGCACCGTGTCAGGATCTCCCGATACCAGGGGGTGCCACCAATAGAGATCGCGGCCCTCGGCCACGAGCCTGTAGCCGCAGCTCGGCGGCAGCCAGTTCAGGGTGCGGACGTTTTCGGGCGTGAGCCGCACGCAGTCCGGAACCTGGTCGGACCGGTTCGCATAGTCCTTGCAGGCGCATAGCCCGGCATCCAGCAGCTTGCAGGAAACGTGGGTGAAATAGATCTTGCCGGTATCCTCGTCCTCGAGCTTTTCCAGGCAGCAGCGCGCGCAGCCATCGCACAGGCTTTCCCATTCGGCGTTGGACATCTCCTCCAACGTCTTGGTTTTCCAAAAGAATCCCTCTTGGCCCGAGGGCGGCTTGGGTCGGGCGGTCATGAGTCCTGACGATTCCGGGTGGCGTGGCCTGACGCCCTTCTAGGGGCTGCAACAGCTGAGTAGCAAGTGGGGTGGTTGGGGCGCCTCCGAAAGCCCGGGGGCAATGTTAGCCCTGCTGTTCAAAATCGTGAGCCCCACCATTGGTTTATGGCCCCCGCTCGGCTAGATAGGGACCGAGTTCGCCCAAGGGCTCAAAAGCGCCTTGGGTTTGCCGCAACATTCCCGCAAGACGTCTCAACGGCGCCCAGCCAGGCGCCTGAAGCGCTTTCGAACTGACCAAGGATCCTGGTGCCGCCGATTTGAAGTTCCTGCACGCGGCAAGCTCGACCAGGAACTTCAGATCGAAGAGCGGCACTGGAATCCCGGACTTGCCAGTGCCCCTTGTTTTCCGAAGTTCGTACAAGGGGTACTGAAACGCAGGACGAACTTCGGAAAAACGGGCACTCGTGCGCAAGATCGTGCCAACGGAATGGAAGAAGAAAATCCAGCGCTGGATGCTGGATTTCGACGCGCGCATCGACTCGACGCTGTTCTCGACCGGCAAGGGCGCGCGCGAACTCTATGAACGGTTCTCGACCTTCATGGACCGCTTCTATGTCGGCCGCTGGAAGCGCTGGGTCTTCATCGAACCGCTGTCGGAGGCCGCGACAATAGGGCTCGGCGGCATGATCCTGATGCTGGCCCTTGCGGTTCCGGCATTTCGCGAAACCGCCGACGACGACTGGCTGAAGAAATCCGATCTCGCGGTAAGCTTCCTCGATCGGTACGGCAACCCGATCGGCAACCGCGGCATCAAGCACAATGATTCCATACCGCTCGAGGATTTTCCGGACAATCTGATCAAGGCGACGCTGGCCACCGAGGACCGCCGCTTCTACGACCATTTCGGCATCGACGTCGCCGGCACTTTCCGCGCGCTGTTGACCAACGCGCAGGCCGGCGGCGTGCGCCAGGGCGGCTCCTCGATCACCCAGCAGCTGGCGAAGAACTTGTTCCTGAACAACGAGCGCACCATCGAGCGCAAGGTCAAGGAAGCCTTCCTCGCGGTCTGGCTGGAGACGCGGCTCACCAAGAACGAAATCCTGAAGCTCTATCTCGATCGCGCCTATATGGGCGGCGGCACTTTCGGCGTCGACGGCGCCGCGCATTTCTATTTCAACAAGTCGGTGCGGGACGTCAATCTGGCGGAAGCCGCGATGCTCGCCGGCCTGTTCAAGGCCCCAACCAAATACGCCCCGCACATCAACCTGCCCGCCGCCCGCGCCCGCGCCAACGTTGTGCTGGACAACCTGGTCGACGCCGGCTTCATGACGGAAGGTCAGGTGTTCGGCGCACGTCGCAACCCGGCCACCGCCGTCGACCGACGCGACGAGAATTCGCCGAACTATTATCTCGACTGGGCGTTCGACGAAATGCGCAAGCTCGTCGACACATTCCCGAAGTCCTACACCGAGCGCGTGTTCGTGGTCCGCACCGCGATCGACATGAACGTGCAGCGCGCCGCCGAAGAAGCCATCGAAAACCAGCTGCGCCAGTTCGGCCGCGATTATCACGCAACGCAAGCCGCCACCGTGGTGGCCGATCTCGACGGCGGCGTCCGCGCCATGGTCGGCGGCCGCGACTACGGCGCCAGCCAGTTCAACCGTGCGGTGGACGCCTACCGGCAGCCCGGCTCGTCGTTCAAGCCCTATGTCTACTCGACCGCGCTGATGAACGGTTTCAAGCCGACCTCGATCGTGGTCGATGGTCCGGTCTGCATCGGCAACTGGTGTCCGCAGAATTACGGCCACTCCTATTCCGGTGCGGTGACGCTGACGCAGGCGATTACCCGTTCGATCAACGTGGTTCCGGTGAAACTGTCGATCGCGATCGGCGGCAAGGGCGGACCGAAAGCCGGCCGCGCCAAGATCGTCGAGGTAGCGCGCCGCTTCGGCATCAAGGCGCCGCTGCCGGATACGCCGTCGCTGCCGATCGGCGCCGACGAAGTCACCGTGATCGAGCACGCGGTGGCCTACGCGACCTTCCCCAACAAGGGCAAATCGGTCACCCCGCACGCGGTGCTGGAAGTTCGCACCGGCACCGGCGATCTGGTCTGGCGTTACGACCGCGACGGCAAGAAGCCGCTGCAGGCCATTCCGGCATCCGTCGCCTCCGACATGGTGGGCATGATGAGCCACGTCGTCAGCGAAGGCACCGCGCGCCGCGCGGCGCTCGAGGGCATCCCGACCGCGGGCAAGACCGGCACCACCAACGCCTATCGCGATGCCTGGTTCGTCGGCTATACCGGCAACTTCACCTGCGCGGTCTGGTACGGCAATGACGATTATTCGCCGACCAACCGCATGACCGGCGGCTCGCTGCCGGCGCAGACCTGGCACGACATCATGGCCGCGGCCCATCAGGGCGTCGAGATCAAGGAAATCCCTGGATACCCGGCGGCCCCGAGATTGCCTGCTGCCCCCGTCGCCGCGACAATGGCTGCCACCGGCCTGCCAAAGCCTCCCGAGATAAAGCCGGGGCCGCCGCCAGTGCTGACCAGGCGCGGCGCGGATATCCTGGTGCAGGTGGAAAAGATGCTCGACGAGGCCGCCAAGACCGCGGGCGATCCGGTGAGGCCGGTCAAGCCGGCATCGTCCAGCTCGGTTCCGTTCCCGGATAGCTTTGCGGCGGCGGGCCCGGGCAGCGCGGCCACGCCAGCGCCGCGCAAGAATTGACGCCGTGCGGTTGATACTCATCACCCTGCTGGCACTGATCATCGCCACCGCGGTCGGCCTCGGCGCGACATGGATGACCGCGACGCGCGGCACCGATCTCGGTACGCTCACGATCGGCGCCTGGACCGCCCGGCCCAAGACCGGCACCGCCGACGTCGATCCGTATTCGCGCGCCACTATCGCGCGCAGCGGCGAACTCCCGGTCGGCACCGGCGACGGCATCGCATTCTCGGCCACGACGGACGACCGCAAACGGCCGCTCGACGGGCGCTGCGACGTGGTGGTCAGCGGCGTCACGCCGGCAGCGCGATTCTGGACGCTGACGTTGTACGACCAGAAGGGGCACCTGGTCGCGAATTCGCTGCAGCGCTACGGCTTCACCAGCCAGGAAATCATCCGCGGCGCGGACGGCGGCTTCGAGATACGGGTGGCGTCAAGATCGCGCGCCGGAAACTGGCTTCCGACCGGCGGCATCGAGCGCTATGCGTTGATGCTCAGGCTTTACGATACGCCGGTCGGCGTGGCGACGCGGACGCAGCGCGACGCGCCGATGCCCTCGATTGCGACGGCGGGGTGCCCATGATCCGGGTGCTGTTCACCGTCATCGCGGGCGTGCTGCTGGGCGGCATCGTGCATCTCGTCAGCGTCCTGGCGTTGCCGCGCATCGCGACCCAGGACGCCTATTCGCGGCTTTCGCCGATCACGAAGCTCAACGCGGTCACTCCCCTGCCGCTGGCGGATCCCAACAACGCGCCGATGCCGTTCATGGATCCGGCATTCGCGGTTGCGATCTGCCGCTACGATCTGTCCGGCGGCTCGATCAAGCTCACGGTTCCGGTCAGTCAGGCCTATACCTCGGTGTCGTTCTATACCCGCAATGAAGTCGCCTACTACGCCATCAACGACCGGTCCGCCGGACGCAAGGTGATCGAACTCGATCTGATGACCGAGGCCCAGCACGCCGAACTGCCGGAGGACGAGGAGGTGACGGCGGCCGACCGGCTGATCATCGATTCGCCGACCACAACCGGGTTGATCGTGATGAAGGCGCTGGCGCCGGAGCCCGGCCTGATACCGCAGGCGCAGGCGTCGCTCGCCGCCTCGAGCTGCAAGGTGCAGACCGAACCGCCGGCGAAACAGGCGGAAGCGCCGGCTGGCAAGCGCTGATCGAAACCCGATCGATCCTTCCGAAAGAGTTTAACCGCGCACGCTAAGTGCCTGTCCGATCACTGGCTGCGCCGCGACCGGCGGGTTCGCGGTCTGCGCGGCGAGTTCGCCGATCAATCGATCGGCGTCGGCCGCCATGTTGTCCGGCGCCTGCAGCACCAGCCGCTCCAGCGCCCAGCGGTACGAGGAAATTCTCTGCTCCAGACATTGCTGCACCCACTGCACGATCATGCTGTTCTCCTGCATGCGGGCGACCGCGTCGTCGCGCTCGCGCGGCGACAATCCCGAGATGTGCGCCAGCGCCGCGTTGCGCTTCTTGTCGAGATCGATCACCCGCACGGCGTCGGCGAAGAACGGCTCGAACCGGGTGATATCGTCGCGCACATCTTCCATCAGCTGCGCATAGCGCGACGAATGCGAGCGGTGCGGCTCGTCGATCAGGATGCGTCCATAGGCGGTGCGGTCGAACACGACTTGCTGGCGCCACGGCGAGGGCAGCGGCTGATAGTCGCCGAACACGCTCTTCCAGGCGGGGCGCGAATGCGGCGGCTCGATCAGGGGATAGGCGAGGTCGCGAAGCAGCCGTTCGTTGTCGGTAAGCTGGAATTGCGATGCGCGCAGGCCGACGCTCGATGTCACCTCGCCGCCAAGCCAGCGGTGCATGTCGTCGTTGAGAAAATCCTGGCGGGTGCGGCCGAAATCGCCGCCGCTGCAGCCGCCAAGGGTCACGCCTGTCAGAAGCAGCATGATAAACGGCGATGAGCAGCGAATCTGCCGTGGTGTCCGGATCGGAAAGCGCGTCTCCGGCATGTCGGGATGTCCTGACGTCAGCGCCGGCGGCGACGGCGGCCCGGAGCCGTACCCTCTTCCGGACCGCTGCCCCCGCTGGTTTCATCGGGTTCACGTTCGATCCGGACGACGGGAAGGATCAGGATGGTTCCCATGTCTTCGCGCGGAGCGCCATCCATGGTTGAGCCCAGCCGCCGCGACGCCGCATCCGCCGGAAATTCAATGATGGTGCCCATGTCAAACTCGTCTCTCTGGTTGCCGCTCCGACACGATCTGGCCGGCGACATGCCATCATTAAGATCAGGACGTGGTTAACGGCATCTTAATTTGCCGGGGCGGGTTCCGATTCCGGGCTGGCGCTGGAGCTGCGCTCGTCGCGGCACAGGGGATGCCCGCATACGGCGATCGTCTTCACACATTGTTTTCCTTAACGAGCTGTTACGTGCGGGCCATTGATTTCATTGAGGTCTGTGCGCCCAGGAATATCGCCGTGCGCCGCTTGTTCGGTGTGCGTTCTACGCCGCAGTCCATAAAAAAGGAGGTGCGCCATGCGCGGACCGCCTGATCCAGAACGCGAAAGGGCCGCCCTGGCAGGCAGCCCCAATCGCAAGACCAATTTCAATAAGCCCGAAAACAATAACAAAAGTCTCGCCGACTTTCAAGCATCTCGCCTAAGTCGTCTCTATGCGCTGAGCCTCAGCACCGCCAGCACCATCGCCGCCCTGGCTTACGGGGTGGCGCGATGAACGCGAATGTTGGAACTTCGGAACTGTCCCCGGTTGGATCGCCGCTCGCCGTCACCGACCCGAAAATCCGCAAGGAACTCCAGTTGGCGGGGCTCCGCTTCGCTATTAGCCGGGCCCATTGGTTTATCGACGAGGCAAAGTCCCTAGGCATTGCGCTTAAGGACGGCAAAATTTCAATGGATCAGGTCGACGCCAAGCTCGCCGAGATGGGCGCGCTGGATCTTGTGTACCCCGAACTGATGAGGGGTGCTCAATGAGCGACGATAACATCCTCACCTTCAAGCCGCGCCCCTACCGGACCGCTGAATCAACAATCGATGCGTTTTGGCACCTCGTCCGGCTGAACGATCCCGATCGCCTCAAGGCGTGGCTAGCTACTCGCCCGTTGGATGCGCCCTCACTACTCAAACTCTGGAAGCCGCGCAAAAATGGCACAGCCTGAACGTGATGTGGATCGCGTCTTCGAGGAACTGGGAATTGGAGAACAACCGGCGCCGAGGCGCACGAAAGAAATTAACATGACTACCACGACCGGCGATGCCGATGCCTCCCCACCCGACAGGGCTAAGCCCGAACTGCGGGCGGTACAACGGCGTCCGATTGACCCGACGACAGAGAACCCCCAGGCTCTCCTACTGACCTCGAAACAGTTCATCGACGGTTTCACCATGCCGGCGTACCTGATCGACGGCATTGTGCAGCGTGGCTACCTCTACGCACTCACCGCGCGCACCGGGCACGGCAAGACTGCCGTTGACATGTACATTGCCCAGGCCATCGCTCGCAGCCAGCTGGTGCATGGGCGGGAGACTAAGGGAGGAACGGTTCTGTTCCTGGCTGGCGAGAACCCTGACGACATCCGCGCGCGGTTCCTCGTCCTGGCCCAGGAGTTCAAGTTCGACATCAACACCATAAAGATCAGGTTTGTAGCCGGCGTGATCGACATTGCTGCGTCGATGCCGACGATCCGGGCGGAGGCATCAACCATCGACGACCTCGTGCTGGTGATCGTGGACACGGCCGCAGCCTATTTCAACGGCGACGATACCAACAGCAACGCCCAGCAGGGCAATTACGCCCGCCTGCTGCGCCAGCTCACCTTCCTGCCGGGGCTGCCGACCGTCTTCGTCAACTGTCACCCCATCAAGAACGTGTCCCGAGAAAACCTACTCCCGATGGGCGGCAGTGCGTTCCTCAACGAGATCGACGGCAACCTCACGCTCTGGGCCAACGCCGACCGCCAGACTGCGCTGCACTGGCAGGGCAAGTTCCGTGGCCCCGAGTTCGAACCGATCACGTTCGAGATGGTCACCGTCGAGAGCGACAAGGTGATCGACGAGAAGGGCCGCAAGATGCCGTCCGTGATCGCCAGGCCGGTTTCTGAGAGCAAGGTCCAGTTCGCCGAGGCCAAGCAGGAACGGGAAGAGGACACCCTGCTGGGGTTCATCGCCGACAACCGCAATAGCTCGATCAGCGACCTCGCCATCAAGTGCAACTTCATTACTGCCGGCGGCAATCCGCAGAAATCCAAGACCTTCGCCATGTGTCAGCGCCTGGTCGAGGACAAGTTGCTAGAGCGGCGTGGCACCAAGTACCGGATCACAGCCAAGGGTAAGAAAGAGATCAAACGAGACAGCGAAAATGAGTGATTTTTCGACCCGAAAAAGTCTGAACGCTCGGCTGAACGGCAAGGGCCCGAAAAAGTGCCCGTTCGTTCAGTCTGAACGGCGCTCTGAACGAAAAGCAAAAATCGACCGTAACCAGTTGAGATGTATGCCAGAAACCGTGAACGATTTTCTGAACGTTGACTGCACGAAGCTGCCCCCTCAAGGGCAGCGTTCGTTCAGCGTCGTAGCGTAGCGTAGCGTGTCTGAACGCAGACGAGACCTCGGAAGATCAGCTGAATTGGCAGACGACAAGAATACCAAGGTAGTCGGACCGTGCGCCGAATTCTGTTTGGGTGCGTATGCTATAATTACACTGATGTAGTGATTTGCATCCCGCGTATCCGATTTCTCAAATGGATTTCAACATGACCAGCAAAGCCGCGCCCATGAAACGACCCCACCGTTCCAATTCCCAGCAGACGTTTAATATTCAGGCCGATCGAGGTCGCGGGACATTTGGCCTGGGCCGGAAACAGGGGCCGGACCATTGCATCTACAACGATTAACAATGCCCAGGGGGCCAGATGACGAAGCCTAAGGAAGAAGTCAGAACGCTAGCAGATCGACCCTAATCCGAAGGGGGAATTGAAGGATCTTGGCGGCAGCCGATCGGATGAATGGAATATGCGGCTGTTGAACCTCGTCGGCAGTTCATTGCCGATAAATCATTCTGACGCCAAAGTCAGCAACGAGGCCATTAAGGCCGTTTGCCAGGCAACGGTAGATATCGCACCGGCTGATCCGATCGAGGGAATACTGATCGCGCAATTGATGGCGGCTAACGAGGCATCGCTGGCAGTATCGGAAGGGCTGGCGCGCAACGCGACCAGAGTATTTCGAGTGCTGCGGACGAAATATCTCGCGCTTGCCGACAAGGCGGCGCGCACGGTGGTGCTGTTGACCGAAAGGCTCGACCACCACCGGGGCCGGGGCCAGCAACAGATCACCGTCAAGCACGTCACCACGAACAACGTCACCGCGGATCAGGCTATCATTGCCGAGAGCGTCACTACCAGGCGCCGATCGCAACGTAGCATCTCCTGCTCTCCTGGCTGCCAGTTCCGAGATGCCTATGCCCATCCTTGACGAGACAAGGCTGCCCGATCCGGTGGGGGTGGGGGGAGGCCAAGAAAAAGAAATGACCAACAACCCCATGCACCGCTGCAATGCCGCGCCCAGGTGCAAAGCTAAATCAAAGCGCACTGGCCTGCCCTGTCGATCGCCGGCGGTCACGTGGTTATCGCGTCTGCCGGATGCATGGTGCCCGCGGCGGCGCACCGACGGGAAAGAGGAACGGCAATTTTCGGCATGGTGGCCGCACGAAGGAAGCCACCAAGGCTTCGCGTTACATCAACGAACTGGCCCGTCTCCTGCGCGATATTGAATAAATTGCGGGCTTTAGGCTGCGCGAGCAACGTCCGCTATCGGGCGGAAAGCGGAAAACATATGC
>CAVTNA010000007.1:0-46985 GCA_963735835.1 uncultured Alphaproteobacteria bacterium | reverse complement strand
GACAGGTGGGAGCGAATGGGACAGGTCGTCCTCAAGGGGATCAACAAGTTCTACGACGGCGTGCACGCTGTCAAAGACGTCAATCTGCAGATCCGCGACAAGGAGTTCCTGGTGTTCGTCGGACCGTCCGGCTGCGGCAAGACGCACGACGCTCCGGATGATCGCCGGGCTCGAAGAGATCAGCGAGCGGCGAGATCTCGATCGACGGCCCGTGGTCAACGACGCTGGCGCCGAAGGACCGCGACATCGCCATGGTGTTCCAGAACTACGCGCTCTACCCGCACATGAGCGTCTACGACAACATGGCGTTCGGCCTGAAGATGCGCAAATGTCGAAAAGAGGAGATCGACAAGCGGGTGCGCGAGGCGGCCGACATCCTCGGCATCGGCGAATTGCTCGACGCGCAAGCCGCGCGCAGCTCTCCGGCGGGCAGCGCCAGCGCGTGGCGCTGGGCCGCGCCATCGTGCGCAACCCCCGCGTGTTCCTGATGGACGAGCCGCTGTCGAACCTCGACGCCAAGCTGCGGGTGCAGATGCGCGTCGAGCTCAAGCAAGCTGCATCAGCGTCTCGGACCACCACCATCTACGTTACCCACGACCAGGTCGAGGCCATGACGCTGGGCGACCGGATCGTCGTCATGAAGGACGGCGTGGTGCAGCAGGTGGGGCGAGCCGCTCGAGCTGTACAACCAGCCCGCCAACAAGTTCGTCGCCGGCTTCATCGGCTCCCCGGCGATGAATTTCGCCAACGTCACAGTGAGCGAGGCGAACGGATCGCTGATCGCCGAGAACTCCGGCTTGCGCATCAAGCTGCCGGACGAGCCCGCGCAGCGCTTACGCGGCCAGATCGGCCGCGAGATCACGCTCGGCGTGCGCCCGGAGGACCTCACCGTGGCGGGCGCCGCCGATCCCGATCACCTCTGCTTCGATGCCATGATCGAGGTGGTCGAGCAACTCGGCTCGGAAATCCTGCTCGATATGAAGGTAGGCGAGGGCGTCATGGTGGCGAGCGTCGAGCCAACGGTGCAGGTGAAGGTGCGCGACAAGCTGCGCGTTGCCATGCGTCCTTCCAGGCTCCACGTCTTCGACGGCAAGACCGGAACGGCGATCTGACACCGGCATAATCGGAATATTTCCCTCCGGCCGAGTAGCGGGGCTCGGCGCATTCCGCTTCGGGTAGAATCATCCGGACGTATCCCACGGCCTCGTGGTTCGACGCGCGGCGTTGCCGCGCTCCTCACCATGAGGGTCTAAGACCTCATCCTGAGGAGCGCGCTCCTGCGCGCGTCTCGAAGGATGAAGCCACCGAAATGGAAAATGCTCTAGTACGTCGCCGTCATCGGCGGAGGACGACAATGCGCGGCCGGGCTAACCGGCGTCAGGCTGCTATCGCCCCGTGAAGCCTGGCTTCCGCTTTTCCATGAACGCGCGCCTTCCCTCGCGAAAATCCTCGGAGTCCATGCAGGCGGTGCCGATCGCCTTGATCGCGTCCATATCGCGCTTTTCGGGATCCTTCAGCACCTGGGCAATGGTGATCTTGGCGGCCTGATGGCCAGCGGCGCGTTGCCGGAAATGGTGCGGGCGATCTCCATCGTCGCGCCCCACAGTTCGGCGTCGGGCATCACGCGGTCGACGAGGCCGATGCGCTGCGCTTCCGTGGCATCGATCCGCATCCCCGTATACATCAGAAGCCGCGCCCAGGACGGTCCGACCAGGGAGACCAAATTCTTGAGGCCGTCATAGCCATAGGCGATGCCGAGTTTTGCGGCGGGAATGCCGAACTGGCTGTTGTCGGAGGCGATCCGGATGTCCGCCAGCATCGCCACCTGCATGCCGCCGCCGAGGCAAAAGCCGCGGATGCAGGCAATGGTCGGCTTCGGATAATCCGCCAGCAGCGCGCGCTGCGCGGCGCTGCGTTTTGCGTATTCCTCCGAGGCTTCGGCGTTGTGGCGGTTCTTTTCGAACTGGCTGATATCGGCGCCCGAAACGAAGGCCTTGTCGCCGGCGCCGACCAGGATCACGACGCGCACGTCCTTCTCGTCGCGCAGTTCGACCAGCGCGTGACCGAGCCCTTCCCACATGTCGAGCGACATGGCGTTGCGCTTCGCGGGATTGTTGAAGGTGATGACGCCGACGCCGTCGCTGACGCTCTGCAGGATCTTGCCGTCGGCGAAGGATTTTTCGGTGGCCTTTGGGATGTTCAGCATCTGGGCGGCTTTCGGTGATTGGTTGATGCAGCCGGATTGAAGCATTGCTCTGGTGTCTCGGCAATGGCGGTGCGTTTACGGTCTATCGATAGAGCTTGACCTCTCACCCGGATCGCATCTGTCGATGCGATCCGACCTCTCCCTATGGGAGAGGTGAACAAGGAACTCACGACTCCAGGAACGGGCCGATCTTCGCGCGCGCGAAAGCCGGCCGCGCCTGTATCTTACCCCACCAGTCGGCCACGCGGGGATGTTTCCTGGCCGTCACCTCGTCAGGCGCGATTTCCTCGTCGATCCGCTTGACGAAGGGAACGGCTGCGATATCGGCGATCGAATAGGCCTTGCCGACCAGCCAGCCGGACGGTTTCAGCGCGTCCTCCATCCGGTCGAGCAGCTGCGATACCAGTTTGGCGCGCGCGGCGTCGCGCTCTTCCTCGGTATAGGGTTTTCGCGCCACCCGCAGCCAGGCTTCCTGTCGTTCCTTGCTCGGGATGTTCTTCAGCCTCTCGGCGAGTTCCTCGTCGGACCATTGCTGCGCCGTCTTCTGCAGATGGTGGCGCCAGTTGAAGATAATGAGATTGCCGATAAGGCCATCGATATGCCGGATCCAGTTGCGCATCAGCGGCGCGCGCGTAGGGCGCCTCCGGGCGCAGCGGCGGATCGGGAAAGCTCTCGTCGAGATATTCGCAGATGGTGCCGCTCTCGTGCAGCGGCTTGCCGTCATGGATCAAGGTGGGGATCACGCCCAGCGGATTGATCTTCAGATATTCCGGCGAATGATGCTCCATCTTCGTCATGTCGACGACGCGGCTTTCGTAAGCGAGACCCTTCTCCTCAAGACACAGCCGCACGCGGCGCGAGGCGCTGGAGCGCCAGGCGTGGTGAAGGATGATCATCATGGTTTGCTCCGGAACCGAGTATCCATCGCTGGCTCAGACGCCGGATCTGTGGTGCCATTTTTTGGCGCGTTCGGAAATACCCCTGACGATCCCGGGAGGCGTGCTCGTAAATCGGGATTGACCGGTGCGGTGTCGGCTAGGGGAGTGTTGCGACCAAATTTTGCCGCGCAGCGAAATGCCGCGATGTGCCAAAAAGGCACATCGCGTCCGCGGTTTCTCTCATCTCAACCGACGCGTGTCAGTAGCACCGCATGACGTTTACGGTTTGCTCTTTGCCGTCTCGCCCGGGAACCGTCACGATCTCCGCAGGGCAGTTCGGCACATAGGCTCGTTCAGACGGTGTGACCGACGGCGGATATCGATGTGCCCAATCCCAGGGAACATCATATGTATACGTGTAATGCGTATCGCCTGATGCGGGTGGCGTAACATCTACCATGGGCTCGCCAGTCGATGGCCCGTAGGAGAAGTCCCCTACGGCCGGCCAGAAGGCCCCTATATGGTTTCTGCGGTGATGCCGGAGCGATCGGGCCACTGGCGGATGGAAAGGCGAATGCGTCGAAGCAAACGCTCGCACTGGGCGCCGCTCCCGACCTCGCGAATGTCTCGTTCGCGGCAAGCAGAAGCGCTACTGCGCTGAGAGACGCGACAAGCGCCCCATACATTCTATGCGTCATGGCACGTACCAATTCCTTGGTTACTGAGCAGCACCCCAACGCACGGTAGGCCCGGCTTTTGGGGCCCGCAAACGCATAATTAATTATTAGTTAAGGCGTAACATTAATGGAGAGCCGCCCGCATCGCCGCCTGCCGGGGCGGGCACGGCTGATCGCGCGGACCGCCTGTCGTGGCGCCAACCCGCCGGCGGCGTCCGGCTGCCAATCCAAGAAAACGGTGCTGCGGCCACAGTCATTGTGCCGCACCCCGCCTACGACCTGCGTCGCGACGTTTTGGCCTTGTTCTGAACAGCGCCCTCGCCGATGATGGCCAACAACGATATGTCCGGGGAGAGCGCCACGATGCGGTTTTTGCAAGGGATTCTCGCAGCAATGTTGCTGCTGACCGGCGTAGCGCCGTCATTGGCGCAGGGATATCCGAACCGGCCCGTGCGCGTGGTCGTCGGGTTTACGCCCGGTGGCCCTACCGACGTCATCGCGCGTCTCGTTTCGCAGCAACTTTCCGACAGCCTCGGCCAGCAGTTCTTTGTCGAGAACATCAGTGGCGCGGGCGGCAACATCGCCGCCGGTCAGATCGCGCGCGCGGCTCCCGACGGCTACACCATCATGGCGATCAGCACGGGCTTCATGGTGAACCCCAGCCTCTACGCCAAGGTGCCGTACGATCCGATCAAGGATTTCTCTGCCGTGACTTTGGTCGCGGTTTCGCCAAACGTCGTGGTGGTCAACCCGTCGGTTCCGGCCAGGACGCTGCCGGAGCTTGTGCAGCTGATCCGGGATCATCCCGGCAAATACAGCTATGCCGGCCCCGGCGTCGGTTCGACGCCACATCTCGGCGGCGAGCTGTTTCGCCTGACGTACAAGCTCGATCTGGTCCACGTCCCCTTCGCCGGCGCCGCGCCGGCCGTGCAGTCAACCGTCGGTGGCCACACGCCCATCGCTTTCACGGCGTTGCCGTCCTCGCTTGCGGCGATACAGGCGGGTCAAGTGCGTGCGATCGGCATTGCGGCGACGGAGCGCGCGGAGGGAATACCCGATGTGCCGACCTTCGCCGAACAGGGCGTGCACGATCAGGATGCCGATACGCTGACCGGGATCGTTGCGCCGGCAGGTACGCCAAAGGAGATCGTTGAGCTGCTTGCTCGCGAGATCGCCAAGAGCGTTGCGCGCCCCGAGATCAAGGAGCGGCTTGCGCTGCTGGGCTTCAGGCCGGTCGCCAATACGCCTGACGAGTTCGCCGCGCGCATCAAGCTGGAGATTGAAAAGTGGGGCAAGGTGGTGCGCGACGCCAATCTGAGGATCGAATGACCGGCCGGAAGCCATGTCCGCCGCGACCGCTTTGGGGTCGTCTACGGCCGCGTCGAGCCAGCAAGTCCGGCCGAACGGCATTTACTGCGCGAGGTGCGCCGTCAGCGGATGATTGGCCGCCTGATTGAAGAACGCCGCTTCTTCCGCGGTGGCCTCCAGAAGCTGCTCGTCCTGGTCGTAGATGTCGTTGCGGAACTGGATGGTCTGGTCCTTCGTCATCCATGCCGTGAGATAGATCCAGGCCACCGGGACTTTCTTGGGCAGGGCGATATCCTGGCGCTGGCCGGTGGCGATGGCCGCATCGATGGCCGCGCGGTTCCACTTCGGCATCTCTTCCTGCAACAGCCACGCGGCGAGGTCGCGCACATTGTCGACGCGCGAACAGCCGTGCGAGTCGAAGCGATAGTCGTCGCTGAACAGATTGCGCTGGTTGGTGTCGTGCATGTAGACCGAATACGGATTCGGCATGTCGATCTTCACCGCGCCGAGCGCATTCCAGGCGCCGTTTTGCTGGCGCACCGTGAAATTCGGCGTGTGCGTGCCGGACCAGTCCACCGAGTGAGGATCGATCGGGCTATCATGTGCATCGAGCACATCCATGTGCATGCGGGAGAGATAGCCGGGATCCTTGCGCATATGCGCCGAGATTTCGGTCTTTGCGATCGATGACGGGACGGTCCAGGTCGGGTTGAGATTGACGCTGGTGATCTCGGCGGTCAGCGTCGGCGACGGTTTTTCGGTCTTGCCGACGATCACGCGATAACGCCGCACCACATGATCGTTTTCGACCGCCTCGGCGAATGCCGCGGGCAGGTTCACGACCACGTAGCGTTGTCCAAATGCGAAATTCATGTTGCCGAGGCGCTCCAGCGAGGCCTCGAGCTGCCTGATCCGCTTCTGCACGGGGATGTTGAGGGCGGCGAGGGTGCGCGGCGTCATTGTTCCCGTCGCGGCCAGGCCGTGACGCACCTGGAAACGTTTTACCGCTTCAGCGACAACGTCGTCATAAGGTCCGGAAGCCTTGTCGGGGGCGAGATCGCCGCTGATCAGAAGGCGCTGCCGCAGCAATTCGTCGTGCTGCCCCTGCACGCCGACCGCGAATTTGGCGTCGGCCGGAATCGTCGGCCAGCCGCCGCGCACCGCCAGATCCGAATAACTCAGCGCCGCTTCCTTGATTCGCTGCGCCGTGCCTTCGTCGAAGGTCGGTTCGTGCGACAGCGCCAAAGCGGCCGCCGAACGCGATTCGGGGGTGGATGCGGCGGCTGCCGGCTTGGCCGGCGCGACATGCGCAGGGTTTGCCCCGCCGGCTGGCGCTGCTGTTGCAGGCCTGGCAGCGGCCGGGGCGGTGGTGCCAGCGCCGGCTTGACCCGGGCTTTGCCCAAACGCCGTCGCCGTCGCAAGCATCGTGGTAATGGCAACGATCGTCATTCTTCGCATGTTCGATGCCCTGGGGATGCGCCGCTCGGACGCTGGGTGTGAGATCAGCCGGCCCTGGCAGCCGGACGAATGGGATCAAACCTGATCCGTAAATAGCGTTTTCGCAATTGGGGTTCATGAGGGGTTGCATTTCCTTTGCGGTAGTCATTGCGGCGGTTGCACCGCCGCAAGACCTGGATTGGACTTCGGGGGTCTTTGCTATGTCGCGCCAGCCGCTAATGTGGTTCGCGGCCCGACGGTCTTGCAGCCTATGTCACGACCGAGATCGATCGCTGGGCCGGCATCGTCAGGAATTCCGGCGCCGAGCTGGAGTCAATCATCCCGCGGTGAAATTCTCCATACAAAGCGATGCTCATGCCCGAAATCACTGAGTCCGAGGTGCTGATCGTTGGCGCAGGACCCGTCGGGCTGACGCTCGCGATCGATCTGGCGTGGCGGGGTATCGACGTCACCATGGTGGAGACCCGCGCCCGCGCGGCGCCTCCGGAACCGAAATGCAACCATGTCGCGGCCCGCACCATGGAAATCTTCCGGCGGCTTGGTCTTGCGGAAAAGGTGCGCAACGCCGGATTGCCTGCGGACTATCCGCACGACATCAGCTACCGCACGACGTTCACGGGTGCGGAACTGACGCGCATCCCGATTCCCTGCCGGCGCGACCGTTTCACAGCGAAGGATGGCCCGGACTGCAACTGGCCGACGCCGGAGCCGCCGCATCGCATCAACCAGATATTTCTCGAGCCGATCCTGTTTGCGCATGCCGCCGCGCAAGCCCGCATCCACATCATCAACCGGACGTCGGTCGAAGATGTGGTGCTGGGGGATACGTCCGCCGACGTGACCTTGCGCGATCTCGAAACCGGAGCCGTCAGGCGCTTGCGCTGCCGCTATCTCATCGGTTGCGATGGCGCGCGCTCGGTGGTCCGCAAGGCCATCGGCGCGGAGCTTGCCGGCGACGCCGTCGTGCAGCGCGTGCAGTCGACCTTTATCCGCGCTCCCGATCTGATCGATCGCCAGCGCCACGAGCGCGCCTGGGGCACCGGTGTCATCAACCCCCGCCGCGCCGGCATGGTGTACGCGATCGACGGTCGCGAGCGATGGCTGGTGCATAACTACCTGAAACCCGGCGAGGGCGATTTCGATTCCGTGGATCGCGATGCCTGCATCCGCACCATCCTTGGCGTGGATGCGGACTTCAGTTACGACATCATCTCCAGGGAGGATTGGTACGGACGCCGCCTGATCGCCAACAGGTTTCGCGACCGTTGCGCGTTCATCGCCGGCGATGCGGCGCATATCTGGGTGCCCTATGCCGGTTACGGCATGAACGCCGGGATCGCCGACGCCATGAACCTGTCCTGGCTGCTCGCCGCCCATCTCAATGGCTGGGCGCCATCTGCCATTCTCGACGCCTACGAGGCGGAGCGCTGGCCGATTACCAGCCAGGTCTCGCGATTTGCGATGTCACATGCCGAGGCTGAAATTCGCCGCCGCGGCGCGATACCCGATGAGATCGAGGATGCGGGACCTGCGGGCGAACTCGCGCGGCGGGAGGTCGGACGCCTCACCTACGAGATCAACGTCCAGCAATATGCCTGCGCGGGCCTCAATTTCGGCAGCTACTACGACCGCTCACCGATCATCCCCTATGACGGGTCGGAACATCCGGCCTATACGATGAACAGCTATACGCCGTCGACGGTCCCGGGCTGCCGCACGCCGCATCTGTGGTGCGAGGACGGCCGTTCGCTCTACGACGCCATGGGGCCGGAGTTCACACTGTTGAGGTTGGCTTCGGATGTGGACACTGCGCCGCTCGAGCTTGCTGCCCGCGAGAGGGGAGTACCGCTGAAGGTTCTCGACATCGCAGCGGCCAGCGACCGCCATTTTCCATGGCAGCGGGCTGGTGTTGTCGCGGCCGGACCAGCATGTGGCCTGGCGCGGCGCTACGCTGCCGGCGGATTCGCTGGCCTTGATCGATCGCGTCCGTGGCGCGGCCAGCGGGACCGGCCAGGCGGTCTCAATCGGCTCAGGCTTCGTTCGCGGCGATCGATTCCATCAAGGACACCAGCTGACGCTGTACGGTCTGGTCCTTGATCTTGCTATAGGCCCGCAGCAACCTCAGGCTGAACGCGCTGTCGAGAAACAGCAGGCTCTCGACCTCCCGCGCCTTGCCGTCGCCGTCGTAGAAGAATGTGACGGGCACATCGAGCGCGGTGGCGATTTGCTGAAGACGGGCGGCGCCGACGCGGTTGACGCCCTTCTCATATTTCTGAACCTGCTGGAAGCTGACGCCGAGCTTGTCGCCGAGTTCCGCCTGCGAGATCTTCTGCTCGACGCGCCGCAGCCGGATGCGCTTGCCCAGTTCAATGTCCGGCTTGCCGGCGCTGCGCTGCTTCATCTTCTTTGCCGCTGATTTGTTCATTCTGGTTCTACTGTCCTTCGGTCGAGAAGCCCCCGAACAGATGGGTCAGGGTTTCACCCTTATATACCGCTTTAAATTCGCTGGGATGGACGAATTCGTCCTTAAACCACGGGAATCTTGCGGGATTGAAGGCCTCTATCAGCCAGTCGATCATGTGCCGCACCCTGGGGATGCGGCCACTTCCGGGATGATAGGAGAGCCAAATATCGTACGGCTGTCGCAACTCAATCTCGAGAGGTATCATCTTTCCGCCGAGCGCGCAGGCGTAGGTCGGAAACACGCCGATACCAGCGCCGTTGGCGACGGCCCAGTAGTTGGCGCTGCTCACATTGGTTTTCATCACCAGCAAGTCGCGCTGGGAATAACCGGGAAACAGGCTTTCGAAAGCTTCCTTGGCGGCGGTCTGATCGGCGACCTGCATCACGAGCCGATGCTTGACCAGTTCGTCCGACAGTCCTCGGGGCTCCGTAAGTCTCGATGTATTTCTGGCTGGCAAAAAGCATCAAATGCATTCTGCCAAGCCGGACGAGTTTGACGTCGAGCGCGGTCGGTTGCGACAGATGGATCGCAATGTCGGCCTCGTGCCGCGATACGTCGGCCGAGCGCATCGCGCATTGGAGATCGACAAGAATATTCGGGAACGATTGCTGGAAATCGACGAGGCGAGGGGCCAGCCAGAATGTTCCCAGTCCCTCGGTGACGGCGACCCGGACTTCGCCCGAGAGCGTATTGGCGACGGAATCGCCGGCGCGCAGCAGATCGAACGACGCCGCCTCCATGCGTTCGACCGCCGAAACAACCAGCGATCCTTCGTCGGTCAGGCGGGTGCCATGGACGTCGCGCGTAAACAGGGTGGCGCCGATTTGCCGCTCGAAATCATCGATCCGCCGGCGAACGACGTTGATCGACAGGTCAAGCCGCTCGGCCGCGGATCTGAAGCTTCCGCAACGCACGACCTCCAGAAATATCCTGGCCGCGTCCCAATCCGTGAGACCGCCGAGAGCGACCTTGTGGCGTTCCTCCTGAGGAACGCCCCTTTCCAGCGCCAGACGCATACATAGCCCCTTTTCGCCAGCTAAACTTGGCAGAATATCAAGCAAACTACAACCATGGCGGGTCCAGGGTCGTGAGCTTTCACGCCTATAGTTACCGTCCAGGCCGGAGCCCCGGGGAGTACGCGGGGGTCCCGTCCCGCCATTGAAAAGCGGGAGCCGCGTGACCTCCGTTGTAAGCCAGGCCATCCGCAAACTCATCGAGCATGCGTCGTGCTGGCCGATATCCAGCAGGAATGTTTGGCGAAGCCGAGGGTTTTGAACGGTATCGAACGAAACGAAATTCGAGCGCTTCGGCCTGTCGACTCTGGTCCATCCGTGCCCCCGCGATCACAAGGTCATTTATCTGTGCGATGCATCGGCCAGTCACGCAATCGACGAAATGCTGGCCGACCAACACAATCGCGCCGATTTCGAAATGGCCGGAATCTAGGGAGACGTATTGAAACCGCCGATCGGATCGAACAGACCTTACCTCGCAAGCTCGGTAACGGAAAAAACGCTGGTGGCTAATTCAGAAGAACGACTGCATTCGATTCTCGCGACGCTTGAGGAGTGCCGGGCGGGTCTCATCGCCAGCGCCAGCCGGGAGACCGCCCAGTTGGTGTCCGTGGCTATTCTCGAGCTTCGAATGAAACTCAATCGAATTGCGGATTCGGAATTGAAGGCGCTGTGCGATGCGATGCTGCCGGATGATGTGTCGGCGGAAAGACCGCACGACCCGAGATCGCCGCAGGGCCAGCGCCGCCGTCCCCTGCTGAAACTGGTCAAATAGCGCCCGCCGTTCCGGAGGCCAATTCCGTCCCCGGTTGCGGCGGCGGTAGCCGCCCGCGTATGTCGCGATGCCGCATTATTGATCGGAAAATCCATCACCTCTGCGAGGAAGGAGCCCGCAAGGCGGCAGCGCTGTTGCGCATTCCCGCCCATCCGCTACATGAAGCCGGATCGCCCGGGCGCGCGCCGTGCCGGGCCCGGCCAGGGGTTCAAGCCGCAAATTATCAGAGATGGCGATGCCTGCATGATCCACGATGTCTCGATCCCCGCGGCGCTGATTGCCGGCCTGGTCAGCTTTCTGTCGCCGTGCGTGCTGCCTCTGGTGCCGCCGTATCTGATTTACCTCACCGGCGCGACCATCGAGCACCTCGAAAATGAGGAGACGGTATCGGCCTCGCAGCGCGCGGTGATGATATCGGCGGTCATGTTCGTGCTCGGCTTTTCCACGGTGTTCGTAGCGCTCGGCGCCAGCGCCTCGCTGATCGGCGGGTTGATCCGCGCCTGGTCGGCGGAGCTGTCGATCGTCGCCGGCATCGTCATCATCATCATGGGCCTGCACTTCCTCGGGCTGACGCGGATCGGCCTGCTGATGCGGGAAGGGCGGCTGCCCATCCCGAAGCCAGTCGGCTTGTGGGGAGCCTATGTGATGGGCCTGGCATTTGCATTCGGCTGGACGCCCTGCATCGGCCCGATCCTGGCGGCCATCCTGTCGATGGCCGCCGCCGAGGCGACGGTAACAAAGGGCGCCGGGCTGCTCGCGGTCTATTCCGCCGGGCTCGGCATTCCCTTTCTGATTGCGGCTTTCATGATCGAGCAGTTCTCGTCGCTGTTCGCGCGAATGAAACGGCATCTCGTCAACGTCGAGCGGGCGATGGGCGTGCTGATGGTCGATCACCGGCATCGGCTTTCTCACCGGCGCGGTATCCGAATGTGAGCATCTGGCTGCTGGAGACGTTTCCGGGCTTGCAGAGTTTCGGATAAGTCCGCCCTTATCGCTGCACATCCGCAGGCCACATGGTTCGAGAAGCGCGGCGTTACCGCGCTCCTCACCAATAGGACCTCATCCTGAGGAGCGGCCTCTTGGCCGCGTCTCGAAGATGAAGCCACCGAAGCGTCCTAGAGATTGCTGTCGGTAATCGCCGCGTAAACCATGGTGCGCAGCTCGCGCCGCAGCGGATAGGCGCTCGACGGCAGCACCTGGGTCATGAAAATGGCGATCAGCTCTTCGGCGGGATCGATCCAGAACGAGGTCGTGGCGGCGCCGCCCCAGGAATATTCGCCGGCGCTGCCGGGAATCAGCGTCTGCGTCGGGTTCATCGTGACGGAGAAGCCGAGACCGAAGCCGATGCCGTTGTAGGTCGCCTCGCGAGAACAGCGAGCGCGACATTTCCGGCAGGTCGCTTCCGCCGGGCAGATGATTTGATGTCATCAGCGCCAGCGTCTTCGGGCCGATCAGCCTGACGCCGCCGAGTTCGCCGCCGCCCAGCAGCGCGCGGCAGAAGGTGAGATAATCGGCCGCGGTCGAACACAACCCGCCGCCGCCGGAAATGAACGACGGCGGCGACAGGAACGAGCTCGTGGTCGGGTCGTCCTGCAGCGTCAGGCCGCCTCTTTGTTGTCCGGCATGAAACGTCATGCCGCCTTTCGGATCGGCGGAGTAGCAGGCCGCGAAACGATGCGACCTTGTCGGCCGGTACGAAGAAGTCGGTGTCCTTCATGCCGAGCGGATCGAGGATGCGTTCCTTCAGGAACTGTTCGAACGGCTTGCCGCTGATCTTGCCGATGAGATAACCGATGACGTCGGTGGAAACCGAATAATTCCAGGCCTCGCCGGGCGAGAATTCCAGCGGCATCTTAGCAAGATCCTCGATCATCGATTGCAGCGTTCCCGCTTTCTCGACCTCGCCGATCTTCATTTCGCGATAGGCGGCATCGACGTTGGAGCGCTGCTGGAAGCCGTAGGTCAGGCCGGAGGTGTGCCGCAGCAGGTCCACGATCAGCATCGGCCGCGACGGCGGCCTGGTCAGAAATGGCGGCGCCGGTGCCGGCCTGGAAGACGCCGAGGTTCTTCCATTCCGGGATGTATTTGTGGACGGGCTCGTCGAGCGCGACGCGGCCTTCCTCGACCAGCATCATGAAGGCGACCGAGGTGAGCGGCTTGGTCATCGAATAGATGCGGAAAATGGTGTCGTCCTTGACAGGCGCCTTGCGCTCGAGGTCGGCAAAACCCTGCACCGCGCTGTGGACGATCTTGCCGCGGCGATAGACCAGGACCTGCGTTCCCGGAAAGCGGCCGGCGTCGATGTAGCGGTGCTTGAGATGCGCTTCGAGACGGTCGAAGGCGGCCGTGGACATGCCGGCGGATTCGGGCGAGGCGGGGGTCGGGGCTAGCATCGGGGGTGATCTCCGGGGGCTTTCGGGGCAAGCCTTGATAGCCGAAAACAACGCGATGTTCCAACCGTCCCGAGCTTACGCCGGCCCGGCCGCCGGTGTAGGCTTGCGCCCGCAATCGCGTAAACCCGCAGGACCCCGCCATGCCCCAATTCAACGATACCGAACTGACCGCCGCCGTTGTCGAAAGCTTCGAGGAGACGCCGGACCCGCGGGTCAAGTTCCTGATGGAAGAACTGGTGAAGTCGCTGCACGATTACGTCCGCAAGACCGATCTCAGCTTCGACGAATGGGCCTATGCGATCGATTTTTTGACCCGCGTCGGCCAGAAATGCAGCCCGAGCCGGCAGGAGTTCATCCTGCTGTCGGATGTGCTCGGGGTTTCGATGCTGGTCGATGCGGTCAACCACGGGGAGCGCGAGGGCGCGACCGAGACCACCGTGCTCGGCCCGTTCTATGTCGGCGAGCACAAGCCGATGCCGCATGGAACCGATATCGCCGCCAACCTGACGGGCGAGCGGATGTTCGTGCAGCGGCCGCGTCACCGACCTCAAGGGCAAGCCGCTGGCTGGCGTGCCGGTGGACGTCTGGCATGCCGACGACGACGGCAATTACGATACGCAAAGGCCGAGCTATGAAACCGAGGGTCCGTCGATCGCGGGCGCGGTTCATCACCGACGCCGATGGCCGGTTTTACTTCCGCACCATCCTGCCCTGCAGCTATCCGATCCCGACTGACGGTCCCGTCGGGCAGATGATCCTGCAAACGCGGCGCCATCCGAACCGGCCGGCGCATATTCACTTTCTGGTGGCGGCGCCCGGCCACGAGCCGCTGGTTACCCACGTCTTTATCGAGGGCGACAAATATCTGGATTCCGACGTGGTGTTCGGGGTCAAGAACGACCTGATCTCCAAGGTCGAGAAGCGCAACGATCCCGCGATGCCCGACGGCAAGCCCGCAAGCGCGCCCTGGCATTTGATGACCTACGAATTTCGCGTGAAGCCCGGCCAGGGAGTGGCGCCGAAGCCGATGATGGCTGCGACCGAAGACGCCTGAGGTTCTCGCGGCGTCCGCTGCCGCGACAGGTCCGCGTCAGTGGCGGGCAGCGTGCTGCATCAGGAGCAGCGCCAGCACGATGCATGAAAGAATCGCGGTCGTGCATTTCCAGAACAGCAACGGGTTGCGTTCGATCAGGGGCGTGACCGAAGGATTGAGATATCTGGCATTGGGGTGGCGAAGATCGAAGGTGTATTCCGACAGGCTTTCGTAGCGCCTGGAGGGATCCGGATGCACGGCTCGCCTGAGCGCCCCATCGACCCATGCCGGAATTTCATGACTGTCGTCGACGGCGGAGCGGTACCGTAGCCTGTTGAACTGCGATCGTGTCCTTGCTCGCGCAGCCTGCGAACCAAAGGGCAGTTTTCCGGTCAGCATCTGATAGGTAATGACGCCGAGCGAGAACATGTCGGAGCGCGGCGAGCCGTTTTCGCCCAGCAGGTATTCGGGCGCCGTATACTGGACCGTACCCAAAATGTCGTTATGGTCCGCGGGCGGCGCGGCTTCGACGACGCCCGAGATCTTGGTCGAACCGAAATCGATGATCTTTGCCGTTCCCGTCCTGTCGATCATGATGTTGTCGGGTCTGAGGTCTTGATGCAGCATCTCCTTGCGGTGAAAGGCGCGCAAGCCCCTGGCGATTTGCTCGACTATCCCGCGCACCGTTTCCAGATCTGGCCTGGGATTGTCGATCATCCATTGGGTGAGTGTTTGTCCCTCGATAAATTCCGTCACGACGTAGAGGTAAGCGCGTTTTCGGGAGTGCAGGCGAGGCTTCAATACATGCGGACTATCGATGCGCCGGGCGACCCACTCTTCCATCATGAAGCGCTTCAGGTAGGCGGGGTCGTCGCGCAGGTCGATCGACGGAATCTTTATCGCGACCATGGTGTCGGTTTCGGTGTCGACCGCCAGATAAATATGACTTCGGCTGCTGCCGTGCAATTCCCGGACGATTCGGTACCCGTCAAACATCATCCTGGCTTCCAGCAGCGGAGGAAGCGGCAGTTCGGACGGTTGCCCGAAGACCTCGCTGGCTTCGCCGTGCGGTAATTGATCGACGCGCACGATCTGAATGGTGAGATTGTCCGAGCTGCCCCGCCGGAATGCCTCCGCCACGATGACCTTCGCGGCCCCGTCCAGATCATTCGCATTGTCCTTGATCGCGCTGGTAATGAAGCGGGTGCCGACGTGTTCGTAAACACCATCGGTCGCCAGCAGAAAGACATCGCCTGTTTCGACCTGAAGCGCGCGATAGTCGATTTCAATCTGAGGATTGATCCCCAATGCGCGGCTCAGATAGCTCTGCTCCGAGGAAATAACGACCCGATGGTCCTCGGTGAGTTGTTCAAGGCCGTTGCCGTCCATGCGGTAAATCCGGGAGTCGCCGACGTGGAAGATATGCGCGGTCGTGGACTTGATGACCATCGCGCTCAGCCTGCAGACGTAGCCCCGGTCCTTGTCATGGGAGTACTGACTTCGCCGGGTTTGCGAGTGCAGCCACGAGTTCGTCGCGGCGAGCACCCGTTGCACCGAGGTCTTTACGGACCAGGATTCCGAAGTGCAGTAATAGTCCGTCAGAAAGCTCTTGACGGCAGACTCGCTCGCGACCTGGCTGACATTGCTGCTGCTGATCCCATCGGCCAGCACAATGGCGATGCCTTTCAGGCTCAGCAGCGGCTCGCCTGGGATCAAGGCGCCATGGAAATCCTGATTGATCTGCTTGCGACCCTTATCAGAGTGCTGCCCGACCGTTATTTGCAATTCGCGCGGCATGTACGGCGCCAAAAAAGAGGAGCCTCACCCTAACCCGGCGAGGCTCCCTGGTTTAGTCCAATCATGCGGCGGCGCGGATCGGAGCGGCTCTCGCGTCGCGCTTCGGCGCCGTCCTGACGTGCGTCGCATAGAGGGTCAGTCCCGTGAACGACAATCCCCCAACGAGATTGCCGAGGACCGTCGGAATCTCGTTCCAGACGAAGTAGTCCATGATTGAAAATTTCGCGTGGAGCATAAGCCCCGACGGAAACAGAAACATGTTTACGACCGAATGCTCGAACACCATGTAAAAGAACACCAAAATCGGCATCCACATCGCAATGACCTTGCCGGGAACCGATGTTGACACCATGGCGCCGACGACGCCGGTAGAGACCATCCAGTTGCACAGCATGCCGCGCATGAACAATGTTGCCATGCCGGCCGCGCCGTGCGCCGCGTAACCCAGTGTTCGGGCCTCGCCGACGTTTCCGATTGTCGTGCCGACCTTGTCGGGGTCCTGCGTGAAGCCGAACGTCGTTACGAATGCCATCATAAAGGCCACGGTGAGCGCCCCGGCGAAGTTGCCGATAAAGACAAGGCCCCAGTTGCGCAATACACCGCCGATCGTCACGCCAGGCCGCTTGTCGAGCCACGCAAGCGGGCTCAAGACGAAAACTCCGGTCAAGAGATCGAAGCCCAGCAGATACAACATGCAAAATCCGACCGGAAACAGCAGCGCTCCTACGAGCGGCTGTCCCGTGTTCACGTTGATCGTGACGGCGAACCAGGCGGCCAGCGCGAGGATGGCGCCGGCCATATAGGCGCGGATGACCGTGTCCCTGGTGGACATGAAGATCTTGGATTCCCCGGCATCCACCATCTTAGTGACGAATTCTGAAGGCACGAGATATGACATTAGAGGTCCCTTTGTTTCGCAGCGAAATATGAAGCGCAGATTGCCCGGCAGCCGCAGCGCTTCCGTAAAATTGATTCCGCCATTTCCGAAACACGCACCGCCGCGCCGCTACCAGGGATATTTCTGCTTCGGCGCTTTGTGTGTCATTTGCCATCCTGTTTTCCCGACCGGATCCGGTTGGGAACAGCGATGTGCGAGCCGCTTGAACTGGCATCGCGACGATTGCGCCAAGCTCCTGGGTGACGTGGCCTGAGCTTGTCCCTTAGTCCGAGGCCATCGATGGCTTCGGCAATCCGGCGGACCCGCAGTCGTCATTGACTGCATCAGGCGATGCAATCGACATGCCATTGACGGTTCTGATCCATGGAGCCGGAAATTCGGGGTTTATTGCCGTTTATCCCGCAGTTCGCGGAGTGAAACGCGATCGATGCCGGCCAAATCCGGATCGGAATTGCGTATCCCGGCAACAAGCCTGCTCAATTCTTGTGCGCCGCATAAGAATTGAGCGAATTGCAATTCAAGAAATGAGCGAATTGCAAATTTTCCATGCGGACTCGTTCCTGCAAAAGTTTCAGGCAGTGCGTATAAGCCATTAGAATATATACAGATTTTGCATCGCAGCAGATTGGCACGAAGCTTGAATAGTGTGTGCCGACGCCATCGACGCCGTCCATCGAAACCAACCATCCGACCTCTGAAATCGCCAGACCGGGCCTCCCTGGCGCGCGCTTTCATGCCTCGCGTCATGGTCGCCGATGACAGTTGAAAGGAAATAGCTGATGAGCACGCAAGACCCGACCTGGATTTCCGACTGGAACCCGGAGGATGAGACGTTTTGGAATTCCAGGGGCAAGGTCGTCGCCCGACGCAATCTGATCTGGTCGATCGTTGCGGAGCACATCGGATTTTCGGTCTGGCTGATCTGGAGCATCGTCGCCACCAAGTTGCCGCAGGCCGGCTTCCACTTCACCACCGACCAGCTCTTCCAACTGGTGGCGGTGCCGGGGCTAATCGGCTCGCTGATGCGATTTCCCTACACATTCGCGGTAACGACGTTCGGTGGCCGGAACTGGACGATCTTCAGCGCATCGGTACTGTTCATTCCGACGATCGCGCTCGCCTATTTCGTCAGCGAGCCCGAGACGCCGTTCTGGCTGATGCTGCTGGTGGCTTCCACCGCAGGCCTCGGCGGCGGCAACTTCGCCTCCAGCATGGCCAATATCTCCTTCTTCTATCCCGACCGTATGAAGGGCTGGGCGCTCGGCCTGAACGCCGCTGGCGGGAATATCGGCGTCAGCAGCGTCCAATTGCTGACGCCAATTCTGATGGGGGTGGGCCTTTTCAACCTCTACCAGGCAACGCCGACATCGAGCGGAATCTATCTCCAGAATGCCGGACTGATGTGGATGCTGCCGCTGGCTGTCGCGGTGTTTGGTGCCATCTTCTTCATGAACAACCTCACCTCAGCCAAATCCACCTTCAAGGACCAGCTCGCCATCGTCGGGCGCAAGCACACCTGGATCATGGCCTTCATCTACATCGGCACGTTCGGCTCCTTCATCGGTTACTCCGCCGCGTTTCCGCTGCTGATCAAGACGCAATTCCCGGCGGTTACGATCGCGATCGCGTTCCTCGGACCGCTGGTGGGCTCGCTGTCGCGTCCATTGGGCGGTTTGCTTGCCGATAAGGTCGGCGGCGCGATCGTGACGTTCTGGAACTTCATCGCGATGGGCGCAGCCACGGTCGGCGTCCTGTACTTCGTCGGGATCAAGGACTTCACCGGGTTCCTAGTGATGTTCCTCATCCTCTTCGTCACCACCGGAATCGGCAACGGATCGACCTACCGAATGATCCCGTCGATCTTCCGCGAGGAGAATCTCCGCAAGGCACGAGGCAAGGGTGAGGCCGGCCGCGTGCTCGCCATGAAGACTGCTGGTATCGAGAGCGGTGCGGCGCTCGGTTTCATCGGTGCGATCGGCGCCTGCGGCGGCTACCTGATCCCCAGCGGCTTCGGCAAGTCGATCGCCATCACCGGCGGTCCGCAGCTGGCGCTGGTCATCTACCTCGGGTTCTACGCGGTTTGCCTGGCATTCACCTGGTGGTTCTACCTGCGCAGGAGTCCCGCGGAAGCCGGCGCGACGCGCCTCGCCGAAGCGCGTGTGTAACTGGCGACCGACCTCGCCCGCTTGCGCGGGAAAGGTCGGACTGCCTGAACGATAGCGAAGGCGGGTCGCCGCCTGGTGAGGACGCACGATGAGTGAACCGCTGGTCATCGTCGGCAATGGAATGGCGGCCGCGCGTCTGGTCGACGAACTGGCGAAAGCAGCACTCGGGCGTTACGCCATCGCTGTCATCGGCGACGAGCCGCGTTTGGCCTATAACCGTGTCCTGCTCTCGTCGGTTTTGGCCGGCGAGACCGCCTCCCATGACATCGAGCTCCGCTCCGCCAATTGGTGGCGCGACCGCGGCGTTACCCTGAAATATGGCTGCGTCGCCACCGAGATCGATGTCGGCCGCCGCGAACTCAAGATCGCCAATGAGGAGAGCATCGCGTTTTCCAAGCTGATCCTTGCCACCGGCTCGACGCCGCTGCGGCTCTCGGTATCCGGCGCCGATCTCGCCGGCGTCCACACTTTCCGCGACAGCCGCGATGTCGATCTGCTGCTGACGCTTGCCGCCTCGAGAAAGCGCGTCGTCGTGGTCGGCGGCGGGCTGCTGGGACTGGAAGCGGCTTACGGTCTCGCCAAGGCCGGCGCAGCCGTGACGCTCCTGCATCTGATGGACCGGCTGATGGAGCGCCAGCTCGATGCGCCGGCGGCGGAACTGTTAAAATCTCTCGTCGAGCGCAAGGGCATCCAGGTTCTGCTCAATGCCGATACGGCGCGCCTTCATGGCGCGACGCGCGTCGAGGGGATCGAACTGACGGATGGCCGCCGGATCGATGCCGATGCGGTGATCTTCGCGGCCGGAATCCGGCCGAATGTCGCGCTGGCAATGGACGCCGGGATTTCCGTCAATCGCGGCATCGTCGTCGATGATCGTCTGCAAACCGCCGCACCGGATATCTTTGCGCTCGGCGAATGCGCCGAGCATCGCGGCGTCTGTTACGGCCTGGTCGAGCCGGCTTACGAGCAGGCGCGCGTTCTGGCGCGGCATCTCGCTGGCAGCGCGGCCAGCTACCAGGGCAGCGTGGTGGCGACCAATCTGAAAGTGTCCGGCGTCAGCGTGTTTTCCGCCGGCGATTTTATCGGCGCGGAAGGCAGCGAAACCATCGTGCTCAGCGACGCCAGCGGCGGCGCCTACAAGAAGCTGGTGATATCGGACGGCCGGCTCGCCGGCGCGGTATTGGTCGGCGATGTCGGCGACGCGCTCTGGTATCTCGAATTGATCCGCGGCCGCGAGCCGATCGCGGCGATTCGCCATCGCATGATGTTCGGCCGCTCGCTCGCGGTCCGCTCGGAGGCGGCATAGACAGATGATGCCGATATCCAGATGACGGCCGCCGATCCCGCCCGGAGTTTATCATCGGGCCGCTCTTCGCGCGGACCCGTTGGCGCCACCCGCACCACCTGTCCGTATTGCGGCGTCGGTTGCGGCATATTGGCGAGGCCCGACAAGCGCGGCGGCGCCGACATATCCGGCGATCCCGAACATCCCGCCAATTTCGGACGGCTGTGTTCGAAAGGCTCGGCGCTCGGCGAGACGCTCGGTCTTCAGGACCGGCTGCTCTACCCGATGATCCGCTGTAGCAAGGGCATCATGGAACGGGTGGCGTGGGACGACGCGCTCGACCATGTCGCGCATCGCTTTGCGCACATCATCAAGCGCGATGGCCCGGGCGCGATAGCGCTGTATCTTTCCGGGCAATTGCTGACCGAGGACTACTACGTCGCCAACAAGCTGATGAAGGGATTCATCGGCAGCGCCAACGTCGACACCAATTCGCGCCTGTGCATGTCCTCGACGGTCGCCGGCCACCGCCGCGCGTTCGGCGCCGACACCGTGCCCGGCTGCTATGAGGATCTCGACCAGGCCGATCTCCTGGTGCTGGTGGGCTCCAACGCGGCATGGTGCCATCCGGTTCTGTTCCAGCGCATGCTCGCCAACAGGCAGGAGCGCGGCGCGCGCATGGTGGTGATCGACCCGCGCCGGACCGATACATCAGGCGATGCCGAGCTGTTTCTGGGTTTGAAACCCGGCACCGATACCGCTTTATTCTCAGGCCTGTTGGTGCATCTCGCCGAGACCGGCGCGCTCGACCGGGATTACATCGATCGGCACACTTGCGGTTTCGACGACGCGCTGGCGCGGGCGCGCGGCATTGCCGGCAGCGTTGCCGCGACCGCGCTGGCGACGGGACTCTCCGAGGCGGATGTCGCCGAATTCTTTCAGATGTTCAAAAACACGCCGCGCGTGGTCACGCTGTTTTCACAGGGCGTCAACCAGTCGGCGCAGGGCACCGACAAGGTCAATGCCATCATCAACTGTCACCTTGCGACCGGACGAATCGGCAAGCCGGGGGCCTCGCCGTTCTCGCTGACCGGGCAGCCCAATGCGATGGGCGGGCGCGAGGTCGGCGGGCTCGCCAACCAGCTCGCCGCCCATATGGCCTTCACGCCTGCTGATATCGACCGCGTGCGCCGGTTCTGGAAGGCGCCGCATATCGCCACTCATGAGGGCTTGAAAGCGGTCGAGATGTTCGAGGCGATCGGACGCGGCGAGATCAAGGCCCTGTGGGTGATCGGCACCAACCCCGCGGTGTCGCTGGCGGCGGCGGACGCCGCGCGCGCCGCGCTGAAAAAACTCGAACTGTTCGTGGTCTCAGAGAACGTGCGTTCCAACGACACCGTGAACGCGGGCGCGCATGTGCTGTTGCCGGCGCAGGCCTGGGGTGAAAAATCGGGAACGGTGACCAATTCCGAACGGCGCATCTCGCGGCAGCGTGCGTTCCTTGATCCGCCGGGGGAAACCAAACCGGACTGGTGGATGGTCTGCGAGGTCGCAAAACGACTCGGCTTCGGCGCGGCATTCGATTTCGGCTCGGTGGCGGACGTGTTCCGCGAACATGCCGCTCTGTCGGCATTCGAGAACAATGGCAGCCGCGATTTCGACATCGGCGGGTTGAAGGCATTGTCGGACGAGGCGTTCGATGCGATGGCGCCGGTGCTGTGGCCGCTGCGCGAAGATGTGCCGCCGCAGGAGCGGTTCTTCGCCGACGGCGGGTTTTTTGCCGGCGATCGCAAGGCCCGCTTTATCGCGCCGGAGATTCCGGCGTTGCGGACCGAGACATCAGCGGGACGGCCGCTGCGGCTCAACACCGGCCGCATCAGGGACCAATGGCACAGCATGACCCGCAGCGGCATCAGCCCGCGGCTCTCCCAGCATCTGCCGGAGCCGTTCGTCGAGGTTCATCCCGACGATGCGGCAAGGCACGGTGTGGTCGATGGCGGCTTCGCGCGCGTCGTTACCGACTACGGCCAATGCACGCTGCGGGTCGCCGTCAGCGAGCGGCAGCAGCGCGGCATGCTGTTCGCGCCGATCCACTGGAGCGAAGCGACCGCCTCAAGCGCGCGGGTCGGCGCGCTGGTGGCGCCGTTCACCGATCCGTTTTCCGGCCAGCCCGAAAACAAGGCAACGCCGGCGTCGATTGCGCCTTATGAATACGTCTTTCGCGGCTTTGCGCTGTCGCGGACGCCGCTCGAATTGCCTGACCATTCCTGGTGGGCGCGCGTGGCCGTGACCGGCGGCTACGGCTACCTGTTTGCCGACAATGCCGACCTCGCGGGATGGCAATCATGGCTGCGGTCGGTGGCCGGCCCCGATCTCGCCGAATACAGGGATTTTGGCGGCGGCGTTTTTCGCGCCGCCTCGTTTGCCGAAGACCGGATCGAGACCTGCCTGTTCGTCGGCCCGGCGCGCGATGCCGGCGACTGGAATGCGGTGAAAAACCTGTTCGCGGCCGGTGCGCTCAGCGACGATCAGCGCCGGATGCTGCTGTCGGGCAAATCGACGGACGGGCTGGACAGCGCCGGTCCCATCGTCTGCGCCTGCTTCGGCGTCGGACGAAATACGATTTGCGATGCCATCGCGGCGGGCGCGCGCTCGGCCGCCGCGATCGGCGCGCAGCTGAAAGCCGGCGCCAATTGCGGCTCCTGCATTCCGGAATTGAAGCGGCTGATCGCGCAGGCGAGCATTGCCGACGCGGCGACGGATCCCGAACGGCGTCACATCGCCGCGCGGCCCTGCGTCAATGAGGCCATCAATTCCATCCAGTTGAAACCGGCGACGCCCGGTGGTGCCGTCTTGGTCAGCAGGCGCTGGTACATCTTGGTGGCCTCGATCGCCTCCGGGCCGTCGGTGAGGATGTTACCCTTGGCGTCGAGAAACTCTCCGCCATAGTCGAGGAAGAAATTGGTCCACAGCGTCATGTTGGCGTTACGCAGGCCGCGGCCGGTAAAGCCGTAGATGCCGTTGGCGGGGTCGTTGAGTTTTTCCGCGGCGACCGCCATCTCGTCGAGCGTCTTCGGCAGGGTTACTCCCTTCTTCGCGAACAGCTCCTTGTTCCAGTAAAGGATGAAGTAGTCGACCGACCAGGGCAGCGAATGCATTTCGCCCTTGTCGTTCTGGGCAAATTGCCGACCGCCGGCTGAGAAATCCTCCACCGTGAGGTCGGGCGCGGTCAGGTTCGGGTCCTTCATGAACGCGGTGAGGTCCGCTAGCCAGCCGGCCTTTTCGAATTGCCGCTTCTGCACGTGATAGCTGACGTGAATGACGTCAAAACTCGGCTTGCCGGAAGTCAGTTCGATGACCGCCTTCTGCCGTTGCTGCTGCTCCGGAATGACCTCGGATTCAACCTTGATGCCGGTAAGGTCGGTAAATTCGGATGCGTATTTCTGCAACAGCTCGCCGCGCGGCCCCTTGATCAGGTTGGCTTCGATGGTGGTGCCGGCATATTTCTTCCACTGCACCTCGGCATGCGCGGGAAATCCGGTGAGGCTGAGGGCGCTGGTTGCAAGTGCTCCCTGCAATAGGGAACGCCGGGTCGGGCCGAAAAGAGCCATGTCGCTATCCTCCCCGCAATCCGCCTTTGACAGCGGTGATTATTTTGTCAGCGCGTTCGGCGACCGAGCCGCGGTGTCCGGATTCATAGCACGCTGCGGGATCGGAACAAGAACGGTCTGCGATGTCAAAGCAGCCTTGCGTTTCGTGGACGCTGTACCCGCACGGGGTGATATCGACGGCGCGGACGTGCTCATTTATGGTGACGCCCGTCTTCCAGGAGGTAAATCCACGCGATGATGTATCTGGACGCCCCGCCGCGGCTTATTCAGTCAAAAGTGTTTTCGGCGATGCCCGATCATTACCGGCGCAAGGGCGTGCGCACGGACTGGGCCGATGCCAACCGGCCGGGCCAGCCGACCGATTGTTTCATCGAAGGTCCGTCATTCGACGCCGACGGCAATCTCTACATCGTGGACATTCCGTTCGGCCGCATCTTCAAGATCGCGCCCGACGGCGAATGGTCGCTGGTTGCGGAATATGACGGCTGGCCCAACGGCCTGAAGGTTGCCACCGACGGACGGATCCTTGTTGCCGATTACATGCACGGCATCATGGAACTCGATGCCAAGGCGGGGCGCATGCGGCCGGTATTGACGGCGCGAAATTCCGAATCGTTCAAGGGATGCAACGATCTGCATATCGCTGCGCAATGGCGACATCTATTTCACCGACCAGGGACAGACCGGGCTGCACGATCCGACCGGACGGGTCTACCGGCTCTCGCATGAGGGATGGCTCGACTGCCTGATCGCTACCGGCATCAGCCCCAACGGCCTGGTGCTCGATCCCACCGAGACCGTGCTGTTTGTGGCGATGACCCGCGACAACGCGGTCTGGCGCATGCCGCTGATGAAAGACGGCAATGTCTCCAAGGTCGGCCGCTTTTGTTCGACCTTCGGTGCCAGCGGTCCGGACGGGCTGACCATGGACAAAGCGGGCCGGCTGTTCGTGGCGCACGCCTCGCTCGGCCAGGTGTTCGTGTTCGCGCCCAATGGCGAGCTGATCGCGCGGATCAAATCCTGCGCCGGGCCGACCTGCACCAATGTCGCCATCGGGGGCAAGAATCGCGATCGTCTCTATGTGACGGAGTCGGCAACCGGCACCGTGCTGGTCGCGGATATAGGTGAGCTGAAATGAAATCCCGGCAATTCGGCAGGGGCGGGCCGCCGGTCGCCGTGATCGGGCAGGGCACCTGGTACATCGATCGCGGCGATCGGCAACAGCGCGGTCGCCGCGCTGCGCCGCGGCATCGATCTCGGCATGACCCACATCGACACCGCCGAGATGTATGGCGATGCCGAGCTGGTGATCGCCGAGGCCATCGCCGGGCGGCGCGACGACATTTTCCTGGTCTCGAAGGTGCTGCCGAGCAACGCCTCGCGGCGCGGCACCATTGCGGCGTGCGAGCGCTCGCTGAAGCGGCTGAAAACCGACCGGCTCGATTGCTATCTCCTGCACTGGCGTGGCTCGTATCCGCTGGCGGAGACGGTCGCAGCGTTCGAGGAGCTGGTCAGCGCCGGAAAAATCCGCACCTGGGGCGTCAGCAATTTCGACGCCGACGATCTCGATGAAATGCTTGACGTGGCCGGCGAGGGCAGGATCGCCTGCAACCAGGTGCTCTATCACTTGAGGGAACGCGCGATCGAGCACGCGGTGATCCCGTGGTGCAGGCAGCACGGCACGGCCGTGGTCGCCTATTCGCCGTTCGGCCATGATGACTTTCCGTCGCCGCGCAGCGAGGCCGGCGCGGTACTGCGGACAATCGCCGAAGCCCATGGCGCGTCGCCGCGCCAGGTGGCGCTGGCGTTTCTGACGCGCGAGGCTTCGGTGTTCGCAATTCCAAAAGCCTCAACTCCGGAACACGCCGCCGATAATGCCGCGGCCGGCGAGCTCGTGCTCGGCCGTGACGAAATCGCGGTCCTCGACAAGGCCTTCCCGCGCGGACCGAGACCGCGCGGCCTGCCGATGCTGTAGCGTGATCCCTCATGGTGACGGGCCGCCGCCGCGTACAATCGCGCATATCGGCTTCCTGTTTTCGGACCTTGTCGATGACAGGCAATTATCGTTTTGTGGACGCTCGCCCGATTCGATAATTCCTGCGCCCGAGTTCAGCCGTGACCCCGCCACCCGCCGCAGCCGCCAGGCTGGACAGTGCTCCATTGCCTCTGCCCAGGAAGAAGTCGGCGAAACGCACCGCGCCCGCGCGCGCCGACCGGCCGTTCCGCGGCATCGCGCTGATCCTCGCCTCGACCGTGTTTCTGGGGGCGTCCGACGTCGCCGCGAAATATCTGTCGGCGACGCTGCCGTCGATCGAGATCGCCTGGATCAGGTTTCTGGTGTTTGCGCTGATCATGTCTCCGGCGATGCTGCCGGGCTCGCCGGCTTTATGCCCTGCACACCCGGCGGCCCGGTTTGCAGGTGATGCGCGGCGTCGCGCTGCTGGCGTCTTCGCTGTTCTTCATTTCCGGGCTGCGGTTTCTTCCCATCGCCGAAGCATCCGCCACCGGCTTCGTCTCGCCGCTGTTCGTCACCGCGCTGTCGATCGTGTTTCTCGGCGAGAGCGTCGGCGTTCGCCGCTGGATTGCGACCGCGGTGGGATTGATCGGCGTGCTGATCATCCTGCGACCGGGCACCTCGGCGTTTCATCCCGCCGCGTTTTTTCCGATCGTCTCCGCGCTGGCCTGGGCCGGCACCCTGATCATGACGCGGATGATGAGCGGGAGGGAACACGCGCTCACCACCATGACCTATTCGTCGATCGTGGGCGTTTGCGTGCTGTGCGCATTGGTGCCGTTCGTGTGGGTCACGCCGAGCTGGCACGATATCGCCTTCGGAATTTTCATCGGCGTTGCCTCGACCGCGGGGCAGTGGATCGTCGTGCTCGCCTTCCGCTACGCCGATGCCTCCGTGCTGGCGCCGTTTTCCTACACCCAGCTGTTGTGGGTCTCTATCCTCGGTTTTGTCATTTTCGGCGAGTTCCCGGATGTGTGGACCGTGACCGGCGCCGCCTTCATCGTCGGCAGCGGTCTCTATACCGCGCATCGCGAGCGTGTCCGGCGCTCGCAGCTTCTGGCGCTGGACGGCGAACTGTCGCCTAACGCGTGAGGGCGTGGCAGGCCGCCAACGTCCTACGCCGCCAACGGCACGCACACGCTCCTTTGCCCAGCTTACGCGCCTTAATCCTTATGGCTCACGACATTGACGATAACGCCGTTGGGATCCCGCACAAAGAATCGCCGGACGCCCCACGGCTCGTCGGTCAGCGGATACACGATCGCATATCCCTGCCGTTGCGCGGCTGCATGACAGGCGTCGACGTCGGCCACTTCGACGCTGATATCCGCGTGCGGTTCATCTCGCGTGTCGGATGCGACCACGCTGACCTGGGCCGTCGGATTGGACGGCGAAGCAAAGGTGACGATCCAGCCCATGTCCATGGCGGTGTCGAGCCCGAGAACCCCTTCGTAGAACGGCTTCGACGCCGCGGGATCGGCGGCGCTGATGTTGGGGACAATTCTGCGGATGTTCATGGGATGACCTCACACCGGCAGCGCGATCGAATATTTCACCTGGCTCAGCGCGAAACTCGAACTCGATCGAGGCGATGCCGTCGAGCCGGGTCAACTTGTTTTTCAGAAACGCTTCATATGACGACAGATCGGCGGCGACCACGCGCAACAGGTAGTCGCGATTGCCGGTCATCAGATAGCACTCCAGCACCTCGTCCCATTTCGAGATCGCTTTCGCAAAGCGGTTGAGGTCCTCCTCCTTCTGCCGCGCCAGTTTGATCGAGATGAAGACACTGACGTGCAGGCCGAGCGACTTCTGGTCGACGGTGGCGATATAGCGGGTGATCACGCCGCGCTGTTCCATCAGTTTTACGCGGCGATGGCACGGCGAAACCGACAGGCCGACCTTGTCGGCGAGTTCCTGCATGGTGGTGCGGCTGTCGCTTTGCAGAATGCCGAGGATCTTGCGGTCGATGGCGTCCAAGGTGTGCATTGGGATAATCTCTGTCCGATGGGCTGTAGATTGGTAATTTATCCCAATTTTCGCGGGTATGTCGCGAGAATTTGAGATTTTTAGCGAAAGCCGAAGCGTTAACATCGGGTATTCACAGTGCCGGGAGTGCCGTCATGCCGATCGAGCCCGCACGCCTTGAAATGCTGTCCGCGCTGGCGCGCAAGGTCCTGTGGCTGTCGTCCTGGACCATCCATCACGCCAATCACATCAGGCCCAATGCCGACGGCCTCAAGGTCGGCGGCCATCAGGCGTCCTCCGCCTCGCTCGCCACCATCATGTCGGCGCTGTATTTCGGGGTGCTGCGGCCGGAAGATCGCGTCGCGGTAAAGCCGCATGCGAGCCCGGTGTTTCACGCCATCCAGTATCTGTTCGGGCACCAGAGCCGCGACAAGCTGGAGAATTTTCGCGGTTTCAAGGGCGCGCAGTCCTATCCGTCGCGCACCAAGGACACCGACGACGTCGATTTCTCCACCGGCTCGGTCGGCCTCGGCGTCGCGCAGACATTGTTCTCTTCGCTGGTGCAGGACTACGTCAAGGCGCATGGCTGGATGAAGGATCGGCCCGAGGGGCGGATGATCGCGCTGGTCGGCGACGCCGAGATGGACGAGGGCAATATCTTCGAGGCGCTGCTGGAGGGCTGGAAGCACGGCCTGCGCAACACCTGGTGGGTGGTCGATTACAACCGCCAGAGCCTCGACGCGGTGGTGCGCGAAGGATTGTGGGAGAAATTCGAATCCATGTTCCGCAATTTCGGCTGGGACGTGGTGATCGTGAAGTATGGCCGGCTGATGCAGGCGGCGTTCGCCGAAGCGGGCGGCGAGGCCCTGAAACGCTGGATCGACGCCTGCCCGAACCAGTTGTATGCCGCGCTGTGCTTTCAGGGCGGGGCGGCGTTCCGCAAGCACTTGCGCGACGAGATCGGCGACCAGGGCGCGGTGTCGCAACTGATCGACAGGCGCAGCGACGACGAATTGCTGGCGCTGATGTCCAATCTGGGCGGCCACGACATGGCCAGCATGCTCGAGGCCTTCGAGGCGATCGATCACGACCGCCCGGTCTGCTTCATCGCCTACACCATCAAGGGCATCGGCCTGCCGTTCCAGGGCCACAAGGACAACCATGCCGGCTTGATGACGGTGACCCAGATGGAGAAATGGCGCAGCGTCGCAGAACATCCGGCCGGGTCACGAGTGGGACAAGTTCGAGGGGCTGTCCGAGGCGCCTGCGGCGCTGGAGGCGTTGCTTGCGGATGCGCCGTTCAACCGCGACGGCCGCCGCCGCCTCAGCGCGCCCGCGATCGACGTGCCCGAGCAGCTTGCGTTCAAGCCGTCGCCGCAGATGTCCACGCAACAGGGTTTTGGGCTCGTGCTCAACGAACTCGCGCGCGGCGATACCGAACTCGCCTCGCGCATCGTCACCGCCTCGCCCGACGTCACGGTGTCGACCAATCTCGGCGCCTGGGTCAACCGCCGCGGCCTGTTCGCACGCGCCGAGAAGGCCGACCTGTTCCGCAGCGAGAAGATACCCTCGACCTTCAACTGGGACTTTTCGCCCAAGGGGCAGCATATCGAGCTCGGCATTGCCGAGATGAACCTGTTCATCCTGATGTCGGCGCTGGGGCTGTCGCACGCCATCAACGGCGAACGGCTGCTGCCGATCGCAACCCTGTACGATCCCTTCATCCAGCGCGGCCTCGATGCGCTGAACTACGCCTGCTACCAGGACGCCCGCTTCATGGTGGCGGCGACGCCGTCGGGCATTACGCTTTCGCCGGAAGGCGGCGCGCATCAGTCGATCGCAACGCCGCTGATCGGCATGGCGCAGGACGGGCTGGCCTCGTTCGAGCCGGCCTTTGTCGACGAACTCGCCGCCATCATGGGCTGGGGTTTCCGGCACATGCAGCGCGAAGGCGCGGGCGAGGGCGGCTCGGTCTATTTGCGGCTTTCGACCCGCACGATCGAGCAGCCGCAGCGGATGATGACGCCCGAGCTGCAAAAGGGCATCACCGACGGCGCCTATTGGCTGCGCAAGCCGGGCGAGAATTGCGAAGCCGTCATCGCCTATACCGGCGCGGTGGCGCCCGAGGCGATCGAGGCGATCGGCTTTGTCGGCGAAAGCCGCCGGGATGTCGGGCTGCTGGCGATCACCTCGGCCGACCGGCTGCATGCGGGCTGGACCGCCGCGCGCCGGATGCGGCGCGATCGCCGCGGGCTGCCGCATCTCAGCCATATCGAAAAACTGCTGGCGCCGCTGCCGCGCGACTGCGGCATCGTCACCGTGATCGACGGGCATCCGGCGCGCTGGGCTGGCTCGGCAGCGTGCGCGGGCAGCGGGTGGAAGCGCTCGGCGTCGAACAATTCGGCCAGACCGGCACCATCGGCGACCTCTACCGCCACCACGGCATCGACGCCAACGCCATCATCGACGCGGCGGAAAGCCTGACCGCCGGCGCGCCGGTCCGGCACCGGAAAATGGCGGTGTGATTGGTTTCGCCCTCCCCTGCGAACGCGGGGGCCCATACGCCGCGGCGGCTGTTGTCTGGTAGAGCAGCGGGGTGGCCGACGGCTTCGCTCGACGACTACCGCCGGTGGCTATGGCGTCCCGCGCTCGCGCTCGCGCTGCCCGCCTGCCGGGACGACGATTGCAAGCGACCGCCTTGCTTCCTCCACACCCCTGATCCTATATGCCGCTTCCGCCGCAATGCGGCGTCCCGCATATGGCGGGTTCATTTTCCCGCGGTTTCGTGCAAGGATGCCTGCCGAACGCTCCGTTCCCCCTCCAATTGCCCAAAAATAAGAGGTTTACGATGGTCAACCGCATGCAATTCTACATCGATGGCGCCTGGGTCGATCCCGTCGTCAAGAAGTCCACGCCCGTCGTCAACCCGGCGACCGAAGAGGCGATGTATGAGGTTGCGCTCGGCTCCAAGGCCGACGTCGACAAGGCGGTGGCCGCCGCGCGCCGCGCCTTCGAGACTTTTTCGCAGACCAGCCGCGAGGAGCGCGTGGCGCTGCTTGCCAGGATCATCGAGGTCTACAAGACCCGCATGAAGGATATCGGTGCCGCCGTCTCCGACGAGATGGGCGCGCCGCTGCCGATGGCGGAGAAGCTGCAGGCCGGCGCCGGCCTCGGCCATCTCGCCTCCACGCTGGAGGTCCTGAAGAACTATCATTTCGAGGAGCCGGTCGGCTCGGCCATGGTGGTGCGCGAACCCGTCGGCGTCGTCGGCATGATCACGCCGTGGAACTGGCCGCTGAACCAGATCGCCTGCAAGGTCGCGCCCGCGCTCGCCGCCGGCTGCACCATGATCCTGAAGCCAAGCGAATTCACGCCGTCCTCGGCATTGATATTCGCGGAAATCCTGCACGAAGCCGGCGTGCCGAAGGGCGTGTTCAACCTGATCAACGGCCTCGGCCCTGAAGTCGGCGCCGCCATGAGCGAGCATCCGGGTATCGACATGATCTCGTTCACCGGCTCGACCCGCGCCGGCATCGACGTCGCCAAGCGCGCGGCGCCCACCGTCAAGCGCGTCAGCCAGGAGCTGGGCGGCAAGTCGCCGAACGTCATCCTCGAGGGCGCCGATCTCACCAAGGCCGTCACCGGCGGGGTGATGCACATGTTCAACAATTCCGGGCAGTCGTGCAACGCGCCAAGCCGGATGATCGTGCCGCTGTCGAAGATGAAGGAAGTCGCCGCCATCGCCAAGGGCGTGGCCGACAAGACCAAGGCCGGCGATCCCCGTGCCGAAGGCACTACCATCGGTCCGGTGGTTTCCCGCATCCAGTGGGACAAGATCCAGACCCTGATCCAGAAGGGCATCGACGGAAGGTGCCACTCTGGTCGCCGGCGGTCCCGGCTTGCCGGAAGGCGTCAACAAGGGCTTCTATGTGCGTCCGACCATTTTTGCGGATGTCACCAATGACATGACGATTGCGCGGGAAGAGATCTTCGGCCCCGTCCTCACCATCCTCGGCGCCAAGGACGAGGAAGACGCCGTCAGGATCGCCAACGATACGCCGTATGGTCTTGCCGGTTATGTCACCGCCGACACCGTCGAACACGCCCGCAAGGTCGGCCGCAGGATCCGCGCCGGCAACGTCAACCTGCAGGGCCAGCCGAACGACCGCACCGCGCCGTTCGGCGGCTACAAGCAGTCCGGCAACGGCCGCGAGTGGGGCAAATACGGCCTGGAGGAATATCTCGAGGTCAAGGCGGTCGCCGGCTACAACGCCGCGTAAGTGTTGAGATGATTGCAGCGCCGGGGCGGGATATATCCTGCCCCGGCGTTTTGTTACCCTCCCCTGGAGGGGGAGGGTCGGCTCGCGTCGCGCGAGCGATGCGAGCCGGGGTGGGGTGACGGTCTCTCAACTCGGGCACCGTTCGAGATGAGGGACTGTCACCCCGCCCCGCCGCTCCTTTCAGTCGCGTCGACCCTCCCCCTCCAGGGGAGGGTAAGTAAGACGCGCCGCTGTCCGCTATCCCCCCGGCGCGCCCTGCGTGTTCACATACAGCGCGTAGATTGACTGGCTCGCGGCCATGAACAGCCGGTTGCGCTTCAAGCCGCCGAAACACAAATTGGCGCAGCGCTCGGGCAGTGCGATGCGGCCGATCATGACGCCGTCGGGCGCGAACACCACGACGCCGTCGAGTTCGGGATCGCCCATGCCCCAGCCGCACCACAGATTGCCGTCGATGTCGGCCCGCATGCCGTCGGGGGTGCCGGGGCCGGCATCGACGAAGATGCGCTTGTTGGAAATGGTATCGCCGGCGGGGGCGACGTCGTAGGCGAGGATCTTGCGGTTCGGCACGCCGCGGGATTCGATGATGTAGAGAATCTTTTCGTCCGGCGAAAAGCACAGCCCGTTCGGCCCGAGAATTCCCTCGGCGACAATGCTGGCCTTTCCGGTTGCGCCGTCGATCCGGTAGACATTCATGTCGAGCTCTTGCTCGGCCTTGTAGCCTTCGTAATTGGCGAGCAGGCCGAATACCGGATCGGTGAACCAGATCGAGCCGTCGGATTTCACCACGACGTCGTTCGGCGCGTTCAGCCGCTTGCCGTCGAAGGAATCCATCAGCACCGTGATCGAGCCGTCATATTCGGTGCGGACGACGCGGCGTCCGCCATGCTCGCAGGTGATCAGGCGCCCCTGGCGGTCGCGGGTGTTGCCGTTGGCGAAGTTCGACGGCTTTCGAAAAATGCTGACGGCGCCGGTTTCCTCTTCCCATTTGATGATGCGCTGATTGGGAATGTCGCTGCACAACAGATAGCGCCCGTCGCCGAACCAGACCGGGCCTTCGGCCCAGCGCAGTCCCGTGGTCAGCCGTTCCACCGCCGACAGTTTCAGCCAGTATTTTTCAAAGCGCGGATCGAGTCGCGTGGATCGCCGGATCGGGATAATAGGTCGCCGGCTGCCAGCCGGCGCGGGGTTTTGCCTCGGACATTTGCTGTTCTCGTTGCTGTTGCGTTTCCTCGCTGTAGCGTTTGCTATCACTGGCATGCTCGCTCGGCATGTAACCGACGTCTCGACTGTCATTGCGAGCGAATGTCGAATCCAATCCATGCCGCCACGAACGAAGTATGGATTTGCCAGTGTTCGTCGCGGAGCCTAACATTCGTAAGCAGCATTCGCCGCGACCCGTTCGAATGCTCGCAATGACGGGGACACTGAGCGTGTCTGGTTTGCTATCATTGTCGGTAATACTCCGCAAATCGGTCGCGAGAACGAGGGATGAAATGCCACGCATATTGATGACCGGCGCTTCCGGCGGAATCGGCACCAGCCTTGCGCAAGCTGCTGCCGCCGATCTATCCGGACCTGCTGCTGAGCGACCTGAAGGCGCCCGCCGACCTCGGCGGAAACGAAAAATTCAAGGCAGCCGAGCTGTCCGATCTCGCGCAGGTCGAGGCGATCTGCGAAGGCGTCGACGGCATCCTGCATTTCGGCGGATATTCGGTCGAAGGTCCCTGGGACAATATCCTGCAGTCCAACATCATCGGCTGCTACAACCTGTTCGAGGCCGCGCGCAGGAAGGGCGTCAAGCGCATCGTGTTTGCGTCATCGAACCATGCGGTCGGCTTCTATCCGCGCCACCACCGGATCGGAACCGACGTGACGGCGCGCCCCGACAGCCGCTACGGCGTCAGCAAGGTGTTCGGCGAAGCGGTCGGCGCGCTCTATGCCGACAAGCATGGGCTCAAGGTGACCTGCCTGCGCATCGGCAATTTCGGCGACAAGCCGCTCGATCATCGCCGGCTCTCGATCTGGCTGAAGCCGGAAGACCTGGTGCAGCTCGTGCCGCATCGGGCTCGATCATCCCGACATCCATTTCGAGATTTTCTACGGCGCGTCGTACAACGAGCGCGCGTGGTGGGACAATCACCGCGCCTACGACCTCGGCTATCGCCCGACCGGCCGCGCCGAGGACTTTCGCGAGCACGCGTTTGCCGAGCAGGCGAAACTGCCGCCCGACCCCGTCGGCGATTTCTACCAGGGCGGCGCGTTCTGCGGCATGGAGTTCGACGGTGACATGAGCGGGATCATCGACTGGAAATGACGCTCGCGTCATGTCCGGGGCGCGAACGATTGACAAGGATTTTCACGGCCTCATAAGTGGACCGATCGAGAAGTGCAAAGGATGCGCGGAATGGCCGACGGACTTCGCAAGGGACTGACGAGTTATGGCGACGCCGGATTTTCGCTGTTTCTGCGCAAGGCCTTCATCAAGGCGATGGGCTATTCCGACGATGCGCTGAACAGGCCGATCGTCGGCATCACCAACACCTACAGCGACTACAATCCCTGTCATGGCAACGTGCCCCAGATCATCGAGGCGGTAAAACGCGGCGTCATGCTGACGGGCGCGATGCCGATGGTGTTCCCGACCATCTCGATCGCCGAAAGTTTTGCGTTCCCGACCTCGATGTATCTGCGCAACCTGATGGCGATGGATACCGAGGAGATGATCCGCGCCCAGCCGATGGACGCAGTGGTCGTGATCGGCGGCTGCGACAAGACCCTGCCGGCGCAGATCATGGCCGCGGTCTCGGCCGACCTGCCGACGGTGGTCATCCCGGTGGGGCCGATGGTGGTCGGCCATCACAAGGGCGAGGTGCTGGGGGCCTGCACCGATTGCCGCCGGCTGTGGGCGAAGTACCGCGCCGGCGAAATCGACGAGGTTGAGATCGAAGCCGTCAACGGGCGCCTGGCGCCGTCGGTCGGCACCTGCATGGTGATGGGCACCGCCTCTACCATGGCCTGCATCACCGAAGCGCTGGGCCTGTCGCTGCCGATGAGCGCGACCATCCCCGCGCCGCACGCCGAGCGATTTCGTTCCGCCGAAGCCAGTGGCAAGGTCGCCGCCGCGATGGCCATCGCGAAAGGGCCAAAGCCCAGCGAACTGCTGACCAAGGCCTCATTCAGAAATGCCCAAGTGGTGCTGCAGGCGATCGGCGGATCGACCAACGGCCTCATTCATCTCACCGCGATTGCCAACCGCACGGCGCATCGCATCGATCTCGAAGCCTTCGACAAGCTCGGCCGCGAGGTGCCGGTCCTGATCGACCTCAAGCCGTCGGGCGAGCATTACATGGAGCATTTCCATCATGCCGGCGGATTGCCGAAACTGATGGCGCAACTCGGCGACCTGATCGACCTCGACGCCAAAACCATCACCGGCGCAACCTTGCGCGACGTCGTCGCCGCCGCCGAGGAGGTGCCGGGGCAGGATGCGATCCGCGCGCGCAGCAACCCGATCAAGCCGGAAGGCGCGATGGCGGTGCTGCACGGCAATCTGGCGCCGCGCGGCGCGGTCATCAAGCATTCGGCGGCGAGCCCCAAACTGCTGCAGCATACCGGCCGCGCCGTGGTGTTCGAGTCGGTGGAAGACATGACCCTGCGGGTCGACGATCCCGCGCTCGACGTCAATGCCGACGACGTGCTGGTGCTGCGCAACGCCGGTCCCAAGGGCGCCCCGGGCATGCCCGAGGCCGGCTATCTGCCGATCCCGAGGAAGCTCGGGCGCGCCGGCGTCAAGGACATGGTGCGGATATCGGACGCGCGGATGAGCGGAACCGCGTTCGGCACCATCGTGCTGCACATCACCCCGGAATCCGCCGTCGGCGGCCCGCTGGCGCTGGTGAAAAACGGCGACATGATCCGGCTCGACGTCGCCGGGCGACGCATCGATCTCGTGGTCGACGCCGCCGAACTGGAAAAACGCTGGGCCGCGCTGGCGCGCCCGGCGACGCCGGCGTGGGCCGCGCGCGGCTACGCGCATCTGTTCAACGAGACCATTCTGCAGGCCGACGAGGGTTGCGATTTCGATTTCATGCGCGGCCAGGGCAAGGGGTAGGCGAAGCGACGCCGCCTTCCCGTCATTGCGAGCGGAAGCGAAGCAATCCATCGCGCCGCAAAGAAAGATGGATTGCTTCGTCGCGGAGCCTGTCATCGGGCACGCATTCGCGCGACCCGCTGGTTCCCCGCAATGACGGCGGCAGAAGCCATCTCGCAGCTGCGTTATCTCTCCCTGCGCCGGATGTTTGATTGACATTCAAACATCCCCGATGGGATGATGAAAAAAATAGTAGGGGAGGAGACGATGAGCCATTTGAGAAAAATTCTCGCCGCGGTCATGGCTGTATCCGCGATTGTGATGACCGCCAGCGCCGGCGCTCAGGACGTAAAACATTATCGCTTCGCCTACGATCAGCCGAAGACCACGGGTTACGGAATCGTCGGCGATATCTTCGCCGACAAGCTCAAGGCCCTGAGCAAGGGCACCATGCTGATCGACCAATATCCGGGCGCGCAACTCGGGCAGGAGCCGCAGGTGCTGCAGCTGGTGAGGTCGGGCGACGTGGAATTCTGCATTTCCGCGTCGGCGAATGCCGCGACCCTGTCGCCGCAGGCCGGCGTGATGTCGATGCATTTCCTGTTCCGTTCCGAAGCGCACCTGATCAAGGCGATCGCCGACCCCGAGGTATCCAAGGCCGTCAAGGCGATGATCGCCGATACCGTGCAAGGCGCTCACGTCATCGCGCTCTCGACGCTGGGCCTTCGCAGCATGTATTCCAAGCGCGAGATCAAAAACGTCGGTGACATGAAGGGCCTCAAGGTGCGGGTGCAGGCGACGCCCACCGAGGACACCATGTTCCCCGCCTACGGCGCGCAGATCGTGCATATGCCGTTCGGCAGCGTCTATACGTCGTTGCAGACCGGCGTGGTGGACGTCGCGGAAAACGGCGTCAACGTCTATCTTGCCAACAAGCACTACGAGGTAGCCCCGGTACTCTCGATGACCGAACACGAGGCCAATAACAGCCTCGTCTGGGTCAGCGACAAACTCTGGAACAGTCTGACGCCGGAGCAGCAGGGCTGGGTGCAGGCCGCGGCCGACGAGGTCAACAAGAACCAGCCGGCGAAGGCGATCGAACTCGAACATCAATCGCAGGACAAGCTGAAATCGATCGGCGTGAAGATCGTCACCGACGTCGACAAGTCTGGCTTCGTCGCGATCGCCGACCCCTATCTCGACAAGCTCGCCAAGGAACTCGGCCCGCATGCCGAGAAGATCAAGAACCTGATCCGGGCGATCAATTAAAACTCCTGATGGTGAGGAGCGCGCTCCTTGCGCGCGTCTCGAACCATAAGGGGCGATCCACTCCTCATCCTTCGAGACGCGGCCATGCGGCCACGCCTCGGATGAGGGCCCGGCGCCAGTCTGACCGTCCTGGAAAATTTTGACGATGACCATCGGCGAAAAACTGGTGCTGCAGCGGCAGCATCACTTGAAATGGCGGTCGTTCGACAGGCTCGAATTGGCCCTGATGATCCTTTGCGGGCTGTTGTGTTTCGGGTTTTCGCTCTCGGTGGCGTGCGACATCGTCACGCGGACCATCGGCCATCCCTGGCTGTGGCTGCAGGAAGTCACCTCCACCCTGTTCATCTATGCGATCTTCGTTGGCGCCGCGGTTGCCACCCGCCGCAACGATCACCTGTACCTGACCGCGATCTCGGAAGCCCTGCACGGCACGCCGCGGCTGATCGTCGAGATCATTATTCGCCTCGTGGTTCTCGGCGTCGCGTTTTGCCTGATCTGGTTCGGCTACATCAACTACCTCAGGGGCTTCGGCAGCTTCCGGCTGCCGTCGGGCACGCCGATCGCCTCGCTCTATGCGGCGATTCCGCTCGCCGGGTTGCTGATCGCGCTGTTCACGATCGAGCAACTGGTGAACGGTATCGCAAATGGATTTGACCATCCCGAGCCGCCGGAGGAGGACCTGCGGATACCGCCGATCGATGCCAATATCCAGGTGAGGCCGCTGCCGTGAGCGCACCCGTCATCCTGGCGCTGATGTCGTTCTGCTTTCTGTTTTTCGGCTATCTCGGCGTGCCGGTGCCGTTTTCACTGATGGCCGGCGTGTTCGTGGGCGCGCTGCTGACCGACGTTTCACTGGCGGCGATCGTTCAGAAGATTTTCGACGGCATGGATTCCGAAGCATTGCTGGCGATTCCGTTCTTCCTGCTGGTCGGCGAGCTCATGAGCTCGGCCAACGTGGTGGTGCGGATTGCCAATTTGTCGCTGTCGCTGGTCGGACACATCAGGGGTGGGCTGTCGCAGGTTGTCGTTGTCTTCAGCATGTTCTTCTCGGAGATGTCGGGATCGACCACCGCTGACGTCGCTGTGATGAGCCGCGCGCTGGGCGGCCCGATGAAGCGGGAGGGCTACACGCCCGCCTTCATCGCCGCGATCATCGCTTCCGCCTCGACCATCGCGGCGCTGGTGCCGCCGAGCATCACCGCCGTGGTCTATGGCGCCGTCGGCAACGTTTCGATCGCCGGGCTGTTCATGGCCGGCGTCGTGCCCGGATTCATGATCGGCTTCGGCCTGATGATCTATTGCTATTTCTTCGGCCCCTCCGGCATGCGCAAGGCGCGTGCGCCGCTTCGCCAGGTGGTCTTCGCCGCAGGCGACGCCGCCCTTCCCCTGATGATTCCCGTGATCCTGCTCGGTGGCATCCTCACCGGCTGGTTCACTCCGACCGAAGCCGGTGTCGTCGCGGTGACGTGGATCATCGCGGTCGTGATCCCCGCGCTCAATCGCGGGCATCTCGGAGAATCCCCTACGATTTCTGTCTGGCCGGACTGATCTTTTCACTGCCGCTGATCACCATCGGCGCCGCCAATGCGTTCGGCTGGATGCTGGCGTACTTGCGCGGCGCCATCGTGATCGCCGACTGGATCATCTCGATTGCCGGCAACGACCCGCATTATATGATGTTGCTGCTGGTGCTGCTGTTCACCGTGGTCGGCGATTTCATCGAGCCGGTCCCCACCATCATTATCTTCATGCCGCTGGTGAATGCGCTCACGCAAGCCGGCGACATCAACGGCGTCCATATGGGCGTGGTGCTGATCGCCACCCTGGCGTTCGGGCTGATCACGCCGCCCTACGGGCTGGTGCTGCTAATGGCGTCGAAATTCGTCGGCGTCAGTTTCGGCAAGGCGCTGCGCGCCGCACTGCCGATCTATGTGGTGTTCCTGGTGACCATCACCTTTACGATCTATTTCCCGAAGGTCGTGCTTTGGCTGCCCAAGCACGTGATTCCGGAATCGGTCGGCTGCTTCAAGTCGCCGGCGGGGACGGGATATATTTGCCCGCCGTGAGGCCAACGTTGGCCCTGCGAAAACGGGGACTCATACCGCGTTGTCCTATCAATTAAAGCGAAATGGAAGACACCTTCTGAAAGAATGAGCGCCTGTGGTTATGGGTTCCTGCTTTCGCAGGGACGACAATGTCCCTCACGTCTTCCCCTTGCTGGTGAATTTCTTTACCGCGACGCGGAAGTCATCGCTGTGCATGGCGTCGATGATCTTCTCTTCTTCGGCGTCGAGCTGCTGTTTGGTCGGGGTATGCGCGGCCTGATAGACCAGCGACTTGGTGCCTGCAATGGCAGCCGGCGGATTCTGCGCCAGCCGTTCGGCGAATTGCCGGGTCGCGGCCTTCAATTCGGCCGCCGGCACGACCTTGGCGACCAGACCCCAATCGTGGGCCTGCTGCGCGGAGAAGCTGTCTTCGGCCAGAAATATCTGCAAGGCGCGGCGGATGCCGACGGTGCCGACCATGCCGACGGTGCTGCCGCCGTCCGGCGATACGCCGATCTTGGCATAGGCAGGCGTGAAACGGGCGTCCTCGGCGGCGATGCAGAGGTCGGCGACAAAGGCCAGCCCCATGCCGGCGCCGGCCGCCGAGCCGTGAACGCTGGACAGCACGATCTTCGGCATGCGCCTGATGGTCTCGATGAAGGCGTGATAGTGCTTGAGCAATTCGCCGACCACGGGTGCGATATTGTCCGCCTCGGCCGCAGCGCCAATGGTCTGCAGATCGCCGCCGGCGCAGAAGGCGCGGCCTTCGCCCTCGATCACCAGCACCCTGATATCGTCGGATTGCCTCGACCTCCGCGCCGAGCTGTTCGAGCTTTTTGGCGATCGAGAGATCGATCGAGTTGAAGGCCGCTGGCCGGTTGAGCGTGATCGTGGCGATCGGGCCTTCGATCCGAAGCAGCGCCGGATCGTCGGAAGGGACGGCGGTGGCGGATGTCGACATTTTGAGATCTCCGGCGTGGAGCAGGTCTGGCGGCATTTAAATCGCAGAAGGCAACAGGTGACAATCCCGGCAAAGTCTGCAAAATACGCCTCAGCTTCCTCTTGGGCCGAGACGCTCTTGCGCCGCCTCAAGTCCATGAGGCCAAATAGATGCCCCCATCGTTCGGGACGCGGCCACGAGCGCCGTTCGTCGAGGACGAGGCGAGCAAGCACAAAATCGGCGGAAAGAGGAGACGACATGGGTAATTCCTGTGCGCTTGTCAGTTGGGTTGTCCCGATGACGCCGGGACCGGTCGTCATCGCCGGCGCGGGCCATGCGGGTTTCCAGCTTGCGTGCATCGCTGCGGCAGCACGGCTTTGCCGAGCGCATCTGCCTGATCAATGACGAGGCGCATCTGCCGTATCAGCGGCCGCCTCTGTCGAAGGCCTATCTGAAGGGCGAAGGTCGGCCCGACAGCCTGATGTTCCGGCCGGACAAATTCTACCGCGATCAGAACATCGAGCTGATCACCGATCGCGCCGCCTTCATCGATCGCGCGCGCGCGCAAGCTGATGCTCGCATCCGGCTCATCGCTCGACTACGGGCACCTCGTGCTTGCCACCGGCGCGCGCAACCGCCTGCTCGACATTCCCAACGCCAATCTGGATGACGTGCGCTACCTGCGCACCCTCGACGAGAGCGAGGCGCTGCGGCAGCGCATTGCCACGGCCCGGCATGTCGTCGTGATCGGCGCCGGCTTCATCGGCCTCGAATTCGCCGCCACCGCCCGGGCCAAGGGGCTCGAGGTCGACGTGGTCGAACTCGGCATCGCGCGTGATGGCGCGCGCGGTGACCGCGGAAATCTCGGAATATTTCCAGCAGCGTCACACCGCGGCGGGCATTCGCATTCATCTGGGCGTGCAGGCCACCAGCATCGAGAGCGATGGCGCCAACGTCACCGGCGTCAGCCTCAGCGACGGCCGCCACGTGCCGGCGGACCTCGTCGTGGTCGGCGTCGGCGTGCTGCCCAATGTCGAACTGGCCGCGGAAGCCGGCCTGCCGGTGGCGGCCGGGATCATCGTCAACGAGCAATTGCTGACATCGGATCCCGACATCTCGGCGATCGGCGACTGCGCGCTGTTCGCAAGCCCGCGCTTCGGCGGCTCGCTGCGGCTGGAGTCCGTGCAGAACGCCACCGATCATGCGCGCTGCGTTGCGGCGCGGCTGACCGGCGACGCACAAGACCTATGACGGATTGCCCTGGTTCTGGAGCGATCAGGGCGACGACAAGCTGCAGATGGTGGGGCTGACCACTGGCTACGACCGGGTCGTGGTGCGCGGCGATCGCGCGCAGCGGTCGTTCTCGGCCTTTTGCTACAAATCCGGGCAGCTGCGTCGGCGTCGAATCCGTCAACCGCGCCGGCGACCACATGTTCGGACGCGCGATCCTGTGGCCTGAACCGGTCGATCATCCGGAGCAGGCGGCGGATCCCGGCTTCGATCTGAAGAGCGCCCTGACTTAAGTCGGAACTTGCCTCCACTTGCATCCGCTACTCATATTCGGCGACGTTGTCGGCTGAGGACCCGTCAACGAGGTCTCAGACAATCATTGAGGGAGGATATCATGTCCGTCTGGACACGCCGTCTGCGCGCTATCGACGGCATTCATCATCGCCGCAGTCATCGCCGGTCCGGCCTCGGCGCAGACCAAGCTGAAATGGGCGCATGTCTACGAGGTCACCGAGCCCTATCACACCGAGGCGCTGTGGGCGGCCGAGGAAATCAAGAAGCGCACCAACGGCAAATATGAAATCGAGGTGTTCCCGGCCTCCCAGCTCGGCAACGAAAACCAGATCAACGAGGGCCTCGGCCTCGGCACCGTCGATATCATCTACACCGGCACGTCGCTTTGCCGGCTCGATCTACAAGCCGCTTGGCGATCTCCGGCGCGCCGTTCATGCTGCGCGACTTCGATCACTGGAAGGCCTACCGCGACAGCAAGCTGTTCCGTGATCTCGCCAAGGGCTACGAGGACAAGACCAAGCACAAGATCATCGCGCTCACCTATTACGGCGAGCGCATGGTGACCGCCAACAAGGAAATCAAGAAGCCCGAAGACATGAAGGGCATGAAGCTGCGCGTGCCGCCGGCGCCGCTGTATCTGATGCTGGCGAAATCGGTCGGCGCCAACGCCACCCCGATCGCCTTCGCCGAGGTCTATCTCGCCCTGCAGCAGGGCACCGTCGACGGCCAGGAGAATCCGCTGCCGACCATCATGGCCAAGAAGTTCTACGAGGTGCAGAGCCACATCATGCTGACCGGCCACATCACGGAATCGCTGCTGACGATCGATCGGCTCCCACGTCTGGTCGAAGCTGACCGCCGACGAGCAGAAGATTTTCGAGACGTGCTGAAGCGAGGCCGCGGCAAGGCCTCGGACGCAGATCCGCAGCCTCCGAGCAGAAGATCGCGCGATGAGCTGCAGCAAGCTCGGCAAGACCGTGGTCGAGGTCGACCGCGAGGCCTTCCGCAAGGCGGCGATCCCGCTGCACAACGACGCCTCCGCCGGTGCCGGCTGGACCCAGGCGCAGTACGACGAGTTTCAGGCGCTGAAGTAGGCGCTCATCAACGTGTCGTCCCGGCGAACGCCGGGACCCATACGCCGTGTCGTCTCGTTCGAGCAGTCTGGCGGATGCCATTCTGTCACAACGGGCGCCGGTGGTTATGGGTCCCGGCGTTCGCCGGGACGACGCAGTTGCGCGCAATCGAAACGGACCGCTCGCATGAACACCAGCCCCAAATCCGCCAACGCCGCTCCGTCCGACGACGTCCACCTCATCGTCGCCGAGGACGAAGAAGTCATCGTCGAGCACCATCCGGAGAACTGGATCGCCTTCGTGCTGTTCTGGGCGCTGGCGTTCATCGTCTTCCTGCAGTTCTTCACCCGCTACATCCTCAACGACAGCCTGGCCTGGACCGAGGAGATCGCGCGCTACGGACTGATGTGGCTCGCCTTCATCGGCGGCGCGGTGGTGACGCGCAAGAAGACGCATATCGCGGTCGAACTGCTGGCGCAACCTGATGAAGCCGAGCCCGTTGCGGACCGCGCTGTTCGCGCTGGTCGATTTCGTCACGCTCGGCTTCATGGCGCTGCTGGCCTAGTTCTCGATCTCGATCACCGAGCGCATGCATGCCCAGACGCATGACGGTGTTCGACCTGCCGATGAGCTATCGTCTACGGCGGTGTCGGCGTTCGGCTGCTTCCTGATGCTGGTCCGGCCAGATCATCAGGCGGTCTGGACCCATGCGCGCGCACGGCTGGCAGCGCGCCCGACGTTACCGCACCAAATTCCCGCCGATTGAAAGCAGCGACCGATGCCCGATCCTGATTTTCGTCTTCTTCTGGCGACTTGCTGGTCGGCATTCCCGTGTTCATCTCGCTGGCGTGCTCGTCGCTGCTCTACACCCACTTCATCGCGGGCATTCCCGACTTCGTGATCCTGCACCGCATGGCCGGCGGCCTCGACAGTTTTCCGCTGCTGGCGGTGCCGTTCTTCATCCTCGCCGGCAATCTGATGAATTCGGCCGGGATCACCAACCGCATCTATGATTTCGCGGTGGCGACCTGCGGCTGGATGCGCGGCGGTCTCGCCCATGTGAACATCTTCGGCTCGGTGATCTTCGCCGGCATGTCCGGCACCGCGATCGCGGACGCCGCCGGTCTCGGCACCATCGAAATCAAGGCGATGCAGGACCACGGCTACGACACCGAATTCGCGGTCGGCGTCACCGCGGCGTCCGCCACGCTCGGGCCGATCATCCCGCCGTCGCTGCCGTTCGTGATCTACGGCATGATGGGCAACGTCTCGATCGGCGCGCTGTTCCTCGGCGGCTTCATCCCCGGCGCGCGTCATGACCATCTTCATGATGCTCTATGTCACCTACTGCGCGCGCCGCTACGGCATGGGCCGCGATCAGGCGTTTCGCTGGGCACGCTCTGGCCGCACCTTCATCGCGGCACTGCCGGCCCTGCTGACGCCGGCGATCATCGTCGGCGGCATGACCTTCGGCTGGTTCACGCCGACGGAGGCCGCGATCGCCGCCTGCACCTGGGCGCTGATCCTCGGCATCTTCCTCTATCGTTCGCTGTCGCTGAAGCAGTTCTACAAGGTCACGATGGACACCATCGAGACCACCGCCGGCGTGCTGCTGATCGTCGCCGCCGCCTCGCTGTTCGGCTGGGTGCTGACCACGACGCGGCTGACGGAAGCCGGCGCCGAGGCGCTGCTCGACCTCACCAACAACAAGTACATCATCCTGCTGCTGATCAACGTGCTGCTGCTGATCGTCGGCTGCTTCCTCGAGCCGATCGCCTCCATCAGCATCCTGGTGCCGGTGCTGATGCCGATCATCGTCAAGGTCGGCATCGACCCCGTGCATTTCGGCGTGGTGATGACGCTCAATCTGATGATCGGCCTGCTGCACCCGCCGCTCGGCATGGTGCTGTTCGTGCTGTCGCGGATCGCGAAACTGTCGATCGAGCGGACGACCATGGCGATCCTGCCGTGGCTGATTCCGCTGCTGATGTCGCTGATCGCGATCACGCTGATCCCCGAGCTGACGCTGTGGCTGCCGCGCACGATGGGGATGCTGAAGTAGGGCGTTAGCTGAGCAAGACCGCCTCGACTTCCGCCGCTGTCGGCATCGACGGCGCGGCGCCCATCCGCTGCACGGAGATCGACGCCGCGACATTGGCGTAAGCCAGCGCCTCGCGAATTGATTTCCCGGCGGCAAGTTGAGCTGCGACCGCGCCGACGAAGCAATCGCCGGCGCCGGTGGTGTCGACGGCATTGACGGCGCGGCCCGGAACGATCAGCGGTTTGCCGTCGATAAGCGCCAATACGCCACGCTTGCCCAGGGTCACGCAGATGATTTTGTCTTCGCCGGTTTGCAGGGTTCTCGCAGCGTCGATGAATCGGGTGTGATCGTCACTGTCGCGAAGCCCGGTCCTGGTCAGGAAACCAAGTTCGCTTTCATTGAGGATGAGAATATCGACGAGGTCGAGCAGTTCAGCGCTGAACCCCCTGGCAGGCGCCGGATTGAGGATCGTCGTCGCGCCGGCCGCACGGGCACGTTTGAAGAAGGCGTCGATCGCGGGCAGGGGAATCTCGAACTGGCTGACCGCGATGTCGCCTTTCGCAAGCGCAGGCGCGGCGATGTCGGTCGCATCAACCAGCGCATTCGCGCCTGATATGACGACAATGGTGTTGTCGGCATTTGCGACCGTGATGATCGCAGTTCCGGTATGGGCCTCAGCGGTATCCCGCACGAAGCTCAGGTCGAGGCCCTGCGCGGCGAGGAACGCTTTCAGGTCACGGCCGAACGCGTCCTGGCCTAGCCGGCCGATCAGCGCCGTCGGCGCGCCGAGCTTGGCGGCCGCGACTGCCTGGTTCGCGCCCTTGCCGCCGGGAAAGTAAAGCACGGCATTGCCGCCGACGGTTTCGCCTATCCGGGGATGCCGGTCGGCGGTTGCCACCACATCCATGTTGATGCTTCCGGCAACGTAAACGCGGCCCATGCTTTATTCCCGACCGCGCTGGCTAGACCGCAACTGCAAACTCCTGCCTGATGGCATCGATGTCGGAAAGCGTCGGCAATCCGGCCTCGTTGCCGAGCCGCTGAATCTTGTAGGTCGACGCCGCGCGCGCGAACTCGAAATGGTCGCTCCAGCTTTTGCCGGGATTAGCGAGATAGGAATAGACATAGGCGCCGTGGAACACGTCGCCGGCGCCGTTGGTATCGAGCACGCGTTCGCTCGGGATCGGAAGCGCGGGAAGCGAAGCGAATGGCGCCGGTTTCGTCATACCAGAGCAGGCCGCGTTCTCCCATGGTGACGCCGCCGACCCGGCAGCCCCGGCTCTTGAGATAGTCCAGCATCCTTTCCGGCGTCATGTCCATCTGCTCGCACAGCCGCTCGGCGACGATGGCGACGTCGATGAATTCCAGCAGCTCATGGGTATTGGTGCGCAGACCGCCGCCGTCGAGCGAGGTCAGGATGCCGGCCTCGCGGCACAGTTTGGCATAATGGATCGCGGCATCCGGCTGGTGACCGTCGACATGCAGCGCGCGGCAGCCGCCGAGGTTGAGCAGCGGAAAGGGGTGAATATGCTCGTCGTCGCGGCAGCGCACGATCGCGCGCTTGCCATCCTTCGGCATGATGAACGACAGCGACGAGGAATTGACCTTGCGCGGATGGATCGAAATTCCGTACTTCGCGCTCATGTCCTGAAACATCCGTCCCAGCCAGTCGTTGGCGACGGTGGCGATCAGGTCCGGCACGATCCCGAGCTTGGCGCAGCAGAACGCAGCGGTGACGGCATTGCCGCCGAACGACACCGCGTAGGCCTTTGCGACA
>CAVTNA010000006.1:0-62541 GCA_963735835.1 uncultured Alphaproteobacteria bacterium | reverse complement strand
CGGCGAAGGTAAGAAGGTATTGATGTTCCTCGGCGCCGCCAACCGGGACCCTCGCCGTTGGGAGAACCCTGGCAGCTACGAGATCACTCGCCGCACTTCGGGGCATGTCGGCTACGGTTCCGGCATTCATATGTGCGTCGGACAACTGGTCGCACGCCTTGAAGGCGAGGTGATGATGGCGGCGCTCGCGCGCAAGGTCGGATCGATCGAGATCACTGGGCCGGTGAAGCGTCTATACAACAATACACTGCGCGGGCTCAGAGAGTTCGCCGGTAACGATCACACCGGCCTGACAATCTCACTTACTTCCGTGTTTCTCGACGGTCTCGTCCAACGCATGACAGGATCATGTCCGAGTTTGAACCACAACCGACCTTAGGCTGCAGAGCGCGCCGGCTATCTCATTAGGAGAGATGCGAAGCTTGCCTGCGGACTCCCTACGCCGGCACCCATTCCATGAACATGCCGTTTGCTTGCGCAGCCGATGTGAATTTCCTCATTGAATGACTTGCCAACGTGATGCCGGCAAGAATGGGGGTCCCAATTTCGAGAACACCAAATGAGCTATCGCGCTCAGCTATGGCTTGCGGTGTCAGCACGCGCAGAAACGCCCGCACGCCACACTGAAGCCTCCGGCGATGGCCCTGATTTCTCCACCAAACATCTTGCCGACAAATGCCGCATCGCGCTCAGGAGCCGGCGAGGAGAGATAAACCGCTACAATTCCAATGGCATCGTTGGCGTGCGATTGGTATTCAGCCTTCCAAAAATAGCCCTGCGCTCTATTCTCGCAAACGAAGAATGCGACCTTCGGCATGTCCGGGGACTGCACGAAGGCAAGGGAGAACGCTACGGTGGCTTGCGTGCCGTCGGGTAGCGTGGCGCGTCGCTCGAGTCGAACGGTGCAAAGGTGGGGAGATCGGCGGCCGAAAAGCTGCGGATGTCCGCCCTCGCGTTGTCGCCTGCGAAGACCAGCATGGAGAGACCTTCGCGTTCCCGCACGGCCAGTCGATTGTGATCGCCGAAGCTGAAGAACCGAGGCGATGCCGAGAAGTCATGCCGGGAAGTCGTTCCGGCCGATCGACTTCAAGTAGCTCGATGAAGTTCTTCCCGCCAAACTGTGCGAGTCGATTCGACGTTCCAATTCGATCTTCGTGCGCCGCTTTTGGGGTCAGCGTGAAGCCGAGCTCTTGATAGGTTATTGCGGCGCGATCTAAGTCCCGAACCGTCAGCACAACATGATCGATCGCGCGTCCGCTCGCCATTTACCCGCCTCGTCCGCCCCTTCAATGGTTTGCCGTGGGGCCCTAAGCTGCCAGCATACACGGGGGCGGCAACATAGACACCCAGTCACAACTACTTCCGCTGTTGGCACGAAACGGACATGGCTCGATGTCCGCTCTGAGTTCGTTTTTGGGGGTAAAGCGGAAGTTGGATTTCGGGGCCGTCAGGTCTGCTTGTGACCCAAAGCGGACTTGGGCAAAGGACACCGAGAGATACCTTGCGTTCCCAAATTGCGCGATTGCACGACTGCTTAACCAGCCTCGGCTACACACTCAACTTCGACTAAAAAATCGGGATGAGGGAGCAATGCCTCGAAAGCGGTACGCGCAGGAAACTTCCCATCTTTCCAGTATTCCCCGTAAATATCGTTCATGCGTCGCCAATCGCCTCGGCGCGCCAAGATCACAGTGCATTTTAGAACGCGGTCAAAGTCACTGCCTGAAGCTTTCAAAATAGCTCCGAGATTACTCATCGTTTGACGCATCTGAGCTTCAAAATCATCCTTGACGAGTTGGAGGTTGAGATCAAAGGGGTAATGCCGGAGACAAAAACAAAGTCGCCGCTGCGAACCGCTTGCGAGATTGGTACTGCCGGTTGCGGTGCATCCGCGGTGTTGATGATCTGACGCGCCATTGAGTCCGCCTTCCTTCTAGTGTTGAGAGTAATTGACGATCAGTTGTAGATGGAAAACATTGAAGTTCAAACCGGCCCGGATGTCTGCGTATGGCACTTTTCGGACATGCCAGTCCGGCCGCCGGATGTCTGCTTCTCTAATCGGCCGTCTGGGGTCAAGCACTTTCAGACTATCCACCATCACGGTGTCGATGTCGCTCACGGGCTCTTGCTTCTCTTCGGAATCGGCACAGGGCCCTTCCATCATGGGATTCGAAGACGAGGTGGAACAATCTTTGGGGCGGCCTTGCCGTCAGTGTGACGGCAGGTCCAAGCAGACATACGAACTCACCTCATCCATCGTCCCGCAAGGGACATCTTTCCACCGCTCTGTGGAGCTCTGGTTTTCTCCTATCGGGTTTGATCCTGAACTGTTTTCATGCTGCTGTTGCCGCGGCTTGCTCCCGGGTCCAGCGGAACTCGGTGCCGTCAACCCAGATGCGGTGCATAATCACGGCCAGCCGGCGAGCTAGAGCCACGATCGCCTTTTTCATGCCGCGGCGCCTGGCGATCTGCATGGCCCACGCCTTGAGCCAGGACCATTTTTTTGAATGCATCATGCTCTGAGCTGCTTCGTAGAGCATCGTCCGCATCATCTCATCGCCACAGCGTGATATTTTGCCGCTCCAATCGATTTCGCCCGATTGATACCTGGAGCAGGTCAGCCCAAACACCGCCCCGACCGACTTGGATTTGCGGAACCGGGCTGGCACATCGACGGTAGCGCGATAAGTCAGCGCCACCACGGGGCCGACACCGGGGGTCGTCATCAGGCGCCGGCATACCTCATCCTCCCGCACGATAGCCAGCAAGCGGCGGTGCAGAATGACAACCTGTTCGCGCAGCGCCCGCCGGACGATGAGCAGTGGTTCGACCAGAACGGCTAGATCGGGCTGGTTCTCGACCATTTCCTGGATGCGGGCCTCGAACCTCACCTTGCCAACCATTCCGACCTTGAGGCCGAAGTTGCGCAAGGTACCTCGCAGATCATTCTCGATGGCGATGGCCTTCGACTGCAATAGCTTGCGATGGGTCAGCAGCATTCGCAGCTTCTGACTGCGGAGCGTCTTCACATGCACCGGTCGGTACAGTCCCACCCGGATCATCTGAGCGATGCCGCGCGCGTCATTGCGGTCGGTCTTGTTGATCTGCGCCTTCAGCACCGCCTGCATGTGCCGCGTCTCGACACAGATCACCGGTAACTCCGCTTCGGCGAGAGCGCTGAACAGCCATTGCGATAGCGGTCCGGCTTCCAGTCCAATCCGCTTGAAGCTGTAGGTGGGGTTCGCCAGAACCTTCAGCAGGGCTTCAGGTTCGCTCGCTACCTTCACTTCCTTCACGATCCTGCCCGTGTCATCCACAATGCAGATGCTGGTCTCCTTGACCGATACGTCCAATCCGCCAAAATGGTCCATGCTGCGCTTCTCCTTCTGATGCTTGAGGCCGTCACCACGGACCTCGTTTTCACCATCAGCCTGAAGCGCAGCACCCAAAATCTTCAGCTATCCACAAGCTGGGCCGGCCGATTACACCATCTTTGAGGGGTAAACCGGAAGTCAGCGTCGGCCAGCTCGACTTCCGTTTTTGACCCCCAGCAGACATTTCGCAGCATCGCATTGTGCAGTGCGGTCGCGTTGGTCATGCGACACTGAGTGCCTGAGGATTACCGGGGCACGGCTTGGAAACAGTTGTAGATTTCATGCACAAAGCATCTCTTGTTAGGTCAAACCGCTGCGCCATTTTGGTGCACGTCCACGCAAACAGGGAGACGGTACGATGACGATGAGGCCCGATCCGACGTTTCATGCATCGCCGAAGCTTGCAATGGAAGCTCCGCCAGAGAGTTTCGCCTACACCTTGCTGCTTAGCCCCGATTTCTCAAAACCCGACGCGCTCGCAGTAATCGACGTAAAGCCTGGCTCTCCCACTTTCAGTCAAATTGTTCACACCGTGACGATGCCCAACAAGGGTGACGAGTTTCACCATTTTGGCTGGAACGCTTGCTCGTCGGCTTTGTCGCCGCTCACGGGGCACGCGTTCCTGGAGCGGCGCTACCTCATAATCCCCGGGATCCGTTCCTCTCGAATTTATATCGTGGATACAAAACCTGATCCCACCAAGGCGAAAATTCACAAAATTATTGAACCTGAGGAGATCTTTAAAAAGACCGGCTACTCGCGACCGCACACAGTTCACTGCGGGCCGGAAGGCATTTACGTCAGCACTCTCGGTGGCGGCGGCAAGGATGGTACCGATGGACCGCCCGGCGTCTTCATCATGGATTGCGAGACATTCGATGTCCTCGGGCGGTGGGAGATTGATCGTGGTCCCCAGACCCTGCACTATGACTTCTGGTGGAACCTGCCGCGCGACTACATGGTGTCGAGCGAGTGGGCGTTGCCACCGCAGTTCGAGAACGGGATCGTGCCGGAGGATCTGCTCTCGAACAAGTATGGCCATCGGATCCACTTCTGGGATCTCCGTGCTCGACGAAATGTCCAGACGATCGATCTCGGCGCCAACCATCAAATGGCGCTGGAAGTGCGCCCGGCTCACGATCCCGTTCGCGAGTACGGCTTTCTGGGCGTCGTGGTCGACACCACGAACCTCGAAGGCTCGATCTGGACCTGGTGGCGCGAGGGTGGCAAGTTTCACATCGAGAAAACGGCGACGATCCCAGCAGAACCCGCGCCGAAGGATCAGCTGCCGCCGCTTCTGCAAGGCTTTGGCGCAGTGCCGCCGCTGGTAACTGACATCGACCTATCCATGGACGACAAGTTTTTGTACGTCGCTTGCTGGGGAACCGGCGAGATGCGTCAGTACGACGTCACCGATCCCAGAAAGCCGAAGCTTGCGGGCTCGGTCCACGTCGGCGGCATTGTCCGCCGCACGCCTCACCCAAACGGCAAGCCATATGCAGGCGGTCCGCAGATGGTAGAGATCAGTCGCGATGGCAAGCGGGTGTACTGGACCAATTCGCTCTACTCGACGTGGGATAACCAATTCTATCCCCAGGGAATACCGGGCGCCGAGGTGATGGCCAATGCAAACCCGAGAGGTGGCCTCGAGTTGGCAAAGGACTACTGGGTGAGCTTCCCCGACGGATACCGGGCGCATCAGATTCGGCTCGACGGCGGGGACTGTTCGACGGATTCGTTCTGCTATCCATCGGTTTGAATTTGAGCGGAGCGGATTGGACACCTGCCTGGCTCTGGCTGGCTGTCGTTGCGAGCGGCCTCTACCACGGAGTTAATCCGGGAATGGGGTGGCCGCTCGCCGTTTCGGCTGGATTGATGGAAAGGAGTTCGCGTGCCTTGGTGGCCGCGCTTTGGCCGCTAGCAGCCGGGCATCTGCTCGCGATGCTCTTGGTGATCCTTCCCTTTGCACTGTTGGTCACCCTCGTCGAATGGCAACGGCAGATACAGATCGGCGCCAGCCTGCTTGTCATAGGGTTCGGTGTTTTCCGGCTTGTCGACAGACGCCATCCAAGGTCATTGGCGCGGATACGGCCGACGCAACTGGGGCTTTGGTCCTTCGCCGTGGCAATCGCTCATGGCGCGGGACTGATGCTCGTGCCGATCTATCTCGGGCTCTGCCGGGCCTCCGACCTCGACAAAGGCCACGAGGCAGCCGGGGCCCTCATGAATGCCAATCTCGGTATGGCCGTGCTGGTCTCTGTCGTCCACGCGACCGCGATGATCGCCGCCGGCGGATGTTCAGCCTGGCTAGTTTACCGCTATCTTGGTCTCAAATTCGTCTCGCGGAGCTGGTTCAATCTAGATGCGTCTTGGGCCGTCAGTCTTATTCTGGTGGGAGCTATTGCACTGGCGTTCGGCCTCACGAACTAGCGCAGAAGCCGATGGCTTTAGCAGGACGGCGAACATGCGAGCGAGTGCATGTCTGCTCATGTACGAAGGACCTGCCGCGTCGCCTTATGTCCGTTGTTGATGCTGTGGACGGCTCCTCCATCGGCACATCGGTGCCATGGATGTGGGGCTGTTAAGGCTCCCACGATTTAGAGGAGCGAGCCATGCAGACGGTCACGACAATCGGTTTAGATATCGCCAAGTCGGTTTTCCAGGTTCACGGCGTTGACGCTGGTGGCCAAGTGGTCATCCGTCGGCAATTGAAGCGGCGTTCTGTCCTGGCTTTCTTTCAGAAGCTGCCACCATGCTTGGTTGGCATCGAGGCTTGCGCCTCTTCTCATCATTGGTCGCGCGAAGTCCAGGCGCTGGGCCACACCGTGCGGTTGATCCCGCCGGCCTATGTGAAGCCCTACGTCAAGCGGCAGAAGAACGATGCGGCTGACGCGGAGGCCATTTGCGAGGCAGTCACCAGGGCCAACATGCGGTTTGTACCAACCAAGACCCCCGAGCAGCAGAGTGGCCTGGTGCTCCACCGCGTCCGCCATCTGTTCATCCGTCAGCAGACCGCGGTGATCAATGCGATCCGGGCCCATCTTGCCGAGTTCGGGATCGTTGCGCCGGTCGGGCGTCACGGTGTCGAGGAGCTGCTCAATGTCGTCGCCGATCCAAACGACAAGCGAGTTCCGGAAATGGCTCGTGCGTGTCTCTCGGCATTCGGGGCTCAACTGCGCAGGATCAAGGAGCAGATCCTGGAGTTCGACCGGCTGATCAAGGCCTGGCACCGATCCAACGAGATGAGCATGAGGCTCGATGAAGCCCCCGGCGTTGGCCCGGTGCTGGCCACCGCTTTGGTCGCAGCCGTTGCTGATCCAAAGTCCTTTCGATCAGGGCGCAACTTCTTGGCCTGGATTGGGCTGGTTCCTAAACAGCATTCAAGTGGGGGCAAGAACAGGCTCGGCAATATAAGCAAGCAAGGTGACCGCTATCTGCGCGGCCTGTTCGTGGCCGGTGCGCTTGCAGTCATCCGTTACGCCAAAATCCATGGCGCCAAACATCGGCCTTGGCTCACGGCATTGCTGGCGCGGCGGCCGACTAAGGTTGCGGCTATCGTGCTCGCCAACAAGATCGCACGAATGGTCTGGGCCATGATGACCAGAGGCGAGCGATACAAGGAACCCGTCGAGCTTGCGGCGTAAACGAGATCGCGCCGGACACCCGGCGTGATGTGAAGGTTGGGAGGGCGAACAGCACGTAATGCAGAGCCGGTCGATCCGGCGATCAGGATAACCCAGCTGCCCCCAAGCATTGTCGAATGCGGGTTGTTGATCGGGACCTGATCCGCGGAGGGCATTATGGCCAGCGGTCATGTGAACCGCGCTAACAGGCCGAACACACGGCCGCACCGACCAACCTGCAACGTGAAAAAAGTTCTTGCCAACTCGGAGCGCCGTCCACACATGGGGGCAGAGCGGAAGTCATCTGCTCGCGGGGAGCATTTCGCCTTTTGACCCGAAGCGGAAGTCAACATGCACATGCTGCCATCGCGCAGCAGCATTGATTTGGCGATCGATTGACCCAGGTCAACATGAATATCGGCGGGAACCCGCCAGTGACAGCGACTGGGATCTCGCTGCCAGAGGCCGAACGATCTATCGCTTCGTCAAGTAGTGCCCGGGGTGCGTGCGACCGCGAGGTGCTCGCCGCAAAGCACAACCGAGCACTGCGGATGAAAGCGCGCCTATTTTCGTTCGGCTTCAGCCTCTTGCTCCAGCCGGAAAATATGTGCGCGTAGCGCATCGAAGCGCTCTTCGGTGGCATCGCTGAACAGCGGATCCTTATGACCGGTTACGGCCGAAGCGATCTCCGTCCAATCTTGAGGCTCAAGGGCCTCAAGCGCGGCAGGAAAGAAATCTCGATCTTCCATCATCATATGGTGCCGTTCCGGCGCGATGAAATCGCGAACAATGGTATCGACATTTTGCCGAAGAACTTCACCATCCGCGAGCACGTAATCGACGGCGTGAGCGACGCGGCGCAAGCGCTCAGCCCCTTTGTGGTGTTCGCGAGCGAGATCACCGACCTTCGCAGCCGCAACCGGATCGCGCTCTCTTAGCTTGGCACCAGGTCTTCCTGGGGATGGTGATACACTTCCGGGTAGACTTCGAAATAGCTGATAACCGCGCGAATAACCTCGTAGTCGGGGCGGTCTCCCCGGTCGAAAACCTCAAGTTCCCGCTCGAAGATGGCAAGCAGCTTCTCAATATTGCGATGCTCCTGGGATAAGCGCTCAATGATCATGGCAGCGCTCCACACAGTAAACTATAACAAATTATCCCTGACGCGGTATCAGCTTTTGCGGCAGATCAAATCTGGGTCGGAATAAGGGGCGGCGATTTCACTTTTCGGACCTGCCGATATGAGACTGCGGCGAAGCCCCGACGTCGTGAATAAGCGTTGCTACTCCAAACCTAACGAATTCACAAAACGGACATTCCGCGATTGCAGTCGAATGTCCGCTGTTGGGGGGCAAAGCGGACATCGCAATGGAAAAACAATCATCGGTGATCTGGTCGCGAACGTCCATGCCGTCGGTAAGCACGGGATGATAACTCGGTCGCACGGTATTGCGAGGACCAATGCTGCGCATTCGACCAGTGTCATGTCGAAACTTATCGTGCACTGTGGCGGGTAAGCTCAGCGTTGCTCAGAGTCCAGTCTTGCCACAGTTCTGACATCGCTAGCAGAACGACGGCGGCGCCAAGGACGAAGTGCCAATATCGAAGCATGCCGGCATCGGCGTAGCCAAGAATGAATGGTGACGCGATCAGCCACAACCCGCACGCGGTTTCAAGGCCCTCCTCCCAGCGGCGTAAATCCAAGAACTCGGATGCTCCGAGTGCCAGCACGAGAATGCCAACTATTGTGGCGTTGGCCGCAACAGTTTGGCTGCCCACGTCGCCGACTATCCACGCGGTCAGCACGATTAGAGCACCCAGGCACATGCTGACACAATCTTCCCAGAGATAATGGCCGTTGAAGAGACGAATGCCTGCCATGGTAACCTCCATAGAATGAAATCCCACGGCACACGTCAGCGGCAAGGGATAAGCTCACGCACTCAAACTATTGAACGACCGATCCGGGCCGCATCAGGGCGTATGTCTAATACTAAAAATATCGCATATCTTCTGTGGCGAGTTGATCTACATCAATGCCAGGCGCCATGAAATCAAGCGTCCGCTTCTGATGCTGTGGACGGTTCCTCCATCGGTGCGTGGGCGCGATGAATGTGGGCGCGCTATTGAAGCCCTCACCCAGAACGCGATGGTCGCTATTGGCACCAAACGGACATGGCTGGTCTGGCGGGCAAAGTCCGTTACTGGGGGTGAAGCGGAAGTCGGTGGCGGAGCCGTGGCTGCGACAGGCTCTATTCTGCTTTTCCCGTTCTACGAGACGGGGATTGGAAGCATGCAACTGGCCCAGATCGTACACAGCGTCGTAGGGATGCTTTATATCGCCTCCATGCTCGTCCATACCTACATGGGCACGATCGGGATGGAAGGCGCGTTTGAAGGAATGGCGAACGGCGACGTCGACGTCAACTGGGCGAAATCCCACCATTCGCTGTGGTACGAGGAGGAGATGGGCGGAAAAGGCGCCGATCGATCATAAACGCTGCCCACCGCAGCAACATTGAGTGTCTGGTCGTCGCGGAACTTGAGTAGTTCCCTGATGTGCAGCTACTCCACTCACTTCGCCGATACCAAAGAGCAGGAGGCGGCGCAGCGTCCGCGCGAGAAACTTTGTCACCAAACGGCACGGGTTCGCCGTTGGCTTCCGTTCTTGGCACGAAACGGACATTGCGCGATGTCAGACTTGGGTCCGCTATGGGCGCAAAAGCGGACATCATCGCCTGCCTGCTCCTGCTTCACATATCCCGCGCCAGCTTCCCACCTTTGCTTGAGCACGGTTTGAGTGATGGCCTTTGCCTTGGCGGCATCCCAATCCGCATGCGATGCGGCCGTTGCCCCGCGCCTCCAGCCCATCGACCTGCCACTCGTGCAACGCGGAGTAGGCTGTGGTCACGGTCGTGAATTGAAGACGCCCCAGATCGCCGGAGCAACCCAAAAGGCGATGATGAAAGCGAGCTAGATAGCGGGACGCGCCGATTTACCGAGCAAGGAGCGCGCGGTAGCATTTCGCGGCTGCAGGCCGGTTTGTGGAATGTTCTAGATTATCGAACGATCTTCTTCCGTCAAAGCTTAGGCCAGCGGTATCGGTCAGCCGCAATCGTCGCAAGCAGGTTAATTCGGTGTTGTCAGGTTGCCAGGTCTTTCGTCCGGCTCTCGCCGGCCGCATCAGGCGGCGAGAACCTGGGACAAATCGTCGGCCAGCACGATGTGCCTGACTATGTCAGTGTTGATAATCTTGGCATGCGAGATCGGCAGCATGTGTCCGGCGGCCAGCAGGTGCCTTGTCTCTGCGCCCGGAATAAGCGAGGCAAGCCGCCCGACAATCCGTTGGGTGAGATAGGGCGAAAGGCCGCTTGAAATCAGCAGTGTCGGCACACGAAGGCCCGCCGCGGCCGCGCTGACATTTTCCTCGCCAAGAGCGGCGGCGAAATCAAAAGCGATCTTTTCGATATGCTCGATCATGCGCAGCCGCGCTTCGCCGGACAGCATTTCGCCCGGGCCGGAGCCATTCCAGAACAGCAGGAACTTTTCGAGCGCTTCCATCTGCATGCCGTTCCAAAGATCGACATAGATGCGGCGTGCCAGATCCTCGAACAGGTCATGCAGACGCCTATCCGCGACGCTCTCGCGTAGCAACGTCGGCAGCACGGGTTCGATCAAAGTCAAGCTGCGAATGCGGCTGGCGTAAGGCGCGCTTGTTGCAATCTTGAAGGCGACGGCGCCTCCGTAGGAGTGACCGACGAGATGGATCGGTCCCATCGAGCGGTCGATGTGTTCGCTCAGCAAGGCGACTTCCTCCGCTAGTGTCATCGGCAGGAGGGGGTGTGCAGTATTAGTGCCGTATCCAGAAAGATCCGGAGCAATCATCTGATAACCGTCGCCGAGCGCTTCCGCCAGCCGCATCCATTGCCGGCCGGAGCCGAGCGAGCAATGCAAAGCTATGACGGCGTGTCTCAATTCCTGATGCGTAAAGACTTCATTCGAATGTGTCATCGTACCATTCCTAGTTGAGTTCCAATTATTGCGAAGTGCATCGTATGTGCCGCAGGGCGAGGCAGGCCTGGCTTTCGCGCCGGAGCGTCGTTCATGATGCCTTCCTCCCCTCGCGAGAGGAGTAGCTTTCGGTGCTGCTGTCGGGCAGGATTTCCTTCCTTAGGGCGGCATAGATCATGCAGGCTGCGGCACCGGCGACCAGGACGGCAGCCGAGACATTCAACGCGTAGGACAGGCTTCCTACCTTATCGGTGATTGCGCCGGTGACGATCGGACCGGCGATCTGGCCGATGCTAAAAGCGACCGTCATCATCGCGATCGCTTTTGGCCAGGCTTCGGGCGGGTAGTTCAGGCGCGAGAACGACGTTGTCGACGAAACGACCGCGAAAAAGGCATTGCCGAAGGTCACCGCGGACGTTGCGAGGACCAGCGGCGAGTTACCCATCAACGGGATTACGGCGCCGGTCGCGGTGATAGCGATCAGAAAAGCCGTGACGCGCCCGCTGCGTGCTTTGGCCATGACACCACCCCAGACCCAGGGCTGCGCAAATGCACCGAGGCCGACGCAGGTCCAGAAGGCGCTTTGCGCCCATTCGCCGCCACCCGCATTGCGGACGTAAGCGATCATGAAGGTCATGTAAGCTATGTAACCAGCGCCGAATAAGCCGTAGCCGACCAGATAGATTATGAGTGGCGCAATGCGAAACCGCGAGCTCACAATGCGGGGTGGGAGTTTCGGCTCGATCAAGTGAAGGGTTGGCAGCAATGACGTCATCGCGAGCGAGATAACGGCGAGCCCGCCCCACACAATCCACCAGCTGCCTGGCCCAAACAGCCCGAGGAGCAGTGGTGCGACAAAGCCTGAAACGAGGATGCCCGCCGCGGGACCGACGTAAAAGAGAGCCAGGTAGAACGATTTGCGATCCGGCTGGGCCTCTGCGATATTGGCGGCAAGTGCGCTTCCAGCGATGAAGGAAAAAGCGGCGGCGATGCCGGACAGCAGCCGTGGATAGCCGGCGGCGTTAATGGTGTTCATGAACCCCGCGGCAGAATAGCTCCAGCCGAGGCTATCGCGCATATCGGGCAACACGAGAGCGTAGGCGAAGCGGCAAATACCGAGGCCGATCGCGGGAGCAATCGACAGGACGACGATCAACCAGGCAGGGCGGTCGTGAACTTGCGAAGAGTTTGTAGGCACCTTGAAGCTCTTTTTGTTGAGGGTTTGATCTGGGTCCGCGGCCATTTCCTTGGACCCGGATCGAAAGATAAAAGCGAAAAACGAATCGACGCGTCAGCGCTTAGTGATGAGCACCTCGAGATATTCGCTTGGTACCACCATGGTGCCGTCGCCGGACTTGTTCATGCGCACGATCAGCGCGTGCAGATCGTTGTGCAGTTCCTCTTGCTTTGCCGGCTCGAGTGCGGCGAACGCCTTGAGCACGGGCCCGTAGAAGGTCTTGAACACTTCGAGGAAATGATCGGCCGAGCGATAGCGGAAATTGAATAGGCGCGATCCGGTTCTCAAGGATGTCGCATCCGTATCGAACATCTCGTCGAGCCGCGCGCGTGTACCCCACAGCGCAGGCGATTTGGCTCCGGCCGGCGGAGGCAAATACTTGCCGAGCGTTTTGAACACCTGGCCAATGAAACCGTCCGGCGTCCAGTTGGCGAGGCCGATCGTTCCCTTCGGCCGGCACACGCGTAGCAACTCGCGGGCGGCCTTGTCCTGGTTCGGAGTAAACATCACGCCGAAGGTCGAGAGCACCACGTCGAAACTGTTGTTGTCGAAGGGAAGGTTTTCCGCATCCGCTTCTTGAAACGCGATAGTCTAGCCTTCGGCCGCCGCGCGCGCCCGGCCGCGCTCCAGAAGCGCCGGCACGTAATCGGTGGACGTTACGTTGCACCAGCGCCGCGCCGCGGCGAGGCTTGCCATGCCGTTGCCCGCGGCAACGTCGAGCACCTTGGAGCCGACCTTGAGGTCCATCGCCTCGCAGAGTTGCTCGCCGACGATCTGCAGCGTGGAGCCGACAATAGCGTAATCGCCGGACGACCAAGCCGCTCGTTGCTTAGTTTTGATGGCGACAAGGTCGGGCGCTGGAGCGGAAGACGGGACGGCAGCAGTAGTCACGGTGGCGGTCGCTGGGCTAGCCATGCAGTTTCCTTTCGGGGTTATGCGGTCACAGGGAGCGACCGCGTTGAACCGAACATGGCCCATCGGCGACCTAAAAACTCTGAGAGGCAGTTGACTTTTCCTTGAGACCAGCCTGATTTTTCAATGAGGTATTGCACGCATGGTGGCTTTGAGAGCAGATGCCTATAATCACAAGGCGCAGAGGATTCCGGATCTACGGGACAAACACATGCAATTTCACTTCTCCAACCATGTGCTCGATGCCGGTTTGCGTGAATTGACCCGTTCCGGCGAGGCCATCGCGATCGAGCCGCAGGTGTTCGATGTCTTGATCTATCTTGTCGAGAACCGCGACCGCGTCGTCACCAAGGATGATTTGATCGAAAGCATCTGGGAAGGCCGCATCGTCTCCGAATCGACGCTGACGAGCCGCATCAACGCTGCGCGCAAAGCCGTCGGCGACACGGGCAAGGACCAGGCGGTGATCCGCACCATCGCACGAAAAGGCTTTCGCTTCGTAAGCGACGTCAGCGTGTCTTACGCTGAGCCGGCGCCGTTACAGGCGCAGACCTTGCAGCAGGACGTCGCCCGGACGGCGGAGGCCGTTAGCATATCGCTTCCGCCGCTTGACCGCCCTGCAATTGCAGTGCTGCCATTTACCAACTTTTCCGGCCAGCCCGAGCAAGAATATTTTTCCGAAGGCATCAGCGAGGACATCATCACCGCGCTGTCGAAGCTGCGCTGGTTCTATGTCATCGCTCGCAACTCCTCTTTCGTCTACAAGGGCAAGGCGGTGCACTTGAAGCAGATCGGCAAGGAGCTCGGCGTCGGTTATGTCGTGGAGGGCTCGGTGCGCCAGGATGGCGACCATATCCGCATCACCGCTCAGTTGAACGATGTCGTTACTGGCAGTCACCTCTGGGCCGAGCGTTACGACCGCAATCTGGCAGATGTATTCGCCGTGCAGGACGAGATCACGCAAGCCGTGGTGGCGGCAATCGAGCCGCAGCTTTATGCGGCCGAAGATTTCCGAGCCCGCCGCAAGACGCCGGACAATATGGACGCCTGGGATTTGGTGATGCGAGCGCTACAGCACTACTGGCGGGTGACGCGGCAGGATAATCTGGTGGCGCAGGCGCTTCTGGAAAAGGCTGTCGCGGTCGATCCCGGCTATGGCCGGGCGCACAGCCTCCTGGCGGCCTGCCACACCTTCGCTGCCCATATGGGCTGGGAGGAAATGCCGAAAGCCGTTCCGGTGGCCGAGCGCGCCGCGCTCGCCGCAATCCGGGCGGATAGTGAGGATGCATGGGCGCATTATGCGCTCGCCTCCGTCTATCTGTTCAACAAGCGGTTTGATGATTCGATTGCCGAATTCGAGCTGGCGCTGAGGCTCAATCCGAATTTTTTGCCGGCGCGCGGAGTGTATGGCGTAGCGCTATCATATCGCGGGCGTTGGGAGGACGGCGACCGCGCCGCACGCGAGGCGCTGCGCTTCTCTCCGCGCGACCCCTTTGCTGCGGTCTATTACGGGGTTGCCGCCTATTGCCAATACCTCGGTCGCAACTACGAAGAGGCGATTCGCTTGTCTCGGGACGCACTTCGTCAGCGAAGCGATTTCGTCGGTGCCCACCGAGTACTAACTGCGGCGGCAGCAATGGCCGGTCAAGGTGATGTAGCGAAAGCCGCGCTGCAAGACGTTCGCATGGCGCAACCCAATATCTCGCTGGCCTGGATTGAAAGTCAGATACCATTCGAGCGAGATGCAGACCGCAAACATTATTTGAAGGGGTTTCGGCTTGCTGGTTTGAAATAACCGACACTTCTAATTGAAGAGAACCATGCTCGGCAGACCGTGATCGAGGGTAGCTGGGTCTCCCCGAGCGTTGCTAACCACTGAAAGTAAACGAGAAGCATCTTGTCGAGGCAAATGATACTGGGCGTTGAGAGGGAATAGGCAGTGAGCCACTGCAGATCGTAGCCGCAGCTACGGGAACGCAATGTTCCCGTAGCTCTTTACGGCCGTCTATCTTCCGGGTTGCTGGAATCGAGATCGGGTTTTCGCCGCTTTCGCCAATCCGTCACCAATCTCCGAGCGATAAAGGCCCATGTCCTTCAAATCCCTGTCGCTAAGCCTGCGCAGAAAAGCTAATTGCGCTTGACGCGCTCGCTCGGCGATCATGGCGGCAACCAGACCATTGATGAAGCGGGCAAGCCGGAAGAAGATATGTCTGATCGATCTCCGAAATGCGAGCGTGGTTACGGAATTGCTTGAAGTACTATTTAGCATCGTCATTGTATGTTCTTTCTCTAAGTGCCCCTTTTCCAGACTGCAATATGCACATTGTTGCCTCTGAAGACTTTCAGAAAAGAGCGATTTATCATTTAGATGCGCTTGAGATGCACCCCAGTAACTCTTCACAGACTTGCTGAACGTGCGGAGCTGAAGCGCTTCGGCCAAGTCGAACCCAATCCCGATAAGTTGCCGACTAGATGCAGAAGCTCAACGCGGGCGGTCGCGTTTTTTATGAGCTATTCAGGAATTAAGACGCCGGAACCGCCAAGCTCGGCGGGAAGGTCTTTCAGCTTGGGAAGTGGGTGCTAAGCCGGGCGATTTGCCGTGGGCGACTCTTGAAGATGCTTTCGCTCATCTGCCTGAGGCACGTTGGACGGCCATACGAAACCGCATCGTCACGAAGGACAGTAGCTTTGCGTTAATCTAGTGCGGCACCCGTTTCGTTTATAAAGCAGCTTTCGTAAAGGAAACCACGATCGTAACCAAACGTGGTTCCCAGTCGTGGCATCAGTGAGTTGCGCAGTGACGCGAAGCCGGTCTCCGCTCCGGCGTACACTGCCTTGGAGCACGTAGCGGCCCCCCGCGGAAATCGTGCCGGCAGCGGCTGGCGCGGCTTATCAGGCAAATGCGGGCAGTATCATCCGCAAGCGTTGCTGCAGGAGCCGATTGAGCCGGCTCGCTGGTTTTTGTGCCGCACGCTCCGCCACCAGCGTGCGGGCCAGGCGCGCGTTCCGTGTGCGCAACGCCGCCTCGGTGAACGTGAGATGGACGAGATCGCATTGAGCGAGGCTGCCGCCGCAGCGATGCGCGATGTGGCGCACCCGTGTCAACCATTCGACGCACGCCGCATAGTCACTGCGGGCGAAGGCAAGTAGCGCTTCGCAGAACGGAGGCGCCAGCGCTTCCTCCGGAAGCGACAATGAGGCGTCGCTCGCGTGGGTGTGCGGCAGTGCGTCGAACACGTGCGCCGCTGCGGCGGCGCGTCCCGCCGCGGCGAACGCCATCATGGCGTGCACGACATAGAAGGGCCGCGCACCGGCCAGCGTCTGCATCTCCCAGCGATCGGCCAACAGGCGCCATCGCCCGCCCACGTCGATATTTCGGAGTTGGAGCCGCCAAAGCAATGCCGAAGCATCGGCAAGCACGGACATGCCCGCAGCGCGCTCATTCGCGATCTGCGCGTCGTAGGTCGCGAGCGCGGAGTTCAAATCGTCCGCGTCGAGATAGAACAACGCGCGATGCCATGCTAAATGGACTGAAAAACCGGTTCCTTCGGACCACGCCGACTTGGTTGCGGCAAGGAATGCGAGACCTTGGCGGAAGCGCCCCTGCATCTCCATGACATGTGCGACGACGTGAATTGCGCCCGGGTGCAGTGGATCGACGGCAAGCGCGCGGCGCGCTGTTTTTTCAGCACGACGGTACTGGCCGTTCTCCTCGAGGCCGAACGCGTACATCGCAAGGACGCTCGCGTAGCCGGGCCTCGCGATCCCCCATTCGGGCAGTACCTGGGCCACGCGATCGCGCAGCATGTGCCGCCGCCCCAGGCGGAAGTCGAGCGCATGTGCGACTAGGAGAGCGAGAATATCGTGCGGCCAGTCGAGCACAATAGCGCCGTAATGCTCGACCGCAAGGGCGGCACCGCCTTCGAGCCAAGCACGCGCTGCGGCTGCGTGACGACGCGCGGGATCGTGCATGTCCGGGCACGCCGCGTCGATGGCGGCTGCACTTGCAGCAAGCGAAGATCGCGAGACGGCGGCGTCAGCGCAAACGATGAGCGCGGCGTTTAGACAGTGAGCGAGCACGCATTGGGGATCGTCGGCCAGCACCCGTTCAACCTCCACCGAAGGATTCCCTCGATGAGTGAGCAGGAGCTCGAGAGCATGGGCGCATCGTGACAGCGATTGCGTATCGTATTCAGTACTCGCGGGCTCGGCTGCGTTAAATCTGACAGCTTCTTCCATGGTGCCCTCCTTGCTCGAGCAGGCGTTGAAAGATCGGTAGAGAGAGGATGAACTTGCTCATGAGACCACGTCTCTAAGGTGGGGTAGATTTAGCGCACGTCGAGGGAGAAGACTTTGATGCGCGATTGATTCCGTTATGAGATACGCTTGACTATCGCGTGAGATCTCCTTGACCTCCGTTCATGGTGGTGGCCAGGGTGGCGGCGCTGTTCGGATGGGCGGCGGAAATCCTGGTGGCGGAGCCCGCATGGGCGGACTGGCCAGCGGCGCGCTCGTGCCGCAGCAGTATCCTCGGAGTCCACGTGGCTTTCTGCGGAGTGGAAATGACCATTTCTGCGAGCAGAGTGCATATTCTTCAGTGCTTCCCAGTTTATGGACCAAATTCATCCTTCATGTGCCGCAGCAACCTGGAATATGCGAGCATCGCTGGAGATTCGCCCTTTGGAGCTAGCTTGCCGCTCTTCAAAAGACGTGTCTTTTTTCGAGCTTCGTAACGGAGCACAGCAGGATACCTGCGATCGACTTGCTCGAGCGCAAAGTCTAGTTGAGCTCCAAACTTCGATGGTCGGCCGCGAGCCTTTACAGCTGGTATGCCCGATAGACGAACAAGGCTGCGAACATCTTCCGGCAATTGCTGACGAATGCTCTGCTCGATGTGAGCAGAATATCTTCGCCGGAAACCGGCTTTCCAGCCCGTACATACGCCCGCACAAAAGCGAGATAATTGACGGGAAGAATTTGCGCGCTGAATGGAATTCTGGGCATGGTTGTCCTCGTGAGAAAAAATCTAGGAGGACATGTAGCCGGAGAATTGATTTCGTCAACGACGACGCGGAATGTGGTAAATGCTCATGGCTCTTTACAACGCTACAGACCGCTAGCTCCCCTAGCGGCGGATTCAAATATCGAATTTAGAGGCTTCCTAAGGCGTTTTTGAAGTTTGATCACAAGTTCGTAATCGACACGTTTTGCGGAACGTTGGAGCAGTGCCCTTAAAGCCAGCGAGTGCCAAGACCACTGTCTGTCGTTTTCGCATAATGAGCGGTTATGGAATGGCAGCTCCTAGCGGCGAGGCTCCTTCGCCGGCCACCTGAGGCGGCGCGCGATCGGTTCAAGGAGGAATCAATCGAATGAACCGAGCCCGTACCGCTCTTGACCGTCGGCGACTTTGAAGTCCGAACTCAACAAGTGGTCGGACGAAACGCCGGTGACGTTCCGTTCGCCGATCAAGGAACAGGAGTTCAGGTTTTATCGCTACCGGCCAGGCGAGAACTTGCTCAGTCTCGAGATCAATGAATTTCCGGAAACGCCGCCTGAGGCGCTGCCCGCCGCTTAGCGTTAATTCGATCGAAAATTCACGGTCCATCCATGGAACCGTACGGCGGCCTTTCATACAGGGAACCTCGGTATAACCGCTTAAGCGAGGCTGGCATCGATCCCAGAAGCCACTTCCAAACCTTTGTACTGGCCATGGCACGGATATGCCAGATCGAGTTCCATTATCGCTGGCCGGACAGAGTTACAATTAGTTCTGTTACATAACGATAATGACTCTGACGCAAAGAAAAGAAATAAGCTGGGGTAAGGCAGGCTGAGAGGGTACAAATGGAAAAAGTTCGACGGTTGCGCGCAATGGGTTTGCTGTGCCGCCAACAGGCCGCGTACAATCCCGCACAAAGTTGGAAACTCCTCGCTGAAGCGGAATACTGGGAACACCTCGCCCAAGTCGAAACGTGTTCCCACTTCGAAGAATGCAATTCGTTCCGCTCAAATGACCCAGCGAAGGTCGGCGATTCCGCGAACTCTGATAATACCCGATGGAAACGCCCCCTCCATGAACATTGCTCGAACCTATCAGCAATTACAACACCTGAAGCTGACAGCGCAAGCCGAGCGGTCAGATAGGCCGTGGCACGCCATATTCACGAGAGCTATTCGCCATGCAGCAATGGGACGCCCGACGGGCAGAAGAATTGGCTAGTCTCAAACTGGCGCTGGCGACGTTTGCGTTGCAGCTCGACGCCTTCGAAGCACGCCTGAAACGTCGGCAGGTCAGGGGCAGCGCCCAACCTTCGCTCCTGCCGGACGGTCGATTGAGCAAACTCGACACGCCTACTTCCTCATCCGACGACATGGAGCTCATCCCTTAATGCCTGCAGAGCAGTCAGCCCGCCAGGGGGATGGCGGCCGCAACCGTAAAATCCAGATTCCGGGGCCCATTTGAGGAGGGGTCGGTTTTGGCGCAAAGCGGTCGTTCGCAAAATGAGGAGTTGTGGAATGGCCGCTTCTGACCTGAATGGACATCGTCTGACGTGGCTTGTATGCCATTTCTCACGCCCAGCTCGGTCGCAAAGTGCTAGGATGGCATATCAATAGTTCCAACCCGGCGCTGCTGCGCACCTGAAGTGCGCGAGAAAACTCAATGAATCCGACGTTGACTGATGTCGCTGCTGCGGCCAGCGATCCCTCCGACGGGCTCGCGGTGCTGGAGAGCCGCGGCTCGCTCGCGGAGACGTTCGGCATTCCGCTTGCGGTGCTCGCCGAGCTGACGCACCGCTGTCCGCTGCAGTGCCCCTATTGCTCCAACCCGGTCGAGCTCGACCGCGGCGGCAGCGAGCTCACGACCGAGGAATGGAAGAAGGTCCTCTCCGAGCTGGCCGAAATCGGCGTGCTGCAAATCCATTTCTCCGGCGGCGAACCCACCGCGCGCAAGGACCTGGTCGAGCTGGTGCGGCACGCCAGCGATGTCGGTCTGTATTCCAACCTGATCACGTCGGCGGTGCTGCTGACGCGTGAAAAACTTTCCGCGCTGGCCGATGCCGGTCTGTGCCACGTCCAGATCAGCTTCCAGGGCAACGAGCCCGTGGCGGCAGATCGTGTTGCCGGCTTTAAGGGCGCGCATGCCAGGAAGATCGAAGTGGCAAAATGGACCCGCGAGCTTGATCTTCCGCTGACGGTCAATGCGGTCATGCATCGGCAAAACCTGTTCCAGCTGCCCGAGATCATCCAGATGGCGGTCGATCTCGATGCCGACCGGCTGGAGGTCGCCAATGTCCAGTATTACGGCTGGGCGCTGAAGAACCGCGCGGCGCTGATGCCGACGCTGGCCCAGATCGAGGAGACCGGCCGCATCGTCGAGGCGGCGCAGGCGCGGCTGAAGGGCAATCTCGCCATCGACTATGTGGTGCCGGACTATTACGCGCTGCGGCCGAAGAAATGCATGGGCGGCTGGGGCCGGCAGTTCTTCAACATCTCGCCCGCAGGGAAGATTCTGCCCTGTCACGCCGCCGAATCCATCACCGGACTCGAATTCGAGTCGGTACGGTCAAATCATTCAATCGCCTGGATCTGGCAGAATTCGCAGGCCTTCAACCGCTATCGCGGCACCGGCTGGATGCCGGAGCCGTGCAGGAGCTGCGAATTCAAGGAGATCGATTTCGGCGGCTGCCGCTGCCAGGCCTTCGCGCTGACCGGCGATGCCGGCAACACCGATCCGGCCTGCACGCTGTCGCCGATGCATCAGCAGATTTTCAAACTGGCGGAACAGGAAGCCGCCGCCGCCGACAACCGTTTCATCTATCGCAATTTTGCCGGGGGTACGCTGGAAACGGGCGGCGACCATGGCGCCTGACGCCAATACTGCGAGCAAATTCAATGCACGCATGCAACGCATGCAGGCTGGCTCGCGGCGATTGTAGGTGGCAGCCCGGCGTAAGCCCCGCTTGCGCCATTTCAGAGGTTACCTTACCCCTATATTTCTGCGGCAATCGTGCCCTAAAATCGGAGTACGTAAATGACCTGGAAAGCTCCAAAAATCGTTGAAGTACCTGTTGGAATGGAAATCAATATGTACGCTTGCGCGGCGCGTAAATAATTAGCTTCGCGAACACCTGATGGGTCCAGGAGCGAGTTTTGGCTCGCTCCTGGACTGGTCAATTAACCGTATTGGTTCTCACCGCTTAGACCGCAGTGCGGTATCATGCATTGTGAACTTATCGTGGCAGTTTAATTTAATTTCGGTGTCAGCTTTTTGTTCGCCACAATTCTCTTTTCAAAAAACACTGAAGAATTGTGAGTGCCGTTCCGCAAAATGGACGCGACGCACCATCGCCTCCCTCACCTGTAGCAGTTCCACTGAAAATCATTCGGACCGGCGCATTGCCGCGTCAATGTCCTCGCTGTCCTAGCACGATGCCGTCGGTCATCGAATCCGGCCCAAAACTGCATCGCCCCGGATTTAATTTGCCATAGGCATAGGGATATCCAATGATCCGGTACGCTTGTCGCGCCCGCGCGGCATCGGCGAAGCTGTCTCTCGACGCGGTTGCGGGTCGCAAAGCAAATAAGGTTGTGGACGGTGGAGGCGTGGCGTGGCTCGTTCGACGCGTAAATTTTATTGCTGCGCTGCGATTGCCCTGGTCGCGTGCATGGCGCAGCCGGCCTTCGCGCTGGACCCGCGTTATCCGGACTGGCCCTGCCAGCAATTGAAGGTGCCAGGGATTTCGATCGCAAGTGTCTGGACCGGCCCTTCGATCGAGGCAATCGACGCCACAAAACCCACAGACCCGAAGCAAGCAGAGCTCGTCTCGCGTCTGGCCGCTCGCCGAACCCCCATTGAGGAGGCGCGGAAACTGATCGCGGACTTTGTGGTCGGTACGAACGAGGAAAAACAAGAAAAGGCGAAGAAGCTGTTCGCCGGTTTGTATTCGACGCTCAACGCGCAGCGCGACCAGGTGATGAGCGGGATCGAACGCTTTTCACGCAAGCAGAAAGCCATGGCCGAGGAAATACGCGAGAAAACCCAGAAGATGCGGGAACTCCAGGACAGGCCAAACGCCGATCCAGCGCAGAGCGATGAGCTTGCCAGTCAACTTTCGTGGCAGACGCGCATTTTCGAGGACCGGCGAAAATCGACCTCCTACGTGTGTGACGTGCCTGTGCTTATCGAGAAGCGGTTGTTCGATTTGGGCAACGCGATCCAGAACAGGTTGAACGCCGGCTCGCAGCCGAAATGAAGATTTCCCGAGCATCTTTCCAGCTGGGAGACCGGGGCTATTCGCCCGGGCGCGGTTCTGGCGTCGCATTTTGCAGCGGAAGGAAGGCGGCAAGCCAGCCGTCTGTACCTTCGGGATACCACGCGACGTCAGTATAGCCGAGCGACAGCGCGCGCTTGGCCGCGTTCCACGACATCCAGCAATCCGCCAGACAATATAGAACGACGGTTCTGGCGCGATCGCCATTTGTTGCCTTCTCCAAACCCTTCGAGAAATAACCAGCCATGCTGGGCGCGAGTTCGCCGTAGCCGGTGTCTGGGAGCCAGATGCTGCCGGGAATATTGGCGCGTGGCTTGTCGCGCCAAAGCGTTCCCGCGGGCAGATCCCGCGGCCGCGGCGGCCTTGGCAGCACATCGACAAAAGCAGCTAAATGGCTGCGCCAGATCGTTTCCGCTTCGTCCGTCCCTATCACTCTGGCACCCCGCAGCGTTGCCGGCGTCGGCGAGCGATAGTCTTCGAGGCGATAGCCCTCTGGCTCCGGCACGTCGGCCGCTTCGGCCCGCGCGGCGGCCACGATCATCGCGACGAACGCCAAGCGGACGAGCGGCCCCGATCATGGCCGCTTGGAAAGCGTCTCGGAAGTGATCGGCGCGTTGGCCTCGTCCAATATCGGAATGTTGTAGCTGATCAGCAGCTTGTTGATCTCCGCCTGGTTCTCCATGATGAGCCGATTGAGCGTGCGCTTCCACTCCTGGTCCGCCGGGCGCACCGCCATGCCGATACGATAGGTCATTTGCGGGACCGGTCGTTTCCTTGGTCAACGGCACGACGATCAAGGGTGGGTTCGCTTGCCTCGCGTAATAGCCCGCCATCGGCCCCCATAATATGCCGCAATCGATATCGCCGCGGGCGAGGTCGTCCATCATGGCTTGCGCCGAGGAATCCGCGCGGGTGTCGATGAAAAGCGGGTAGGACTTGGCACGGGCCAAAAGGCCGTTGATCGCCATGTTTGTGCTCGGTGGTGTCCTTGCGACAACTCCTATCCGCTTGTCCTTAAGTTTTGGATCGTCGATTGCGGTCACATCTTCAAGACCGCTTCCGCGCTTGGCGACCAGCGCATAGGTTGTCCGGTAATAGGGGACGTGACTTGCGCTTGATCGTCACCTTGGGGAAATCCCATGATGATGTCGCATCGGTACGAGCCCAGCGTCATCCGGACGAAGCCGGTTGCCTGTGGGAAGTAGGTGTAACTGAGTTTTTTACCGAGCTTGGCGGCAAAGAATTCGGCAAGCTTATTTTCAAATCCCTCGCCCTTGTCGTTGGAGAACGGCAGATTGCGCGGATCACCGCACGCGCGAAAGACCTGGGGATCGACGAGTTCGAGCGATCCGGGATCACTGGCCTGGGCGAAGGCCTTGACCGACTGCGAGGCGACAAGCCCGCATGCCACGACACCGGCCAGGGTTGGCAGGATGATCGCCGGCCACCTCGAAACATGAGGCATCAGCGTCGACAGTTTTTCGGTGCGCCCTAACATCATTTGATCCCCGTGCAACTGGCCTCGGCCGCCTTGGCCGCCTCCGGCTTGTCTTCGCGTTTGGGCGGACGGCCGCCCGGAATCGCATTGTTGGCGCGCGCGCGCAAATACACATAGATGTCGTCGAGGTAGCACATCACATTGACGTTGGTCGCGAACGACGGCATGACCTTGTCATTGGCGGCGTCAACATTTTTGCGACCGTTGGTTACGACTTCGTTGAACTCGACGTAGCTCAGCGTCTTCAATGAATTGGCCAACGCCGGCGCATAGCTTGATCCCTCGCCATTGGGGCCGTGACAAACATGGCAGTCCGAATGATAGCGACGAAAGCCGGAGAAAGTGTACCAGTCGACGACCCCGTCCGGACTTATTTTGTAAGTCGGATTGCCGTCCTTGTCGGCGTATTTGCCATGGTCGGACGAAGCGACGGCCGGATCGCCCGATCCGTCAGCGCATGCGGCTGCGCCGGCAAAGGCGCTCGCCAAAATAACGAGCGCGAATTTCCAATGATTTTTACTCACGCAACTGTCCTTGTGCACTTGAAATCGGGAGGGCGGTTAAAAGAATTGGCGCGCAGCAAAACAGCAGCGCGCCAATCCATTGTCACCTCACCGTGGCGTCGCGCCTATTCGGTTGGCAAGGCAAATACCGTCAACGTCCCGCCCAGCGACGTATAGGACGCCAGACCTGCATAGCCACCGACGGCACCGAGGCCCGCCGTATCGACGGTCTTTTCCTTCGGCGGCAACTTGCCCTGATCGACGGCGCCATGCCAGGCGGCGGCGTTTTCAGGCTGAAGCAGACCGGCCGCGAGGCCGATTCCGGCCCAGCCGCCGACGCCGGAGAGCACGGCAACATATTGCTTGCCGCCGTGTTCGTAGGTCATGACGTTGCCAATGATGCCGGACGGGGTCTTGAACTTGTAGAGTTCCTTCCCTGTCTTGGCGTCGACCGCCTTCAGATAGCCTTCCAGCGTGCCATAGAACACCACGCCGCCGGCGGTTGCCAACGCGCCACCCCAGGCGGAGAACAGCTCCTTGTTGGACCACACGATCTTGCCGGTCTTGCCGTCCCAGGCAATGAAATTACCCATATTGGTCTCGCCTTTGGGCGGGAACATCGCCACGGCGGCACCGACATAAGCCTGACCGGCAGTGTAGGCTACCTTGTAGGGCTCATAGTCCATGCAGACATGGTTGGTCGGGACATAGAACAACTGCGTGTCCGGGCTATAGGCCGCGGGCTGTTCGTCCTTGGTGCCAAGCGCCGCCGGGCAGATGCCCTTCGAGTTGGTGTCTTCGCCGTTGTGTTGGGTCGAATAGGCGTCGACGACCAGCGGACGGCCGTAGGTCTTGGACGACTTGTCCATGTCGACCTTGGTTGCCCAGTTCACCACCGGATCGAATTTTTCTGCGACCAGCAATTCGCCGGTGACCCGATCGAGCGTGTAGCCGAAGCCGTTGCGGTCGAAATGGGTGAGGAGCTTCCTCGGGGCGCCGCCGATCGTCTGATCGGTAAGGATCATCTCATTGACGCCATCGAAGTCCCATTCGTCATGCGGTGTCATCTGGTAGATCCATTTGACCGCACCGGTATCGAGGTCGCGTGCCCATATCGACATCGACCACCTGTTATCACCGGGGCGTTGCACCGGGTTCCATGTCGAGGGATTGCCCGAACCGTAATAGACCAGGTTCAACGCGGGATCGTAGGAATACCAGCCCCAGGTGGCGCCGCCGCCGATCTTCCATTGATCGCCCTGCCAGGTAGAGGTCGATGAATCCGGCCCGACCGGCTTGCCGAGTGACGTCGTCTTGACCGGGTCGATCAGCGTGTCAGCATCCGGCCCTTCCGAAAAACCGCGCCAGACCAGCTTGCCGTCCTTGATGTTGTAGGCGCTGACCCAGCCGCGAACGCCGAATTCGCCGCCGGAAACGCCGACCAGCACCTTGTCCTTGAATACGAACGGAGCGTCGGTGCCGGACTGGCCCTTGCCGGCCTCGCCGTCCATCACCGACCAGACCTTGGCTCCGGTCTTGGCGTCGAGCGCGACCAGGGTCGTATCGGCCTGATGCAGGAAGATCTTGCCATCGGCATAGGCGACGCCGCGATTGACCGTGTCGCAGCACATGATCGGGATGACGTTGGGATCCTGTCTGGGTTCATATTTCCAGATGATCTTGCCGTCATTTTTCAGATCGAGCGCATAGACCGTATTCGGAAACGGGGTATGGACATACATCACATCGCCAACCACCAGCGGCCCGCCTTCGTGACCGCGCAGCACGCCGGTTGAAAATGTCCAGGCTACCTGCAGCTTCTTGACGTTGGCGGCGGTGATCTGATTGAGCTTGGAATAGCGCGTATTGGCGTTGTCGCCCTGCTGCATCACCCACTGCTTCGGATCCTGGGCCAGCTTATCCAACGCCTCGTCAGCCCGCGCCGACAAACCTTGGACGGCCAAGAGGCCGAAGATCGAAGTCATAACGACTAAGGATTTATTCATTCGCTTCCTCCCTGGATTTTTTGCCTAGAGGGTAGCTGACGCTCCATGGATCTTGCAGATATTTTCCACGGGACGTCTTTCGCCCTCATTTGGATGATTTTTTTCGGCACCGTATCACGGTCTGTGAATCGTTTCACAGCCTGCGAATTTAGAGTGAAGCGAACAGTGCCACCTAAAGTCTTCGCAACAACGGGCTCCCTGAGCAAAAAAGTTTAGGTAACTCTTCCGGCATAAGCAAGCTATGATTGTCTTGCACTGCAACGCAGGCGGGAACCGCTGAATTGGCCGAACATGCATTGCACTGAGACCAATAGCAAAGCCTCCATCGCTCCGAGTGAAAATGAAAAAAGGCAAGAAAGTGGCGATTTGTCGAAGCCCGCTATCTCACTTAGGAATTTGGCGCACCCGTCTTAACGCGCGCGCGGAGTGGGCGATGCATTTCGTGGGCATTGTCCTTGGGACGATTTTGGTTTTGATCATGCCTCCCAGCGATGGCCGCGCACAGGAACGTAAAACGCTCACGCCGTTGCTCGTCTCTGAGGTCGCACCTGGCGTCTACGTTCATGTTGGCAATATCGATTTGATGAACAAGGCTAATCAGGGTGATGCGGCCAATGCCGGCTTCATTGTCGGCGACGACGCGGTTGCGGTCATTGATTCCGGCGGCAGCACGCGCGAAGGAGCGCGACTGCTCGCCGCAATCCGGGAGGTGACGTCAAAACCGGTTCGCTATGTCATCAATACGCATGTTCATCCCGATCACATGTTTGGCAACGCGGCGTTTGTGCGGGACGGGACCATTTTTGTCGGGCACAGGAATTTGCCGCGCGCGATGACGGCACGGGGCGAGTTTTACCTGAAGGCATTTCGTGGGTTACTCGGCGATGCCCTCATTGACGAGGTGAAGATCGTGCCGCCCACGCTGCTCGTCGACGACGAATTGCAGATCGATCTCGGCGGGCGAACATTGACTCTGAAGGCCTGGCAGCCTGGACATACCGACAACGACTTGACGGTCCTGGACAATAAAAGTTTCACCCTGTTTGCCGGCGATCTCCTGTTCGTCGGGCATATTCCGGTGCTCGATGGGAGCATTCTCGGCTTTCTCGTTGACCTCGAGATGCTGCAGCGCATTCCGGCTGAGCGCGTGGTTCCCGGGCATGGCCCGGTCGTCAGCGATTGGCGAGGCGCCGTTGAGGACGAGCACCGCTACTTTGAGAGCCTCGTCAGCGAAGTGCGCGGCCTCATTGCCAAAGGGACACCCCTTACCAGGGTGGCCAGAGAAGCCGGGCGCAGCGAAGCGTCGCGGTGGATGCTGTTTGACGAATACAGTTCCCGCAACGTCATCGCGGCGTTCGGCGAACTAGAATGGGAATGACGCATCAGTTAGACTGGATTCCCGACGGCTCTAGCGCGGCTTGCCGCTTGCAGCGTATTCATATAGGCTTGCCGCTGCTTCATGATGGAAAGGGAATTCGACCATGTCGATCTTCTCCAGAGTGATCGTCCCGGCCTTGATGGTCGCGGTCTATTTTGCGGCGCCGCCAGCGGCGTGTGCTCAGTCTGCCACTGTCGGCCAGGATCAGCCTTCGGAAGAAACCTGGAACAGCATCAGGGGCGATATCTTCAAAGGTCGCCCCATTCTCGATGGCGCCGGCCTGGTGATACTCGATGCGCCAAGGCGCGCCGAGGATTCCGCGATCGTGCCGATCGGCATGCGCGTCAATTTCAGCGGTGACGACAAGCGCACGCTGCAATCGCTAACGCTTGTCATCGACGAAAATCCTGCTCCCGTGGCCGGAACGTTTACTATCGGCCCTCGTTCCGGCGTGACCTCGATTTCAACGCGCGTCCGGGTCAATACCTACTCGTATGTGCGCGTCATCGCCGAGCTCAGCGACGGCCAGCTCTATGGTGTCAAGGCTTTCGTGAAAGCGTCCGGCGGCTGCTCCGCGCCGGCTTCGTCGAACAGCGACGCCACCAAGGCAATGCTCGGGCAGATGAAGTTCCGCACGTTCCGGCCCGAGACCGACGCGCTGCCGGAAGCCCAGGTCATGCTGCGCCACCCGCAGAATTCGGGCCTGCAGATGGACCAATTGACGCGGCTTTACGTGCCGCCGTTCTTTATCGAGAACCTCAAGATCTGGCAGGGCGACGATCTTGTGGTGGCGATGGATGGCGGGATCGCGATATCGGAAGACCCGAACATCCGTTTCAACTACAGGCCCAATGGCGCTGCAAAGTTTCGCGCTGAAGCAATCGATACGAGCAAGAAACTGTTCAGGGACGAATGGTTGCTCGAAAAATCGATGCTATAGCGGCTGTAGCGCACGAAGAAATCCTCTTCAGAAGCAGCGAACTTCCGCTTCCGCTTGTGCGCGGCGGAATTCCTGCAACGCAAGCCTGGCTGGCTCGGTCGATCGAAATTCAGAACCGACAGGCCCCGTGACCTGGGACATCGAGAGAATTGTCTCGGCGGTCACGTAACGGTCGTAAGGGATAATCGACGCAATCACGTCGATCGAGCAGGAACACTTTTGCAGAATTTCCTGCGTTTCGCCATTGGCCTTCATGCAGCCGAAAACATAGTCCGCGCGCGCCGATGTCGGATAGTCATTGAGATCCTCTGCCATTGCATTCGGAGCCGCAGCGGCGATTGAGAGCGCCAAAAGAGCGCTCGATCGAAAGAAGGTGCGCAAGACAAGCCATCGTCAACGCCTTTCAGCCGTCGTCCCTGCGTCCTTGATACTGAGGCGAAGCCTTGGCCTACATTAATCCGAATCCGGCTCAAAGCGACTCCGTTCAGGATCTTTTACCGTCGGCCGAAAACTGCTTGAGATAGGCGATGACATTGTCGATGTCCTCATCCTTCGGCAAACCGGGGAAAATCATCTTGGTGCCGGGAATCTTGGCGCGAGGATTTTTCAGATAGTCCTTCAGGGTCGCCGCATCCCAGGTGATGCCCGAACTTTTGTTGGCATCGCTATAGGCGTAACCCGGATAAGTGCCCGCCGGGCGGCCCACGATGCCGTTTAGCGTCGGTCCGACGGCGTTCTTGGCGCCTTCGCCGACCTGATGGCAGGCTTTGCACTTGAGAAATACCTTCTCGCCGAAGGCAGCATCCTGGGCGCCTGCGGCGCCCGCCGAACCTGCAACTACGAAAGCGGCGAAAACGTAAACCTGAAGATCTGTCACTGGCCCATCCGTAATTGATGTATCTGATGTATCTAACGGAATGCCGAACGTTCGATGCGCTGCAACACAAACATGCCATGTCCGGTAGCCGCGTCTGCCAGCTCAAATAATTTGTCAGGATCAGTAATCCGGGTCAAGCTTGGGTCGGCGAAGCTTGCCGCAGGCAACGCGGTAGGTTAAATCGCCGACATTGAACCTGAAGGTCTGCGCGTCGAAAATGACCAGCATGACGCATTTCATCGGCGCTCGACGGCACGACGCACGGGTTTCGAAATAACCGCTCTGCCGGTCCCGCGGATCAGCACCGGGCTTTCTGGAATGGTGATGAAGCCATTCCACATCGCTCAGACCCCCGCACTTGAGATCGACCGCGTGAGCCATCGCTACGGTGTGCGGGTCGCACTGAACGATGTCAGCCTCACCGTCAGGCAGTCGTCTTTTACCGTCCTGTTGGGATTGAATGGCGCCGGGAAGTCGACGCTATTTTCGCTGATTACGCGCCTCTATGCGATACGATCGGGTCAAATCCGGATTTTCGGGCACGATGTTGCAAGCGAGCCGGGTGCAGCCTTAAGCAAGCTGGGCGTCGTCTTTCAGTCCCGTGCGCTCGATATCGACATCTCGGTGCGGCAGAACCTGATGTATCACGCTGCGCTGCACGGCATCGCCAGCAAGCGAGCCAAAGAACTGATCGCGCAGGTTCTGGACCGCGTGGCAATGTCCGATCGCAGCCTGGATCGGGTCGGAAATCTCTCGATCGGGCAAATGCGCCGTATTGAGATTGCGCGCGCGCTGCTGCACCAGCCCCGCCTGCTTCTGCTGGACGAACCGACGGTCGGCCTCGACATCAAAGCGCGCGCTGACATTCTCGATCACGTTCGCCGGCTGTCGATGGTGGAGGGCATTGGCGTACTCTGGGCGACCCATCTCATCGACGAAGCCAGTGCGGGCGATGACGTGGTGGTCCTGCATAAAGGCAGTGTCCTTGCCGATGGGGCGCTCGACGAGATCGTCGGCAGGTCCGGCGGCGCCGATCTGCGAGACGCATTCAACCGGCTGACCGGGGCCGCCGATCAGGACGAACTGGAATCCGCCAGATGACCGCCACCGGTGAAGCAATGGACAGGCACAGCTTCTCGCTGGCGCAATATTTTATCTGCCTCAAGGGCATCGTCTGGCGTGAAGCGTTGCGCTTCATCCATCAGCGCGAACGCTTCGTCTCCGCGCTTGTGCGCCCGCTGGTCTGGCTTTTCATTTTCGCCGCTGGATTTCGCCAGGTGCTCGGCGTCTCGATCATTCCACCATACGAGACCTATGTCCTCTACGAGGTCTACATCGCGCCCGGACTGATCGCGATGATACAGCTTTTCAATGGCATGCAATCCTCGCTCACCATGGTCTATGACCGGGAGACCGGCGGAATGCGCACGCTGCTCGTCAGCCCGTTCCCACGCTGGTGGCTGCTCGCATCGAAGCTTTTGGCAGGCACGCTGGTATCTGTGCTGCAAGCCTATGCCTTCCTGCTGATCGCCTGGTTCTGGGATATCGAAGCACCTCCCCTCGGCTATCTGGCGCTGTTGCCGGCGTTGCTGCTCAGCGGATTTATGCTTGGGGCACTGGGAATGCTCATTTCGTCGCTGATCAAGCAGCTTGAGAACTTTGCCGGCGTCATGAATTTCGTAATCTTTCCGATGTTCTTTGCATCGTCGGCGTTATATCCGCTATGGCGCGTCAAGGAATCGAGTTTATTCCTGTATTATCTATGTGAACTTAATCCCTTCACACATGCGACTGAACTCATTCGCTTTGCGCTCTATGAGCAGATGTCATGGGTTTCCCTGAGCGTCGTTCTTGGTTGTACCGTGGCGTTTCTGTTTGGGGCGATTTTGGCTTACGATCCGGCCAGCGGCTTCCTGGCTCGCCGTAATAATCCGGCGGGCTGAAGCGGGTATTCCTGGAACTTCAGAAGGTGGCCTTCAGGCCAGCATAGAAGGCGCGGGGCCGCGCCGGACTGACCGAACGCGGGTCGGTGAATGGCGCGCCGCCATTGGCGAAATTGGGGACAGCAGAAGTATCGAAAAACGTGCCGTAGGTCGCATAGCGGTTATCGAAGATATTATCCGCGCGCGCGTAGATCTGGAACGTCTTGTTGATCTGATACGAGGCATGCAGGTTGAAGACGGCATAAGAAGGCAGCCTCGGTGCCTGATTGGATTCGTCGCCGACAAAATATTGACTGCTGACGAACAGTGCATCACCTCCAACCTTGAACGCGCCGGTGACCGAATAATCGACGCCGGCCTTGATTCGGTTTCGTGGGATCGCCGGGATTCGATTGCCGGGAAGAATCTGGACGTTGCCGTTGGCGTCGGCGAAGGGGCTGTTGGAGCCGACCTGGAGAGCGTCAAGAAATCGTGCGTCGACGAGGGCATAGCTGGCGTATAGCTGCAATGCGCTCGATCTGAGAGTGACTTCAGCCTCGAGACCCTGACGGCGCGTCGAACCGACGTTCTGGAAATAGCCGAATCCCTGCAGGACCGGACTGGGAATTGCGAGGATGTCGTCGGTGTTGTCAGCACGGAAAACTCCGAGTTTCCATCCGAGCGTGCCGATATTCAGGTCCTTGCGTGCCGCGCAGGCCGGCCTCCATGGTGCGGGACACGACTTGTTTCAACGGTGGATCAGAGACGAGGAATGCTGCGATGATGCAGGGATGTGCGGGATCGGCGCATCCCAGTTCCAGCGGGGTTGGCGCGCGGTTGCCTTCCGAATAGCCGGCATAGGCCGTCAATCCGGGAGTGATCTTGTAAGTGCCGCCGATGATCGGATTGAAGCGCGTATAGGTATCATTGCCGCTTAGCGAAGTACCGATCTGGTCTTCCAGCCTGATGTTGGCGACATTAAAACGGCCGCCGCCCGTGATGGAAAACGCATTCGTGACATCGAATGTATCGAGGGCATAAAGCCCACTGTACTGATTGGTGGTGCGAAGCGCGACCGGGCCGATCGATACCGGATCGCCGGATTGTCCGAGAAATATTCCGCTACCGCTGACGACAAAGTTGGGACCGATGGTGCCCAGTTCGGCGCTGGCCGAGAAGCGGGTGACGCTGGAGTTGAAACTAGCTCCAATTACGAACTTATTGTTGTGTCCGAGTAACTTGTCGGAGTTGGTTGCCTGCAACGACACGCCTGTCGTAGTCGAATGGGTCGTCGTTCGGTCAATCTCTCCCAGGACGGCGCCCGGATTGAAGGGATTGGCGAGTTGAGCCCCATTGAGGCCATTTGCCGGCGTGCTGCCGTCGCCAAAACAAAGCAGCGTCGGATCGGCGGCGCATGGCTGGGTGCCGGTCGGATTGGCATCCAGCATCTTTTGGTCGAAAACCCGCACATGGGCGGAGCCTTCAATCGTCCAGGCAGGCGTGGCCTCGACCTTTCCCGTCAAATTGACATAGCCGACGCGATTTTCTGTGGTTTGCGGCGAGGTATAGGTCGCTCCCCAATATTGCTGGAGCAATTCGACTGGCGCAGTCGCGGTCGCGCCGAAATTGTTATCGGCCGCGCCCATATTGACATGAAATTCGCTGGTATCGTTCCTGTAACCAACATCCCCGTAGAAGCGGCGAACGTTCGAGGCTGAAAAATTGCGAAATCCGCCGTCGTGTAATCCTTCGAGGTCGCCATAGACGGCAAAATTATCGACCTGCTTGCCCCACTGTGCCGAACTCTGGATCCGTCCGAACGAGCCGCCCATCGTGTCGATTTCGGCGCCATGATAGTTGAAGCCGTCCTTCATCAGCACGTTGACTGCCCCGCCCAACGCATTAAGGCCGAACGCGGGGTTGTTGGTCACCACGGTGACTGACCGTATCGCGGCGGTCGGAATCAGATCCCAGTTTACGGTGTCGCCGAATGCTTCGTTGATGCGCACACCGTTCTGGTACACCGCAAGTCCTTGGGGCGTGCCGGCCACGGGAGATGCGACGAAGCCGCGAAATTGCACGTTTGGCTGGAATGGATTGCCGGCAACTTCATTGACGATGATACCCGGCACGTATTTCTGCAGGGCATCGCTGATGTTCAGCGACCTAGTTTGCTTAATTTGATCGTTGTCGACGACATTGACGCTTGCCGGCACCTTCGCGGGATCAATACCGAAGCCCGATATGGGAGTGGTCGGGTACACCACGAGAGTTGTCGGGGCTCGAACGACGTGCGCTGGATTTTGGGCGCGTCCGCGCTTAACGCCCGGCGCTTTTCCGGTCACCACGACCGCTGGCAACGTCTGCACGGCCGCGCCGGGCGCATTTTGGGCATGAGCACCGTCGTTCCCGGGAAACAGGCATATCGATATCGACACGATAAACAGGAATTGAGCGCCCATCTGTCTCATCCCATTCCGCGCCAGTTGTTTTGGCGTCTGCCGCAAGCAATGCTAGGAGCATCGACAGAGGATCGACACCCCCAGAGCGAAAACTCCTGGCGGGAAATTTAGGTCACGCCGTCGGGAAAAAATCCCGATGGTTCAGATGGCCTGCGCGGCTGAGATGCTTGGGGTTGGCGTATTCCACTTGGAACCATGGCTTCAACCGCGACTCCATGGTCTGTCGATGCCACAGTCATGGTGCCGCCCAATGCCTGCACCCGCTCACGCATCCCGATCATGCCAAAACCTTGCCTATGATCGGCCGGCAGCCCAGCTCCGTTATCGCGTATGCTCACCAGGACCGCGTCCGCCTCGACGGGCGCGGTCCCCGTCACCGGTGCCATCGGCTGAACGGTGATATCGACGCGGGTCGCGCCGGCGTGGCGGAAGACGTTCGTCAGGGCTTCCTGAATGATGCGATAGATAGTCAGTTCCGCCGTTTCGCCGCGAGCGCCGAGCGACGGCGAGACCGAGGTCTTGATGACGACCCCGGGATGGGCTTCGCGCCAAAGGTGCGTCAACGCAGCAAGGGCATCCGCCAATCCGAGCTCGGCAAGGCCCACCGGCCGCAGGCGCTCGAGAATGCGTCGATTGAATTGCTGCAGCGCATTCACCTGCTCGAACATCGCGCCGATGTGCTTTCGCAAAGGGCCGAGATCAGACTGCGGGGTTTCGGCCAATCGAGCCAGCGAGGAGGTGTGCGCGCGCAATGCAAACAGATAGGGGCCAAACTCATCGTGCAGGTCGCGTGCGATCTCCTTGCGCTCGGCATCTTGCAGCGAGACCACGCGCTCGGCGAGACGTCGCTTGTCTTCGACAGCTGTCCCCAGGACTGATGCAAGATGATTTAGTTTCTGGCAGATCGCGGCCAGCTCGGGCGAGCCGCCGGGCCTGACGCGGGTGTCATAAAGGCCTGCCTCCATGCGGGTCATTGCATCCGCGAGCGACTTGATCGGCTCCAGCGCGCGGCTTACCACCGTCATCGTGATCAGAAGAAGCGCAGCGGCGATCGCGGATCCGACTTCGATCTGGGTGACGATGCCGTCCCATATCTCGGCTATTTCGTCTGTCGGATGCGAGGTAATGACGAGCGACCCCAGTGATCCCCCGTTGACGACAATCGGCACGCCGACGGTCGTCTGCTCGGGATGAATGAGTGTCACAAACCATTCGGGAACCTGCCGCGGGTCGTCCGAGCCGCCGGGCGGTGCCGGCGCTGCAGGAGATCTGTTCGCGGCCGTATCCTGCTCGTGAGTGATACTGACATGGCGCAGCTGCTTCAGGTCCTCGACAATCTGGCTTAGCCTTGCTTCGGGATCGGGTGCGTCATTGAGACCCGACACCAAAGTCTCAACAAAACCGCGCGCAAGCCTGACCACACTTTGATCCTCGGCCCTGACCCGCGGCGCAGCCTCCAACAGGAGCCGGGCGATGTTTATGACCAGGCCAAGCACCATGACGAGCGCCAGAAGCGTATTCAGCCGCGCACGCAAGGAGAGCTTCTGCCACATAGTCATGCTCCTAGTCATGCTCCACACCGGCCGCTGCATTCTGTTGCCAGCCGCTAAGCGTTGACAGCCAAAAACAGCATCTATCTAATTGAACGCTACCGCACTTCTTCCGGAAAGCCATAGTGCGAGGGTGGGGAGGCAAGAGATGCATCGTATCGGCTGCCCGGTATCGCCCGCGGCGTTCCTATTGCGCTGCAAACTGATTTACGCGTGTTGGCCATGAGGCCCTCGGATCGAAATCGATGCGTATCCTGATCGTTGACGATCATCCCATCGTTGCCTCGGGCTGTCGTGCGCTGCTGGCCGGCAACCCGGATGTTGGCATTCTGGAAGCATCGGACGCCGAAAGCGGTGAGGGGGTTTTCGTCACCGACCGGCCCGATATCTGCGTCCTCGACATCAATCTGCCGGGTGTTTCGGGCTTTGAGCTGGCCCGGAGAATTCTGGCACGCGACGCAGCGGCACGCATCATCATGTTCAGCATGAACGACGACCCGATATTTGCCGCGCGGGCGATCGAGACAGGCGCGAAAGGTTACGTTTCCAAATCCGGCGACCCAAGCGATCTCGTCGAAGCCATCCGCAAGGTCGGCGACGGTGGGGTATTTTTGCCGCCCGCGATCGCTCAAAGCATCGCATTTGGCGGACCGGGATTTGCCGAAAACCGTCTTGCGAAATTGACGCAGCGCGAGATCGAGATTCTGCGCCTGCTGGGCGCTGGCAAGAGCCTTTCCGAGATCGCGTGGCTGGTTCATTCGTCCTACAAGACGATTGCAAATACCTCTTCCATCATTCGCCAGAAGCTCGGCCTGCGCTCCTCTGCCGAACTGGTGCGCTTCGCGATCGAGAGCCGCTTGGTGTGACTTGAAAAAGCTAACGTCCACCGGCATCGGTCGTCACCTGCGACACCAGCATTCGCATTTCATCGCTGATTGATGCGATGACGTCTTTGCTGCGCGTTCCCCGCGGCGGCGGCAGCAACTTCTCGGCGATAATCCGGGTTGGCCGGTCTGACAGAAAAAACAAGTGGTCCGCCAATTGGATCGCTTCGGCCAGATCATGGGTCACGAAAAGGGTCGTCACCTTCGTCCGCGTCGTTAGCGCCACTAGTTCGTCGCGCAGTCGGGCGGCGACGGCTTCATCGAGCGAAACAAAGGGCTCATCGAGCAAAAGAAAATCCGGGCGCACCGCGAACGCGCGGGCGATTGCCGCGCGCCGTGCAAGTCCTAGCGACAATTCGCCCGGATAGCGCGCCAGATGGGAGCCGAGGCCGAGGATCTCGACCAGCTCCGTCAGATCTGCGGCAGCGTCGCGGGCAGGCAGCGCAAGCCGGATGTTTTGCTCGACCGTACGCCAGGGCAGCAGGCGAGGTTCCTGAAACACGATCCCAAGACGCCCGGATCCCGGTGTACGGAGCTGCCCCTGGAAATCCAGATCGAGTCCGGCGGTAATCCTCAGGATCGTCGTCTTACCGCAACCGGAAGGGCCGATCAGTGCACCGAACGATCCCGCTTCGAGCCGAAGTTTCAGGCCGCGAACGACTTCGACCGGCGTGCCATCGGCCGACAGGAAAGTCTTCGCATCGATGCGAAGTTCAAGCGGGGCGGCGTCGCCAGCGGGTTGCGCGTCGTTCAAGCGGTTGTACCAGAAGGCTTTCGATCACAAGCATAAGTGCGATGAAGGAGATCGCATAGCTCAGTATCTTGGCCATGTCGAACAGCGAGAATGCTGTACCCAGGACGAATCCTACCCCATTCGGGCGTCCGATTAACTCGACCACGAGCACGATCTTCCAGACGATCGAGAGACCGGAACGCGAACTGGCCGCCAGATAGGGGGCGAGTTGCGGTATCACGACGTGGCGGATCCTGGAGAACCAGGTGAATTGAAAGGCCTTCGCCATTTCGTCGAGTTCGGGATCGAGCGCGCGGGCGCCCTCGCGCATGACGACCACTACATTTGGTAGCTTATTGATCGCCACGGCCAAGATCGCGGCGGTTTCGTTGAGGCCGATCCAGATGTACGCGAAAATGATAGTTACCAGCGCGGGCATGTTGATCAGCACGATGAGCCATGAATTGGCGTATCGATCGACGGCTTTCGAGCGTCCCATCGCATATCCCGCAACGTTGCCGAGGATCATTGCGATCGTGAAAGAGCTGATCACGCGTCCTAGGGTGCAGCTCATCTGAAACGGTAGCTCGCCAGAACGGATGTCGGTGAGGATTGTCCCGCCGATCGTCAGCGGGCCCGGTAGCAGTCGCGATTGAACCATTGCCGCCGCAAGGGCCCAAATCACAATCAGGGTGGCCAGCGAGTAGATTCTCGGCAACGCTCAATCTCCGCGCGGGGTAAGTTGATAGTAGAGGCCTTGATCGAGCTCTTGCAATGGGCCTACGAGTTCTGGGCCGCCGACGCTCGCGAGCATCCTGAAGAGTGCGCGCGCGTCCGCTGCTTCCGCGGCTATTGGCCGCCGTGGTATCCCCTCTCTGGTCCGATCGCGGTATACTTTGAATGTCCATTCATCGTCAGCGTTCATCAGGGGACGCAGGGCATCCCATTCCTCGTCAGATCGCCGCATGATGTCGTTCGCCTCCTGCGCAACCGCGATGAAGCGGTCGATCGTGCTCTTGTGACCTGCTGCGAACTCCTCGGAAAACGCATAACCAACGAGAGCGACCGGTTGGCTCAGCCCGAGTGCGACCTGCGCTTCACGCACGTCGAGAATCCGGCGATAGCCTAGCGCCTCCAGCCTGACGCAAAAATTCCAGAAATTGAGGCTCGCATCGGCCTCGCCCTGCTGCAATTTCTGAAAAATCAAAGGCGGGGCACCGTACGCAAGGTTTGCGTCGCGCTTGAGATCGATGCCCTGGCGCAGCGCGGCCGCCTGGACGATAAGCCAGCTCTTATCGAGCGGGCCGCCTGCGACGGCGAGAACCTTGCCCTTGAGATCGGAAACCTTCCGCAGCGGTGAATCGTTTTTTACCATGATGGAGCCGACCGCGCTGGAATAGGGATAGAATAGTAATTTGGCGCCGAGGGCACGGGCACGAGCAATCCAAAGCCAATCGACGATGGCCAGGTCGACCGAACCACTATTGAGGGCAAGCTTGCCCGCATCCGGGGAAGCGTATTCGCTGATTTTCAAGTCCAGGCCGGCGCCGCTGGCAAGGCCGTGGCGGCGGATCACGTCCAGTTGCCAGGCGAACGTACCGGTCTTTTGCAGGCCTATGCGCAAGGGCTCGACGGCCAGCGTTGGAGCAGCCCCAACGAGCAGACACAGCGTCACGAAAATTCTGAACATTCCCGATGTTTCCGAGCGATCGGAGTTCGCTGCGAAGCACGACCGATCGCGGCCCGAGGATATCAACGTCACTTCGTCTTTCATGCGAGAAATAACCCACCTTGTCCAGCCGCCGAAGGACCGGCGGGAAGGGAGGCATGGTTCCTCGATGGCAACGTTGGCAGAGGCAGGCAATATCAACTACAATTGGAAATTCCTTCCGGTTCTTGATGGCATGGAGCCGAAGCCCGCGCGGATTTTCAAATGCAGTGCAGCAAAGTCCAGCGCCAAGTCGATCGGAGTGGGCAGGATGCTCTCGCGGCAGCGTTGAGGGCATTGGGGCCTTTGGTTTTGGCAACGAAGCGGGCGGGAACGGCAAAATCCTGCCTATTGCTTGTGCTTTCGATAGTTCCGGCCGGCGCTCGCAGCACAACCATCGAGACCGAACATCTATTCGGCTTCACAATCGGAAGCGACGTGGGCTACGTTGGGGAGAGAGAGATAGAGAGCTCCGTAAACGGCCGATTTGCGAAGCGCAACGGAACCTACAACGCGGTCTCCGGCACTTTATCCGCGGAATTCGTGCCGATACCAAATCTTCGAACCGAATTTACTGGCGCGGTGGTCTCTTATGACATTGCCGGTGTCAGCGGGTTGGCCGATCAGCGCTACACCGCATTTGGAGGTCTATCAGCTGACATCCGCTACCGGTTACTTGATCGCGCGACCGCGCCGTTCGGTTTTGCGGTCGGCGCTGAGCCCCATTGGGGTCGGACCGATGACGTGACCGGCGAACCCGTCAGCCAATATGGCGTCGACTTCGTCGCAGCTGCCGACTGGGAGATCATTCCCGACCGCGTCGTCGCCGCGTTCAACTTGCTCTATCAGGCCGAAGCCAAGCGTTCGAAAGCAATCGGACTCTGGTCGCAAGAGGCCACGGCGGGCGTTGCGATTGCCGTGATGGCACAGGTTCATTCAGGGATTTTCGTCGGTGGCGAAGCTCGTTATTTAAGCAAGTACGATGGGCTTGGGTTGGATAGGTTCGCCGGGCAAGGCTTTTTCGCTGGGCCGACGATATACGTTAAACTTTCCGAGCGCGCGTGGATCGCAGCCGCATGGAGTGCGCAAGTTGCGGGGCAGGCGACTACATCAGCCGGTTCGCTTGACTTGGTCAATTTCGAACGCCGCCAGGCGCGCCTCCTGTTTGGCGTGAATTTCTGAGCGCGCGTCCGCGCGATGCCTGCATCCCGCGAACGCTGGATGGCCTGTTTCTACTTGGTGCAGTTCTTCAGATTTTTTTCCTCTATTGTGAAGATCGCGCCTGCCATGACCTGTATATTCGGAACAACGCAGGTCCGCCCGCTCTTGTCGACAAATCTAACGTCGTACATCCCAGGGGTGGCGTTGGTAATTTTCAAGCGCTCGTCATGATCGACAGTATGATCTCGATCGTTGTCGGCCTGGTTCGGGCCCCAATCGTTCTTGCCAGCGGGCGAAAGCTGCAGCGAAGTGATCGTATTGGCCGTCAAGTTCCAGAACCGGGTGTCTTTTGCCGACGCGCTGGTTGCAATGAAGGCTAGAACGAAGATGATCAGAGCCGTAACTTTGGCCATTATCTTGCTCCCCCCAAAATATTGCGGCTCCTTGTATTCCCAACGCGGCCGCGGTCGATGCGCGGGAAACCCCAGGATGCACTGATGCTATTGGTCAGCATTTGAACATATTGTTACTACCAATCTCCGAGGCTTATCGCAAATTGCGGTTTTTCCCGGGGAGGAACGATGATGCCTTCTGGAATTCTCGCGCGAATTGCGGCTGTTGTTCTTGTCATCACGGTGTGGTCCAGCGCCGCCGCCGCCACTCCGACGGCGATCTTTTCGTTTGAAATCTACGACACCAGCGGCGAGGCCCCGCAATCCGATCTGACTGAGCGGCTTGCCATGGCGACGCGAGTGCTGTCGGAAGAGCTCGAAAAGACCGGGCGCTATTCGCCTGTCGATCTCGGGCCGTTCAGCGCCGAGGTCGCGGCGACGTCGCCGCGTTACCGCTGCGGAGACTGTTTCCTGGCCGTCGCACGCCGGACCGGCGCTGCCTTCGCCGTCGTGTCCGTGATTCACAAGGTGTCGTCGCTGATCTCGTCGATGGACATCTGGATATTCGACACGGCCAGCGGTGCTGACGTCGCGCATCTCGGTGGCCAGATCCGTGGCGACACCGCCGAGGCCTACGAACACGGCGTGCGCTTCTTGGTCAGGAACCGGCTGCCGGTCGACGCCCCCTCGAGCGATGGCGCGGGGTCAAAATAGCCCGATTGACTGGATGGTCGATTCAATCATGCGTTCAACCGCGCGGCGTGCCAGCGCAGGTGATCTGCCATGAACGTCGATACGAAGTAATAGCTGTGGTCATAGCCGGTCTGGCGACGAAGGGTAAGGGGAATGCCCGCCTGCGAGCAGGCGCGCTCCAGCAGTTCGGGACGAAGTTGTTCGGTGAGGAAAGGATCGGCATCGCCAACATCGACAAGAAAATCGGAAAACCGCGCGCCATCCTCGATAAGCGCGACAGTATCGTGTTTGCGCCAGGCATCGCGCCCGTCGCCGAGATACCCGCCCAGTGCCTTGATCCCCCATGGCACTTGTGATGGGGCAACAACAGGCGAAAAAGCGCTGGCGGCGCGATAGCGACCGGGATGCCGCAGGGCAATTGTCAGTGCGCCATGTCCACCCATCGAATGGCCGAGGATCGATTGCCGTTTGGAATCAGCCGGAAAAGAACCGGCGACCAATTCGGGCAGTTCTTCCGTCACGTAGCTCCACATGCGGTAATTGCGCACGAACGGTGCTTGCGTGGCATCGACATAAAAGCCGGCGCCCAGCCCGAAATCGTAGGCGCCGGCGGGATCGCCGGGCACGCCTTCGCCGCGCGGGCTGGTGTCCGGCGCGACAAGGATCAATCCCAACTCGGCGCAGGCACTGCGAAATTCGCCCTTTTCCGTGACGTTGGCGTGGGTGCAGGTCAGGCCTGACAGATACCAGACCACAGGGAGGATCGCCCCGTTCTGATGCGGGGGGACATAGACCGAAAAGGTCATGCCGGTCCCGGTCTCGCGGCTTGCGTGCTGGTAGACCCCCTGCATCCCGTCATGCGATCGATTGATGGAAACGGTTTCGATTGTCATGGTGTCACGGCTCCGCCGCCTGCGGCGGCAGCAAGATTGAAAATGGATCAGGCCGCGTCCAAAGCCGGTGGCGGCGGCTGAAACCACCACCCGCCTGGCGGATTACGCGGCTTTTTTCGACTTCCCCACATGGGTGGCGATTGCATCCTTCAGATCGAATCCCTTGTTGCGACCTCGCCAGTGATGTAACGCGCTCACAGCGTCGTGCTGTCCACCGCGTCGGTGACAATGCGCAAAAATCCCATGCAAGTGTATTCTAAATACATTGCACGCTCACATCCAATGTCAAGGCTGGCGGTTTGGTATGACTTTAGATGGATGGGGCCGCTCGTACCAGTTGCCGATGCGGCAGAACTGTATCGACCGGGCCGATGAATCATCTGACGATCCCACTCCGGTGCGTTCGCGATTGCGCGCGACAGGCGTGGGCGTTTTTCGTCTGTCAGGCGGTTTACCGCGTGGTCGCGGTGTGACTAGGCCTGCATATGTGCGATTCCGGGCGGTGGGCAACGTGCAAGATTATTGTCGAAATTGTGAAACGCCGGCGGGGAATCGGACGTATATTGCAAGGCGACACCCCGAATCGAGGACAAGGGAATGGTCGAAATCATCCTGACCGTCTGTGCCATCGCAAATCCCGCTAATTGCGAGGAAAAGTCGCTTCAGTTCGCTTGGGACGGTTCGCTCAACCAATGCATGATGGCTGCGCAGCCCTATATCGCCGAGTGGATTGGCAAGCACCCCACCTGGACGACAAAGAAATGGACCTGCGACCATCCCGGCAGCAGGAAGCGGGACATCTGAGCTAGCTCGCCGGCGGCGCGCGGCAAGCGCGGCGCTCTTGCGGTCACATTCGGAAGTTGCCGGGACATGGGCAGCCGGTTCGGGCGATCATTGGCGTCGTCGATCTTCAGTGCGGGCCGAAGGCGATACCCCAGGGCAATTCCCCGACCTGGATTGATTTGATGACCCTCAGGCGCTGCCACGTCGATAACCGAGACGTCGTTCGAGACGCCATTGGCGACCAGCAGATATTTCTCGTCCGGTGTAAAGGCGCCGTGCCAAACCCGTTGGCCGACCAGCAGGTACTTCAAGACGGCGTGAGTGACGCCGTCGACCACCGCCACCCGATTGGCAGGTCCGAGATCGACGAAGCCGAGCTTGCCATCTCTGGTGATATTGACGCCGACCGGCTGGATCGCCTCGGATCGCAGACCCGGGATCTCGAACGTTCACCGTCTGCTTGAGCTGCCGTCGTCGCGGGATCGATAATCGCGAGATCGCCGCCGATTTCCGAGGTGACCCATAACTCCGATCCGTCAGCCTTGTATGCCGAAAACCGCGGACGAGAACCGACCAGCAGATTACCCACGATCTGGCGGCTCGTGGTGTCGATGAAATGGACCATGCTCGTCGTCTCGGACGTGCAGATCAGGGTCTTGGAATCCGGGCTGACCACCATGCCCTCGGGCTCAATGCCGACCGACACCTCGCCGATCGATGCGCGCTTCTCCAGGTCGATCACGGTCACCATCGCGTCATTTTCATTGGCGACGTAAAGAATCTTGCCCGCCGGGTCGAGCGTGAACTGCTCGGGATCCGGACCGGACGGCAAGTTCGCTGACGTCGTTCAGGCTCTTGGTGTCGAAGACCTGGATGATGTCGTCGTCGCCGAGCGCGACGAAGATTAACTTGCCGTCCCGGGAGACTTCGATGCCCCGCGGTCGTTGCCCGGTCGTGATGGTCGCGATCGTCGTCCATCTTGTCGGTGTCGATCGACGGAGATCGAATTGCCCTTCTCGTTGGAAACATAGGCCAGGAAGGCGCAAGCAGGAACGGCCGAAAGAGAGACCCCGAGCAGGGAAAAGCCAAGTAACGCGCATCCAGCGCAAATCGAACATCTGGCATTCTCCAACGTGTCGGGTCCGAGGTCCCTCGATGGTGACCCGCGAAATTGCAATCGTCGGGATCGAAGGCCACCGGCGGGTCCGGCATTTCGTTGCGCTATACCGCAGATGGAGTACCTTGACCCGCGCGCAAAATAACGGAAAACCAGACGTGAAACCGCCGGCATCGCACGCATCGCCCGGGCGGCTCGACAGCACTGCCTGCAACGAATGTTGCGGTGCAATCGACGAGACCGCCGAGCGCGAACGGACCGCGTCTGCGAACATTGCATTGGAGGCGCGAACTGCTCCGGTTCCTGGTTGCGGTCTGCGCACTATGGTTTCGACGCGGAGCGGGGCGCTTTCCGATCCGCCGCTGGAAATCAAGATCGGCTACCTTCGCCAGATGCCGTCAAGGATCAGGATATCGCTGATCGATGTGCCGGCCGGCAATGATGGTCTCGCCGGAGCTCAACTGGGCGACCGACGACGACAATGCCACCGGACGCTTTCTCAATCAGCGATTATACGCTGATCGAGAAGCTGCTGGGCGAGGGCGACGATCCGGTCGCGGCCATGAATGCGCTCGCCGACCAGGGAGCGTCGTTTATCGTCACGAGCCTCGATGCGGACCGCCTCTTGAAGGTTGCGGACGCTGGCCAGGCGCGCGGGGAGACCCTGATCAACGCTTCCGCGCTGGACGAACGGCTGCGCGAACAAGACTGTCGCGCCAATGTCATTCATGTTGCGCCGACGCGCTCCATGCTCGCCGACGCGCTCGCGCAATATCTGGTCTGGAAGAAATGGGGCAGATGGCTGCTGCTTTCGGGCTCACACGAAAACGATGCGTTGTTCGCCGAGGCATTGCGGCATGCCGCGACCCGTTTCGGCGCCAAGATCGTCGAGCAGAGCGAATTCAAGGACAATGGCGGCGCGCGGCGCACCGATAGCGGGGTCGCCGAGATTCAGCGGCAGATGCCGGTGGTGACGCAAGGCGCAGCCGCCACGACGTGCTCGTTGCCGCGGACGAAAGCGAGGTCTTTGCCGACTATTTGCCGTATCGGACATGGGATGCCCGTCCAGTCGCGGGCTCGGCCGGACTCGTGCCCACCACATGGAATGCTGCATTCGATCAATGGGGCGCCGTGCAGCTGCAGAACCGTTTCACCAGGGCATTCCAGCGCTCGATGACGTCAAACGACATGCAGGCTTGGACGGCGGTCCGCATGATCGGCGAGGCGGCGGTCCGAACCGGCTCCGGCGATTCCGGCAAGATGCTTGCCTACATCAAGAGCGCCGGAATTCTCGATCGCGGCCTTCAAGGGTCAGAAGCTGACCCTTCGTAACTGGAACCTGCAACTGCGCCAGCCAATCCTGCTGTTCGATGGCAGAAATACCGTATCCGTGTCACCTCAGGAGGGTTTCCTTCATCAAGTATCAGCGCTTGATACGCTCGGTCTCGATCGTCCCGAGACCAAGTGCAAGCTGAAGTGACCATGCTCAGCCGTGCTGTCCCGGTCCGCGCTATGGTGCACGACCTGAAAGTTCGGGCGCACACGCTGAAGCGCGACGTTCACGCCATTTATCTCGCTGCTCACAATCCGCGTGTGCCCTGGCATGTCAAGATCCTCGCGCTTTCCGTTGCAGGATATGCCCTTTCGCCGATAGACCTCATCCCGGACTTCATTCCGGTGATCGGGTATTTGGACGATTTGATCATCGTGCCGCTGGGCATTTGGCTGGTGTTGTCGCTAATTCCGGAAGAGGTGATGGCCGCAGTATCGCGCCAAAGCGGACGAGGCCGGGCAGCGTCCGCGCAGCAAGGGGCGCAGCGATCGCTATCTTTGCGATTTGGATTGTTGGCGCGGCCTTACTGGGTTGGGCCGGGCTTTGCCTCTTGGCGTCGGCACCGGTCACAGCGAATCGCTGCATCCCCGCGTTGATCATTGCGCAGCGCAAATCTATGCCCACTGGAACCGTCATTGCCGAAATTGGGCTGGCACAACGTCCGCATGCGATATTCTTGGGGGCGATCCTATCCTTATTTTCCGTACAGCAGTCTGCCGTCCATTTGAAAGGAGAGCTGAAATGGCTTGGAGGACTCCCAAAATCGTCGAAGTGCCGGCTGGCATGGAAATCAACATGTGCGCCTGCGCGGCCCGCAAACAGGCGCTCGCGCGCTTGCATATCGACGAAAGTGGCGCCAGTTGTGACGAAGTCCCGCTCCAGGGACTGCGCACATTAGCAGCCACCCCCAAATTTTTTGAGCACCTTGATTTGTCAAAGCCGCGGCGGTTACGTGCTCCGTTACGTCCAGCCAGGCGCGGCCTGACCGGTCCGTATTGCGCCCGCAGACTATTTCAAAAGACGCAATAGCGCTTGACCGGCTTTGGTGTTCAATTCCTTGGCGTCTAACGTCCCATCATGATCTGGATCTGCGGCATTAAAACGCTGCTCGACCACCGCGAGATATTCGTCCTTGGTGAGAGTCCCATCGTGGTCAGGATCGGCAGCGGCCAACTCCTTCGGCGTCAATCTGCGGGCCAACTCTCGCTTGTCGAGCGTACCATCGTGGTCACGTTCTAACTTGTCAAACAATGCTGATGCGGCCTTCTTCGCTTCGGCGAGATCGACGGTGCCGTCATTATCCGCATCGAACATCTCGGACCGACCAGACTGGCCGGACTTCGCCAAGGCCGGTAACTCCGCTAGCGAGCAAAGCACCGGCGGCAAGCGTGAGAACTAGAGCGCGGCGTGATACCATGGGTGTAGCCTTTCTTGGTTGCGACCTGCATTAGCAACCCGCTGCCGGAAATTCGTCCGATAGGATCCCATCTGATAGCTTCCAATCTCGCGAAAGAGCCTGCGCTTGCGATCATGATAGCATCACTGCGGGGTCTTCGATTTACAGCAACGCATGGGCCTTGTCAGGTCTCAACGAGATAGCAATCGCACGCGGATTGACCAATAGCCGCTGGACCTTGTCCAAGAGCGAAATCGCTTTGTCTGGCAGCGAAATATCGGTTGTCAGGCCTGGCCCGCAGGTGTTCGACGCTGGATCTGCCGCACTTGCACGATGACGGGCGCGGTCCTAGGTTTAGCTTCGGCGTGGAGTTCGCGCCAAATTTCCTGGGAGGATGGAATGACCTGGAAGACTCCTAAAATTGTCGAAGTGGCGGTGGGCATGGAAATCAACATGTACGCCTGCGCAGCGAGCAAATAGACCGCATCGAAACGATCGGCGCGGCTCGATCTGCAATTCTTGCGTCGAGCCGCGGCGGACGTCCTGCCAACGATTTCAAAACGTCGGACCGACGCCAGGCCGCCGTTAAGGGCGTCAAGCCAATCAAAATCATGCCGGGGACCTGAGGATCGGACGTCCCGACCCCGCATCGTTTGCGTAACCCTCTGCCCAGGCTTTTATGCGGAAGAAGCATGCGCCAGCAAGCGTTGCAAGGCTGATATCGGTTCGTCGCGCCGAAGCGGAATTTCTATTCGCGAGGAAAGTCCGAGGACAGACCACCGTGCTGCGCTTTGTGAATCGCGGACGGAACAACTCCGAAATGCTTCCGGAACACGCGGCTGAAGTGCGACGAACTCGAAAAGCCCCACGAAAATGCGACGTCCGTGATGGATTTTCCGGCCTGGGTCTCCAGCTCCTGGCGGCAGTTCTGCAACCTTGCGTGCCGGATATAGTCGCTGATGGTGGTGCCCCTGTCGCTGAACAACATATGCAGATAGCGCTTGGTGCAGCTCAGTGCCGCCGAGATCTGGTCGATGGAAAGATCCGGATCGCGCAGATGTTCGCGGATGAAGAACTGCGCCCGGACATACATCGCCTCGGGCCCGACACTGATCGAACATCGCGTCCGGCTTCGCGGAGCGGCAACAGCAGAAGGTCGATCAGCGAATCGGCCACTCCGATCGCGTTGTTCGGCGACAGCTTGGTCGCTTCGTCGAACGCGGCATGGACAAAGTTATAAGCGATCCGGCCGGTGCCGGTGCGCGCCGAGAGTTTGCATGCCGACATCTTCGCCGAGCGGAAGCCGCGTTCCTGCAGCAGTTCCTTCGGCACGATGACGACCTCATGACGCGTCAGCGTCGGGCTGACGATCGTGTGCGGGCAGGATACATCGTAGGCGAGACAGTCGCCGGGCATCAGCTCGATGCGGCGGCCACCCTGTTCGAAATACGAAATCCCGTAGAGTCTGAAACAGTATTTTGACGAACGGATGGGCGCCCAGTTCGCGCGCGCGAGGCGGTGTGCGCGAGCCGATGCTGGCTCGCCTCGATCTGACAGAGCTTTAGCTTCGAAACCGTCGTGTAGTTGATCCGGCCTTCGAATGACGAAGCCTCCAGCGGATCGATGTCGAATCGACCGCAAAGATCGGTCAGTGCATCTGACCAACATTGGATCTGCTTCTTCGGCGTCAATCCGGAAGTGTTAAGTGAGCGGACCGTGTCGGACATTATCCAGCCACCGATTCGAGATCAAAAACATGACCGCTTGCCGCGAGAGGCTTCGAGTCATGATTAGGGCGACTTTTACCTCAATTTAAGGCGATCATCGGGCGTTGCGCAGCACTCCTCCTGACATCCCTTTGATAATCCTCCGACTTAGTTTCAGCGCCGTCAAGGGAAACCTCAACCAGGGGTCCGTCCGTTACGGGTCGATGGCGTAGGACAGAATCGGCTGACGCTGCGCAGCATGGAGGCGTCCCAGCAGCGAAAGTCACGGGCGCTGGTAAAAAACTCCGTTGTGTTTCGCTTTCGCGCAAACGCGCTTCCCTCTTGGGCAAGTTTCCTATTTCCGAACCGGGTAGGGATACCGACGAAGAAAACTGAAAAGTGGACCGTGTTTACGGAAACCCTTCGTTCACAAATGGGAGGAATCACTATGCGAAAGATGCTAGTCGTTACGACTTCGATGTTCGGCCTGTTGGCCCTGCAGGGTTTTCGGCGCGCGAGCCGACGAGGCGTTGGACAAGCTTGCCAAGGATCCCAAGCAGTGGGTGATGCAGCAGGGCGACGACGCCAACACCCGCTATTCCAAGCTCAATCAGATCACCGCCGCCAACGTCAAGAAGCTGCAGGTCGCCTGGACATTCTCGACCGGCGTGCTGCGCGGCCACGAAGGCGGGCCGCTGGTGATCGGCGATACCATGTACGTGCATACACCGTTTCCAAATACGGTCTATGCGCTTGACCTCAATCACGAAGGCAAGATCATCTGGAAATACGAGCCGCGGCAGGATCCCAACGTGATCCCGATCATGTGCTGCGACACGGTCAACCGTGGCGTCGCCTATGCGGATGGCAAGATCTTCCTGCATCAGGCCGATACCACGCTGGTCGCGCTCGACGCCAAGACCGGCGCAAAGATCTGGTCGGTGATGGACGGCGAAGCCGGCAAGGGCCAGTCCGGCACCGATGCGCCGTTCGTGTACAAGGACAAGGTCCTGATCGGCGTTTCCGGCGGCGAATTCGGCGTTCGCGGCTGGGTCAGCGCCTACAACATCAAGGACGGCAAGCTGGCCTGGCGCGGCTATTCGGAAGGCCCGGACTGCCGACACGCTGATCGATCCGGTCAAGACGACGTCGCTCGGCAAGCCGGTCGGGCCCAACTCGTCGACATCGACCTGGCAAGGCGACCAGTGGAAGATCGGCGGCGGCGCCACCTGGGGCTGGTATTCCTACGATCCCGCATTGAACCTGGTCTATTACGGCTCGGGCAATCCCTCGACCTGGAACCCGGTGCAACGCCCCGGCGATAACAAGTGGTCGATGTCGATCTGGGCACGCGACCTCGATACCGGCAAGGTCAAGTGGATCTACCAGATGACGCCGCACGACGAGTGGGACTACGATGGCGTCAACGAGATGATCCTGACCGATCAGACCATTGGCGGCCAACCGCGCAAGCTGCTCACCCATTTTGACCGTAACGGCTTCGGCTACACGCTGGATCGGGCCACCGGCGAACTGCTGGTCGCAGAAAAGTTCGATCCGGTGGTGAACTGGGCCACCAAGGTCGACATGGACAAGTCGTCCAAGACCTACGGCCGGCCGCTGGTGGTCGATGCCTATTCGACGCAGCACAACGGCGAAGACCACAACTCGAAGGGCATCTGCCCGGCGGCGCTGGGCACCAAGGACGAGCAGCCTGCGGCCTACAGCCCGGAGACCCAGCTGTTCTATGTGCCGACCAACCATGTCTGCATGGACTATGAGCCGTACAAGGTCGCCTACACGGCCGGTCAGGCCTATGTCGGTGCCGCGGTGGCGATGTATCCGCCCAAGGGCGATACCAACATGGGCAACTTCATTGCCTGGGACGGCAAGACCGGCAAGATCGTGTGGTCCAACAAGGAGCAGTTCTCGGCCTGGGGTGGCGCGTTGGCCACGGCGGGCGGGGTTGTGTTCTATGGCACGCTCGAAGGCTACCTGAAGGCGGTCGATGCCAAGACGGGCAAGGAACTCTACAAGTTCAAGACCCCGTCCGGCATCATCGGCAACGTCATGACCTATGAACACGGCGGCAAGCAATACGTCGCCGTGCTGTCGGGTGTCGGCGGTTGGGCCGGCATCGGTCTGGCTGCCGGTCTGCTGCAGCCCGAGAACGCCGCCGCCTGGCATGGCGCCGTCGACCAGGGCAAGTTGCCGACCAAGGACAAGACCGTCGATACCGCCGGTCTCGGCGCGGTCGGCGGCTATGCGGGTCTGGCGTCCTATACGTCATTGGGTGGAACGTTGACGGTCTTCGCTCTGCCGAGCGAATAGGCCGCGCACGGAGAGATGATCCTGGATCGGCGCGCCGCTGTCCTGCTGCGCGCCGATTTTGTTCTGACCCAACTTCGCAAGTTGCCTAAGGAAAGTTGCAAAAGGGAAGGCTACGTGAGCATCAAGCATTGGAAATTCGTGTTCGTTATTCTGGTGGTTATCCTGGCGGTTGGCCTTGGCGGCGCATCCGCGCGGGCGGACGGCTCGGGAGATCCCGCGGTCGCTTCATCCGACAACGGCAAATATGCCGACAAGGACGGCAACCCGACCTACAAGGTCAGTGCGGACGGCACCGTCGACTGGTACACCTTCTCCGGCTATCGCCGCTATCATTCGGACTGCCATGTCTGTCACGGCCCCAATGGCGAGGGATCGAGCTATGCGCCCGCACTGGCCAATTCGCTGAAGACGCTGAGCTACGTCGACTTCAACAACATCGTCACCAATGGTCGCAAGGACGTTAACGCCGCCAACGACAAGGTCATGCCGGCGTTCGCGACCAATCTGAATGTGATGTGCTACCTCGACGATATCTACGTGTATCTGCGCGCGCGCGCCAACGATGCCATTCCAGGTGGCCGTCCTCCCAAGCATGAAGACAAGCCGGAGGCCGCCAAACAGGCCGAGGCCAGTTGCACGGGGATCAAATGACTACGTGGGAAGGTCGTGAATACGCGCTGCGCGGATGACGACATGTTCGCAGTATTGAAGAGCGCAACAGGAGTATAAGATGAAGACACGCGCCGCTGTTGCGTTTGAGGCGAAGAAGCCGCTTGAAATCGTCGAGCTCGATCTGGACGGCCCCAAAGCCGGCGAGGTCCTGGTCGAGATCAAGGCGACGGGAATTTGCCACACCGACGCCTATACGCTCGACGGCTTCGATAGCGAGGGAATTTTCCCCTCGGTCCTCGGCCACGAAGGTGCCGGCATCGTCCGGGAGGTCGGGTCGGGCGTCACCTCGGTGAAGCCGGGCGACCATGTGATTCCGCTCTACACGCCCGAATGCCGCCAGTGCAAAAGCTGCCTCAGCGAGCAAGACCAACCTTGTGCACCGCGATCCGCGCGACGCAGGGCAAGGGGCTGATGCCCGACGGCACCTCGCGCTTCAGCCATAAGGGCCAGACGATCTTCCACTACATGGGCTGCTCGACCTTTTCGAACTTCACCGTGCTGCCGGAGATCGCGATCGCCAAGATTCGCGAGGACGCGCCGTTCGACAAGAGCTGCTACATCGGCTGCGGCGTGACCACGGGCGTCGGCGCGGTGGTCAACACCGCCAAGGTCACGCCGGGCGCCAACGTCGTCGTGTTCGGCCTCGGCGGCATCGGCCTCAACGTCATCCAGGGCGCGAAGATGGTGGGCGCCGACAAAATCATCGGCGTCGACCTCAATGATTCCAAGGAGGAGTGGGGCCGCCGTTTCGGCATGACGCATTTCGTCAATCCTTCCAAAGTCGATGGCGATATCGTCCAGCATCTGGTCGCACTGACCGACGGCGGCGCCGATTTCACCTTCGACTGCACCGGCAATACCACCGTGATGCGGCAGGCGCTGGAGGCGTGCCACCGCGGCTGGGGCGTGTCGGTCATCATCGGCGTGGCGGAAGCCGGCAAGGAAATTTCCACCCGGCCGTTCCAGCTCGTGACCGGCCGGGTCTGGAAGGGCACGGCCTTCGGCGGCGCGCGCGGCCGTACCGACGTGCCGAAGATCGTCGACTGGTACATGAACGGCAAGATCGAGATCGATCCGATGATTACCCACGTCCTCAAGCTCGAGGAAATCAACAAGGGCTTCGATCTGATGCACGAGGGCAAGTCGATCCGTTCGGTCGTCGTGTTCTAACTCAAAACGTCAAACACAAGGAGGATAGCCTCATGACTGTTCACATCCATCCGTCGGTTGACAACGGAGTTAAGAAAGGTTCGGGCAACTTTGCCGGCGGCACCCTAGTCTGCAAATGCAAGGACAAGCCGGTCAAGGTCGGCATCAAGGGAGACGTCGCCCACAACCACGCCTGCGGCTGCACCAAGTGCTGGAAGCCTGACGGGGCAACCTTTTCGGTGGTAGCCGTCGTTCCGCGCGACAATGTGACGGTGCTCGAAAACGGCGACAAGCTTCACATCATTGACGCCTCGGCGGCTATCCAGCGACATGCCTGCAAGGTTTGCGGCACGCATATGTACGGCCGCATCGAGAACAAGGCGCATCCGTTCTATGGCCTCGACTTCATCCATCCCGAACTGTTCCAGGAAACCGGCTCTGCCGCGCCGGGCTTTGCGGCGTTCGTGTCGTCGGTGATCGAGTCCGGCGTCAAGCCCGACGACATGGGCGGCATCCGCTCTCGTCTCAAGGAGCTAGGGCTTGAGCCTTATGACTGTCTGTCGCCGCCACTGATGGATGCAATCGCCACCCATGTGGCGAAATCGTCGAAAGCGGCCTGACCCAAGCGCTCCGCGTCAGCTCTCGCTGGTGGTCATTACCACCGGCGGGGCTGCCGTTTGCGCCCGGAGATCAAGAAAAATCTGGTGTCAGCCAAACCAAGAACGTAGCAGGTTGCGCGCGCGCTCGCTGGTGGCGAGGACAGGTGTGAGGTTAGCCCCATTCGAAAGTGGGCTTCGTCGTGAGGCTCTACTACTTCTGATAGTGAATCTGGCTAGCAGACAAAGCTCGAGCAGGCAGCCGATCGCGTGATCCGTCTCATCTCATTTCAGATCCGCAACGGGCATCACGGCCGGCACGCTAGCCGTGACCAGCGTTTTAGATGGAGAGTGAAGGGCGACTGCTAGAATGAAGCCAACAGCAAGACAGTAGGCGACAATTGCAGCTTTGGAATTGCTCATTGGTCAATCCTCCCACCAACCGGATCATTCCGCAGCTCGCGAAGCAGGGCAAGCCGTTTTCGAGGATAAGACGCGCCAAACGCCCCGAAAGGGGATGGATCTTCAGACGGTCATGCTTTCGCCGGCTTCGCCTTCCTGATAAATCGCGCGACAACTCAATCGGCGATGCTGATTTATTGCGTGGATCGTCCGCAGCAGGACCGCCGCCTTGTCCTTAAAGCGACGGCGGTCCCTATCCCGCAATTCAAATCGCGGCCCGACCAGGCCGACTGTTGCGTGACGGAGAGCCAACTCGCTTGAGGTCCGGTAGTTGCTGGTCAGACAACGTAAAAAGCAGCAGCGCTACTGTCCTATTTCGTCTTTGCCTTCAGCCCGGGCTCTGCAACCCGCTCAAAGGGCCCGGCCTCTCGGCCCAAAAGAAGTCTGCCATTGTCAAAGCGGACAGAAACCCGGCCGTTGTCCCGGAGCTCGATGACCTCCGCTTTGACCTTGCAGGGTCTTCCCGGCTTTCCAAGCGAGGGTTTCAGCGATCAACCTGACCCGATCGCCAACCTTGAGACCGGTGTCTGAGACCGTCCCCACCAGCGCGGCAAGCGTTTTCTTCCACTTGTGTGAATTACGACACATAACGCTGCCGTGAATCGGCTTACATTGCCGGCGTTTCCTCCCTGACTGGGACCCGTCGCCAATGGCGGGTTCTTTTTTGAGAAGCACCGTCCGCGTCTGCACCGGCCTTCTCAACTCGCCGCCGGAAACGGTCCGCGCCGATGAACCAGCGACTTCCGCTCCCGGCAGATAGTGTTGAAAAAATCTTTTTTGGGTGACGAGCTAACTTTCTAAGACCGCTGATGCGTTTCGTGCGTGGCGACGTGTGGGACCCTATGCCCGCTGCTCGGGGCAGAGCGGAAAACATCTGCTCGCAGCGAGCATTTCGCCTTTTGACCCGATTCGGACGTTGGCAGACAACGCGGAATCACGCGCACATGACCCGAAACCTTCCTAAAGTAACAGAACCGCTGAGCTTCCCGACGATGACTTAGCGGCAGAGGCCGTAGGTCCATCCCCCAATTCTCTGGTCCTCATCCATCATGCGCGCTGCGGCTATCCATCGGCGCCTGCTCGCGCCGCTCTGCCACGCCGTAGTCGCGCACGACGGCTGCGACGCGTAGCCGGTAGTCTCGAAAGATGCCGTTGCGGCCCGCCGTCTGTGCCCCACGATGATCTGATTGATTGCGCCAACCGGCGACCGCCACTTCATCCCGCCAGAACGACAGCGATAGCAGTTTATCGGGATCGGTGGAGACTTCTGGAACCGCTCGACCGAGATGAAGCCATCCATGCCGTGCAGAACATCGCGCAAGCGCGCAGCGTGATCCATGTAGTGCGTCTTGCAGCCATCCGCGGGCCAGACCTCAAAAATAACCGCGATCATGATGCCCTCACTTTGCCTGCAAGAAGTTGATAACAACCCGATAAAGTGCGCCGCCGCCTTCATCAAGGTGCGTCAGGTGGGCGGCCTTCGCAATCTTGGTATCGGTCTTCTGCGGCGCGGAGGTTAGCGCCGCAGGCAACCAGGCCGCGCCAGCTTACGTTTGCACCCGCTACCGAAGCCCGCTGTATGCTGGGCCGGTTTTTGGCGGTGGCGGCATGCCCCAACGCATCATGGCCAGTTCGCGCCCGCTGTCAGTGTTGCGGACGACCGGGGCGGGAAAGTCCGGGAAGACACCCGGCATCGGCGGCAGGATGCCGACATAGCGGTTGACTACACGGAACAGTGCGATGATCGCGGGTTGGTTGGTGGTGATCGAATAGAGATTGCACATGCCGTTTTCCGGTGCATGTCCCTCCATGAAAAGACCCCGCCGCGCTTCGACGGGGTCAAGTTCGGGGGAAGGCGGCACATCGCCAACGTGCCGCGAGATGGATCATGCCAAGATTCGGAGATACTTCGACCCCCAGCTGCTTAACTGATGTGGCATTATTCCTCCCAAATGATCTTGCCGCATTGGCATTCGAACACCCGGTATTTTTCGCCCTTCCGCGAATTTAATAGCGAGAGCAATAGGCGAGCCTCAGCTGCACATCTTGGACAAAATATTTGTTTTTCGTTGCGAAGCTCGTTGCCAGCGCGCCGAGTCGGATCGTTGTGATCCATAGTCGTTCCCGAAGGCATGACACACTGCTCCCATGCTCTTTCTAACGTTGTTCCACCCTAGCGCGCCAAAGCACGTCGAAAGTGATCAAGTCAGTCGGTACACTCGCTTGTGAATTTAATGGATTGCTAGACTTTTCTGTCAGCGCGCTGCCGATTTGAACATTGGAATCCGGTTGCGCCGATGCAGGCCACTGCAACGATGATTTCGAAAGCATGGGTTTGCCTTCATACCAGCATTTGCGTCCATCGATGAGACGCCAAGACCAGTAACCGTGCGGATTTGATGGCAACGCGGGACTGCATTGTTGTTTGGCAAGCGCAGTTGGCACCACGACGGGCGAGAACGCTGCGACAACGCAAGCGGCCAATGCAACCGATCTAATTTGCTTCCTCATACGCAAAGGTTACTCTTCGCTGCAACCTACTCACGGCAACAAGCAAATCGGGCCGTTCGAGAACTTCCAACAATTCGTCGAGAATGCGCTCGTTATTGTGGGGGCGTGGCTGGAGGTATGCCTCCAATATGCATTGCGCTTTGTTGACCGCCTGAAGAACCAACTCTTGATCAGTCATCTTCTTCCCATTCCGACTTCGCGAAGTAGAGGCAAGGGAAAGATCAAGTCAATCTTGGGAATTATCCCCTCAACTTTTGTTTCAGGTATATGGCGCGTCGCGCATTCTGTTCTTTTTCTGTTCTTATCGCAACCCGTCTTGCGGGAGCGTTTCGCGTGGCGGATATTCAACATCATTTCGGGCTGCGATCGAACACATGCGACGCCAAGTTCACGGCGGCGCGGCGAGATCAGACAAGCTTCAAAAAGCCAGGCACTCTGAGCAGCTCAGCCGAAGCTCTGCTCGACCGTATGCTCGATAATATCGACGACCTTTGACCCACGCGGGGGGAGGCGAGGGGCGATCAAGTTCACGCAAACGAGTCCCTGACCCTCTGCATCGCGGATGGCTTCGGTTCTGGATCTTGACCCAGTGCTTCGACCGTCCGACCGACGGTCGCGCCGTTTCGAAACCAGCCCTTCAAAACCCAAACGACAGGTGGCGCGAAACAGGTCAGGACCGATCTCGCCCTGTTCCGTGGGTGCGACAAAGATGCCGTCCGGTCGCCGCGCCAAGAGGCGAGCGAGGTTGGTCTTGCGCATCGACAACTGGACCCGATGTGCACCTTCCCCGGACTTGGCTTGTCGAGCCGACGATGTCTGCTCATGGGGGCAAAGCAGACCTCGCGGTTACGAGCGCCGACTTCTGAAAATGACCGATTTTGTTGCAAAAGTCGGTTGAGATGGGCTGCGAACCGTGATTCCGTTGTGCTGACGCGAATCTCGGCGAGGTCGATCCATGATGGGCCGTCTGAAGAGTGACCAAGGTCAACTGTTCTACGAGTTTCATCTTGGCGATGCGGTTCCCGAAGATCATCTGGTGCGGAAGATCGACGCTGCTCTCGATCTTTCCTGGCTTCGCAGCGAACTTGCACCTCATTATTCGTCCCTGGGTCGGCCCTCGATCGATCCGGAGCTGATGATCCGGATGCTGGTCGTGGGGTATGTCTTTGCGATCCGCTCGGAACGACTGATCTGTTGTGAAGTTCAGGTGAACCTCGCTTATCGCTGGTTCTGCAAGCTCGGCATCGAAGATGCCATTCCGGATCATTCGGCGTTCTCGCGTGCCCGGAACGAGCGTTTTCGCGAGGGGGATGTTTTTCGCCGCGTGTTTGAGCGGGTCGTCGAGGCGTGCATTGCGGCCGGTCTGGTTGGTGGCGAAGGCTTTGCAGTCGATGCGAGCCTGATTGCGGCCGACGCCAATAAGCAGCGCTCGATCACAGGTCAGGATTGGCGCAGCGATCGTGATCCAGCGAGGTCAAGCCGCGCGGTGAAGGAGTATCTGGCGACCCTTGATGATGCGGCGTGGGGCGCCGCCAGCGATGTTGTCCCGAAGTTCGTCTCGCCGTCCGATCCCGCGGCGCAGTGGACCGGAGCGCACAAGGGGCCGGCATTCTTTGCTTACTCCGACAACTATCTGATCGACGTGAAGTTCGGCGTCATCGTTGATGTCGAGGCATGCCGCGCCATTCGCCAGGCCGAGGTCGGCGCAGCAAAGACCATGATTGAACGGACCGAAGAGCGCTTTGGTCTCAAGCCAGAGCGGCTTGTCGGAGATACCGCTTACGGGGCGGCTCCGATGCTGAACTGGCTGGTCGAGAAAGGTATCGCGCCACATATCCCTGTGTTCGATAAATCGAAGCGGGATGATGGCACCTTCTCGCGCAGCGACTTTCGATATGACCCGACCGGCGACGTCTACCACTGCCCGGGCGGAAAGCGGCTTGGAACGAGCGGCACCGTGCACGAGGGCAAGACGCTTCTGTATCGCGCAAGCAAGCTCGACTGCGACGTTTGCCCACTCAAACCGCAATGCTGCCCAAAGGAACCATCGCGCAAGATCCCGCGCGATATCCATGAGCACGCCCGAGACGTTGCCCGGTCGTTCGCTGGCACCGAGGGCTTCGAGCAGTCGCGACATGAGCGCAAGAAGATCGAGATGCGGTTCGCGCACTTGAAGCGCATCCTGAAGCTCGGTCGGCTTCGACTGCGTGGTCCACGAGGTGCTCAGGACGAGTTTGTTCTGGCCGCTATTGCTCAGAACCTACGGCGGCTCGCATCGCTGGTTGCGCGACCGCCACCCGCTCAGGCTCTGTGTATTGCGTAGCGTAAAAGTTGCGTAGATAGCGTCGGGTCGCGGGACTAACCCCGTCGCCCCAAGTGAAACGGCCGAACGACATCATCGGTCACAGCCGACTTTTGCAACAAAATCGACCCTTAGCGAGACATTGAGCCCGTTTAGTTCATAACCTGACTGACCGGTGACGTTTACGAGGAATGGGTTAAGTTCAGTAAGCAAACTTGCCGCCACTGAAGGGGAACGACGGATGCGAATCCGTCGCCCTTGGATTCGGCCGTTCATTACGAAGTTCTAATGAACCGGCCTCTTTTTGGCCGGCTCCTGCGCCTGTTAAGCTGGCCGATATGGAACCAGAACCAGCCATTTCAAGGCTTAGGTGACTTGATCCGTGACGGCATTCGGTAAACTGATCCGCACCACGGCGTTTCGGCTGACGCTGGTCTACCTGTTTCTGTTCGCGATTTTCGCCGCGTCGCTGCTGGGCTATTTTGCCTGGAATACCCGCCGGCTTATCAACGAGCAGATCATCACCACGGTGAACGGCGAGGTCGGCGAGATCAGCGAAATCTACGCGCGGCGTGGCTTGTGGGGTGTGGAGAGAGCCATCGAGAACCGGGCGCTGCGCCCCGGTGCCAATCTCTATCTGTTGACCACGCCGGCCGGACAGGCGGTGGCGGGCAATGTCGGCTCGCTGGCACCGGGCGTGATGGCGACGACCGGGTGGTCGGAGACCGGCTACCGGCGGCTCGACGAACAGGACACGACCGACCATCGCGCCCTGGTGCAAGTCACCGAACTGAGCAACGGCTTACGGCTGTTGATCGGGCGCGATCTCGAGGAACGCCGGCGGCTGTTCGGCATCGTCGCGTCCGCGGCGCAATGGTCGGTGCTGATCGTCGTGGTGCTGGGGCTCGGCGGCGGCATCTTCGTCGCGCGGCGGGTGCTGCGGCGGATCGACGCCATGACCGGAACCACCCAGCGCATCATGGCCGGCGATCTGTCGGGACGGCTGCCGGTCGGCCGCAGCGGCGACGAACTGGATCGGCTGGCGGAAAATCTCAATGCCATGCTGGAGCGTATAGAGGCCCTGATGATGGGCCTCAAGGAAGTCTCCGACAACATCGCGCACGATCTCAAGACGCCGTTGACGCGGCTGCGCAACCGCGCCGAGGAGGCGCTGGCCAAGTCCGGCAACGAGGTCGAGTATCGGGCGGCGCTGGAGCGGACCATTGAGGAATCCGACGGGCTGATCCGCACCTTCAACGCGCTGCTTGATGATCGCGCGGCGCCGAGTCCGGACAGGCGCGCGGCAACATGGACGACTTCGACGCCGCCGAGGTCGCCCACGGCATCCACGAGCTCTACGAGCCGCTCGCCGAGGACGACGGCATGAGCCTGCATGTGAAGACCGCATCCAGCCCGCTCCACGGCAACCGCGAATTGATAAGCCAGGCGCTCGCCAACCTTGTCGAGAACGCGATCAAATATGGCAAGCCGGTGGTGCGGCCGATCGACCCGGAGGCGGTCGCTGCGACCAAGGAAATCCTGATCGAGGCGCGGCGCGAGGGCGACGCCATGCTGCTCAGCGTCACCGACCACGGTCCCGGCATACCCGAGGCCGACCGCAAGCATGCGGTGGAGCAATTCGTCCGGCTCGAGGCAAGCCGCACGCTGCCGGGTTCTGGTCTCGGGCTGAGCCTCGCCTCGGCGGTCGCGACGCTGCACGGCGGCGAGCTCAGGCTCGGCGACGCGCATCCCGGCCTGGTCGCGACGCTGGTGATCCCGGCGCGGGCCGGTGCGGCCGACAGGCTTGCGGCCCAAACACAGGGTGTGCCACAGAAGGCCGCATGATTGCTTCCGCGCCGGGCTCCGCGGGACATCGTCTGGCCGCGCGGTTCGCGGACGGACCGCATGTGTCCGCACCCATCCAAGCCGAACTCGTTTGTGGTGGCAATCAGGGACCGCGACAGGTTCAAAGAGGCGATCCGGACCAAGCTCGTTGACCGCGAGATAGATATGGCCGTCAGAATGTGACGCTTGAACCTATTCCTTCTCGCCCAGATACGCGGCACCAAAGGCTGCCCGATAAATGGCCCAGTAGAGAGCGCCGACCAGACCGGCACCACCAACGATATGCCGAGGGTAACCGGAATGAGATTATGGACAATCCCCAATATCGTAATAGCCGAGGTCTGGAAAATATCCGGAACGTTGCCGGTCCGGGTCGTCGGCCACGCGAGCGGCAGAAAATACATGTTGGCAACGCAGTGTTCGAAGCCGGCCGCTATGAAGGCGGAGACCGGCAATACGAGAGCGACAATCTTGTCGGTGACCGACCGGCCCGCGTAGGCCAGCCAAACCGCCAGGCAAACGAGCAGGTTGCACAAGATGCCTCTGAAGAACAGCGTCACGGTGTCGGGCTGGATCTTTGCGACTGCCGTATTCAATATGGATAAGCCGATGCGGCCGCCGTTCATGTCGAGATGATGCGAGAAGGAGACCAGCACGACAAGTCCAAGCGCACCGACGAAGTTGCCGAAGTACACGACAATCCAATTGCGCAGCATCTCTCTCGTGGTAACTTTCCCGCTTGCCCAGGCCATCACGATCAGGTTGTTGCCTGTGAACAACTCGGCGCCGCCCACCAGAACGAGCGCCAGTCCGAGCGAAAACGCCAATCCACCAAGCAGACGGGTGGTGGCGAAGCTAAACTCTGCATCGCTGGCGACGATGGTATAATAAAGTGCGCGCCGAGGCCGACGCTGCCCCCTGCCACGATCGCTAGCATGAAGGAGGCTGCAGGTGGCAATTTCGTCTTCTTGACCCCAACCTTTTCGACTGCCTCTTTGATCTCGGCGGGGCTGTAGGCGTTCAGATTGAAGATCGGCGGCTGCGGTGCGGGTGCTTGGTCAGCCATCCTGTATCTCCTTTGCGCGCGTTTTCCTTGATAGGCCAGTGACCGTCGGCCGTCCGCCGCGCGTGATGCTTTATGACCGCTTATTCGAACGCGAAGGTGGGTGCTCTGAAGACGGCAGGCGGCGGGTCTTCAACCCAGCACGTGTCACCAAGGCATGCGCCGCGATATTTCTCGACAAGCAGGCCGGCCGGCTGCCGGGTCTCGGGTCGGCGAGCGTCGTCAAGAGCGTCCGGTCTCTCCCCACCGCGAAGCAGCCGTGGACTCAAAGATTGTCGCTTGCCTGCCCTCATCAGAAGCGAGCCACTCGTTCAGTTCCTGATCTGACCTCGGCTGGCGACCTTTCATTCCTTCAAAGGCATTACGCAACATCTGGGCTTCGGCTTTCTCCGCTTTTTCTTTCTCGGTCTCACTCATTGATGATTACTCCTCTCAAGGATACCCGAAGAATTGTTCCAAGTATCGGCTCCGGCAAAGCGCCCGCGCCTGAATTCCAGATCAGCGCCTAGCCGGCGGTGCCCCCGAATCATCAGAAGACCGATGATCTGCGCGGCGATGACCTTCACAAGCGTCATCGACGGGAAAATCATGGCGTAACCGATGTCGGGACGGTCGGTCGGCGCCATCTTGGTGGAATAGACCAAAATGGCGGGATTTCCTGTCGCGCCGGATGCCACTCCAACGAGGTCGTCGTAGGAAATCTCCAAGTACATAGTGGCCGACGAACAGGACGATGAACACTGTCGTTAGCAGCACCGCGACGCCGATAAACAACATCGTGGGTCCGGATTCGCGACAGTGCGGACGAAGGGCTGTCCGGCGTTGACGCCGACAGTGGCGAGAAACATCGCAAGGCTGAAATTTCGTAGCACAATGTTTGCCGGCAACGGCATGGTCCAAAGCAGCGGGCCAGTGCGGCGCAATTTCCCGAGGGTAAGAGCAACGATAAGCGGTGGCTTCCGCCGCCTATTCCGAGCGTCACGATGCCCACACCAGGAATGGGAATTGGAATAAGCCCAAGAAGGACGCCCAGGACCATGCCGATCCCGAGCGATACGTAACTGAATTCCGCCGCCGCCTTGACGGTATCGCCGAAATGGCGGCGGATTTGAGTCCTTCCCGATCGGGAGGCGTAGAACTCCGACCCGGTCGCCGAACTCCAGCATCAAATCGGGTGCCGGCACCAGGTCCGCGTCGTAGCGCCGAACATGCAACAGGTCGGTCGGGTCGCCGAGGGCATTGGAAG
>CAVTNA010000005.1:0-38626 GCA_963735835.1 uncultured Alphaproteobacteria bacterium | reverse complement strand
ACGAGCTCCCTCAACGTCGTCCCGGCGAACACGAAACCGAAACGAAGCATGACCCCTCGACGTCGTCCCGGCCTTGAGCCGGGACCCATAACCACCAATGCCTGTTGTGGGCAAAGCTGTGGCCCCAGCGTCGCGTAACATCGGCATCCGTGGTTATGGGTCCCGGGTCGCGCGGAGCCTGTCATCGGGCGCGCGTTCGCGCGACCCGTTGGCTTGCCCGGGACGACATGGGTTGATTCGATTTTCAAACAGCCCGCCATTGCAATGATGCTCCCCTCCCCCCGCGAAGCGGCGGGGAGGGGTCGGGGGCGCGCTGCCGCGACAGAGGAGCAGCTCTGCTGACAGACCCCCCACCCCGACCTGAGAGCGAGCTTCGCTCGTCTCGACCCCACCACGCGCGTTGCGCGTGGAGGAGGGAGCGCAGCGTACCACGACTTCACGATCTCGCGGCAGATTTGCCCGAGGTTTACCAGGAAACTCCGCCCTCCCAATCAGAGGGCGCAGGGAATGCCGGGCGCCCGATGCGCCCGATAGCCGCGTGTGCAACGGTAGTGTGAGAGCGCACACGCGTTAGTCAGGTCACACCGGTTTCACCCGGCATTCCCCGCGCAATGGTTTTAACGGTTTCCTTCGAGCTCTCCCCGGCGACCGGGCTTGTTTGTCACCGTCATCCGCGAAAGTTGCCTTCCGCAAAACTTGACGCCAGCGTCGGGGCGTCAGGACCACACGACTTCGCCGTCCGCCTCAGGCGCCATTCGTCAAAGGCGCTGCAAGCGTCCACCGCATCCCGCCCCACGTCCGTGACGATCGCGAGCGCCCCTCTGACGGAGCAGGACGGCGCGACTCATGCCGCTGATTTGGGTGCGACGTGAAGCAAAATATTTTTGCAGCGGGCGCTGGACACGAGGTCTTGAAAATCGCGAAGTGATTTGCCCGTCGGGCAAGATCAGAGCTCGGGCGGGTTAGCCCAGCGGGTCCGCGCAAGGCGCGGCCCGATGGCAGGCTCCGGCGTAAACCCGCCGATCCGAGAAGAAAGATGGCGGAATACGCTACGCTATTCCGCCCTACGCGCTCTACCCGCTCTTCGCGGGGAGAGGTTAAGGCTGTGTCATGCCGACTTCTCGAACAGCTCGCGGCCGATCAACATGCGGCGGATTTCGCTGGTGCCGGCGCCGATCTCGTAGAGCTTGGCGTCGCGCAGGAGCCGGCCCGTGGGATAGTCGTTGATATAGCCGTTGCCGCCGAGCAGCTGGATCGCGTCGAGCGCGCATTGCGTCGCCTTCTCGGAGGCGTAGAGAATGGCGCCGGCCGCGTCCTCGCGGGTGGTCTCGCCGCGGTCGCAGGCTTTCGCCACCGCGTAGACATAGGCGCGCGACGCGTTCATCGTCGTGTACATGTCGGCGATCTTGCCCTGCACCAGTTGAAAGGTGCCGATCGGCTGGCCGAACTGCTTGCGCTCGTGCACATAGGGCATGACCACGTCGAGGCAGGCCTGCATGATCCCGAGCGGTCCGGCGGCCAGCACCGAGCGTTCGTAATCGAGGCCGGACATCAGCACATTGACGCCGCGGCCGACCTCGCCGAGCACGTTTTCCTCCGGCACTTCGCAATTGTCGAACACCAGTTCGCCGGTGTCGGAACCGCGCATGCCGAGCTTGTCGAGCTTCTGCGCGGTGGAAAATCCCTTCATGCCCTTTTCGATGATGAAGGCGGTGATGCCGCGGGCGCCGACGGCCGGATCGGTCTTGGCATAGACCACCAGCGTTTCCGCGACCGGGCCGTTGGTGATCCACATCTTGCTGCCGTTGAGGACGTAGCGATCGCCCTTCTTCTCGGCGCGGGTCGCCATCGACACCACGTCGGAGCCGGCGCCGGGCTCGGACATCGCCAGCGCGCCGACATGTTCGCCGGAAATCAGCTTCGGCAGATATTTCCGCTTCTGCGCCTCGCTGCCGTTGCGCCTGAGCTGGTTGACGCAGAGGTTGGAATGCGCGCCATAGGACAGGCCGACCGCGGCAGAGGCGCGCGAGATTTCCTCGACCGCGATGCAGTGCTCGAGATAGCCCAGCCCCGAGCCGCCATATTCCTCCTCGACGGTAATCCCGTGCAGGCCAAGCGCGCCGATTTTCGGCCAGAGGTCGCGGGGAAATTGATTGCTCCTGTCGATTTCGTCGGCGCGCGGCGCGATCTCGTGGCTCGAGAAATCATGCACGGTTTCGCGGATCGCGTCCGCGGTTTCGCCGAGATCGAAGTTGAACATCCGATGCGCGTTGGGAATCATGGACGGGCGGCCTCCGGGCAAAATCATGCGGCTTGCAGTGCACAGGCTTATGCCCTGGAAATAAGCTTGTCACGGGCGGAGATTGCCGAGAAGGGGGCGCGGGGCGGATTGCCGCCTCCCGTGCGGCGGAATGCGGCAAACTCACGCTTGCCCTGGCGCGCACAACGGGATGTAATTCGCTCAAACGGCCGCCATTCCCGTCCCAGCCACGGCAGGCGGCAATCAGGGAGCTGCCCGATGCACGGAACGATCGATTCCGCCGAAACTGTCACGCAAAAAGCCGCGCGGGAGAAGGCCTGGTCGATTCCGCTTGGTGATATCGACGTCAGCCATCCCGAGCTGTTCAGGACCGATTCCTTCTGGCCGTATTTCGACCGGCTGCGCAAGGATGACCCCGTGCATTACTGCAAGGACAGCATGTTCGGGCCGTACTGGTCGGTGACCAAATACCACGACATCATGGAGATCGAGACCCATCATTCGGTGTTCTCGTCGGCGGCTTCGCTTGGCGGCATCACCATCCGCGACGCTCGCACCTGACCTGCGCCGCGAAAGCTTCATCGCCATGGACGAGCCGCGCCATGGCGCGCAGCGCAAGACCGTGGCGCCGATGTTCACGCCGACCCATCTCGACCAGCTCGCGATCAACATCCGCAAGCGCGCCGCCGGATGCCTCGACAATCTGCCCGTCAACGACGTGTTCGACTGGGTCGATCAGGTCTCGATCGAGTTGACCACGCAGATGCTCGCGGTGCTGTTCGACTTCCCCTGGGAGGACCGCCGCAAGCTGACGCGCTGGTCCGACGTCGCAACCACGATTCCCGGTCCGGACGGCCTGGTCCCGACCGACGAAGCACGGATGGCCGAACTCGGGGAATGCGCGGCCTATTTCGGCAAGCTGTGGAAAGAGCGCATCAATCAGCCGCCGAAGAACGACCTGCTGTCGATGATGGCGCACAGCGAGGCCACCCGCGACATGGACCCGAAGAATTTTCTCGGCAATCTGATCCTCCTGATCGTCGGCGGCAACGACACCACCCGCAACACCATGTCGGGCAGCATCTATGCGTTGAGCAAGAATCCGGATCAGTACAGGAAGCTGCGGGAAAACCCGGATCTGATCGACAGTTTTGTGCCGGAGGTGATCCGCTGGCAGACGCCGTTGGCGCATATGCGCCGGACCGCGCTCGAGGACATCGAGTTCCGCGGCAGGCAGATCAGGAAGGGCGACAAGGTCGTGATGTGGTACGTCTCGGGCAACCGCGACGAAGAGGTGATCGAGCGTCCCTACGAATTCATCATCGACCGGGCGCGCCCGCGCACCCACATGTCGTTCGGCTTCGGCATCCACCGCTGCGTGGGCTTGAGGCTTGCCGAGCTGCAATTGAAGATCATCTGGGAGGAAATCCTGAAGCGCTTCGACAATATCGAGGTGGTCGAGGAGCCCAGGCGGGTGTATTCGAGTTTTGTCAAGGGATATGAAACCTTGCCGGTGCGCATCGCCGGCTGACGAAGCCTGCGACAATATTTTTGGGATTGATCGACAATGAATATCCAGACATCAGTCCGGGCCGACAAGGCCGAACTTCAGCGCCAGGCGCGTGAAGAGGCCTATTCGACGCCGCTTGCGGAATTTCACCCGGGCGCGCCAAAACTGTTCCAGAACGACACGCTGTGGCCGTGGTTCGAGCGGCTGCGCAAGGAAGAGCCGGTGCATTACTGCACCAACGCGCCGATCGAACCCTACTGGTCGGTCACCAGATATCACGACATCATGCAGGTCGACACCAACCACGGCATCTTCTCTTCCGACGTCTCCCTTGGCGGCATCTCGATCCGCGACGTGCCTCCGGGCTACGACTGGCCGAGCTTCATCGCGATGGACCAGCCGCGCCACTCCGGCCAGCGCAAGACCGTGTCGCCGATGTTCACGCCGACGCATCTCGACGAACTCGCCATCCTGATCCGCGGGCGCACCGCCAAGGTGCTCGACGCGCTGCCCCGCAACGAGACCTTCAATTTCGTCGAGCGGGTGTCGATCGAGCTCACCACCCAGATGCTGGCGACGCTGTTCGACTTTCCCTTTGAGGAGCGCCGCAAGCTGACGCGCTGGTCCGACGTCTCGACCGCGCTGCCCAAGAGCGGCGTCGTCGAATTGGCGGAACAGCGCCGGGCCGAGATGGACGAGTGCGCGGCCTATTTTTCAAGACTCTGGAACGAGCGCGTCAACGCCGAGCCGAAAAACGACCTGATCTCGATGATGGCGCACAACGACGCCACACGGCACATGGACCCCGACAATCTGATGGGCAACATCATTCTGCTGATCGTCGGCGGCAATGACACCACCCGCAACACCATGAGCGGATCGGTGCTGGCATTGAACGAGCACCCCGAGCAGTATCAGAAGCTGCGCGACAATCCCGCGCTGATCGATTCGATGGTGCCGGAGGTCATTCGCTGGCAGACGCCGCTGGCGCATATGCGGCGCACCGCGCTGGTCGATACCGAAATCAGGGGCAAGAAAATCCGGAAGGGCGACCGGGTGGTGATGTGGTACGTCTCGGGCAACCGCGACGAAGAGGGCATCGAGAAGCCCGACGAATTCATCATCGACCGCGCCCGGCCCCGCACCCATCTGTCGTTCGGCTTCGGCATCCACCGCTGCGTCGGCATGCGGCTGGCCGAACTGCAGCTCAAGATCGTATGGCAGGAGATACTGAAACGGTTCGACCGGATCGAGGTGGTGGGCGAGCCGAAGCGGGTGTATTCCAGCTTTGTGCGCGGCATCGAGTCCCTGCCGGTGCGCATAGCTGCGTGAACCGGCGGCCTCTTGATCGCCGCCCTTGACCCGCCTATCCACGGCGAAGGATTTTAACCGCGCCCGCGGGCTGCGACGCGCCCTCGATCCGCCAGCCGAGTTCCGATGACAGCCACCGAACATGAAGAATATGCCGATATCCGCGAAGCCGTTGCGAAACTGTGCGCGCAATTCCCCGGCGAATACTGGCGCAAGCTCGACCGCGAGATGGCCTATCCATCCGCCTTCGTCGATGCCCTGACCAAGGCCGGCTATCTCTCGGTATTGATCCCGGAGGAATATGGCGGCGCCGGGCTGAAACTGTCCGCAGCTGCCGCGATCCTCGAGGAGATCCAGCGTGCCGGATGCAACGGCGGCGGCTGCCACGCCCAGATGTACACCATGGGCACCCTGCTGCGACACGGCAGCGACGAGCAGAAGGCAAAATGGCTGCCGAAGATCGCCAGCGGCGAATTGCGGCTGCAGGCGTTCGGCGTCACGGAACCTACCAGCGGCACCGACACCTCCTCGCTGAAGACCTTTGCCAGGCGCGAGGGCAATGACAGCTATATCGTCAACGGCCAGAAGATCTGGACCAGCCGCGCCGAATATTCCGACCTGATGATCCTCTTGGCGCGCACCACGCTGAAAGAGCAATCCAGAAAACGCACCGACGGCCTGTCGGTGTTCATCGTCGACATGAAGGCGGCCAAGGGTAACGGGCTCTCGATCAGCCCGATCCGCACCATGATGAACCACTCCACCACCGAAGTGTTCTTCACCGATCTCAAAGTGCCCGCGGAAAACCTGATCGGCGAGGAAGGCAAGGGCTTTCGCTATATCCTGTCCGGCATGAATGCCGAGCGCATCCTGATCGCGGCGGAATGCATCGGCGACGCCAAATGGTTTATCGCCAAGGCCTCCGCCTACGCCAGGGAGCGCGTGGTGTTCGGCCGCCCGATCGGCCAGAATCAAGGCATCCAGTTTCCGATCGCCAAGGCCTATGCGGCGATGCGCGCCGCCGAGCTGATGGTCAGGGAAGCAACCCGCAGATACGAAGCCGGGCTCGATTGCGGAGCGGAAGCCAATATGGCCAAGATGCTGGGCGCCGATGCCGCGTGGGAGGCTGCGAATGCCTGCGTGCAGACCTATGGCGGTTTCGCCTTTGCGGAAGAATACGACGTCGAGCGCAAATTCCGCGAGACGCGGCTCTATCAGGTGGCGCCGATCTCGACCAATCTTATCCTGTCGTTCCTGGCCGAACACGTGCTGGGCATGCCCCGCTCCTACTGAAAGAGTCCAATGCTGCCGCTTGAGGGACTGACCGTCATTTCCGTCGAACAGGCGGTCGCCGCCCCGTTCTGCAGTTCGCGCCTGGCGGACGCCGGCGCCCACGTCATCAAGGTGGAACGGCCCGAGGGCGATTTCGCCCGCGCCTACGACGCGGCGGTGAAGGGACAGAGCAGCTATTTCGTCTGGCTCAATCGCGGCAAGGATTCCGTGGTGATCGACCTCGCCACCAAAGAGGGCCGCGCGAGCCTCGAAGCGCTGATATGCAGGCGCCGACGTGCTGATCCAGAACCTGAAACCGGGCTCCATGGAAAAGCTCGGCTTCGCGACGGAGCGCCTGCGCAAGGATTATCCAAAGCTGATCTGCTGTTCCATCTCTGGCTATGGCGACGACGGCCCCTACGCCCATCGCAAGGCCTACGACATGCTGATCCAGGCCGAAAGCGGGCTCGCCTCCATCACCGGCGGTCCGGAGGGACCCTCGCGCGTCGGAATGTCGGTCGTCGACGTCGCCACCGGCGCCACCGCGCACGCCGCCATTCTTGAAGCCTTGTTCGCGCGCTCGCGCAGCGGCAAGGGCGCCGACATCCGGATCTCGATGTTCGACGTGATGGCCGATTGGCTCGCGGTGCCGCTGCTCAACGCGGAAGCCGGCAACTCGCCGCAACGCATGGCGCTTGCCCATCCGTCGATCGCGCCCTACGGCGCGTTTCGCTCGGGGGATGGCAAGGACATCCTGATCTCGATCCAGAGCGAGCGCGAATGGAAGAAGCTTTGCGCCGACGTGCTGCGCCAGCCTGAGCTGCCGAACGATCCCAGGTTTTCCAGCATGGTCGAGCGCGTCCGCAACCGCGCCCTCACCGACAAGACCGTCGGCGACATCTTCGCCAGCCTGACCCGTGACGAATTGCTCAAGCGCCTGTCCGACGCCGACATCGCCTTTGCCGAGGTCAACACCATGGCCGACCTCGCCGTGCATCCGCATCTGCGCCGCATCGAGGTCGATACGCCGAATGGCAAGGTGAACTATGCGGCGCCGGCGGCGATCTTCGTCGGCGAACCGCGACACTATGGCGCCGTGCCCGGCATCGGCGAACGTATCCATGCAACCAGGCCTTCGGCCGTGCGGGCCAAATCGTCATGAGCGACAAGCCCGATCTCGATCATTTGCGGCAATGGATCGGCCGCAGCACCGAGGCCTCCGACATCGTCACCGCGCAACTGGTGAAGGGCCTGCGCGCCACGCTGTTCCAGGAAATCGGCGAACCGAAGCCGGGCGATCCCGCGCCGTGGACCGTGCATTGGTGCCTGGCGCAGCCGGTGTTCCCGATGTCGGCCCTGAGCGCGGACGGCCACCCCACGCGCGGCGGCTTTCTGCCCCCGGTGCCGCTGCCGCGCCGGATGTGGGCCGGCGGGGAACTGGAATTCTTCGATGCCCTGCGCGTCGGCGACGAGACGACGCGAAGCTCGCGCATATCTGATGTGACGATGAAGACCGGCAGCACCGGCGTATTGTGTTTCGTATCCGTCGAACATCTGGTCACGACGTCGCGCGGCACCGCGGTCCGCGAGCGGCAGGACATTGTCTATCGCGACATGTCGACCGCGCCGGCAGCGGCATCGGCCAAACCGGCGCCGCCGACGCCCGTTGCAAAACACCGCGAAAGCCACATGGCCGATCCCGTGCTGCTGTTTCGCTATTCGGCGCTGACCTTCAACGGCCACCGCATCCACTACGACCGCGACTACGTGACCAAGGTCGAGGGCTATCCCGGCCTGATCTTCCACGGTCCGCTGCAGGCGGCCTTCATCGTCGAATTCGCCGCCAAGCTTCATGGCGGCAAGCCGCCGAAGAAGCTCAGCTATCGCGGGCTGCAGCCGCTGTTCGAAGGCAGCGAGTTCAGCATCAACGCCAACGACACCGCCGCCGGCATGGAATTGTGGACGGCGAATTCGAAGGGCCAGCCGACGATGAAGGGCACCGCGACGTGGTGAGATTTATTTGACCGTCATTGCGAGGAGTGCAGCGACGAAGCAATCCATCTACTGGCTACCGAATCCGTCGGTCTGGATTGCTTCGCTTCGCTCGCAATGACGGAGATTGCATTCGAATTATTTGTTAAAGGCACACGACATTGTCGCGCAAGCCCACAAAAGCAGCACAAAACCGTCAGCGTCAAGCAGGCAACCCTCAATCTGCTTCGCGCGTTCGGAATCCGCAAAGTGTTCGGCAATCCCGGCTCGACGGAACTGCCGTTCCTCGCCGACTGGCCCGACGACATCGACTACGTGCTGGGCCTGCAGGAAGCCGCCGTGATCGGCATGGCCGACGGCTACGCCCAGGCCACCCGCAACGCCGGTTTTGTCAATCTGCATTCGGCCGCCGGCGTCGGCAACGCGCTCGGCAACATCTTCACCGCGCACCGCAACCAGACCCCGCTGGTGATCACAGCCGGCCAGCAGGCGCGCAGCATCCTGCCGCTGCAGCCGTTCCTGTATGCCGAGCGCGCCTCGGAATTTCCGCGGCCCTATGTCAAGTTCGCGGTCGAGCCCGCGCGCGCCGAAGACGTGCCGGCGGCGATCGCGCGCGCCTATTACGTGGCGATGCAGCCGCCCTGCGGGCCGACTTTCGTCTCGGTGCCGATCGACGACTGGACCCGTCAGACGCAAGCCGTCCAGGCCCGGCATGTCAGCCGCGAGCTTGGCCCCGACGCCGATATGATGAAGGCGCTCGCCGCGGCGCTCTCGGCCAGCAAACACCCTGCCCTCGTCGTCGGCCCCGGCGTCGATCGCGCGCGGGCCGTCGACCTGATGGTGCGCCTTGCGGAGAAGACAAAAGCCTCCGTCTGGGTCAGCCCGTTTTCGGCGCGCTGCAGTTTCCCGGAACGGCATCCGCAGTTCGCAGGATTTCTTCACGCTTCGCCGGCGCAGCTTTCGGACGCGCTTGCGCGGCCACGATCTCGTGGTCGTGATCGGCGCGCCGGCCTTTACCTTTCATGTCGAAGGCCATGCCGCGATCTTCGACGGCGCGACCGCGATTTTCCAGATCACCGACGATCCGACTGCCGCCGCGGTCACGCCCGCCGGCACCAGCATCATCGCCACCATGACACCGGCGCTGACCATGCTGATCGATCTCTTGCCCGAGACCAGGCGCGCGATGCCCAAGGGGCGCATCTTGCCGCCCCCGCCGCGCGCGGGCGATCCGATCCCGGTCGAGTTTCTGCTGCATTCGCTTTCAGCGGCGATGCCGGATAATGCCGTGCTGGTCGAGGAAGCGCCTTCGCATCGCCCGGCGATGCAGGAATTCATGCCGATGCGCGGCCAGGACAGTTTTTACACCATGGCGAGCGGCGGCCTCGGCTTTGCCTTGCCGGCCGCCGTCGGCATGGCGCTGGGACGCCCGGGCGTGCGGACCGTATGCCTGATCGGCGACGGCTCGGCGATGTATTCGATCCAGGCGCTGTGGACCGCGGCGCAGCGCAAGCTGCCGCTGACGGTGGTGGTGATCAACAATTCAGGCTACGGCGCGATGCGCTCGTTCAGCCAGGTGATGCAGGTGCGCAACGTACCCGGCCTCGATCTGCCCGGCATCGATTTTGTCGGGATCGCGGAAGGCATGGGCTGCGACGCGGTGCGCGTGACAAAATCATCGGAGCTGGCGGCGGCGCTGAAGCGCGGCCTTGCGCATAGATGGCGTCAGCCTGATCGAAGTGAAGGTGGATGCCGCGGTGCCGCTGCTCTACGCGCAGAAGAGCTAGCTGAACGGTTCAAGCCGTCATTCCGGGGCGATGCGCAGCATCGAACTACGATGTGCAATTGCACATCGGAGAATCTCGAGATTCTCCAGATGCACAATTTTGCGCATCTGAGGTCTGGTCCTTCGGACCGTCCCGGAATGACGGATGTCCTCACTTCCCGTAAGCTTCCCGCATCTTCGCCTGGATCTTCGCCATGCCCGCGATCCAGCGGTCGTAATTCTCGGTCTTCTTGCGCATGTAGCCCAGCACCTGCGGATGCGGCAGGATCAGGAACGTTTCCTGCTCGATTCCCTTCAACGCATCCTGCGCCACCTGCTCCGGCGAAAGATCGCCATCGCCGGATTGCGGGCCCTTCGGGATCGAGCGCAGCATGTTGGTGTCGACGCCCTGCGGGCACAGGATCGAAACCTTGATGCCGTCGGCCCTGTGCGAGATCGCGAGGTTCTCGGCAAATCCGACCGCCGCATGTTTGGTGGTCGAATAGGCCGGGCTTCCGACCTGCGACAGCAGGCCGGCGGCGGAGATCGTGTTGAGAAAGTAGCCGCCGCCGTGCGCCTTCATGCGCGGCACCAGATGCCGCGCGGCATAAACATGCGCCATGACGTGAACGGCCCAGCTCTTTGCAAATGGCTCGTCGGACGTGCCGCCGGCATTCACCGACATCGGATCGAAGCCGCCGCCGATGCCGGCATTGGAGCAGAACAGCGCGATCGGGCCGAACCGGCGTTCGGTTTCCTCGATAACGTGGGCGATGTCCTTTTCCTGCCCGACGTCGCATTTGAACGCCGCACCATCGATCGAGGCGGCCACGGCTTCGGCGCCGGCGGCATCGAGATCGGCGACCACGACCTTGGCCGCGCCGGCCCGATGAAAGGCCTCGCACAGCGCGCGCCCGATACCGTTGGCGCCGCCGGTGACAACCACGATTTTGCCTGCCACCTGCATCGCACCCTCGGCTGTTTGGAAGTCTTTCAGGCCAGAACGAGATCGAGCACGGCGGTGTAATGGCAGGCCGCGCCCAGCAGCACGAAGGAATGCCAGATCGCGTTTTGAAAACGCAGCCGCTGCCAGGCGTGGAAGATCACACCCAGACTGTAGAGCAGGCCGCCGGCGGCGATGAACCACAATGTCAGGGTCGGCAGCGACGACACGCCGGCGTCATAGACCATGAAGCCGCTCCAGCCCATCGCCAGATAGAGGCCGACCGACAGCCGGTCGAACCGGCCCGGGAAACCCCAGCTTGATCACAATCCCGACCATCGCCACGCACCACACGCCGACCAGCAGCGCGATCGCAAAAATGCTGTCCTTCATCTGGGTGATGAACGGCGTGTAGGTCGCCGCGATCAGCACATAGATCGCCGAATGATCGAAGCGGCGCAGCACCCATTTGGCGCGCGACACCGGCCACAGATTATAGGTCGCCGACAGCACCAGCATGGTCAGCAGCCCGGTGACGTAAACCGAGACGGCCGCCACTTCAAACGGCGTGGCGTAGACAGCCGTAAGCACGACCAGCACGGTGGCCGCGACCAGTCCGCAGAACACGCCAATGCCATGCACGATGCCGTCCGCGATCAGTTCGGCCCGATCGTAATTCCAGCGCATGGCACCGGCCGCGGCATGGACGGAGGTCGAGGCAAGTTGTTTCAGTTTGAAGATGGTCATGGCAGCCCAACAAGCCAGTGTGGTTTCGGTTCAGAAGATCGCAAAATAGAGTGCTGCGGGGATTGGCGAACTTCGGCTTCGGGACATCAGCCAACGAAGCGATAAATGATACCGCCGGGGAGGTCAACGAACCCTGAAAACGCCTAGGCTCCAATCGCGTCCTAAGTGTGAAACTTGATTTTGCCCCGCCAATCGCCACTTTCCGGATAGGATTCCCAGCCATTTGCCCCCTCACATCAAGTTCTCCAGCCCCCTATGGCCATCCGTTTTCAAGATATTGTCGAGGAAGCGCGCCTGTCGGCGCGGGCCTTGCTGGACTATGGCGAGCATTTTTTCCATCCGACGGTCCGGCTCGGCGTCACCGGACTGTCACGCGCCGGCAAGACGGTGTTTATCACGGCGCTGATTCACGGCCTCACCCGCGGCGGCCGTTTCCCGATTTTCGAGCCTTTCGCCACCGGGCGGATCGCCCGCGCCCGGCTCGAGCCGCAGCCCGACGACGCGGTGCCGCGCTTCGACTATGAGAGCCACGTCCGCGCCCTGATCGAGCAGCGCCGCTGGCCTAACTCCACGGTCGACATCAGCGAACTACGACTCGTTATCGACTATCAGCGGCAAAATGGCGCGGACCGCACCTTGACGCTCGATATCGTCGACTATCCCGGCGAATGGCTGCTCGATCTGCCGCTGCTCCACAAGAGTTACGAGCAATGGTCGGCGGAAAGCCTCGCGCTGTCGCGGGAGCGGCCACGGGCCCGGCTTGCGGCAGAATGGCATGCGCATCTTGCGACGCTGAACGCTCCCGCCCGCGAAGACGAGCAGGCGGCGCTGTCCGCAGCCCGGCTGTTCACGGAATATTTGCGCGCCTGCCGCGACGAACGTTTTGCAATGAGTTTACTTCCACCCGGCCGCTTCCTGATGCCGGGCAACCTCGCGGGCTCGCCGGCGCTGACCTTTGCGCCGCTCGATCTGCCCGACGGTGTCGCGCCCGAGGGTTCGCTGTGGGCCATGATGAGCAGACGCTATGAGGCTTACAAGAACGTGGTGGTGCGCCCGTTCTTCCGGGATCATTTCGCGCGGCTGGATCGCCAGGTCGTCCTGGTCGACGCGCTCGCGGCGTTCAACTCCGGACCGGAAGCGCTGCACGATCTCGAAGCGGCGCTGGTGGGAATTCTCGATTGTTTCAGGATCGGCCGCTCCAGCTTGATCTCCAGCCTGCTCCGGCCGCGGATCGACCGGATTCTGTTTGCGGCGACCAAGGCCGATCACCTGCACCATTCGAGCCACGACCGCCTGGAGGCGGCCTTGCGCCGAATCGTGGCGAGGGCCGCTTTGCGCGCCGAGAACTCCGGGGCCGCGATCGACGTCGTGGCACTGGCGGCGGTGCGCGCTACCCGCGAGGCGACGGTCGCGCGCGGCCGCGACAAATTGCCCTCGATCCTCGGAACCCCCGTTCCCGGCGAGATCGCGGGTGACGAAACCTTCGACGGCGAAACCGAGGTCGCGACCTTTCCTGGCGACCTGCCCGCCGACGCGGAGGAGCTTTTCGCGGACGAAGCCGCGTTTCGCGGTCTCTCCAGCGCGTCAGCCGAAAAGACCGACTTTCGCTTTCTGCGCTTTCGGCCGCCGCAACTGGAGAGCCTGGGTCCGGAAAGCCCCACGCTGCCTCACATCCGCCTTGACCGCGCCCTCCAGTTCCTGCTCGGAGACAGACTGCAATGAACGAGCGCTCTCATCATCGGAAGCCCGCGACCTTCAGGCTCGACGATCCCTCCGTGGCCGTGATGGATGCGGACGACGCAAGCCGCCCGGCGCGCGGCACGGTCCGCGTCACGCCGGAAATCGAGACCGCGGCTCTCCCGGTCCCGCTTGAGGCGCCGCTCGTCCCGGTGCGGCGCGGCGTTCGCTGGGGCATGGTGTTCTGGACGCGCCGTGAGCGGACTGGTGCTGCTCGGCCTCGGTCTTGGCGTGACCCGCCTGATCGAGGACTTGTTCGCGCGCGACGAGGGCCTCGGATTTCTCGGTCTTGCCTTTGCCGGCGCCGCCGCGCTGGCGTTTGCCGTGGTGGTCGCGCGCGAAGTGTTCGGGCTGATCCGCCTGGCGACGATCGAACAGTTGCATTTGCGCGCCGCCAAGGTGCTCGCGAGCGACGATCGCGCGGAAAGCCGTGCCATTGTGCAGGATCTCATAAAGCTTGCGCACCAGAACCCGCATTTGGCGCGGGCGCGCGCCGCATTGCAGGGCCATGCCGGCGACATCATCGACGGCGCCGACATGATCCGGCTGGCGGAGCGCGAATTGATGACGCCGCTCGATCAGGAGGCGCGGCGGCTGGTCTCCTCGGCCGCGCAGCGGGTCTCGGTTGTCACCGCCGTCAGCCCGCGCGCGCTGGTCGACGTGCTGTTCGTATTCGCCGCCTCGCTGCGACTGATCCGGCAATTGGCGCGGCTCTACGGCGGTCGGCCCGGCGCGCTCGGCATGATCGCCCTGCTTCGCCACGTCATCGCGCATGTCGCGATCACCGGCGGCATGGCGGCCAGCGACAGCCTGGTCCAGCAGGTGCTCGGCCATGGCATCGCGGCAAAATTGTCGCAGCGGCTCGGCGAAGGCGTGCTCAACGGACTGCTCACCGCGCGGCTCGGGTTAGCTGCGATCGACGTCACCCGTCCGCTGCCGTTCACGGCCTTGCCAAGACCCGTGCTCGGGGATCTGGCGAAGGATCTCTTGCGCAAGCGCGATGGCGAGGAGTGAGTTTTTAGTTCTGATCGAATTTGCAATTGGCGCTTGCCAAGAGCTCAGCGTCACCTCTCCCCTTGTGGGAGAGGCATAGGCCGCCTTCCTGAGCCAATGTCCGCAGCTGGGCACCGAACAGAAATGGCGCGATGTCCGGACTTGTCTGCTTTCAGGGGCAAAACGGACTATATGTGCTCGCGAGCGAGTATTTCGCCTTTTGACCCAAAAGCGACATTGGCTGTGCACTGCGGCAATGGTTTTGATGCCGGTTTCAGCCTCTATCAAAGTACTCTTTTGAGCCGCTAAGATGCCGTTTCCAGACCTTGGGGTCGGACATGAAGCGGCGAGAGTTCATAACACTGATCGGTGGCGCGGCGGCATGGCCGATCGCGGCACGCGCGCAGCAGCCCGCCGGCGGAATTAGACACCTGGGCGTGCTGATGGGCGTTGGCGCGGACGATCCGGAGCTTAAAGCTTATCTAACAGGCTTCCGCCAGGGACTTGAAAGGCGTGGATGGCGGGAAGGGCGCAATCTTCTTGTGGATTATCGGCTCGGGGTGGCGGTCCACCAAATGGCGGCACGTGCGAAAGAACTCATCAGCTTGCAACCCGATGTACTTTTTACTCAAGGGGCCGTATCAACAGCTGCGCTTCAGCATGAGAGCTCCACGGTTCCGATCGTATTCGTTCAAGTCACCGATCCGATCGATGCAGGTTTTTTAGCAAGCGCGGCGCGGCCTGGCGGCAATATTACGGGTCTTGTGTCGTTCGAGGCTGGGATCGCCGGTAAATGGCTTCAGATGCTCAAGGAAATTGAACCGAGAGTTCTCGCGCGCGGCGCTTCTGATGAGTTCCACTAACACGTTTAAGCATTACCTCAACGAGGCCGAGGCCGCTGCTTCCGCGCTCAATATCGAGCTTAAATACACACCTGTCGAGGATACCATTGCGGACATCCTTCGCGCCATTGACTCCTTTGCGGCGCTGCCCGATGGCGGTCTCATTCTGCCGCCCGACCTGAAGACCATGCAGCATCGCGACCTCATCCTCGCGCTCGCTGCCCGCTATCGGCTGCCCGCGGTCTATGGAGATCGCATTTTTGTCAACGACGGCGGTCTTGCGTCCTACGGGGCCGATATAGTGGACATGTTCCGCCAGGCAGCGGCCTACGTTGATCGCATCCTGCGCGGAGACAAGCCGGCCGATCTGCCTGTGCAGGCGCCGGTCAAGTACGAAACCGTCCTCAATCTCAAAACCGCAAAGGCGCTCGGCCTCAACCTACCTCCCGTCATGCTGCTGCGCGCCGATGACGTGATCGAATAAAGGATTCTACGTGCCGCGTTGCATGGGTCCGGTTACGGCACCGAACGGACATGCTGACCCTATCGAGCGATGTCCGTTGTTAGGGGGTAAAGCGGAAAACATCTGCTCGCTGCGAGCATTTCGGTTTTTGACCCAAAAGCGACATTCGGCACTCCATCGTGTCCACGGATATGATAACGTTCTCACCAAAGGAAAGGGCCAAGGCGGGTGACGGGCGGCTACTCTCGACGTGTGGTCTGGTTCATTGTGGTCTGCACGGCCATCGCGATGTTCATTCCGACGCGAACCAGCATCGCAGCTGACGAACCCAAAACTGTCTTGATCCTTCAATCCTACGGACAGAACTTCAAGCCATGGAGTGAACATTCCAAGGCGCTTCGGCAGGAGTTGGAGCGGCGCTCGCCCCGGCGGCTTATTATTCAGGATTTTTCTGTGATCACGGCGCGTGCCGAGGAGGAGAACGCCGAATACCAGTTCGTGGATTACCTCCGCGCCCTCTTTGTCCACCGCTCGCCCTATCTGATCGTGGCGTTCGGAGCCCCGGGCGCCGCCTTCGCTCAAACTCACAGAAAGGAGCTTTTTCCTGACGCCCCGCTGATATTGGCTGCAATCGAAGAGCGTCGAGTACAGTCAGTGGTTCTGACAGAGAATGATACCGTAGTCTCGGTTCGACAGAACATACCCGTGCTTTTCGGCAATATCCTGCAACTGCTGCCCAACACGAAAACCTGTGGCGGTGGTGATCGGCGACTTTCCCAATGAACGGTTCTGGAGGCTACAGATCGAAAGAGAATTGGAGCCGCTGAAGAACCGCGTCACGCTTCTCTTCTACGACGAGCTGTCCTTCGACGAAACTCTCAAGCAGAGCGGCATCTCTGCCGCCGAACAGCGCCATCTTCTGGGTTCAGCCACAGGTCGACGTCCTGGGCGCAGTGAACGAAGGGGGTCGAGCACTGAGGGAGCTCTCCACAGTCGCCAACGCGCCAATTTTTTCTTATGACGACTCCTTTTCAGCGGAGAGATCGTAGGCGGCCCGATGACTTCGGTATCCGTCACTACCAGAACCACGACCGATGTCGCTCTTCGCATTCTTGCAGGCGAGAAGGCTGCCGCGATAACAACGCCCGTTCTGCAATATGGCCCAGCCAAGTACGACTGGCGGCAGCTCCAGCGCTGGCGCATTAGCGAGAGCCGCCTGCCGCCGGGAAGCGAAATCTACTTCCGCGAACCGACCCTGTGGGACAGGTATCGCTGGCAGATCGTCGTCGCTTGTGGCCAGTGGCTGTTCGCGCAGGCCGCGGTTCATCATCGTTCTGTTGACGCGAGCGCCGTCGTCGTCTCTATTTCGAAGTCCAGGCTAGCCGTCGTTCGGGAGAACTGGCTCACTTCAATCGCTATTCGACCGCTGGTGAACTGACCGCTTCAATAGCCCACGAGCTTAACCAGCCGCTTGGGGCTATCCTGCTCAACGCCGAAACGGCGGAGTTGTTGCTGAAGTCTTCATCCCCAAATCTGGATGAACTCCGGGAGATCGTTACCGAAATTCGGCGCGATGATCAGCGCGCCAGCAACGTGCTGCAGCGCCTGCGCGGCTTGCTGAAAAAAGCGCCAACCGAAATCAAGGGCGTTGATCTAAACGAAATCGCGGGCGAGAGCATCCAGTTGCTTTCTTCGTTGTCAATTGCTCGGGAAGTTAAGTTGAGCGCCTTCACTGCTCCGACGTCGCTGCCCATCGGGGCCGATCCAGTTCAACTCCAGCAAGTGATTGTGAATCTGATCGTGAACGCGATGGATGCGATGTCAAAGATGCCGAGAGCCGAACGCAGGGTTACCGTCCATACTGCGCGCGCCGACAAATTCGCCGAGGTTTCGGTATCTGACACCGGGCCAGGCATTCCGTCTGAGAAAATCAAGGAGGTTTTCGAGCCGTTTTTCACAACAAAGGCTCAGGGCATGGGAATTGGATTATCCATTGCCCGAACGATCGTCGAAGCCCACAACGGTCGGCTATGGGCAGAGAACAAGGCCGGGGGTGGCGACGTTTCACATCAGTCTGCCGCTATCAGCAACGTAACGCCTTCTTCACGGACCGACGACTGCACCAAACCGTCGCCGTATTCCATACATCGCGCTGCGCCACAACCATTCCACCGGGCCATAAAGAAAATGCTGCAACCAGTAAGCGCTGAAGACGATCTGTAAGATGTAAACGCCGATGCCGATGGCAAGAGCGGCGGTCACACCGAGCTTGCCAAACAGGCCGAGCCCATACCCGTAGAACACCCAACCGAAGATCACGGATTGCGTGAGGTAGTTGGTGAACGCCATTTGTCCAATTGGTGCAGCCCAGGCCAAGAGCTTCCGACCCCTTGCCTTCTCCGTTGCCCAAATGATTGCCGCACCGTAGCCGCACGCCAACAATACTGTACCCAAGCGTTCGACCAAAAGCTCTGTCCTCCAACCCAAGCGGAGCCACTCATTCTCGTGCGTCACCGCGAGGGCTCCGCCAATAAATATTCCAATAGCTGCCAGGAACGGCAGGCGCAGGCTCGCCCGCGATCCTGTGCGGAACAAGTCCGCACGCCATGCCGCCGCGCCGATCAGCATCAAGGCGACCGTTCGGGGAAACATGAACAGATGCAGAGGCAGGAACCCGGGTAGCTCCTGGACGCGAAAGGCCTGCACGGCCGCAAGGCCACCAGAACTATAGATGCGCGCGGCCTCGGCGACGTCGTGTGTCATCCAGGAACTGCTCTGGGCATCGACGCTAAATCGGCGGCAAGAAGGAGGATATGTACGGTTCCTATAAGCAGGGCGGTTCCCGCGATGGTCAACACCATTGAAATCTCATTTCTCGCGTCGGTGTACAGGTCCGCGCACCGCACAATAGGGGCACAAGACGCCGGCGTCCAAAGTCAGCTATCTGCGCTTTGCGGCATGACGGGCAACCCCAATCGGATTGGCAGCGATAAAACGGAAGTCGGACTTGGGATCGTCAGGTCTGCTTGTGAGCCAAAGCGGACATCGACCGCGCGGGATTTTGGGCGGCAAAATTGCGCATCGCGGAAGTCTCGAGATGCTGCGATATGCAATTGCACATCGTAGTTCGCGCCTTCGACGCGCCCCGGAATGACCTCGTATCCCTGGTCATTCGAACGTCGTCATCGCCCAAAGCCGCAAAGCACTCAGCTGGCCCGAAATCCCCAGCCAGCACACGCCAGCGATAGAGCGGTGAATCCGGCGGCGGTGAAAGTTCCGGCGTCCAGCCGGTCAGCTTTTCCAGGGCATAGGTATCCATCACGACCCCGCGCCAGCTTCGCTCCACCCGCTCAAGGGGTTCCCTGACAGCCGTCGTAGACGCCCACAACGGGCTGGTATTGTCGGGTTCGCGGCCGACATAGAGCCCGGTATGACCCCTGATCAAATTCATCCCGGGGTCGCGAAAGCCCTGAAACCGGCCACGCTCGTTGATCTGGATCACCGGCACGCGGTCTTTGAAATGCCAGCGCAGCATGGCGTAGGTCCGGTAGTCCGTGGTTGCGATCCAGGTCGCGCCGGTCTTTTGCAGCGCGGCCTGCGCCCGGTCCGCGACCTGCGCAAAGCCTGCCTCGCCGCCGATCGGATCGGTCCTGCCGATGAAATTCCAGGGGCTGACGATATAGTAGAGAAACACCAGAATGACGAAGGCGATGCCGGAAGCAATCGCCGCGACCGCCCACGTGACCGTCGATTTGATCATCCAGGCCGGCCAGCCTTCCCGCGGCAGCATTGCGATGTTGATGGCGGCGGCGGCAAATCCAACCGGCCACACGAACATCGGCCAGGTGTCGCCGATCCGCAGCGTCAGCGATTTCCAGAAGAAATAGGCGAAGGGAACGATCACCGCGGTCGAAAGCAGAATGGCCACGGCGTCGCGCTGGCGATATCCCCGCCATGCCGTCAGCGCCACGCCCGACAAAACCACCGGCAGCAGGATAAACCCGACCAGCCCGAACTGCAGGCCAATGAAATCGCCGACCGTGCGAAGCGACAATTCATGTGTCGCGGTGGCGCGCACGAACTGAAACCTGAACGACGCCCAATCGTGCCCGGCATTCCAGATCAGGACCGGCAGGAACAACACCACTGCGATCAGCGCCGCGGCCCAGGGATACGGGCTCGCCAGCCAGCGCCGGCGCCAGTCCGGCACCAGCATGAAGGCCGCCACCGCCGGAATCAGCATCACGGCGGTGAATTTCGACAGCAGCGCCAACCCCGCGAATATGCCCGCGGCCAGCCACCAGCGCGCATCGTCGCTCTCTTTGAGCCGGACCAGCGCCCACATCATGGCGACAGCAAACGGGATCAGCGCCACGTCCGGCGAGACCTTGGCCATCAGCAGCCCGTAATAAAGCGCGGCCTCCGGCATCAGCACCGCGAACACGACCGCGCGGACATCATGTGTCACGCGCCGGACGATATCGGCGAGCAACAGTTGCGTTATCAGCATCGCAAGGATGCCGGCAAACCTGACGCCGAAATTGGTGTCGCCGAAGATCGCGGTGCCGAATCGGATAAACCACGCGATGACCGGTGGATGGTCGAGGAAGGAGAGCACGTTTTCCTTCGACCAGGTCCAGTAATAGGCCTCATCGGTGCGCAGATCGATGACGCCGGCGTAAATCACCCGTAGCACCGTCAGCGCGGCGATCAAGCCTGCAACGGCCAGCAATTGCCGAAGCGCAGAACTGTCCGGTTTGGCGGGGCTTCTATGGAGCGGGGCAATCCTCACGATGCTTTCTCCCCGACTCATCGGGAGGTGTCAACGTGTTCTCGCGCCCGGCTCGTCCCGGCGAAACACCGCGTCCACCAACCCCCGGCGTTGCCTGTCGCCGAGGGCTTCTGCCACAATACGGTACGAATTGCCCATGGCATGAGCCGCGGTTTGCGCTCGCGTTGCTCGCTTGGCGGAACGGGGCGGAAAGGTCGTCGCTGCGGGAATAAACTCCACTATTGTCGATCTATTGTAGATGAACGTTCGATCGGATCACATGACTGCATTTCACTGGAACAACTGACAAAATTCGTCCGCGGCATCGGTGTCCGGCAGATTCGTCTCGCCTGCGGGCTGGTGTTGTTTGCCTATCTGGTCAGCCACTATCTCAACCACGCGCTCGGCAACATCTCGATGGAAGCGCTTGCCACCGGTGTCTATTACCACACCGCGTTCTGGCAATTTCTCCCCGTTGCGATCGTATTCTATACCGCCGCGCTGGTGCACACCGGCCTCGGGATCTGGGCGCTCTACGAGCGCCGGCAATTTCGCTGGAAAGCAATCGAGCCGCTGCAGCTCGTGCTGGGCTTGAGCGTCCCGGCGCTCATCATCACCCATATCGTCGGCGTGCGTCTCGGCGAGACCCTCTACGGACAAGAAAAACTTTATCCGCAGGTGTTCTTTGCGTACTGGATCGTGTGGCCGAACAAATTATGGCAGATGTACGCGGTCCTGACCATCGCCTGGATTCACGGCTGCATTGGTCTCTATTTCTGGCTGCGGATGAAGGCGTTCTTTAAACGCGCGGCGCCGTTTCTGCTCGCGGCGGCGGTGCTGATTCCGACGGTGGCCATGCTGGGTCTCTATCAGGGCGGACGAAGCGTCGTCGACAACGATAGCGTCGAATGGAGAGCGGAAAATCTTCCGCAAAGCCGGACCGGCACACCGGCCCAACAGGCGGTGCTGGACTCCATCGCGGATTATTTCCTGATCGGCTATCTCGGCCTGGTCGGACTTGTCTGTGCTCGCAAGAGGCGTGCGCGCGCTGAACGAGCGCCGGGGCGGCATGATCACCCTGTCATACGGCAATGGCAGGACGGTTCGCGTGCCCAAGGGCCTGAGCGTGCTTGAGGCGAGCCTGCGCAATAACGTTCCGCATGCAAGTGTCTGCGGCGGCCGCGCCCGCTGCTCCACCTGCCGCATTCGTATCATCGGCGATTGCACCGCGTTGCCGGAGCCGTCCAAACGTGAGGCGTTCGTACTTAACCGCGTCGGAGCCGGCGCGGATCCGGCGATCCGCCTTGCCTGCCAGCTCAGGCCCGAGACCGATCTCTCTTTCTTCCAGATATTCCTGCCGCAGACCACCGCCGCCGGCTTGCGGACCTCGGGTCCCTCCCGCATCGGTGAGGAACGCTATCTCGTCAGCATGTTCGTGGATATGCGGGGCTCGACCAAGCTCGCGGAAAAGCGGCTGCCGTTCGATACCGTCTTCATCGTCAACCGCTTTCTCGGCGCGGTATCGCAAGCTGTGATCGAATGCGGCGGTCAACCCAATCAGTTCGTCGGCGACGGACAATTGGCGCTGTTCGGGCTCGCTACCGATCCGCAAACCGCCTGCCGCCAGGCGCTCAAGGCGGCCGCCATGATTGCCGCCAATGTCGACGAATTGAATCAGTTTCTTGAGCATGATCTGCGCGATCCGATCCGCTTCGGCATCGGCATTCATGGCGGCGAAGTGATCATCGGCGACATCGGTTACCGCGACCACATGGTGTTCACCGCGCTCGGCGACGCCGTCAATGTCGCAGCAAGACTGCAGGACATGACAAAGAGCCTCGCATGTGAAGCGATCGTCTCGGACGAAGTTCGCATGACGGCCGGGCTTTCGGCCGATGGTCTGCCGCAGCAGGAAGTCGCGATCCGTGGACGCGCTGAGCCGATGATTGTCCGCTCCGTCCAGAGTGCGAAGACATTGTCCGCGCTGGTTAACGATATGGGTATTGCCGCGGCTTGATGGCGGCACGATGTCGATATGTGATGTTTCGCACACCTGAACGTTCGTTCAGAAAATTGTCTTCGAACCAAATGCTGTTTTCTCGAACCCCGCTCCGAAAGGGTGCGACTGATAGGCGATGGGTAAGACTGAAGCGATCAACCCGCGCCAAGGCGCACACTGAAGGAGAACGACCATGTTACGCAAACTCGCTCTTGCATTGCTTGCCGCAGTTTCCCTCGGCGCGATGGCGCTGGCTCCCACCGCCGCTTCCGCCGGTCCCTGGGGCGGCGGCTGGGGTGGCTATCATCACCACTGGGGCCACGGCTTCGGCATCGGCTTCATCGGCGCCGGCTACGACGGATGCTACGTGACACGCAGCGTGCTCACCCCGTTCGGCTATCGCCTGCGCGTCGTCAATATCTGCGGCTATTGATCGAGCCTCGGTTCGCTCAATTTAAATAACCCCGGTCGCCTGACGCGGCCGGGGTTTCTTGTTTTGCCGTCCCGATTGACGCGATCCGCCGCATCCAACTGTGCCGGCGATTGTTGCATCGCAACGTCCCGTCGCACGCTCCGAAAGCATAAATTGACTTGGGCCTTGCCGGTGCGACTATCGCGGCCTGAGTCCGGTGGCGACCGGCTCGACAAGAAAGTCTTCGGAGGAAGCACGATGCTTGACAGGCGAGAGTTGATGATGCGTGCCGGAATGGCGGCGCTCGCAACAGGCTTCGGTTCGTTCAGGGCGCTCGCGCTCGACACGGTGACCCTGCCCTTCGACAACGGCGAACGACCGCTGGTGAAATATCCGCAGAAGCGCACCATGATCGGCCTGACCAGCCGGCCGCCGCAACTCGAGACGCCATTTTCCGTCTTCAACGACGGTCCGATAACGCCGAACAATGCTTTTTTCGTGCGCTATCATCTGGCGGATGTGCCGCTCGATATCGATCCGGACAAATTCACGCTGGAGATCAAGGGCAAGGTCGATCATCCGCTCAAACTGTCGCTGAAGGAAATCAAAAAGCTTCCCGCAATCGAACTCGTCGCCGTCAATCAATGCTCGGGCAACAGCCGCGGGTTTTCCGATCCGCGCGTGGCGGGCGGCCAATTGGGCAACGGCGCGATGGGCAATGCGCGCTGGCGCGGCGTGCCGCTGAAGACCGTGCTTGACAAGGCCGGCGTGCAGCAGGGCGCGAAACAGGTCACGTTCGGCGGGATGGACGGACCGGTCAGCGACAAGACGCCGGATTTCGTCAAGGCGCTCGACATCGACCACGCCCGCGATGGCGAGGTGATGCTGGCTTATGGCATGAACGGCGATGATTTGCCGGTTCTCAACGGCTTTCCGCTTCGTCTGGTCGTGCCCGGCTATTACGGCACCTATTGGGTAAAGCACCTGAACGAAATCACCGTGATCGACAATGTATTCGACGGCTTCTGGATGAAGTCGGCCTATCGGATTCCGGACACGCCGTGCGGTTGCATCGAGCCCGGCACCGCGCCGAAGGCGACGATCCCGATCAACCGCTTCACCGTCCGCTCCTTCATTACCAATGTGACCGATGGCGCAAAACTGAAGCCGGGCGGAACGACGCTGAAGGGTATCGCCTTCGACGGCGGCAAGGGCATCAAGGAAGTCGCGGTCTCGATCGATGGCGGGAAGACCTGGACACCGGCCAAACTCGGCAAGGATCTCGGAAAATATTCGTTCCGCGAATGGAAGCTGGCGGTGAAGCTTGCGGCCGGCCCCCACGAACTCAAGGTTCGCGCGACCAACAATGCCGGCGACACACAGCCGACCGACCCGAATTGGAATCCGGCGGGCTATTTGCGCAACGTCGTCGAAACCGTTCGCATCACGGCGGCATGAGGAGAATTGTCATGACACGTTCGCCTCTCCTCGCCCTTGCCGCCATCGCCGGCTTGGCTTTCGGTTCGGCTACCGCGGCCCCGGTCAACTACAAGCTCCCGGAAGAAACTGCGGCGTTCAAGCCAGGACCTAATCTCGACGTGGTGAAGAACAATTGCACGGCCTGTCACTCCGCGGACTACGTCAACACACAGCCGCGCGGACCGAAATTCAAGAAGGACTTCTGGCAGGCCGAAGTGACGAAAATGATCAAGGTCTATGGCGCGCCGATCGACGACGCCGATGTCGGCAAGATCGTCGATTATCTCACCGTGACCTACTGAAATTCGATTGCAAACCGAACCTCGCGCTCGCAATCGTTGCCGGGACGGTGTAGTTCCCGATTCAACATAATTGGAACCGATTGCGCTATGAGATCGTTTGGCGGGTCAAATGATCCGGAAAACGGGCAAAAACTGCGAATGCGCCGCGATAATGATCGTTTTCCGCCGAAATCCCGGTGTCGTTTAAGCTATCAAGCTTGCCCCATACCGCGTATCGTGCGCCCGTCGGATATGCCGGTTTGCGGGGACCGGCAGTTCGTTATTATTTTTTGATCCCGCGGAGACGACGTGATGGCTAAAGGTACTGTGAAGTGGTTCAACGCGACCAAGGGTTTTGGATTTATCCAGCCCTCCAGTGGCGGCAAGGACGTATTTGTGCATATTTCTGCGGTCGAGAAGGCTGGCCTTTCAACGCTCAACGAAGGACAGACGGTCGAATACGAAGAGGTTGCCAATCGCGGCAAGACCTCGGCCGAAAACCTCAAGGTTTGACGCGAGAGCGCGGCCAGTAAAGCGCCCTCTCGGATACAATCCGGGAGTGGGGCTTGCGGAAAGATCTCAAAAGTAGATCGCATTCGGGAGGAGCGGGCACCGCTCTTGCGCGCGTATTCGAACAGGCGCGGTAGCGCCGAGTTCGACCGCTCAATCTTCCGTCACCCATTTTTCAACGGTCATGACATCCGGTGGCTGCAAATAGCCACGCGGCCACGGATCCACGACCCATTCGATCTTGGTCGCGCGATCGACCAGCACCGCGGTGTTGTGCGGCGTCTGCAACACCAGCGCATTGCCCCGATAGTGCGGGTCGCCCACCACATGGTATTTCAGCAGATCCCATTCCTGCAGCACCAGCAGCAGACTGGTGGTATTGCGGGTGGTATCCCAGCAATCGTAATTGTGCTTGTCGTCGAAGTAGCGGAAATCCGCTTTCGCGACACGTTTGTCGGTCCCGATCACCGGCCCCATGCGCCGATCGAGCCAGATCACGGCTTTCTGCACGGCAGCCCGTTCGGCGGCAGCCGATGCGCGGCCTGACGCGAGGATCTTCGTCAGCGCGCCATGATCGCCGGGCGCTGAAATCGAGGATCTCGCGGCGTCTGCAGACGAAGCCATAGCAAACCGTCATGCGTTGCGCCGAAGGTGGAAAAATCGACACCGTGCTGTACAGCGCCGCCTGCGGCGCGCTTAATTCGACGGCATATCGCCGGCAATGAAGCGGCAATCGGGATCAATCCGATAAGGGACATGGCAAAACCGCTAAATGCCAGGGTTTTGCCTCCGCTGCCACATCGCATTCGTCCGTCCATCAACCCTGTCCCTCGCCACATCTGGATTCAAAAAAATCCCGCGAAAACTATCGCAGCGGTTTCACGATGCCAAGACCGGCTGCATGATAGCGCACGGGAACCTCAGGGGATGTCATGACGTCGGATTCCTCACATTTTCCGCCATTCGAGGCGGTCTACGCGCCGGACGATCGCGCCGCTCGCGGCCCGGCTGCTCGAAACCGCAGGATTGAGCGCGGAACAGGACGCGCGGATCGACGCGCACCGCGACGCGCCTGATCGACGCCATTCGCGCCAATGACGACCGGCTCGGCGGCGTCGAGGACATGCTTCGCGAGTTCGCGCTTTCCACCAAAGAAGGCCTGGCGCTGATGGTGCTCGCGGAAGCCCTGCTGCGCGTGCCTGATACCCGCACCGCCGACCAGTTCATCGAGGACAAGCTCGGCCAGGGCGACTTCGTCCACCACGAGACGAAATCCAGCGCATTCCTGGTCAATGCGTCGGCCTGGGCGCTGGGGATGTCGGCGCGGGTGATTCAGCCTGGCGAAACCCCGCAAGGCACGATCGGCCGGCTCGCCAAACGGCTCGGCGTTCCGGCGGTGCGCGCCGCCACCCGGCAGGCGATGCGGCTGATGGGCAGCCATTTCGTGCTTGGCGAGACCATCGAAGCCGCGCTGGCGCGGGCGCAGCCGCTTTCGGCGGCCGCCGCGCGCTATTCCTTCGACATGCTCGGCGAAGGCGCGCGCACCGCCGCGGATGCCGAGCGCTATTTCAATTCCTACGCCAGCGCGATCGAAGCCATCGGCCGCACCGCCGACGATCGGCCGCTGCCCGATCGACCCGGCATCTCGGTGAAACTCTCCGCGCTGCATCCGCGCTTCGAGGCCGTAAGCCGTCGGCGGGTGATGACGGAACTGGTTCCGCGGCTGATCGATCTCGCGCGCCGCGCCAAGGCTCTATGATCTGAACTTCACCGTCGATGCCGAGGAAGCGGACCGGCTCGAACTGTCGCTGGACGGTGATCGCGGCCGCGTTCGGTGACACGTCGCTTGCAGGGCTGGGACGGCTTCGGCCTGGCGATCCAGGCCTACCAGAAACGCGCCGAGGCCGTGATCGACTACATCGACGGCCTGGCGCGAGCGCTGAACCGGCGGATGATGGTGCGTCTTGTCAAGGGCGCCTATTGGGACACCGAGATCAAGCGCGCGCAGGAGCGCGGCCTCGACGACTACCCGGTGTTCACCCGCAAGGCGATGACCGATCTGAACTACATCGCCTGCGCGCAAAAGACTGCTTGGCGCTGCGGCCCCGCCTCTTCCCGCAATTCGCCACCCACAATGCGCTGACGGTCGCGACCGTTCTCGAACTTGCCGACGGGCGAAGGCGGATTCGAGTTTCAGCGCCTGCACGGCATGGGCGAGGCGCTGTACGCGCAATTGAGCGAAGATCGCCCCACGCTGGCTTATCGGACCTATGCGCCGGTCGGCAGTCATCGCGACCTCCTGGCCTATCTGGTGCGGCGCCTGCTGGAGAACGGCGCCAATTCCTCATTCGTGGCGATCGCCGCCGACGACACGGTGCCGGTGGCGACATTGCTGCGGCGTCCGGCCGATATCATCGGCACCGCCGACAACGCCCGGCATCCGAACATCCCTCTGCCGCGCGATCTCTATCAACCGCAGCGCCGGAATTCGCACGGCATCGAATTCGGCGAGCGCGCGGCATTGAACGAACTGCTTTCCGCTGATCGCTGCGGAAACCGCGCCCGTTGCGGCAGCGCCTGCTGATCAACGGCAGACCAGCGAGCAGGCGCAGCCCGGCAGGCTCGTCAGTCCGATCGACCGGACAACAATTGTCGGAAGCGTCGTCGATGCAACGCCGGAGCAGGCAAACGAAGCAATCGCCGCCGCGCGCGAGGGATTTCCAAAGCTGGAGCCGAACGCCCGCCCGAGACGCGCGCGGAAATCCTGGAGCAGAGCCGCAGACCTGCTGGAACAGCGGGCCGCGCATTTTATCGCGCTGTTGCAGCGCGAAGGCGGCAAAACGCTCGATGACGCGCTCTCGGAAGTCCGCGAAGCCGTCGATTTCTGCCGCTACTACGCCGCCGAGGGACGCAAACTGTTCGGCGAGGGCGAGACGATGCCGGGCCCGACCGGCGAGAGCAATGTGCTGCGGCTGCGCGGCCGCGGCGTGTTCGTCGCGATATCGCCGTGGAATTTTCCGCTGGCGATCTTCGCAGGGCAAGTCACGGCCGCCTTGATGGCGGGCAATGCGGTCGTCGCCAAGCCCGCCGAACAAACCCCGCTGATCGCCGCCGAGGCCATCCGGTTGCTGCATGAGGCCGGCGTGCCCGCATCGGCGCTGCATCTGGCTACCCGGTGACGGCAGTATCGGTGCGGCGTTGACCGCGCATCGCTGATATTGCCGGCGTCGTCTTCACCGGCTCGACCGAGGTCGCGCGTGCGATCAACCGCGACGCTGGCTGCCAAGGACGGCCCGATCGTGCCGCTGATCGCGGAAACCGGCGGCATCAATGCGATGATCGTCGACGCGACCGCCTTGCCCGAACAGGTCGCCGACGACGTCGTGATGTCGGCGTTTCGTTCGGCCGGCCAGCGCTGCTCGGCGCTGCGTCTGCTGTTCGTTCAGGACGACGTCGCCGATCGCATGATCGAGATGATATCGGGCGCCGCACGCGAACTTGGCGATCGGCGATCCCCGCGACCTGCCATTCATATCGGGCCGGTGATCGATGCTGAAGCGAAACAGCGGCTTGAGGCGCATATTGCGCGAATGAAGAAGCAGGCCCGCGTGCATTTCGCGGGGATTGCTCCCTCCGGCAATTATGTGGCGCCGCATATTTTCGAATTGGCCGGATGCCGATCAACTGACCGAGGAAGTGTTCGGACCGATCCTGCATGTGGTGCGCTATCGCGCCGAGCGGCTCGATCGCGTGCTGCGATCGATCGAACGCTGCGGCTACGGGCTGACGCTCGGCATTCACTCGCGCATCGACGACACGGTCGAGGCCGTGATCGACCGGCTTTCAGTCGGTAATGTCTATGTCAACCGCAACATGATCGGCGCGGTGGTCGGTGTGCAGCCATTCGGCGGCCATGGACTGTCGGGCACGGGTCCCAAGGCCGGCGGGCCGCATTACCTGACGCGCTTTGCGACCGAACAGACCGTGACCGTCAACACATCTGCCGCCGGCGGCAATGCCGCGCTGCTGTCGGACGGGGAGTAGAGGAAGTCTCCACCATTGCGAGCAGCGCAAGCGAAACGATCCAACTCTCACGAACGGTGCCTTGCGCCAACCCGTTGGCTCAGCAATGAAGTAGAAACTGTCGTTGCATCGCACGGCCAACATCGATCAAATACCGGAGAATCCACCTGTCGCGGTGAAAGACGATTCCACAACGCGGAATAAGACCAACAAGAGTCACGGGAGCGACTGCCACCATGGAAAAAGGCATCTTCGAAGGCCTCAAGGTTCTGGACTGCGCGAGCTTCATCGCAGCGCCCGCGGCCGCGACCGTGCTGTCGGATTTCGGCGCCGACGTGATCAAGATCGAACCGCCCGGCCTTGGCGATCCCTACCGCAACCTGCCGAACTTGCCGGGATATCCCGTCAGCGCGCACAATTTCGCGTGGATGCTGGAGTCCCGCAACAAGAAGAGCCTTGCGCTCGACCTCACCAAGCCGGAAGGACAGGCGGTGCTGTATCGCCTCGTCGCCGAGGCCGATGTCTTCATCACGAATTTTCCGCCCGCCGTGCGCCAGCGGCTGGGCATCACCTACGAGGAACTCGCGCCGCTCAACGAGCGACTGGTCTATGCGTCGTTCACCGGCTACGGCGAAAAGGGCGAAGAAGCCAACAAGCCCGGTTTCGACAGCAATGCCTATTGGGCGCGCTCGGGCCTGATGGATCTGGTGCGCGCGGATGAGAACACCACGCCGGCGCGCTCGGTCGCCGGCATGGGCGACCACCCCTGCGCGATGGCGCTTTTACGGCGCGATCGTCACCGCGCTCTACAAGCGCGAGCGCACCGGCAAGGGCTCGCATGTGAGTTCGAACCTGATGGCCAACGGCATCTGGGCCAGCGGGGTGCTCGCGCAGGCCAAATTATGCGGCGCGAAATTCGGCGAGCGGCGTCCGCGCGAACGCGCGCTGAACGCGGTGACCAACCACTACAAGTGCAAGGATGGGCGCTGGCTCATCCTCTCGCTGCTCAACGAGGAGCGGCAATGGCCGACGCTCGCGCGCTGCCTCGGGCGGGAGGATTTCATCGCGACCCCAGATTCGCCACCAAGCCCGATCGCCATGCGCGCTCGCTGGAACTGATCAAGATCTTCGACGAGATTTTTGCCACCAAGGACCTCGCCGAATGGCGCAAGATACTCGACGGCAACGGCCTGGTGTTCGGCGTGGTCGGCATCCTCGACGATATTCCCAACGACCAGCAGATGATCGACAACGAAGTGCTGGTGCCGTTCGAGGGCGACACCATGCTGACCATCAACAGCCCGATCTGGGTCGACGGCAGCAAGAAGGTCCAGCCGCGGCATCCGCCCGGCATCGGCGAGCACAGCGACGAGATCCTTCGCGGCGCGGGCTATGACGAGGCGTCGATCCGGCAATTGCGGGCGTCGGGCGCGGTGGCGTGAAGCTACTACGCCGCCGGGCGTCGTCGACGGGCGCAAGCCCGCTTGATATGACGCCTGAGCGTCGGCGGCGTCCCTGCCGCTTCCCCCGCCGCCGCCAGCCGGCTCAGCGAAAATGCCGCCAGCGCCGCGCACAGAGCAGCGGCCGCGGCCGCCATGAAGACCGACGCCGTGCTCCATTTCAGTGAGCAGCACGCCGCCGACCAGAGGTCCGACGATCGAGCCGACCCGGCCGATCCCGAGCGCCCAGCCGACGCCGGTGGCCCTGACCGAGGTCGGATAGAACGCCGCCGCCAGCGCATTGGCGGCGATCTGGCCGCCGACGACGCAGAAGCCGGCGACGAAGATCGCCATGGTGACGAAAACGACGGAGTGCCCGAGCTGGCCGATCGCGCCGACCGCGAAGACGGCCATGAAATACACCAGCGCCAGCGCGCGGAACGAAAAGCGGTCGATGATGCTGCCGAGCGCGAACGTTCCGACCACGCCGCCGACCTGCAACATCGATCCGATCGCGACCGCCGAAGATACGGAGGCGCCGAGGTCGTTGAGCACCGTGGGCAGCCAGTTCGCCAGGAAATAGATGTCGAGCAGGCTCATGAAGAACACCACCCACAACAACAGCGTGACGAGGGTTCGTCCTTCCCGGAAAAGATGCAGCACCGGAATCCCCGGCAGTTCCGGTTCATGCACGACGAACTGCGTCGCCGGCGCGAACGCAGTCTTCGGGTTGATCAATCCGAGCAACTCCGCGACGCGTTCATTGGCGCGCCCGGTGAGCGCGAGAAACCGCACGGATTCCGGCAGCTTCAGCGCCAGGATCGGAACCAGCAGCAGCGGCGCGACGCCGCCGACGACAAACACCGAGCGCCAGCCGAATTGCGGGATCAATGCCGCCGCGAGAAAGCCGCCGAGCGCGGCGCCCACCGAGAAGCCGCAGAACATGATCATCACCATGGTGGCGCGGCGGCGACGCGGATTGAACTCGGACGTCATCGCGATGGCATTCGGCATCGCGCCGCCGAGGCCGAGCCCGGTCAGAAACCGGATCGCGAGCAGCGTGTTGACGTCCTGGACGAACGCGGTGACGAGCGCGCCGATGCCGAACGCAAGCGTCGAGAAAATGATGATCTTCCTGCGCCCGATGCGGTCCGCCAGCGGTCCGAACACCAGCGCGCCGATCATCAGCCCGAACAGGCCGGCACTGAACACCGGGCCGAGCGCGCCCTTGGTCAGGCCCCATTCCTTGGCCAAGCGCGGGCGCGACATAGCCGATGGCCTGGGTGTCGAAGCCGTCGAGAAACAGCACCGCCGCACAGGTCAGCAGCAGTCGAATCTGAAATCCGCCGATCGGCTGCGGATCGATGAAGTCAGCGACATCAACCGGCGACGCACCGCCGCCCTGAGTTTGAGAAATCGTCATCGTCGTCCCTCTCCCTTGAATTGTCAGGCCGCGGTTCTTGCCGACCGCCATCCCTGATCCGATAACCTAACGCGTATTGCACGAAGCGGCACGATTTTCCGCCTCTATCGCGTGCGCAATGCCTCCTTCGAATAGCCGGCGATCCGCTTGTAGCCTTCGGACAGGGCCACCAGTTCCTCGCGGCTGATGACATCGTCGATTCGCACGAACGGCCTGTCGTTGGTGCGCTGAAACACCTCGCGCAGGATCGCGTCGGGCGGATTGCTGCGGTTGGTCAGAACGACGCGCGTGGTGGCCTCCAGGCGCTGCTTCTCATACGCCGCGAGCGCGGCGACCGGATCGGCGTTTTCGAGCAGCGCCGAGGTCAGCGCCCGCGCATCGAGGATCGCCTGGCCGGCGCCGTTGGAGCCGCGCGGCACCATCGGATGGGCGGCGTCGCCGAGCAGCGTCACCCGCCCGAAACTCCAGCGCGGCAGCGGGTCCTGATCGACCATCGGAAATTCCAGCACGTGATCGGCGGCGCGAATGAACGCCGGCACATCGAGCCAGTCGAAATGCCAGTCGGCGAAGGCGCCGATGAAATCGTCGATCGCGCCGGGCCGGTTCCAGTCGCGCTTGCGATAGGTCGGCGGTCTCGATTTCGGCGACCCAGTTGATGAGCTGCAGCCCGTCCGCGTCCAGCCGGCCGGATCGGATAGATCACCATCTTGCCGTGCGACAGCCATCCCGCCCGCACCATGCTGGCGCCGGATAATATCGGCTTCCATCGCGTCACGCCGCGCCACATGTTGACGCCGGAATAGCGCGGCTCGCCCTCGTCCGGGAAAAACTGCTTGCGGATCGCGGAGTTGATGCCGTCGCAGGCGATCGCGACACGGCCGCGCACGGTACCGCGTGACGGCGCCGCCCGGCCCGTCGGAAAAGGTGACGCTGACGCCGGACTCATCCTGCTCGACGGCGATGCAATGGCGGTTGGTGATCAGCCGATCGCCGCCGGCGCGCGCGCGGAAGGCATCGAGCAAGCACCATCTGCAGATCGCCGCGATGGATCGAGAATTGCGGATGCTCGTAGCCCGCCGCGCGTCCGAGCGGCTCCTGATAGATCAATTGGCCGAAGCGATTGAAGAAGGTCGCGTCCTCCGTCGCGATCGCGACCTTCGCCAGGTCGGCTTCAAGTCCGAGCGCCGCGAGTTCCCTGGTGGCGTGCGGCAACAGATTGATGCCGACGCCGACCGGCCTGATTTCGGCAGCCGACTCGAATATCCGGCAGGGAATTCCGGCGGCGTGCAGCGCAAGCCCGAGCGTCAATCCGCCAATGCCGGCGCCGACGATAATGACGTCGTCCATGTTTCCTCCCGGCATTCGCTATTATCAAGCGATTGCCGCGATGAAACACGATTAGTGAGACTACTGTCAATCTGGACCGGAAACATTGGACTTTCCGCGGACCACCTCATCCCTTGATCTCTTGAGGCGCTAGGAAGCCTCGCCGGAGGCTTTGACCTTGCTTTCGCAGCGCACATTGCGGACCGGGAGATGCAAAAAACTTCGTGCGCGGTGGATTGCCGGGACGAGATTAGCTGCCTATAACTTTGGGCAACATAAAAACAGCTGTTTATTGCTGATCAGGGGGAAACATGACGTCGTCAACGCTGCCTCGCGTCGCCCTTGGCGCCTGCGGAGTTCTTGTTCTTGGCGCAACGGCGCTGGCTCAAACATCTCCGCCTGCCGCGCTCGCAATTTCCGCCAACGGCGACCATCACCACGCCCGGCTATCCCGGTGTCGGGCCGGCCGATTTCAAGCTCCGCGTCGTGAATTTGCCCAACGGCAAGAAGATGCATTTGCTGCCGGCAACCCTCGACACCACCCAATGGGGTTGGTTCGATAGTGCACAGCCGCCGGTGCTGCGGGTGAAATCCGGGGACACCATCGTCCTCGAAACCATGATGCACAGCCACAATCAGGTGGTTCCGGGCACGACGATCGAACAGATCAAAAAGACACGCACCGATTTTCCCGGCCGTGGACCGCACACGCTGACGGGACCGATCTTTATCGAGGAAGCGCAGCCGGGCGATGTGCTGAAGGTGACGCTCAACAAGATTGTGCCCCGCGCCTATGCCACAAACTTCAACGTGCCGGGCATGTTCGGCGAATTTCCGACGCTCTATGCGGACGGTCAGGTCAAGTATGTTTATCTCGACCTCGACAAGATGACGACCGAGTTTCTTCCCGGCGTCGTCATTCCGCTCAAGCCATTCCCCGGTACGCTCGCGGTGGCGCGCAAGGAACCGGGACGCTTTGGCAGCGTGCCGCCGGGAGAGTACGCCGGCAACATGGATATCCGCGATTTCGTGGCCGGCTCCTCGCTGTACGTGCCGGTGTACATGCCGGGCGCCTTGCTGTGGACCGGCGATTCCCACGCCGGCCAGGGCAATGGCGAGGTCAATCTCACCGCGCTCGAAACGGCTTACAAGGAATTCAACATCACGGTGGAGGTCATCAAGGGCAAGCCGCTCGACTTCCCGCGCATCGAGACCAAGAAGTCCTGGATCAGCATGGGCTTCGACCAGGATCTGAACAAGGCCTGGGCGCAGGCCAAGGCGCAAACGGTCAAATTGCTTGCCGAATTGCGCGGGATTTCCGCCGAACAAGCCGAAAAATTGATGCCGACCGTCTCGGATTGCCGGGTCTCTCAGGTGGTCAACGTCAAAAAGGGCATCCACTGCCTCAGTCCGAAAAATCCGCGCGAGGCGGAAGACCTGGAGCGTCCGACCAAAGAGACGTCGAAATATCTGGTGTCCTACGCCAAGGACGCCGATCTGAACAAGGCGATGGACAATGCCTCAATGGGCATGATCAAGATGCTCGAGACCGACAGGAAGATCGCCCGTCTGGACGCCTATGGCCTCGCCAGCGTAGCGATGGACTGCCGGATCGGCGCCATCTCCGAGGCGGAGAAGAACGTGCACTGCCTGATGCCGAAGAGCATCTGGGTCAAACCGTAACGTGAATGCGGAGGGCCACCACAGGCGGCCCTTCGCCGATTCGTAGCGATGTGGCCGCTTCAGCTCTTGGTCGCCCTGTGCCTGGCGAGTGGTTTGGCTTTGGGACAAACCGCGCCGGCGCGGGCGGAAGATCGTATTCGCGTCGTTGCCACGACGACGGATCTTCGTAGCCTGACCGAGTCGGTGGGCGGCGACCTCATCGACGCGGTCAGCCTGGTGCCGGCCAATTTCGACGCCGAGGAATATCAACCGAAGCCGCAGGATGTCCTTCGATTGAAGGAGGCACGGCTCGTCGTGCGTGTCGGGCTTGATTACGACCTGTGGTTCGACCGCATGCTTGAGGCGACCGCTGCGCGCGAGCTCGAGACGGGGCGGCCCCGGCTATGTCGATGCTTCCTACGGAATAGCGCCGCTGGAGGTGCGCGGCGTCACCATTGGACCCGGCGACGGTCACGCGCATGGCAGCGGCAATCCGCATTACTGGCTCGATCCCAAGAACGCCGAATTCATTACCGCCAACATCCTGGATGGATTGGCGCGCATCGACCCGGCCAACGCGAAGGCCTACGAGGCCAACCGGCAGGCGTTTCTCGCACGTCTTTCCGCAAAACTGACCGAGTGGGAAGCCCGACTGGCGCCGCTCAAGGGCATGCCGCTGATCGCTTATCACAATAGCTGGCCTTACTTCGCCCGTCGCTTTCGGCTGGATTTTGCGGATTTCCTCGAGATCAGGCCGGGCGTGCCGTCGACACCGTCGCACCTCGCCGGCATCATTGAGGCGATGCGGACGCGCGGGGTGCGCATTGTCGTGCGGGAGCCGCACGAGCCGGAACGGGACGTGACCTTTGTCGCGGCCAAATCGGGAGCGTCGGTGGTGGTGCTGGCGGCTTCGGTGGGCGCGCTGCCCGGGGCAGGCGATTATCTTTCACTGTTCGACACGGACGTCGCTGTTCTCGTCGATGCGGCTAACGCAAAATGACCGAGGCGATCGCATTTCTCTTGGCCATCCTTCCTGGTAGCGGTGTGTCTTGTCGGTATCCACGCTTACTTCGGAATCCAGGTACTCGCCCGCAATGTCATTTTCGTCGATCTCGCGCTGGCCCAGATTGCAGCGCTGGGCGCGACCGTCGCCTTCATGCTCGGCCATCCCGCGCAGAGCCTTGCGACCTACGGATATTCCCTGACCTTCACATTGCTGGCGGCCATGTTGCTGGCGTTCACGCGCGCCTGGGCAACGCGCGTGCCCCAGGAAGCGCTCATCGGGGTCATCTACGTCGTTGCGGCGGCAACTTCAATCTTGCTGATCGACCGGGCCCCGCAGGGCGCCGAGCATCTCAAGCAGATATTGACCGGAAATATCCTGACCAGCGGCCTTAGCGAAATTGCCGTGATCGTTCCACTCTACCTGGCCGTGGCCCTGCTGCATTTTCTCTTGCGCCACCGATTGGCCCAATCAGGTTCGCTGCTCTGGGAATTCGTGTTTTACGCAACCTTCGGCATGGTCGTGACCAGCTCGGTGGCGCTCGCCGGTGTGCTCCTGGTATTTTCGTTTCTGATCATCCCCGCCGCCATCGGCGTGATGTTCGCATCAACGCTGCCAAGGCAACTGGCGATCGGATGGATCGCCGGCATCTTGACCAGCGCCGCCGGATTTGCCGCGTCGTTCGCGTTCGATCTGCCGACCGGCGCCGCCATCGTCTGTGCCTTCGGTATCGCGCTGGCGTTGGCGGGCCTTGTCTACCCCTTCATTCGCGGCGATCGGCTCGTGGCGCTTCGCAGCGCGGTCCGCGCCGTCCGCTGGGGCGTGGCCGCCCTGATCGCCGGCTCGGCCATCCAACTGGCTGTTACGCCCCGCGCCGACCTGCCCCTCATAGACATGCTCGAACATGCGGTGCCTTCTTTGCGCAATCTGTATTTTACCAAGGCCGAGGCAGCCGCCTATCAAGACGCCGAGGAATACGCCGAGCGTCACCGTTTGGCCGCGGAACAATTGATCGAGCAGGAACGACGGAGCCGCACGCAAGGCGAGGCCCTGGATGAGACGGCGGTGCAGCGGATTTCCTCATTCCTGAAATCCTACGCCGAAATGCGCAGGGGCGAACAATTCGTGATGCAGGAAGTCCGCGGGCGGGCGCGCGAACGGGCGGGCTGGAGCGTGAGCCTGTGCATGCTGGCCGCAGCCCTGTTGCTTGCCCCGGTCCCCTGGCGTCGCCTTTGGGCGCGATCCTCACTCTAGGACGCTTTAGCGGTTGCCAATGAAACACATCCCCATCCGCGACGCGCCGCCGAGCGGCTGACACGCCAGCGCCTCGGCGCAGGTCCACGACCCAAAACTCCGGTCGTTGTCGGCGGCACCGGAATGCCGGACATAGCAATGCGCGCCCCAGCCGTCCTCGTATTCGGTGCCTGCGAGTTCCGTGCTGCCGCGCAGTTGCGGGCGGCTGGAGAAGCCGCGCGAAAAATCCGGACGCCGGCCATCGCGCAGGGCGGTGAGGATATCGCGGCGGCGGATCTGGTCGCCGAAGAAGTGCGGCGACGCCGGCACCACCGTGGAATTGGAAGGTTTTGCCGCCATCCAGTCGACACCGGGGAAATGGAAGCCGCCGATGCCGCGGGTCTGGTGGCAGCCCGAACAGGTGATGTCGTTCAATCGGCGCTCGAAGCCCGCCAGGGAACGGATGTTTCGCAACTCCACGCCGTCCTCCGATGCCTTCTTCAGCGCGCGAGCGACGTCCTTCTCGCTGAAGGCGGGATTGGCCGTCGCGCCCTCGCTTTGCTAATCATGCCGAACTCCGGCTGCAGATTCGATGAATCAAATCCGACCGGTGTCGGCGCGATCGCGCCGGTCGCGAGAAATCGGTCCGGTATCGAGAATCGTGCCGCGATCGAGCTCGCCGAAATGTTTGGGGTCGAGCAGCCATGCCGCGAAGTCACGCCTGAGATTGTCGTCGGCCAAAATCCGGTCGCGATCGATCTGGTTTTCCATCGGCGCTTCCTCAAACACGCGGGCTTGAGCGTTGTAGCGAAACACCTTCAGCAAATAATCGGTGCGGAAATCGCGAAACGCCGATTTCGGCACGTGGGCGATCTGGAGATTGGTTTCGATGCGGTCGACGTCCACCGGCTCGACAAGTTCGAGGGGGCCACCTGCGGACATCAGCCTAATGGCGAGGTCTGCGCCGGTCTGCGGCCAGTTAGCTGTATCGAGCCAGCGCTGGGCGATACCCTTGCAGGTAATGGCGATACCGCCGGGGGTCGGGGTTTTCTCGCCCTTAGCCCGCAACACCACGTTGAGCGTCATCGGCAATCGGGGCGAGTTCGCATTGTCACCGACGGGGGTATCGTCCAGGGCGAGTCAGACGGTAGAGCAGCCGGATTTCACCGCATGTCTCAGGTGAGACGTATGCCCGGTCCATGCGGCTGACGATTCCGGCCAGTACGAACC
>CAVTNA010000004.1:0-19032 GCA_963735835.1 uncultured Alphaproteobacteria bacterium | reverse complement strand
AACGGACGCTGCTCTTAAATCGCCGGCTCATCGGGCGACAGCCCGGCGTGCCATCATCCTGCTTACAAGTTCAATGAGCTCATCCTCGGTCACGGCGCGTCGTATTGGGTGCGAATGGTCGAGAAGACGATGCCGGCCAATTGACGCTAATTGATAACGACGCGATTTCTGGATGTGGCACGAAACGGACATGGCGCGATGTCCGACTTAAGTCCGCAATGCGCTTTGATAACGGACATCAGGGGTCGGGTGAGGGAGTGGCTGACTGCCCACATTCCCTCAGCTTTTAACCAGGCGCCGACCGGGTAGCGGATCGATTTCGCTCGGCGCTTTGCACTCGCAAGTTGGCACCGCAATTGGCACCCACGTAACCGTGTCAGGCAGTTCTTTGTGGTACCGCCTAATGCCGTCGCCTTTAGAAACAGCCAATGAAATCAGACCAAATCGGACTACACGTTATGGGCCTGCGCTGTCGGATTAAGGTTTCAAGACCGGTGCCTTAAACCACTCGGCCACCCTTCCAAACCAGTAATTTCAATCGCTTAGCGCACGTCATTTCCGAACGCAATGCGGACGCGGACCCAATTTGGACCCAAGTCACTTGGAATTTCGAAACGCCATCGGCTCGCAATAGAGAATGCTGCAGGTCCACGCTTTGGCGGTAAATCGATTGATGATGATCGAGGTTCCTGTTCCCGTTCCTGCAACGGAATAGAGGCCACCGCTGGCACCGCTGAGCGCGCCCGCAATCACGATGGCTAGTGCGAGGATAATAAGTCGATCCATGGTCGCCCCTTTCAACGCCTTTCATTGATTGAGAAACAGCCGGACATCGACGTCGCTATCGGGCCGACCGACGTTCGGACCCAAACTAGACAAAACCGGTCAATACAGGACGATACGGGAGCCACAGCGCGTGTAATGGAAGTACCCCAAATTGCGAACCCAGCAGCGCAAAACCGCACAAGCCGATATCTGCGCCCCCCGGCATTTCCAGAGCGGTGCCTTAAACCACTCGGCCACCCTTCCATTCAATAAACCAATAGCTTAACTCCTGGAGTCTGGTCAAATTGGCACTGGGATACACGAACCACCGCGAGCCCTTCGATTTTCACGAGCTTATTGCAGCATCTGACGGCAATACTCGGTACCGGCCTGGCGGCTCAGTCCCGGAAAACCGTGACGGTCCGCGACCGCAACGATTGATTCACCACCTCGGCGCTCTCCCCATTTCCGCCGTGTTCCCGCTGCGGTATGTTGATACGTTGATGCGGAAGTGGGCCGTAGCGGGCGTATAATCGGCAGGTGTTGAAGTAGGCACGCGGCCGCTGGAATGGTATTTGGGGCTGATGGGGATTCGACGGCGATATCCGATTGCGCGCTTAGCGCGAGGCGCGACGGCCGTGGCGGCATGCCTCGTTCTGGCCAACTGCGCCTCGTCGGGCAAGTACGCCAGCCGGGTCGATCCCAAATACGGCGTTTCCTCAAGTCCGCGCGTGGTCGCATGGGGGGAGCCCGTGCCGAAGGGCGGAGGCACCTACCGCGTCGGCAAGCCATATACCGTGGCGGGACGGGTCTACGTGCCCGAAGAAGACGTCAATTATCGCGAGGAGGGGCTAGCCTCCTGGTACGGCGATGATTTCCACGGCCGGCAGACTGCCAACGGCGAAGTGTTCGATATGGCCTCACTGACGGCAGCCCATCCGACACTGCCGATGCCGTGCTATGCCCGGGTGACCAATCTCTCTAATGGCAAATCGCTGATCGTCCGGGTCAATGACCGCGGGCCTTACCATGGCAACCGGCTCATCGATGTCTCGAACAAAGCCGCCGAACTTCTTGAATTCAAAGGCAATGGCGTAGCGCGCGTCAGGGTGGAGTATGTCGGCCGCGCCCCGCTGGAAGGCTCCGATGACCGGCAATTGATGGCGACCTTGCGCACCGGCGTGCCGGCGCCATCGCCATCCCTGGTCCGGGTGGCGTCCGCCCGCTCCTTTGTCCCGGAAATTCCGTCGAACGCCCGTCCGATCCGAGGCGAGGTTCCGATGCCGGAGGGGCGGCCCTATAGCCTTGGCAATACGTCGGCGGATCTCGCCTCGATGTCAGCGACGTCGGAACTATCCGCCCGCGGCCGCTCGGGCGGCCGTATCCTCGAAAATCCGCGCGCCGTCTCCTACGAAAATGACGATCGCTATGCGCCGCGCGTCAGTCCTGTCTCCGCCTATGCGCCCATCGATCCGCGCGGGCCGAGCGAACTGTTGGCCGGACGCGGGCTTTATTGAGCCGCCGAGCTATCGGCCCCGTCGCACTCGCTTTGAGAAAATCAAATCACGACCGCGTTTACCTCTTCGGAGATTCTGTCCGAGGGGTCGGCAATGCGGCACGATAGGATCGTTGGACCGGCGCGGCAATCGATCGGCGCCGCGATATCGGCCAAAACCTGTGTTGTTTGCAATACTTGCAACTGTTAGAACGCCGACTTCAAGGCCTCACCGATGACAGCCGAACGATCACCCTGCCGCAAATCCCAGCGCCGCGACAGCACCCTCCTGCCGCATCCTGATCGCGACCGTGGTCGCGGCGGCGGTCGGGTGGGGCGGCCTTGTGTATGCGGCCAACAACAGCGTGCAGGGTGCCAAGAAGGACGATGGCGGTTTCGACGGCGACGCACCGACCGCGATCCTGATTGAAGCCTCCAGCGGCAGCGTGCTGTTCGAGAAGAACGCCGACGAATTGCGCGCGCCGTCCAGCATGATGAAGCTGATGACCACCGAAGTCGTCTTCCACGCCATCAAGCAGGGCGAGGTCAAGTTGACCGACGAATATCATGTCAGCGAAAACGCATGGCGCAAGGGCGGCGCGCCCGCCGGTGGCTCGACCATGTTCGCGGCCATCCACAGCAAGATATCCGTCGACGATCTCCTGCACGGCGCCATCATTCAGAGCGGCAACGATGCCTGCATTGTGCTGGCGGAAGGTATCGCCGGCAGTGAACACGCTTTTGCCGAGATGATGACCAGGCGCGCCCGCGAACTCGGAATGACGCAATCGACCTTTGCCAATTCCAACGGCCTGCCCGATCCCGGCAACAAGATGACGGTGCGGGAACTCGCAAAGCTCGCGCGCTACGTGATCCAGACCTATCCGGAATTCTACAAATTGTTCGGCGAGAAGGAATTCACCTGGAACAAGATCCGGCAGCAGAACCGCAATCCGCTCCTGAACTCGCTGGAGGGCGCCGACGGGCTGAAGACCGGCTATACCAAGGAGGGCGGCTACGGCATGGTCGGCTCCGCCGTGCAGAACGGCATGCGGCTGATCGTCGTCATCAACGGTCTCGACGATCCCGATGATCGTGCGTCCGAAGCGAAGAAAATGCTCGAATGGGGATTTCGCAATTTCGAAGCGCGGACGCTGTTCGCGGCACAGCAGCCGGTCGGCTACGCCAAGGTGTTTGGCGGCGACAGCCGTTCGGTCAAGCTTGCGAGCCCCGAGCCGATCAAGGTGATGGTGCAGAAAAACGGCAGCGACAAATTGCTCGCGCGCGTGGTTTATAACGGGCCGGTGCGCGCACCGATCGAGGCCGGTCAACAGGTCGGCATCGTCAGGGTCTGGCGCGGCGCCAACGTCGCCTCGGAGGCGCCGGTCTACGCGGCGGAACCGGTCGGCAGGGGATCGACGATGCGGCGGGCGATCGATGGTGTGAGCGAGCTCGTCATCGGTATGTTTCGCCTGGGCGCCGAGAAACTCTGAGATGGCCGAGACAGCGGTCAAAAGAATTCCCGGGCGCGGCCGATTCATCACCTTTGAGGGCGGCGAGGGATCCGGCAAATCCACGCAGATCAAGATGCTGGCGGAACGTCTGAACGCCGCCAAAGTTGCGCGCCATCGTCACCCGCGAGCCCGGTGGCTCGGCGGGCGCCGAAATCATCCGGCATCTGGTGCTGTCGGGCATGGGCAAGCTGTTGGGCCCGGACGCGGAAACGCTGTTGTTTGCGGCCGCGCGCGACGACCATGTGCGGTCCGTGATCAAGCCGGCGCTCAATCAGGGGATATGGGTGCTGTGCGACCGGTTTTCGGATTCGACCCGGGTCTATCAGGGCAGCCTGGGCAAGGTCGCGCCCGCGGTCCTCAACGCGATGGAGCGGGTGACCATCGGCGATCTCAAGCCCGATCTCACCGTCATTCTCGATGTCCCGGTCGAGGTCGGCATGAAGCGCGCGGCCGCGCGCCGCGGCACCGGCGCACCCGACAGGTTCGAGGCGGAAGACCTGAAATTTCACCAGGAATTGCGCGAGGCCTACCGGCAGATCGCCGCTGACGATCCGCAGCGATGCGTGCTGATCGACGCCAATGCCGACGCCGCGCACGGTTGCCGCCAATGTATGGGCCGCCTTGCGCGACCGTTTCTTTGCGCCCAGCGCCGGCAATGCGGCCAGTTCCGCATGAGCGCCCGTCAGGTCGAACCGCAGATCTCGGCCGTTCATCCGCGCGAAACCACGGCGCTGTTCGGGCATCGCGATGCCGAGCTGTCATTGCTGAACGCCTACCGCAGCGGGCGTATTCCGCATGCCTGGTTGATCGGGGGGCCGGCAGGCATCGGCAAGGCGACGCTGGCCTATCGGATGGCGCGGTTCGTGCTCGCCCATCGCGATCCGTTTGCCTCCGAAGTGCGGCATGCCGAGACGCTGCGGGTCGATCCATCCGATCCGGTCGCCCGCCATGTCGCCGCGGGCGCCCATGGCGGGCTGCTGACGCTGGAACGGACCCTCAACGACAAGGGCGTGATGCGCACCGTGATCACGGTCGACGAGACCCGGGAGACGATTTCGTTCTTCGGCTCGACCGCGGCCGTCGAGGGCTGGCGCGTCTGCATCGTCGATACCGTCGATGAACTCAATCCGAACGCCGCCAACGCGCTGCTCAAGGTGCTCGAGGAGCCGCCGCGACAATCGCTCTTTCTTCTCGTCAGTCATGCGCCCGCGCGGGTGCTGCCGACGATTCTGTCGCGCTGCCGGAAATTGCTGCTGCGACCGCTTGCCACCGGCGATGTCATCCGCGCCGCGGCGGAAGCCGCAAGTCTTGCGGCCGACGATCCCGCGCTGGCCGAGGCCGCCGAAGCGGCGGAGGGCAGCGTCGCGCGCGCGCTGACGCTGCTTGGCGGCGATGGCCTGAAACTTCAGCAGCGGACCGCGGCGCTGCTGAGCGACCCTGCCGCAGGTCGATCCGCGCGAACTTCATGCGCTCGGTGATGCGCTCGGCGGCAGCGACCGGGTAGCGCTTGCGGCCTTCATCGACAGCGTCGATCGCTGGGTGAGCGAACGCCTGCATGCCGACGACGCTAATGCCAATGAGAACCTTCCCCGCCTTGCACGGCTGGCGGAGGTGTGGGAAAAGATCAACCGCGCCGCGCGCGACACCGCAGAATACAATCTTGAACGAAAACCGCTGGTTTTCTCGGTGTTCGGGCTGCTTGCGGAGGCGACACGATAGCCGCGCTCGCTGGCGGGCATTCCCAACAATCTTGTTTGAGCGATAAGGAATTTGCGGTGGCGACGCCAAGAAAAAAGACCGTCAAAAAGCGAAACGCGAAGAAAACCCGCAAATCGCGTAGCGTCGTCAGCAAGAGCACGGTGCTGAAAAAGCGCGCGAAGAAGAAGCCTGCGGCGAAGAAAGTCGAGAAGCCAGTAAAGAAAACGGCGGCTGCGAAAAAAGCCTCCAAAAAATCGTCGAAAAAATCCATCAAGAAAACGCCGGCGAATAGACCCGGCGCGACGCCGAGCAAGCCAGGCATCGTCCCAACGACGCCGCCGGCTGGCAAACGCACAAGAGCCGGCACCACGACCCCTCGGGTCACAGAACCTTCGGCCTCGCCGGAAAGAAAATCGTTCTACATCACGACCGCTATCGCGTACCCGAACGGGGTGCCGCATATCGGTCACGCCTATGAGGCGATCGCGACCGACGCGCTAGCGCGATTTCAGCGACTCGACGGCAAGGATGTGTTCTTTCTCACCGGCACCGACGAGCACGGCCTGAAGATGGTTCAGACCGCGGAAGCCGAAAAGCTGCCGACCCTGGAAGTCGCGACGCGTAACGCCGCACGGTTCAAGAGAGATGGACGAGCGTCTCAACGTATCGTTCGACCGCTTCATCCGCACCACGGAAGAGCAACATCATCGCTCCAGCCAGGAAATCTGGAAGCGGATGGCCGCCAACGGCGACATCTATCTCGACAGCTATGCCGGCTGGTACTCGGTGCGCGACGAAGCCTATTACGCCGAAGACGAAACCGTGGTCGGCGACGACAATGTGCGTCGTCGGGCCGCAGGGCACGCCGGTCGAATGGGTGGAGGAGAAGAGCTATTTCTTCAAATTGTCCGCCTATCAGGACAAGCTGCTCACGCTCTACGAAACCCAGCCGGATTTCATCGGTCCCGACTCGCGCAAGAACGAGGTTGTCAGCTTCGTCAAAAGCGGGCTGAGGGACCTGTCGATTTCGCGCACCACCTTCGACTGGGGCGTCAGGGTGCCCGGCGATCCCGAACACGTCATGTATGTCTGGGTCGACGCGCTGACCAACTACATCACCGGCGTCGGCTTTCCCGACGAGAGCGACCCGAACTGGCGCTATTGGCCGGCCGACGTGCATATCATCGGCAAGGACATCATCCGCTTTCATGCGGTGTACTGGCCGGCTTTCCTGATGTCGGCTGGTATTGCTTTGCAAAGGCGCGTCTATGCCCACGGCTTCCTGTTCAACCGGGGCGAGAAGATGTCGAAATCGGTTGGCAATGTCGTCGACCCCTTCAATCTCGCCGACCAGTATGGCGTCGACCAGATGCGCTACTTCTTCCTGCGCGAGGTGCCGTTCGGGCAGGACGGCAGCTACAATCACGAAGCCATCGTCGCGCGCATCAATGCCGATCTCGCCAACGATCTCGGCAATCTGGCGCAGCGCTCGCTGTCGATGATCGCGAAACAGTATCGCGGGCGTGCTGCCGGAGCCGGGCGAATTCAGCGACAACGACAGGGCGATCCTGGCGCAGGCCGACGGCATGATCGGCCTGGCGCGGACGGCGATGGCGACCCAGCAAATTCATCAGGCGCTCAACGCGGTCTGGGCCGTGGTGGCGGAAGCCAACCGCTATTTCGCGGGCGAGGCGCCATGGGCGCTGGCAAAGACCGATCCACCGCGTCAACGCACCGTGCTGTACGTGACCGCCGAAGTCGTCCGGCAGATCGCCATTCTGGCGCAACCGGTGATGCCGGACGCCTCGGGCGAAGCTGCTGGATAGTCTCGGCATACCCGAGGGAGCGCGCGATTTCGCGGCGCTGGGCGGCGCTGGGCGTATCAGGCCGGGCACGGTATTGCCCGCGCCGGTGCCGGTGTTTCCGCGCTATGTCGAACCCGCGGCCGTGAACGGGTCACGCCGATGCTGGTCGACAGCCACTGCCATCTCGATTTTCCGGATTTCGCCGATGATCTCGACGGCATCGTGGCGCGCGCTGCGGCCGCGGGCATTGGCCGCATCGTCACCATTTCGACGCGGGTGAGGCGGCTCGGTGCGTTGCTCGAGATATCGGAGCGATTTCCCAATGTCTATTGCTCGGTCGGCACCCATCCGCATCACGCCGATGAAGAAGACGGCATTCCGGCGGACGAACTGATCGAACTGACGGACCATCCCAAGGTCGTGGCGCTGGGTGAAGCGGGGCTCGATTATTTCTATCAGCACGGCTCACGGCAAGCGCAGGAGCGCGGCTTTCGCGCGCATATCGCGGCCGCACGCGCGACCGGCCTGCCGCTGGTCATTCATACCCGCGAAGCCGACGAGGATTGCGGCCGTATCCTCGAGGACGAAATGTCGAAAGGATCGTTTCGCGCCGTGTTGCATTGCTACACCGGGGGGCGGGAGCTGGCGATGAAGGCGATTTCCCTGGGGCTCTCGATTTCCTTCACGGGGATTCTGACCTTCAAGAAATCGCAGGGCTTGCGCGATCTCGCGGCCGAGCTTCCCGCCGATCGCATCATGGTCGAGACCGACGCGCCCTATCTGGCGCCCGGCAAATTTCGCGGCAAGCGCAACGAGCCGTCCTATGTGGTCGAGATCGCCAAGGTGCTGGCGGAGACCCGCGGGGTTTCGCTTGACGAGATTTCGCGTCAGACCACGCAGAATTTCTTCCGCCTGTTCAGCAAAGTGCCGCCGGCGGAAGCGATGACATGACGCTGAGCCTCACGATTCTCGGCTGCGGATCCTCCGCCGGCGTTCCGCGTCCCGCGCTGGGCTGGGGCGCATGCGATCCCAATAACCCGAAAAACCGCCGCCGCCGCTGCTCGCTGCTCGTCGAGCGGGCTTCCGATCGCGGAACAACGCGGGTTCTGATCGACACCTCGCCCGATCTGCGCGAGCAATTGATCGACGCCCATGTCGACCATCTCGACGCGGTGTTCCTGACCCATGAACACGCCGATCAGACCCACGGGATCGACGATCTCCGCTCCGTCGTGATGCATATGCGCCGGCGTATTCCGGTGTATCTCAACAGGTCGACCGCGGGCGATATCCTGACGCGGTTTTCATATTGCTTCGTTTCCCCGCCGGGCAGCGACTATCCGCCGATCCTGGACCGCCACAGCGTCGAAGCCGGCGAAACCCGCAGCATCGAAGGGAAGGGCGGTTCGGTCTCGCTCTCGGCCTTCATCATGCAACACGGCAATATTCCGGCGCTGGGTTACCGGATCGCCGACGCCGCCTATACGCCTGATGTCAACGACATCCCGCCCGAGAGCTGGCCTCATCTCGAAAATCTCGATCTCTGGATCATCGACGGGCTGCGCTATGCCGCCCACCCCAGTCACTTCAGCGTCAACGACGCGTTGTCATGGATCGACCGCTTCAAGCCGCGCCGGGCCGTCATCACCAACATGCATTCCGACCTGGACTACGAGGTGCTGCGCCAGAGCCTGCCGGCGAACGTCGTCCCCGCGCATGACGGAATGCGGTTGACGCTGCGGGCATAGCCGCCATCGCGGGGCAGCAATGCCGACGCCCCGCGCCTCGGGTACCTCAGGCCGAAATCGCCTTCGCCGAATCCACCTGATTGCGCAGCATGAATTTCTGGATCTTGCCGGTCGAGGTTTTCGGAATAGGCCCGAACACCACGGACTTCGGTGTCTTGAACCCCGGCATCTGGGCGCGGCAAAACGCGATGATCTCGGCTTCGGTCGCGCTGGCGTTGTCCTTCAATTCGATGAAGGCGCAGGGCACCTCGCCCCATTTCGAATCGGGTTTTGCAACCACGGCGGCGAACAGCACCGCCGGGTGCTTGTGCAGCACGTCTTCGACTTCGATCGAGGAGATATTCTCGCCGCCGGAAATAATGATGTCCTTGGAGCGATCCTTGATGATGACATAGCCGTGCTCATCGACCACGCCGAGATCGCCGGTGTGGAACCAGCCGCCGGCGAAGGACTCCTTGGTTGCTTTCTCGTTCCTGAGATAGCCCTTCATCACGATATTGCCGCGGAACATCACTTCGCCGATGGTCTCACCGTCGCGCGGGACCGGCCGCATGGTTTCGGGATTGATCACGGTGACGGCTTCCTGCAGCGGATAGGGCACGCCCTGCCGGCGCTTCAGTTGCGCGCGTTGATCGGCCGGCAATTCGTCCCAGCCCGGCTGCTCCGCGCACACCGACGCCGGGCCATAGACTTCGGTCAGGCCGTAGACGTGCGTCAGTTTGATCCCGATGCTTTCGGCGCCTTCCAGCACGGCCACCGGAGGTGCTGCGCCCGCGATCAATCCGACCACGGGCCGCGCCGCCCTGCCTTTCGGCGCATCGGGGGCGTTGATCAAGGTGTTGTAGACGATCGGCGCGCCGGCCATGTGGGTGACGCCGTGTTTCTTGATCAGCTCGAAGATCTTGGCGGGTTCGACCTTGCGCAGGCAAACGTTGACGCCGGCGGACGCCGCGATGGTCCATGGAAAACACCAGCCGTTGCAGTGGAACATCGGGAGCGTCCAGAGATAGACCGGATGCTGGCCGAGTTGGCCTGCGAGGATGTTGCTGACCGCGTTAAGGTAGGCGCCGCGGTGGTGGGTCACCACGCCCTTCGGATTACCCGTGGTTCCCGAAGTATAGCTGAGCGCGATGGCGTCCCACTCGTCCCGCGGCAACCGCTCGGCGAAACTTTCATCGCCTTGCGACAGCGCATCCTCGTACTCGATCTCGCCGATGCGCTTGCCGCCGGCAAATGCCGCATCGTCGACGTCGATGACGAGTGGCTTTGGACCCTTCATCAGGGTCAGCGCCTCCGATATCACGCCGGAAAATTCCGGATCGACCAGGATGATTTTGGCGCCACCGTGATCGAGCTGGAACGCGATCGAGGCGGTATCGAGCCGGATGTTGAGCGCGTTGAGCACCGCGCCCGCCATCGGGACCGCAAAATGGACTTCGTTCATCGCGGGGATATTCGGCAGCATCGCCGCCACCGTATCGCCTTCGCCGATGTTTCGGCCCGCGAGGTAAGAGGCAAAACGCCGGCAGCGCGCATAGGTCTGCGACCAGGTGAAGACGCGGCCCTCGTAGACGGCACTGATCTGGTCGGGATAGACGGCGGCGCTGCGTGCGAGAAAACTCAACGGCGTCAGCGGGACGTAGTTGGCGGGCGTCTTGTCCAATCCGATATTGTATTGGTTCTGTTTCCCACTCATCGGCCACCTCCAATTGCGCAACCGTTACAGGAATCCGATCGATATCCACGGGAATATCGCCACCACGATCAGGCCCAACAGGAGCGCCAGCAGATAGCCCCAGATCGGCCTGATCCCCTCGGCGGGGTCGACGCGCCCGATGGCGCAAGCGGCATAATAGCCCACTCCGAACGGCGGCGCGAACAATCCGATGCCCATGGCCAGGATAATGATCATCGAATAATGGACCTCGTGCACGCCGACCGCCCGCGCGATCGGGAACAGCAGCGGGCCGAACAGCACGATCGCCGGAATGCCCTCCAGTACGCTGCCCAGCACCGTGAAGGCCACGATCGATACCGCGATGAAGGTCGCCGAGCCGCCGGGCAGGCCGGTCATCGCGGAGGCCAGCGCGCGCGAAAAGCCCGACTGCGTCAATCCCCAGGCCATGCCGGTGGCGGTGCCGATGATAAGGAGGATCGCCCCCGAAAGGCAGGCCGTCTCTACCAGCATCGGCCCCAGCCGCCGCCAGTCGAAGCGGCGATAGACCAGAAGACCGACGACAAGACCATAGACGATGCCGATGGTGGACACTTCGGTCGCGGTGGCGACACCCTCGACCACAGCGGCGCGGATCACGAACGGCAGCGCCAGCGCGGGCAGGGCGATCACGAAGGTCCTGACGACCTCGCCGCCTTTGGCGCGCTTGACGTGACTGAGGTCCTCGTTGCGGTAGCGCCACCACACCAGCGCCGACAGCGTGATGGCCAGCACCACGCCCGGCAGCAGGCCGCCGGTAAACAGCGCCGAAATCGAAACGCCGGTCACCGAACCGATGGTGATCAGCACCAGGCTTGGCGGAATGGTTTCGGTCTGCGCGCCGGTGGCCGCGAGCAGCGCCACGAGATCGCCCGGCCTGGCACCGCGCGCCTTCATTTCCGGAAACAGCACCGGCGCCACGGCGGCCATGTCGGCTGCCTTCGAGCCTGAGATGCCCGAGACCAGATACATCGCGCCGACCAGCACGTAATGCAGACCGCCTCTGATATGGCCGAGCAGGCTTGCCAGAAACGCCACCATGGCTCGCGCCATGCCGGTCATTTCGATCAAGAGGCCGAGGAACACGAACAGCGGCACCGACAGCAGGATCAGGTGGCTCATGCCCTCGTCCATGCGGCCGACCAGCACCATCAGCGGCGTCTCCGTCGTCAGCGCGAGATATCCGAAGATCGCAAGTCCGAAGCCGAAGGCGATGGGCACGCCGGTGAAGACGCAGAAGCCGGCCACGCCGACAAAGAAGATGATCAGGTTGATATTGCCGAGCGGACGAAGCCATGGCTGCGCCAGCCAGAAAACCGCAATCAACAGGACAACCGAAAGCGCCGCGCCCGCAACGACCCGGGCATCGCCGGTGCGAGCCAGCCGCAAAAATGCAAACAGCGCCATCAGGCCAACACCGACCGGCAGCGCCGCGGCGCGCCAGATATTGGCAATCTGCAGCGCCGGCGTCGTGATAAAGCTTTCTTCGTAGGCGTATTCGTAGGCCGGCCAGACGATCAGCAGCAGAAATGCCAGCGCGGCTGCGGTGGCGACCACGTCGAGATAGGCGCGCATCGCGGGTCCGGCGCGGGCGACGACCGCGGTCATGCGCATGTGCTCGGAACGGCGAAACGCCACCGCCGCGCCCAGCATCGCAAGCCACAGGAAAAGGATCGATGCCAGTTCGTCCGACCAGATCAGCGGGCGATGCAGGCCGTAACGCGCCACCACGCCGGCAAACAGGATGACGATCTCGGCGACGACCAGCAGCGCCGCCGGAATCTCCACCAGCATCGCAAGTGAAGCCTCACACGATGCCGCCAGCGAGCGGCGGCGAGGGGACATCGCCTCGCCGGCCGCCGTTACTGAGCCTTCGGCGTGAGCCATGACGGTCCCCGGGCGACAGCGCTACGACAGTTTGCCGACGGACTTCTCCAGCAACGCCCAGGCCTGGTCGCCGTATTTTCCCTTCCACTCGGCATAGAAGCCGGCGGAGCGCAGTTTCTCACGGAATGGCGCGGTATCCGGCTGGTTGAAGGTCAATCCTTTGCCAGCCAGTTCCTGCTGCAGGCCGGCATTGAGCTTGGCAACGTCCTCGCGCTCCCTGACGCCGGCCGCATTGATGTTCCGGGCGACAACGGCGCGCACATCGTCCGGCAGTTTTTCCCAGGCGCGGCGGTTGGCAAGAAACCAGAAGCCGTCCCACATATGGTTGGTCAGCGAGCAGAATTTCTGTACTTCGTAGAGCTTTGCGGTCGAGATGATGGCCAGCGGATTTTCCTGGCCCTCGACGATCTTGGTCTGCAGCGCGGAATAGACTTCGCTGAAATTAATCGATGCCGGCGCCGCATCGAAGGCCTTGAACATCGAGGTCCACAGCGGCGAAACGGGAACGCGGATCTTGAAGCCCTTGAAATCATCGGGACCGTTGATCGGTTTGCTCGATGACGTCGTTTCCCGGAATCCGTTGTCCCAGATCTTGTCCATCACGACGAGATTGGCCTTGGTGATTTCGCCGCGAATATAGCCGCCGAGTTCGCCGTCCATCGCCTTCCAGACCGTGTCGTAATCGGGAAATGCGAAGCCGATGCCGCTGATCGACGCGGCCGGAACCAGCGTGGCAAGGATCAGGCCCGACAGCGTAAAGAATTCAATGCCGCCGGAGCGGATCTGGCTCAGCATGTCGGTATCGGAACCGAGCTGATTGTTGGGGAAAATCTGCAGGTCAAAGCGACCATTGGTCTCGGTCTTGATCGCCGCCGCCATCTCCTTGGCGCGGGCGTTCATGGGATGGGCATCAGGAAGATTGTTGGCATATTTGTAGGCAAATTCGGCCTGCTGCGCACGTGCGACAAACGGCGCGCCGATGCCGCTAAGAACCGCCGTGGCGGCCGATGCCTTGAGTAGCGCGCGTCGTGAAAATCTCATCTGGTTATCTCCCTGATTTTTGTTCTTGTGTGGAGATGTCACCTTACGGACCTGATGCCGCCCGGTCATCCCGTCATCTCGCGAAGCGGCTTATTGCAGTGTCCGGCGGCGGCCGCAATATCGGGACACGCAGAGGAGCGACGCGCAAAAGGCCGTGCTTCGCCAAGCCCGTTGAACCGAAGTTCGATGACGGGCGCCCAGGAGATGGACGCCATCTCCCAAACACGCAGTACTTATCTAATTTGGAGCGAGTTTTATCTAACTAACTGATCTGCCTATGTAAATTAATATTCCATAATATACCTTATGCGAATCCGCAATATTTGAGGCATCAACGCCCTCGAAAGCGCGGCTTGCGCTTGCCGAGGAATGCGGCGACGCCCTCCCTGTGATCTTCGGTCAGGCTCGCCAGCGCGAACTGGTCGATATCCATGTGGCTGGCGAGGTCGTCGAGCGCGTGCGCCAGGCGGTTGACAGTCAGCTTGGTCATGGCGACCGACAGCGGCGGCTGCGCCGCGATTTTTCCAGCAAGCACCATGGCGGCGTCGAAGGCCCTGCCGGGATCGGCCACCTCCTCCACCAGGCCCCAGTCATGGGCTTCCGCCGCCGTGATGCGCTGGTCAGCCAGGATCACCGCCTGCTTGGTCCGGGCTGGTCCGATCAGGTGCAGCATGCGCGGAATGCTCTGCCAGCTCATGTTCATGCCGAGACCGATCTCGGGGACCCGCAGATGGGCGTCGCGGCCCATGACGCGAAAGTCCAGCGCCACCGCCAGCGCCACGCCGCCGCCGATACAAAAGCCCTCGATGGCGCCGATGGTGATCTGCTCCATCTCGTGCCAGGCTTGGGTCAGCCGCGGTCCCAGCTTCAGGTGCCGGCGCAACGAGCCGAGATCCATGGTCCGCCGCAACCGGCCTTCGGCGTCTTTCAGGTCGAAGCCTGCGGTGAACGCCTTGGCGCTGCCGGCGAGCACCACGACCGAGGTTTCGCCGTCGTCCTCGAAACTGCGCGCGGCATCGGTGAGTTGGCGCATCGCCTCCGGCGACAGCGCGTTGATGCCGTCGCCGCGGTCGAAGCGCACCACCGCGATGCGCCCCTCAGGCCCGAGGCCTTTTTCGATGGTTACAAAATCCGCCACGCTCACACTCCCTGCCCGTCATTTTTTGAACAATAGCTTACAAATGTCCGGTCCGTTCCCGCGCGGGTCTGCCTTCCGGCACCGGGAACCGGATCGTGGTCCCGAGCGTGATCCAATTGGCATTTTCGCCCGTGATGTTGCGACCATAGATGAGATCGACCGAGAATATCTCGTTGGGCCGGTAACGCACGCCGGTTTGAAATCGCGGCCGGACGACGTTGGGAATATCGGCCGCGCCGGCCTGTCCGAATGCCTCGATCGTCCATTGCAGCACTTCGGTGAATTTCCAGTCGAAACCGAGGCCGTAAGTCAGGTAATACCGGTCCACCGCGCGGTCCCGCAGCCAGCCGCCATTGACGTTGATACGCATGGTCTCGGAAAGCCGGAAGGTCGCAGGCACGACCGCGAAGACGGTGAGGTTTTCACCGGTCAGCGCGTCGAACTGGCCGCCCGCATAAAATGAAAGGCCCCATTTTCCGATCCCCGTCGGCACCAGGTTGGTCTTGGCTTTAGGCGCGATGGTGGTGTTCCAGTCGCCGTCGCTGCGCGACCGGTTGGTCAGCAGGCTCAATTCAACCGGCCTGAAGATATCCACCACGCAGGACGGATTGGCCACCGCCGAAAAATCGGTATTGCTGGCGGTCGAAATCCAGCTTTCGACCTTGCAGGATCCGGTTTCGGAGATATCGGCGGCGTCCACCGCATAGGCGCCGTTGGCCGCCCCCGCATCGTTCGGCGCGGCCAGTGAAATCGCCATCACGGCGGCCAATGCCGCCCATTTTGGCCCATGCCCCATACGCAAAGGCTAGCAGAGTCGACACCTCGACATCTGCAGAATAATGCGATTATCCTGCCGATATGACCGATCACCATGACCACGACCACGATCATTCGGACTTGTCCGAGACCGAACTGCGCGTGCGCGCGCTCGAGACGATTTTAACCGAAAAGGGCTATGTCGAGCCGGCCGCGCTCGATGCCATCATCCAAGCCTACGAAACGAAGATAGGCCCGCACAGAGGCGCGCAGGTCGTTGCAAAAGCCTGGTCCGATCCTGCTTTCAGGCAGGCACTGCTGGAAGACGCCACCAAGGCCGTGAGCACGCTCGGTCATGTCAGTCGGGTCGGCGATCATCTGGTCGCTGTCGCGAACACACAGCTGCGCCACAACATGGTCGTGTGCACGCTGTGCTCCTGCTATCCCTGGGAAATGCTGGGGCTTCCTCCGGTCTGGTATAAGGCCGCGCCCTACCGTTCCCGCGCCGTGAAAGACCCGCGCGGCGTGCTCGCCGACTTTGGCGTCAGCTTGCCAAAGGAGACCGAGATCCGCGTGTGGGACTCGACCGCGGAGACGCGTTTCCTCGTCTTGCCGATGCGTCCCGCCGGTACCGAGGGTTGGAGCGAGCGGCAGCTTGCCGAACTCGTCACGCGCGACTCGATGATCGGCACCGGATTTCCCAAGACCCCGGGCGCGGCTTCATGAACGGTGTGCACGACATGGGCGGCATGGATGGCTTCGGCAAGGTCGAGCCCGAGCCGGACGAGCCGGTTTTTCATGAAAAATGGGAAGGCCGGGTGATGGCAATGGTGCGCGCGCTCGGCGCGCAAGGCGCTTTCAACATCGACGCCGCGCGGTTCTACCGCGAGCTCCTGCCTCCGCTGGTTTATCTCGGCAGCTGCTACTACAAGAAGTGGTTTCTGGGATTTCAGGACATGCTGGTCGCCAAGGGCTACGTTGATGCCGACGAAGTGAAGGCCGGCCATGCGCTGAAGCCAACGAAGGCCCCGCGACGCGGCAAGTTCACCGTGAAAGATGTTGAACGCATCATGGTACGCGGGGCGTTCAGCCGCGCGGCGCCGGCGGCTGCGAAATTCAGGGCCGGAGACCGCGTGCGCGCGATCAACTTCCATCCCGTAACGCATACCCGCCTGCCCCGATATGTGCGGGGCCATGTCGGAGTCGTCGAGCGTGACCACGGCTGCCAGGTATTTCCCGATAGCGACGCGATAGACGCCGGCGAGAACCCGCAATGGCTCTATACCGTCGTATTCGAAGGCACGGAGTTGTGGGGCCGGGATGCGGACCCGGCGCTAAAGGTCTCGATCGACGCGTTCGAACCATACCTTGAGCCGGCATGATGGACCTCGCCACAGCACATCATGCAACCAGCGCGGTGCCGGGCATTCCCCGCGATGCCGAAGGGCCGGTCTTTCGCGAACCATGGGAAGCGCAGGCGTTTGCGATGGCTTTGACCTTGCACGAACGCGGCGTTTTTACCTGGCCGGAATGGGCAGCAGCCCTCGCCTCCGAAATCAAACATGCGCAAGCCGCGGGCGATCCCGACACCGGCGAAACCTACTACCGGCACTGGCTCGCAACGCTGGAAAGGCTGATTGCCGAGAAAGGCCTGGCCTCCCCCGAAACCCTCTCCCGCTATCGCGATGCCTGGGACCACGCCGCCGACCGCACGCCGCACGGCTCGCCGATCGAATTGCGGCCGGAGGATTTTGCAGCTTAGGCCGCGCCCGCCGCATATTCCCGCCAGCCCTTGGCGCGCAACGCGCAGGCCGGGCATTCGCCGCAGCCATAACCCCAGTCGTACCGCGCGCCGCGCTCGCCGAGATAGCAGGTGTGGGAGTGCTCGCGGATCAGGTCGACCAGCCCTGCCCCGCCGAGTTCGTCCGCGAGCTTCCAGGTACTGGCCTTGTCCAGCCACATCAGCGGCGTGTGCAATTCGAACTTCCTGCTCATGCCGAGATTGAGCGCGACCTGCAGCGCCCTGATGGTCTCGTCGCGGCAATCCGGATAGCCGGAATAATCGGTCTCGCACATCCCGCCGATGATGTGATTGATGCCGCGCCGATAGGCCAATGCGGCCGCGAACGTCAGAAACACCAGATTGCGTCCGGGCACGAAGGTGTTGGGCAGGCCGTCCGCTCCAATCGCGATCGCGACCTCGCGCGTCAGCGCGGTATCGGAGATCTCGGCCAATGTCGGAATCGCCAGGGTGTGGCTCTCGCCGAGTTTTTCCGCCCAATCGGCACGGAGCGATCTCATGCCATCGAGCAGGCGGCCGCGGCATTCGAGTTCAATGGCATGACGCTGGCCGTAATCGAAGCCGAGCATCTCGACGCGCGCGAAATGCTGCAGCGCCCACGCCAGGCAAGTCGCGGAATCCTGTCCGCCGGAGAACAGCACCAGCGCGGTTTCGTGCAAGTGATCGCTCATGGGGGTGCCCTTAGCACTCCTCCGCGCGCAGGCCAACCGGTGGAAAGCGTGACCCGCCCGGCGCGTTTTACTGGGATCACCGCGCGTCTTGCGGCATATAAGTCTGATCTTTCCTGGACCCGGTGCACGATGACCCCTTCCCGCGATATTTCACGCCTGCTCGAAATCATGGCGATGCTGCGAACGCCCCGCACCGGCTGCCCGTGGGACCTCGAACAGGATTTTGCGTCCATTGCACCCTATACCATCGAGGAGGCCTATGAAGTCGCCGACGCCATCGCGCGCGGCGATCTCGACGATCTCAGGGACGAACTCGGCGATCTCCTGCTGCAGGTGGTGTTTCATGCCCGCATGGCGGAAGAGGAAAGCGCCTTCTCGTTCGGCGACGTGGTCGAGGCAATCACCGGCAAGATGATCCGCAGGCATCCGCATGTCTTCGCCGACCGGGATGAAAATTTAACACCGTCGGACGTCAAGGGCGCGTGGGAGCGCATCAAGGCCGAGGAGAAGGCCGAACGCGCGGCGCGGCGTCCAGTCGAGGAAGCGCCGCGCAAATCGCTGTTGTCGGGCGTCAAACCCGGGCAACCGGCGTTGACGCGCGCCATGGAATTGCAGCGCAAGGCCTCACAGGTCGGCTTCGACTGGAACGATCCGCGCGCGGTGCTGCACAAAATTCGCGAGGAAGCCGACGAGATCGAAGTCGCGCTCGATAACGGCGACATGCCAGGACTGGCGGAAGAAACCGGCGATCTCCTGTTCGCGCTGGTCAATCTGGCGCGCCACGTCGGCGCCGATCCGGAATTGGCGTTGCGCGGCACCAACGCGAAATTTGAGCGTCGTTTTGCTTATATCGAGCGCGCGTTGACGGCGCAGGGGCGTTCGCTGGAGCGCGCGTCGCTCGCCGAGATGGACGCGTTGTGGAACGAGGCAAAGGGCGAAGAGTGAAAATTCTCTCAGCGAGTTGTCCCCGCGCACGACGTGGATTTTTTCATATCAAGC
>CAVTNA010000003.1:0-8191 GCA_963735835.1 uncultured Alphaproteobacteria bacterium | reverse complement strand
GACGAGGGTCTGGACCGCCTTATTGGATGCCTGTTTGTTGTAGAACATGACGCGCACCTTATGGCCCTTGAGGTCATCCTGAAATGCCGCCATGTCATGGGCACTAGGCTCGGTGTCGTTCATGATTGAGAGCTGGAAGCTTTCGTTGCGCATCTTCAGACCCAGCGCGTTCGCCATGTAGCCGAACACCGGCTCGCTCGCGGTGACCGTCGTACCGGCAAACTTGCCGCGGATGGCGGCAATCTTGTCGTCGATCGGTTTGAGCGAGGCGAGGAAGGTCTTGAGCCGCGCAGCATAACGTTCCTTGTGCGCAGGGTCGGCCTTGGCAAAGGCTTCCGCCAGCGCCTTGGCGGCCGCCGGCATGGTGCGCGGGGTCGTACCACAGATGCGGGTTGTCGCCGGCTTTCTTGCCAACCAGGTCGGCAACGACGATTGCAGTGCGGCCGGCCTTGGGCGAGGCCTTGAGCAGCTTATCCATCCACGGATCGTAGTCGGCGCCGTTGAGGATAACGACCTGCGCCGCCGCAATCTGCCGCACCGTGCTCGGCGTGGTCTCGAACAGATGCGGGTCCTGGTCGGGATTGCTCATGATGCTGGCGACCGTCACATCGTCACCGCCGATTTGGCGTGCGACGTCGCCATAGAAATTCTCCGCCGCCACGACGCTGATCTTGCCGTCGGCGGCGCGGGTGCTCGGCGCCGAGGTGAGGATCAATCCTAACGCCAGCATCAGTCCGATGACTGTTTTCATGATCCGGATCCTTTCTGACTGCGCCGCAAGCTCCGCCGTTCGCGGAAACACGGTTGACATTGGAAACTAATGTAATGTTATAATATCACATTTTCCTGTCAAGGCGTTCGCGAGGTTCCATGGCATCGGGTGTTTATCGGGTCCCGCTCCGGGCGGCGTTACCGTTTGTGCTCCTGGGCGTGTTGCCCGGCTTAGCGGCGGCGCAAGAAGTGCTTCCGGAAATTGTCGTGCAGGCGCAGCGCCCGGCGCCGCCGCGCCCGGCCGCGGCCCCGACGGCGCAGCCGAAAAACGACCTCGCCTCCGACGAATACGAAATTCGACATGGCGCGCGACAACCTGTCGCCGCGCTTCGGCGCCAGCTCATTCGATATGAACCGCGCCTTCATCGAAACCCTGCCGCAAGGCACCGACGCGCCGATCAACTCGGTCTTGCTGCAAGCGCCCGGCGTTGCGCAGGACAGCGCCGTGAATGGCGACATCCACGTCCGCAACGAGCACGCCAACGTGCAATACCGGATCAATGGGATCATCCTGCCCGATGGCATTTCCGGCTTCGGCCACGTCCTCGACACCAGCTTCGTCGGCTCACTGGCGCTGATCACCGGCGCGCTGCCGGCGCAGTTCGGCTTGCGCACCGCCGGCATCGTCGACATCCAGACCAAGAGCGGCAATTCGCTGCAGCAGGGCGGCAGTGTCGGCATCTACGGCGGCAGTTTCGGCACCCTGACGCCGAGCTTCGACTACGGCGGGCGCAGCGGCAACACGGAATATTTCGTCACCGGCCGCGGCTTCACCAGCAATCTCGGCATCGAAAACCCGACCGACAGCTACAACGCGATCCACGACCGCACCTATCAGGGCAACTTCTTCAGCTACACCTCGACGGTGCTCGACCCGCAGACGCGCGTGAGCACGATCTTCGGCAACACCACCAACCGTTTCCAGATCCCGAACAATCCGGGGCAAATGCCGGGGTTCACCGCTTTCGGCGTCAGCAATTTCGACTCGTCGATGCTCAATGAACACCAAGCCGAGCAGAATACCTTCGGCGTGCTGGCGCTGCAGAAATCCGTCAACGGACTGGACTTCCAGCTCGCCGCCTTCTCCCGCTACAGCACGCTGCACTTCGTTCCGGATACGATCGGCGATCTTGTGTTCAACGGCATCGCTTCGGACGTCTACCGCCGCGGCTTCGCCAACGGCCTGCAGGGCGACGGCGCCTATAAGCTCAACGACGCGCATACGCTGCGGGCGGGCTTCACGGTCGACGGCGAAAGCACGCAGAACAGCAATATCTCGACGGTGCTGCCGCTCGTCGGCGGCGTTCCGGTCGACACGCCGTTCACCGTGACCGACGACAGTTCGAAGTTCGGCTGGATCGCCGGCGTCTACGTCCAGGACGAATGGAAGATCACCGACCAACTGACGGTGAATGCCGGCCTGCGCTTCGACCAGATGTGGCAATATGTCGACGCCAACCAGCTCAGCCCGCGCGTCAACGTCGTGTACAAGCCGCTCGACGGCACGACGTTGCACGCCGGCTATGCGCGCTACTTCACGCCGCCGCCGCAGGCGATCGCCGCGCCCGCCGCTATCGCGCCCTTCGCCAATACGACGGCGCAGCCGGATACATTCCAGCAAAGCCCGGTGCTGCCGGAACGCGCGCATTATTTCGACGCCGGCATCGTGCAAAAGATCACGCCGCAGCTCGAGGTCGGTCTCGACGCCTACTACAAGATTTCCAGAGACCTGCTGGACGACGGACAATTCGGCGCGGCGCTGATCCTCAACGGCTTCAACTACGAAAAAGCCTATAACAGCGGCGTCGAACTGAGCGCGACCTACAAGGACGGCAATTTCAGCGCCTACGGCAATCTCGCCTGGGCCCGCCAGGTCGCCACCAACATCGTGTCGAACCAATATCTGTTCGGCGCCGACGAGCTCGCCTACATCGCCAGCAACTACATCAACACCGATCACGCGCAGCAATGGACCGGCTCGGCCGGCGCGTCCTACCTCTGGCAGGGCACGCGGTTCAGCGCGAGCATGGTGTACGGCAGCGGCTTGCGCAGCGGCTTCGCCAACACCGACCATGTCGCGCCCTACGCCACGGCCAATATCGGGATCTCGCACGAGATCAAGCGGCCCGACGGCAAGCCGGTCACGGTTCGCTTCGATGTCGTGAACGTCTTCGACACCATCTACGAGCTCAGGGACGGATCGGGCATCGGCGTGTTCGCGCCGCAATTTGGAATGCGCCGCGGCTATTTCGTCGGAATTTCGAAGAAACTGTGAGGGCGTCGCGATGAGCCAAACAGACCGCCTACCCGCTCGACCGCCTCGCCGCCGCGGCGCGCTGACGTCGCTTGGGATGAGCTTGGGCCGCGCCGCGGCCGCGCGGCGAAGCAACGACCTCGCCGTCCAGCCGTTCGGCTGATCGCCGCCACGCGCGCCCTGAAGCGGCCACCTGCACTGCATGTACCGTACCGGTATTTGGCCGCAAGCCGAGAGGACCAAGACGCGATGAAACTCTGTAGCAAACTGATTCATATCCCGGCCGTAGCGCTCGCCGCAGCACTTTTGCAGCCGGCGCTCGCCCTCGCGCAATTGCCACCTGCGCCAGCGACTACACCGCCGGTCGTCGCTCTCCCCGCTGCTCCGCCCGCTCAAGAAGTTCCAGCTGCCAAGGCACCGATCATGCCGGCACCGGCCGACGCCGCGCCGGCCCCAATCGTGCGGCCGGCGTTAGCAGAGCCAAACGCGGTGGCGGCCGCGCCTATCGCCATCGCGCTCACGCTTCCACGCGATCTGTCGCCGTGGGGCATGTTCCTGGCCGCCGACATTGTGGTCAAAGCGGTGATGGTCGGCCTTGCCCTCGCTTCGCTGCTGACCTGGACCATCTGGTTTGCCAAGGCCCTCGAATTGCTGGCTGCCAGGCGTCGGACTGCGCGCGGGCGATCGCGGCGCTCAATGAGGCGCGCTCGCTCGCCGACGCCATGACCCGCCTGAATGATCGCGGCGGCGATGTCGCCATGCTGCTGGATGCTGCCGAAACCGAATTGCGGCTCTCGGCCGATGCCATCTCGGCTGACGGCGTAAAGGAGCGCATCGCCTCGCGTCTGGAGCGGATCGAAGCCGCCGCCGGCCGGCGGATGATCCGCGGCACCGGCATTCTCGCCACCGTCGGCGCCACCGCCCCGTTCGTCGGCCTGTTCGGCACGGTGTGGGGCATCATGAACAGCTTCATCGGCATCTCCAAGCAGCACACCACCAATCTGGCAGTGGTGGCACCTGGCATCGCCGAAGCATTGCTCGCAACGGCCTTGGGCCTGGTGGCGGCCATTCCAGCAGTGGTGATGTACAACGTGTTCTCGCGCTGGACTGCCGGCTATCGCGCACTACAGGCCGATGCCGCCGCCGAGATCCTGCGTCTTGGTGAGCCGCGACCTCGATCGCGGCGCCTTTAACCGCCCGTCGGGTGAGCGCCGCCGGCCGATAGCGGCCGCCGAGTGAGCCGCCGGAGGGAGTGCGATCCATGAGCGTACGTCTCGACCACGGCGACGAAGCTTTAAGCGAGATCCATGAGATCAACGTCACGCCGTTCATCGACGTGATTTTGGTCCTGCTGATCATCTTCATGATCGCAGCGCCGCTGGCGACCGTGGATATTTCCGTCGACCTGCCGGCCGCCAATGCCGAGCAGCAGCCGCGCCCGGACAAGCCGCTATTCCTGACGCTCAAATCCGACTTGAGCCTGCTGGTCGACAATGATGCGGTAAACCGCGCGACGCTTTCGGCCGCGCTCGATCAGGCGACCGCCGGCGACAAGCAGCAGCGCGTGTTCGTACGCGCCGACAAGTCGGTTCCTTATGGTGATCTGATGGCGCTGATGAATGATCTGCGCAGTGCCGGCTATCTGCATGTGGCGCTGGTCGCTCTGGAAGCCGAGAAAGTGCCGTGAATGCGGTACCGCAATCCGCGATCGTACGCCGCATGGCCCGAAATGCTGCGCTGGGGCGCCTGCTTTGCGCTGGCGCTTTGCTTTCACGCCGTCGTCGTGGCCGCGCTGCTGGCACACTGGACCGAGAATTCCGATCTGGTGGCAAATGCACCGGTGATCACCATCGATCTAGCTCCCCTAGCAGTCGCGCCCGACACCAAACCAAGCGAACTGCCGCCTGGACCGCAGCAGGCCGAAGCAGAACCCGAGCCTGAGCCCGACCCGGTAAAGCCCGTCGAGAAGCTCGAACTGCCGCCGGAGCCGCAAGCCGAGCCGCTCCTCGCGGTGACGCCGCCGCCGACACCACCGCAAAAGCCGAAAGAGGAGAAGCCCAAGCAGCAGCACGCGAGCCTCCCCAGCGCGCCGAGCACCGCGGAGACCAAGGCCGAACGCGCGGCGGCGCCGGCGCCCGGCGCTTCCTCGCACAATCCCTATGCGGTACCGAACTGGAAGTCGCGATTGGTCGCCACGCTGGAGCGCAGCAAGCGTTATCCGGCCGAGGCGCGTGTGCGCGGCGAGCAAGGTGTGGCGCAGCTAGCCTTCAGCATCGACCGTCATGGCGGTGTGCATCACGCCCGTATCGTGCACAGCTCAGGTTCCAGCCTGCTCGATGAGGCGACGCTGGCACTGGTCGAGCGCGCGCAACCGTTGCCACCGCCACCACCGGAACTCGCCGGCGCGGAAATCGCGATCATGGTGCCCATCCGCTACAACATTCGCTAACGGCGTGAGCCTGCAAAATGGACGACATCTGGGGGCTGTAATGAGGAATAGCAGACTACAGGAAGTGCCGGAGCGTGACGCTGCCAACCACCAATTGGTTCTTCGCGTGCTGCAATCGGCCAACGCGCCAATGACGGCATATGAAATCCTGCACGCGCTTCGGCGAAGCGGGTTCCATTCGCCGCCGACTGTCTACCGCGCCTTAAAGCGATTGATGGACTCAGGGGATGTGCATCGCCTGGAATCGATTAACGCCTACTTGAGTTGCAGCAACCATAAGCACCATCATGGTCCAGTGGCTTTTGCGATATGTCGAGAGTGCGGCCATGTCGACGAACTGGTTGGAAGTGCGTTGACGAAACAGCTCGAAGCGAACGCAAAGCAACATGGGTTTCGTGTCGAGGCCGCCATGATCGAACTTACGGGGAAATGCGCATTCTGCGCCAAGGACAGACACTGCGGAATGAACGTCGCCCTCACCATCATCATCGGCCGCAATATGCAGCGCCATCGCCATCAAGAGTTCATCCGAGTCCTCAATGCCATTGAGACGCAGGTTCGAGCGCAAGGCAAATCCACGTCATCGTCGGCGACTGCGCAACACGCAGGAATTCGAAGGCGCGCAAATGACTCACCTGCCCCCGCCGCTGGACGTTCCAATTCACAAACTTTTCCTGGCGGTCATTCTCGCGGCCTTGGCGCTGACTGCATCAAGTCTGGGTCACACGCAGGCGCGGAAAGATCGCGAATTTCGGGAATGTCCAGATTGCCCCGTGATGGTCGGGATTCCGGCGGGCACATTTTTGATGGGCAGTCCGAAGAATGAGCAGGGCCGCTATGATTCCGAGGGTCCGCAGCATGTCGTTTCGATAAAAGCATTCGCTTTGGGCAAATACGACATTACCACCGCGCAGTTTATCGATTTCCTCAAGAGTACCGGTCATCGGACGATGCCCTGCAACCGGATCCTCGGCTACGCATGGGGTTCTCCCGGTCGCGGTTTGGAATTGCAACTGCCAAACTGGCCGGCTGTCTGCCTCGGATGGATTGACGCAGAGGCCTATGTCGCATGGCTCAATGCCAAGGTGCATAAGGAACGTCCGGCCCTCGCGCCGGGCCCCGGGCCGTATCGTCTCCCGAGCGAAGCGGAGTGGGAATATGCCGCTCGGGCGGGCACCAAAACAGCCCGGTGGTGGGGTGAGGCGATCGGGCGCAATCGTGCAAATTGCAACGGCTGCGGCAGCCCATGGGACGATCGATTGTTCGCCACCGTCGAAAGCTTCGCCCCCAACCCGTTCGGCCTCTACGGCATGTTAGGAAACGCCTGGCAATGGACCGAGGATTGCTGGCATCCGAACTATATCCACGCTCCTGACGATGGCCGTGCGTGGACGGAAAAAAATTGCGCGAAGCACGTTATTCGCGGTGGTTCCTGGAACAGCTTGCCCGTTCTCGTCCGTTCGGCCAGCCGAAGCTTCAGCACTAGCGACGGTGACGACTACGATAATTCGAGCCTCACCGGTTTTCGGGTCGCCAGGGACCTGCCGTAGTCCGCGACCCGTCCGACATTGCTATCGCAATGCATCTCTGGTGTTGAGCGTGAGAATTACGTTCATTAACTCCGGATAATGCCCAGGCGGCAAGGTCAGTGGCGAGGACAAAAGCGCGGCGTTTCGCGCGCTCAGTGCGGCTTCATCGTATGCCGCGTCAACACCTAACTTTCGATTGTTGACGACCTCAGCTCCGGTGACAACGCCAGCCTTTGTGATGGCCACACGGACAAGAACCGAAAAGTCCTTGCCATGGAGAGCCGCGAGATCGAGACCCCAATGATGCTCGATCTGATCGCGAAGAAAGTCCTTTAAGGCCGCGTCGAATCCGAGCGCCGCGTCCGGTCTCGTCGCTGAGATGCGAGAGAGGCCTTCACCCTTAGTGGAAAGGTTTTGATCCAGAATCGGTTGGCGCAGTTCGGCAAGCTTGCGGAGTTTGACTTCGAGGTCGTCGGGCGGCAGTGGCCTCTTTAAAGGCGAGAGGTCGACCGGTATCGCATCGGGTGAGGAAGGCGCTGCGGCTTTTTGCTGCGGAAGGTTCGCTTGATCGGGCGCCCTTGGGCCGACCGTCTCATTCGCGAGCTGAACGATATTCACGGGCACTACGAGGGGAATATCGACCGGAACGGCCGCCAGCCCTAGCCATATGATCAACGCCGACAGGGCAAGGACGTGCAGGACGACCGAAACGACGAGCCCGGCGCTGAAACTCCGTTGAGGTCGTTTCCCGACGTTTTGACCGTCGGTGCAGCCGTGGACGTTGGTAGGTCTTGATTGCATCGCGCTGTCTTACGGTTCACTCGCTCAGGCACGCCGCCCGCCTAGCCCCGAATAAGGCACCAGCATAGCCGGTATGGCGCCGCGCCACCATTGCGCCGCAGTCGGCGGTAAGGTGGCGGCATAGAACTATGGCCACATGGATGTATCGACCGTCCACTGCGAGCGGACGCGTACGATTATTGTAAAAGTCGGTAGGGCACGCGCTCCGACAGGAGAATTGATCTGGTGAGGTTACGATCTGTCCTTCTGAACATTGTCAATATCATCAGCTACTTCATCATCATCGCCTTATCGGCGTCGCCCCGACTTTTTGCCGCGGAGCAACCATCGGTCATTCCGGCTTGGCTAAGAGCTCATGTCGGTGAAGGCGAAGGTCAAATCGCACAA
>CAVTNA010000002.1:0-30165 GCA_963735835.1 uncultured Alphaproteobacteria bacterium | reverse complement strand
CCGTAGCTCACGCCACTGCCGGCTTCGGCTGCCGCGAGATCGCCAGCGTAATCAACGCCGCGACGATGCAGAGCGCGCCGGCGACGAAAAAAGCCGGTAAGTACGTCGCAAGCACCGTCCGCGACAGACCGGCGCCGAATGCGGCCGCGCCTGCACCCAGTTGATGACCGGCAAAAATCCAGCCGAACACCAGGTTGGCGCGCTCCGGCCCGAACCGCTGCGCGGTGAGCCGTACCGTCGGCGGCACCGTCGCGATCCAGTCCAGCCCATAGAACATCGCAAACAGCGACAGGCCGTAGAACGAGAAATCGCTGAATGGGAGGAACAACAGCGACAGGCCGCGCAGGCCGTAATACCAGAACAACAGCCAGCGATTGTCGTAACGGTCCGATAGCCAGCCCGACACGATGGTGCCGAAGAAATCGAACACGCCCATGGCGGCGAGCAGGCTCGCGGCCTCGACCTGCGGAATGCCGAAATCGAGGCACATCGGAATCAGATGCACCTGGATCAGCCCATTGGTAGAGGCGCCGCAGATGAAGAAGGTAGCGAACAAGATCCAGAACACCCGTTGTCTCGCGGCATCGCGCAGCGCGCCGAGCGCTGCAGCCATGATCGGCGCATTGTTGGGAGGCGGCGGAGCCAGCGGCGCCGCGCCGTCATCGCCGAACGGTCGCAAGCCCAGATCGCCGGGACGATCGCGCATCAGCAGCAGCACCGCGGTCGCCGCGACGGCGAGCATCACGCACACCAGCGCAAGCGCGATCCGCCAGCCCATCCGTTCGGTGATGGCCGCAAGCAACGGCAGGAACACCAGTTGTCCGGTGGCGACGCTTGCGGTGAGGATGCCGACCACCAGCCCGCGCCGCGCCGCGAACCAGCGCGCGGCAATGGTGGCCCCCAGCACCAGCGCGGTCATGCCGGTGCCGATGCCGATCACGACGCCCCACAGCAGCATCAATTGCCAGACTTTTGTCATGGCCAGCGACGTCACCAGCGCCGAGGCCACAATCAGCAGGGCCGACAGCGTCACGTTGCGCAGGCCGTAGCGGTTCAGCAAGGCTGCGGCGAACGGCGCCATCAGCCCGAACAGGATGAAGCGGATCGACAGCGCCGAGGAAATCTCCGCGGTGGTCCAGCCGAATTCATGCTGCAGCGGCACGATGAACACGCCGGGCGCGCCGACCGTGCCGGCGCTGATCAGCGAGGTGAAAAACGTCACGCCGACCATCACCCAGCCGTAATGGATATTGCGGCGGGCGAGGGCAGCTGACAGCCAGTCGGAGATCATGGGGATTTCCTGGTTTTCGCGCCCGGCAAGACGGGAATTTTGGATGATGTCTATCATATGATGCGCTGCGCAATTTGCAACGACGGCCCGGGATAAATTGTCGTGAACGGGATCGCGCTAGCGCTTGCGATCGATAAAAGCCTGCATCAGCCGCTGCGGCTCGTCGGTCAGGAAGCACCTCCCGAACACGCCGATGCTGAGGTTGACGGATTCCTTGAGCGGCAGTTCTTCCCATTGCCGCAGCAGGGCTTTTTGCGCGCGCAGCGCTTCCGGACCGCATTGCAGCAGGGCGGCTACCGTCTTCTCGACCGCGGCGTCGAGGCTCGCCTTGCGGCGCGACCACGTCGATCAGCCCCCAGGCAAGCGCCGTGGGCGCATCGATATTCTCCGCCGTCATGACCAGCCAGCGGGCGCGGCCCCAGCCGATCAGCCGCGGCAGCAGGGCGGCATGGATCACCGAGGGAATCCCGACCCTGACCTCCGGCATGCCGAATTTGGCGTCGTGCGCGGCGATGCGGAAATCGCAGGCGGCGGCGACTTCGAGGCCGCCGCCGAGGCACCAGCCGGGCATCCGCGCGATCACCGGCGCCGGAAACGCCCGCACGGCCTCGCAGAGATCGCGCAGGCCGGTGATGAATTTCTCGGCCGATGCCTGATCGAGCCCGGCCATTTCCTTGATATCGGCGCCGCCGATCATGCTTTTCTCGCTTTGGCCTGATATCACCAGCGCGCGAATCTGCCGTTCCGTCGCAAGCACCTCCAGTCCTTCGCGGACGCCGTTGATGACGGCCGATCCGAGGATGTTGAGCGAGCCGGCATTGCAGATCGTCAGGCGAACCACGCCGCGCTTGTCGCGGTCGACGCCGCAATGGGGATTGAGCATGTGCATGGACAGCCTCGCAATTCGTGGGGTGCCTCGGGGCGGATCGTGCCACTTCCCGGGCAAAGCGGCGACTTGTCAAGGTCAGCGGGAGGAGCGATGGCCTGATGGGTGAGGCTTCGGCGAATCGAATAAGATGCAGCTTTCCCCGGGCAACAGATGCTATTATATGATTTCAGACATCCTATAGGGCCGCCAATGCGTTACTCCAGGGAACACAAGCTCGAGACCCACGCGCGGATCGTGAAGAAAGCCTCGGTGCGGCTTCGCGAGAAGGGCGCGCACGGCATCGGCGTCGCCGACCTGATGAACGACGCTGGCCTTACCCATGGCGGGTTCTACGCTCACTTCGATTCCCGGGAAGCGCTGGTCGTCGAGGCTTTTGCCTATGCGATGGATCGCTCGACCGAGCGCTGGCGCAAGCTCGCCGAACAGACGCCGCCGGACAAGCGGCTGGCGGCGATCGCGGAATCCTATCTGACGCCGCTGCATCGCGACGATCCCGGCCATGGCTGCGCGGTTCCGGCGCTGGGTGCGGAAATCGCCCGCGAGAGCCCGAAAACCCGCAAGGCCTTCGCGGCCAAGCTCGAGCAGATGATCGACATGCTCGCCGCGCAGATTCCGGAAATGCCGCGCAAGGCCGCGCGCAAACAGGCGATGGCGACCATGGCGACCATGATGGGTACCCTGGTGCTGGCCCGCATCGCCGGCAACGGGCCGTTTTCCGACGAAATTCTTGCCGCCGGGCGCCAAGCGGTACTGTCGAAGCCGGCAGCGAAGAAGTCCGCAGCCGCCAAGAAACGCCGCCAGGTCCGCGCCGCACTGACAAGGCCGCGCGGCTGCCGCATTCGACATTGGTCGTAGGGGGCGGAAAACGCGGGCCATGTCCGCATTTTCGCAAATGCGCTACGCGTGGAAACCCTTTCCAAACGCTGCAAAGACTGCAAGATGCCGCAAAATCCGGCTTCGGGAGGAACGCATGCGCACAATCGGACATTTTATCGGCGGCCGTGAGGTCAAGGGCACTTCGGGGCGATTCGCAGACGTGTTCGAGCCGATGACCGGCGATGTGCAGGCCCAGGTGGCGCTGGCCTCCAAGGCCGAACTGCGCGCCGCGGTCGAGAACGCCTTGGCGGCGCAGCCGGAATGGGGTGCCACCAATCCGCAGCGCCGGGTTCGCGTGCTCATGAAGTTCCTGGAGCTGGTTGCGCGTGACAATGACGCTTTGGCCGAATTGCTGGCCCGCGAACATGGCAAGACCCTTCCCGACGCGAAGGGCGATATTCTGCGCGGTGTCGAGGTCGTCGAGTTCGCTCTCGGCATTCCGCAAATGATGAAGGGCGAATATACCGAAGGCGCCGGCCCCGGCATCGACATCTATTCGATGCGCCAGCCGCTCGGCGTCGTCGCCGGCATCACGCCGTTCAATTTCCCGGCGATGATCCCGATGTGGAAATTCGCGCCCGCGATTGCCTGCGGCAATGCGTTCATCCTGAAGCCGTCGGAGCGTGACCCCGGCGTGCCGATGAGGCTCGCCGAGCTGATGCTGGAGGCGGGGCTGCCGCCGGGCATCCTCAACGTCGTCAACGGCGACAAGGAAGCGGTCGACGCCATTCTCGACGATCCCGACATCGCGGCGGTCGGTTTTGTCGGCTCGTCTTCGATCGCCCAATATATCTATGAGCGGGCGGCCGCGACCGGAAAGCGTGCGCAGTGCTTCGGCGGCGCCAAGAACCACGCCATCATCATGCCGGATGCCGACATGGATCAGACGGTTGACGCGCTGGTGGGAGCCGGATACGGCGCGGCGGGCGAGCGCTGCATGGCGGTGTCGGTCGCGGTCCCCGTCGGCAAGACCACGGCCGACCGGCTGATGGAAAAGCTGATTCCGCGCGTCGAGAACCTGAAGATCGGCCCTTCGATCGATCCGACCGCCGATTTCGGTCCGCTGGTGACGCGGGCGGCGCTCGAGCGGGTCAAGAACTATGTCGAGATCGGCATCAAGGAAGGCGCCAAGCTCGCGGTCGATGGCCGCGGCTTCAAGATGCAGGGCTATGAGAACGGTTTCTACATGGGCGGATGCCTGTTCGACAACGTCACAAAGGACATGCGGATCTACAAGGAAGAGATCTTCGGTCCCGTGCTGTCGGTGGTGCGCGCCCATGATTACGACGAGGCGCTGAGACTGCCGTCCGACCACGACTACGGCAACGGCGTTGCGATCTTCACCCGCGACGGCGACGCGGCGCGCGACTTCGCAGCGAGAGTCAATGTCGGCATGGTCGGCATCAACGTGCCGATCCCGGTGCCGGTCGCCTATTACACCTTCGGTGGCTGGAAACGTTCCGGTTTCGGCGATCTCAATCAGTATGGACCGGATTCCGTGCGCTTCTACACCAAGACCAAGACGGTGACCGCGCGCTGGCCCTCCGGCGTCAAGGAAGGCGCGGAGTTCTCGATTCCGACGATGAATTGACCGGGGAAAACCAACCCGCGATGCAATTCGCTCTCAACGAGGACCAGATTGCGGTTCGCGATATGGCGCGGGATTTTGCCGCGGAGAAGATCGCGCCGCATGCGCTGCGCTGGGACGAGGAGAAGCATTTTCCGGTCGATGTGATGCGCGAGGCGGCCACGCTCGGCATCGGCGGGGTCTATATCCGCGATGACGTCGGCGGTTCGGCGCTGACGCGGTTCGATGCGGCGCTGATCTTCGAGGCCCTGGCGCAGGGCTGCCCGACGGTGTCGGCGTTCATCTCGATCCACAACATGGCATCCTGGATGATCGACGCCTACGGCAATGACAGCCAGCGCAAAAAGTGGCTGCCGAAACTCTGCACCATGGAACTATTGGCGAGCTATTGCCTGACCGAGCCCGGCGCGGGATCGGACGCGGCCGCGCTGCGCACCCGCGCGGTGCGCGATGGCGACCATTACGTGCTCAACGGCCAGAAGCAGTTCATTTCCGGCGCCGGCAAGGGCGATCTCTATGTGGTGATGGTGCGGACCGGGGCCGACGGACCCGGTGGCATCTCGACGCTGGTCATCGAGGGCGACACATCAGGGCTTTCATTCGGCGCCAACGAGCGCAAGATGGGCTGGAACGCGCAACCGACGCGCGCGGTGATCTTCGAAAATGCGCGCGTGCCTGTCGCCAATCGCCTGGGCGAGGAGGGTATCGGTTTCAAGATCGCGATGGCCGGGCTCGACGGCGGCCGCATCAATATCGCGGCCTGTTCGCTCGGCGGTGCGCAGTGCGCACTCGACAAGTCGCTGGCCTATATGAGGGAGCGCAAGGCCTTCGGAAAGCGCCTCGACGAATTCCAGGCGCTGCAATTTCGCCTTGCCGACATGGCGACCGAACTGGAGGCGGCGCGGACCTTCGTGTGGCGCGCAGCCGCGGCGCTCGACCGCAAGGATGCCGACGCCACCATGCTGTGCGCGATGGCGAAGCGCTTCGGCACCGATGTCGGGTTCGAGGTCGCCAACCAGGCGCTGCAACTGCACGGCGGCTACGGCTACCTCAGCGAATACGGCATCGAGAAGATCGTGCGCGACCTGCGCGTGCACCAGATCCTCGAGGGCACCAACGAAATCATGCGGCTGATCGTTTCGCGCAAGCTGATCGAGGGCGCGCGATGACGGCTCAGGCTGCGGCCGTCGCGGGTCCGAGCCCGACCTGATCGTGCGGCGCGAAGGCGCGGTCGGCGTGATCCGGCTCAACCGGCCGAAGACGATCAATGCCGTGACGCTTGAGATGTTTCGCGACATCGACAAGGCGCTCGACCAGTTCGAGTCCGACCCGGCGGTCGGCTTGATCCTGCTGGAAGGCGCGGGCGAGCGCGGCCTTTGTGCCGGCGGCGACATCCGCGGCGCTGTATGAAAGCTCGCAGGTCAAAGGTGATCTCGGCAAGATCCTGTGGCGCGAGGAGTACATTCTCAACGACGCGTATCGCCAGGTTTCCAAAACCCTATGTCGCCTTCATGGACGGCATCGTGATGGGCGGCGGCGTCGGGCTGTCCGCGCACGGCCGCCATCGCGTCGTCACCGAGCGGACCAGGCTTGCGATGCCGGAAGTCGGTCTCGGCTTCTTTCCGGATGTCGGCGGCACCTGGCTGCTGTCGCGCTCGCCGGGCGAGATCGGCACCTATTTTGGGTTGACCGGCCAGACCATGAATGGTCCCGATGCGATCTATGCCCGATTTGCCGATGCGGTGGTGCCCTCCGACAGGCTTGCCGCCTTGCGCGAGGCGCTGGTCAAACTTGGCGCGGACGTGAACTCCGCCGAAGTGAAGGCCGTGATCGACGCGTTCGCGACCGGCGAGACGTCGGGCCCCGTCGCGGCGCTGCAGCCGCAGATCGACCGCTGGTTCGCCCATGACCGGATGCAGGATATCGTCGCGGCCCTGCAGCGCGACGGCTCCGAGCTGGCGCGATCGACACTGAAGACGTTGAACGAGAAGTCGCCGCGCGGCATGGTGGTGGCGCTAAAACTGCTGCGGCTGGCGCGGGGATCGTCCTCGCTGGAGCAGTGTCTGGTGCGGGAATATCGCGCCGCGCTGGAAGTATTCGCCAGCGACGATTTCCGCGAGGGCGTGCGCGCGGCCGTGATCGACAAGGACCGCAATCCCCGCTGGTCGCCGCCGACAATCGAGCAGGTGACGCCGGAAATGGTCGCGCCCTACTTCGCCGAAATCGGCGCCGACGAATTGGTCTTCGACAACAGAAAATAGAAACGCCCCAGGCGGAGGAAATTGGATCATGACAAGCATCGCATTCATCGGGCTCGGCAACATGGGCGGGCCGATGGCGGCCAATCTGGTCAAGGCCGGCCACAAGGTGACCGCATTCGATCTGGTCGGGGCTTCGCGCAATCAGGCGAAGGCGGATGGCGCTGAGATCGCCGGCAGCGCCGCGGCCGCCGTGAAGGGCGCCGAGGTCGTCATCACGATGCTGCCGGCGGGCAAGCATGTGCTTTCGGTCTGGGACGAAGTAATTCCCTCGATGACCAAGGGTGCGCTGATCATCGATTGCTCGACCATCGATGTCGAAAGCGCCGTGCAGGCCCATGCGCTGGCGTCGGAGCAGGGCATCTTCTCGGTCGATGCGCCGGTCTCCGGCGGCACCGGCGGCGCCAGGGGCGCAACCCTGACCTTCATGTGCGGCGGCGACGAAAAGGCGTTCGCGGCGGCCAAGCCCGTGCTGGAAAAGATGGGCAAGAAGATCGTGCATTGCGGCGGCCCCGGTGCCGGCCAGGCGGCCAAAATCTGCAACAACATGATCCTGGGCGTATCCATGATCGCGGTCGGCGAAGCCTTTGCGCTCGCCGAAAAGCTCGGGCTGTCGCATCAGGCGCTGTTCGACGTCGCCTCGACCTCGTCGGGACAATGCTGGTCGCTGACATCTTATTGTCCGGTGCCGGGCCCGGTGCCGACCTCGCCCGCCAACAACGATTACAAGCCGGGCTTTGCATCGGCGCTGATGGTGAAGGACCTGACGCTGGCGCAGGACGCGGCCAGGGCCGCCGGCGCGGCGACGCCGCTTGGCAAGCATGCGCAGGAAATCTACAAGGCGTTCGACGCCGCGGGACATGGCGGGGTCGATTTCTCCGGTATCATCCAGCATGTCCGCGGCCTCGCCGGAAAAAGCTGATAACGATATGACGACATTTCAGGACGCCCGGGCATTCCTGCTGAAGCATCGGACGGATTACGACAAGGCGGTCGCGGATTTCCGCTGGCCGGATCCGGTGCCGTTCAACTGGGCGCTGGACTGGTTCGACGCCGAGCTGGCGCGCACTCCGGAAAGCAGGGATCGCCCGGCGCTGTGGATCGTCGATGCCGGCAGCAACCGAGAAACAAAGCTGTCGTTCGCGGCGCTGTCGCGCCGTTCCAACCAGGTGGCAAACTTCCTGCGCGCGCAGGGGCTGAAGCGCGGCGACCATCTGCTGCTGCTGCTCGGCAACGTCGTTCCCTTGTGGGAGACCATGCTGGCGGCGATGAAGCTTGGGGTCGTCGTGATTCCCGCGACCACGCTGTTGACCCCGGACGAGCTGCGCGACCGGCTTGATCGCGGCCGCGCCAGGGTGGTGGTGGCGACGCAGGACCAGGTCGCGAAATTCGCAGGTCTCGGCGGCGAGCAGCTCATTCGCATTGTCGTCAACGCATCGTCGAAGCAGGACGGCTGGCTGGCCTACGAGCAGACCGCGGATTTTCCGGAAACCTTCAAGCCGGACGGGCCGACCAGGTCGGACGATCCGATGCTGCTCTATTTCACCTCGGGCACGACAGCAAAACCAAAACTGGTGCGGCACAGCCAGCGCAGCTATCCCGTCGGCGCGCTGTCGACGATGTACTGGCTCGGGCTGCAGCCGGGCGATATCCACCTCAACATTTCCTCGCCGGGCTGGGCCAAGCACGCCTGGAGCTGCTTCTTTGCACCCTGGAACGCCGGCGCCACGGTGTTCGTGGTCAATCAGCCGCGCTTCGACGCCAAGGGACTGCTCGCGACCATCGGCCGCTGCGGCGTCACCACGCTGTGCGCGCCGCCGACGGTGTGGCGGCTGTTCATCCAGGAGAAGCTTGCGACCTTCAAGGTCAGCTTGCGCGAGGTCTGCGGCGCCGGCGAGCCGCTCAATCCCGAAGTGATCGACCAGGTGCGGGCGGCGTGGGGGCTGACCATCCGCGACGGCTACGGCCAGACCGAAACCACCGCGCTGGCGGGCAATTCGCCCGGCCAGAAGGTGAAGGTCGGATCGATGGGCCGGCCGCTGCCCGGTTACCGCGTGCAGATCACCGATATCGACGGCCATGTCACGAAAGAGGGCGAGGTCACCCTGCTGCTCGGCGCTGATCGGCCCGCGGGCCTGATGCAGGGCTATCAGGGCGACGACGGCAAACTGAGCGGCGCCGACGGCGATCTCTATCGCAGCGGCGACGTGGTGTTTGCCGACGACGAGGGTTATCTCACCTTCGTCGGCCGCTCCGATGACGTCTTCAAATCGTCCGATTACCGGATCAGCCCGTTCGAACTCGAGAGCATTTTGCTGGAGCATGAATCGGTGGCGGAGGCCGCCGTCGTTCCCAGTCCCGATCCGATCAGGCTTGCCGTCCCCAAGGCCTATGTGCTGCTGGTGTCGGGCGCGGAGCATTCGCCGGAAACCGCGCTGTCGATCTTCCGGCACCTGCACACGCGGCTCGCGCCGTTCAAGCGCATCCGGCGGATCGAACTCGTGACCGAACTGCCGAAGACGATTTCCGGCAAAATCCGCCGCGTGCAGTTGCGCCGTCTGGAGCATGACAATGATCGCGACGACCCGCTGCGGGGCATGGAATTCCGCGAAGAGGATTTCCCGGAGTTGCAGAAGATGCGGTCGGCCGGGTCGATGGAGAATGAACGAATGAATGAAGTCTGGAAAAAGCCGCCGATCTCGCTCGAGGCCTATCAGAACATGGTCGGCCACGAAGTCGGCGTGTCGTCATGGCATCTGGTCGATCAGAACCGGATCGATGTCTTTGCCGATGTGATCGAGGATCACCAGTTCATCCATGTCGACCCCGAGCGCGCCAGGCGCGAGACCTCGTTCGGCACCACGGTCGCGCATGGATTCCTGACGATGTCGCTGCTGAGCATCATGTCCTACGAGGTGATGCCGGTGATCTCGGGCACGACCATGGGGGTCAATTACGGCTTCGACAAGCTGCGCTTTATTTCGCCGGTGCGCGCGGGCTCGCGGGTCCGCGGCCGCTTCACATTGATGGAAGCCAAGCTGCGCAAGCCCACCGAACTGCTGTCGCGCACCAATGTGACCGTCGAAATCGAGGGCGAGGAAAAGCCCGCGCTGGTGGCCGACTGGATCGGCCTGATCTATTTTGCGTGAGCCACGTTTGCCCGTCATTGCCGGGCTTGACCCGGCAATCCATCACTGATCAAAAACCACCGGTTCTGGATGGATGCCCGGGTCAGCCCGGGCATGACGAGGAAGCAGGAATTTGCACTCATGACAATCAGGTTTGACGGACGCGTCGCCATCGTCACCGGCGCGGGCAATGGTCTTGGACGCGCGCATGCGCTGGGGTTGGCGAGCCGCGGCGCCAAAGTCGTGGTCAATGATTTCGGCGGCGCCCGCGACGGCACCGGCGGATCGCTGACCCCGGCGGAAACCGTGGTCGAGGAAATCCGAAAGGCCGGCGGCGTGGCGATGGCCGACGGCGCCGACGTCTCGAACTTACGAGCAGGTCAAGGCGATGGTGGATCGCGCCACCAGGGAGTGGGGCAGCGTCGATCTGCTCTGCGCCAATGCCGGCATCCTGCGCGACAAGTCCTTCGCCAAGATGGAGATAGCCGATTTCGCGAAAGTGCTCGACGTGCATCTCACCGGCACGTTCTATTGCTGCAAGGCGGTGTGGGACGGCATGCGCGAGCGCAATTACGGCCGCATCGTCGTCACCACCTCATCGTCGGGCCTGTTCGGCAATTTCGGCCAGGCCAATTACGGCGCGGCGAAAACCGGCATGATCGGGCTGATGAACGTGCTGGCCGAGGAAGGCCGCAAGAACAACATCCGCGTCAACACGATCTCGCCGACCGCGGCGACGCGGATGACGGAAGAATTGCTGCCGCCGCAGGCGCTGGCCCTGATGAGGCCGGAAGCGATCACGCCGGCGGTGCTTTATCTGCTGGCCGAGGACGCGCCGACCCGCACCATCATGGGCGCGGGCGCCGGCTCCTTCGCGGTGATCAAGATCATGGAAACCGAGGGCATCAACCTGGCCCAATCCGACTGGACGCCCGACGCGGTCGCCGCGCACTTCGCCGAGATCAGCGACATGTCGAAGGCCAAGGCGCTGGAAGGCGCGTTCCAGCAAACCCAGAAATATGTCGGCCAGGCCGCGGCGAGGGCGGGGATCAAGCTGTAGACGCCTGTGACGACCTCATCCCGAGGAGCGTGCGACGCGAGCGTCTCGAACCCGGAATCTGGCAACGACGATCGAGACTCGCGGCCATCCTTCGAGACGCGCGCCGATGCGCGCTCCCGGATGAGGCTTCCGACGCTGAAAGGGCGTCGTCGCTTGCCTGTCGCGATGACGAGTTCCCAAACCCAAGTCGCCGTCATCGGCGCCGGTCCGGCCGGGCTGATGGCGGCCGAGGTGCTGGCGCAGGGCGGCGCTGGCGTCACCGTCTATGACGCGATGGCCTCGGCGGGCCGCAAGTTCCTGATGGCGGGGCGCGGCGGGCTCAATCTGACCCACAGCGAGCCGCTGCCGGAATTTCTCACCCGCTACGGCAAGGCGACGCCGCAGCTCACGGCCGCGATTGAGGCATTTCCGCCGCGCGCTTTGCGCGAATGGAGCGAGGCGCTGGGGCAGCCGACCTTCGTCGGCTCCAGCGGCCGGGTGTTTCCCGAAGGCGTTCAAGGCCTCGCCGCTGCTGCGCGCGTGGCTGCGGCGGCTCGACGCGATGGGCGTGCAATTCGCGCTGCGCCACCGCTGGACCGGCTGGGATGAGACGGCCATTTGCTGTTTCGAGACGCCCGACGGACGACGCGCCGTCGATGCCAGCGCCACCGTGCTCGCGCTCGGCGGCGCGAGCTGGCCGCGGCTCGGGTCCGACGGGGCGTGGGTGGAGACGCTCGCCGCCAGGGCAGTGACGATATCGCCGCTCCGGCCGGCCAATTGCGGGTTCACCGTCGCCTGGTCGGACATCTTTCGCGACCGCTTCGAGGGCCATCCGCTCAAGGGCGTTGCGCTGTCGTTCGGCGGCGCACGCGTGCGCGGCGAAGCCATCATCACGCGGACCGGCATCGAGGGCGGCGCGATCTATGCGCTGTCGGCCGACTTGCGCGAGGCCATCCTCGAATTCAGGGCGAGGCGACGCTGCACATCGCCTTGCGGCCCGATCTCGAAATCGACGAGTCTGATCAGCGCGGCTGTCGGCGCCGCGAGGCAAACAATCGTTTTCGAACTGGCTGCGCAAGGCCGCGCAACTTTCCCCGGTCGCCATCGGCCTGTTGCAGGAGGCGGCGGTTACGTCCGGCGTGTCGCTGTCGTCGCTGTCGCCTGCAAGCCTCGCCGGACTGATCAACGCCGTGCCGATCCAGCTCAACGGCACGGCGCCGATCGCGCGCGCGATCTCGACCGCGGGCGGGATTGCGTTCAGCGAACTCGACGCCGATTTCATGATCCGCCGCTTGCCCGGCGTCTTCGCCGCCGGCGAGATGCTCGACTGGGAAGCACCGACCGGCGGCTATCTGCTGCAGGCCTCGTTCGCGACCGGGGCGGCGGCGGGGAGGGGTGTGTTGAAGTGGCTGGAGAGGCCAGGCATCGCATTCATAAACGTGCTTGATGGGTGCTTGCTCGATGTCCCGATAGCGACCACATTGCGCAACGCAGCGAAATGACGCGATGTGCCAGAACCGGACGTCGCCACAGTGGTTCAATCGTGCTATGTTGAGGAAGGGTGGGGGATTTTCATGAGACGCCGCGACTTCAGCATCTTCATTGGCGGAGCGGCGCTTTGGCCGCTGATGGCTCACGCGCAGGATTTTCGGGCGCTGCCGTACCGACGGTGGGCGTTCTGTGGCCGGGGCTAACGCCGCCACAACCTCCACGAATGGACGCATTCACTCAGGGTTTAAGGGAGTCAGGGTTCACTCCTGGAAAGAATGTTCTAGGATCGAGCTTCGATATGGAGCAAAAGACGTCCAGGAGTTCACGGGTCTGGTAGCTGAACTGGTCCGGATGAAGGCGGCACTTATCGTCACATTCGGAGACTTCGCGCCCAAGACAGTTCAGGAAACCAACAGCGCCATCCCAATTGTCGCGATGAGCGACGATCTGCTCGGATCCGGTCTTATTACCAGCCTTTCGAGACCAGGCGGAAACACGACCGGATTGACAATTCAGTCTCCCGAACTAAGCGCAAAACGGCTCGAATTGCTTACCCACATTCTGCCGGGCATCTCTCGCGTGGCGGCACTCTGGGATCCAACGACCGGGGTGTCGCAAGTCTCCATGACCGAACAAGCGGCTCGCGGCCTCAAGATCCAGGTTCAGGTGTTGGAGGTTCGACGACACGAGGACCTTGCCGGCGCCTTCCTTGCGGCGAAAGCGGGGAAAGCGCAGGCCCTCAATGTTTTCTCGTCACCGTTTCTGTCCTCCATTTCCCAGGAAATTCTCGATGGCGCCGCGGAAAACCGGCTCCCCGCGATTTACCAGTGGAGAGAACACGCTGAAGCCGGGGGACTGGTATCCTATGGGCCTAGTCTCGCCGAGTTATGGCGGCAAGTCGCAATCATCGCGGTCAAGATCCTGAAGGGCGCAAAACCAAGCGACTTACCTGTCGAGCAGCCTACGAAGTTCGAGATGATCGTGAATGCAAAAACCGCGGCTTCGTTGGGCATCGTAATCCCGCCCGACGTCCTGCTCCGTAGCGACCTCGTCATAGACTGATGCTGACTCAGGTTCGCTCTGGACCTTTCGGAAAGGCGGCGATGCGATTCAGTTGGACCGGCCTGATCCTGGCGCCATTGCTGGTGCCGACGATATTTAGCGCTGTAATGATATCCCTTCAGGAGACGCAATCGGGCGCTGGGTTTTCTGATCCTGATGGTCCCAAGCTGCATCATATCCTACTGCACGACGATCTTTCTCTTCTTGCCGTCTTTGTATCTCCTTTCCTTTTGGCGGCCGATAACGGGCTTGAAGGTTTGCCTGCTCGGTTTGGTGCTGGGTGCGCTGGTGTTCGTGCCGTTAACATGGATGGATTGGAAAAGTAGTGGCACCGAACTCCGGGCCTCCGACGGAAAGCTTTTTTGCGTTCTTTGTTCGCTGGGCTGCGGATCCGTTCACCGTGATCTTTCCGCTAGCCGGGCTGGCGACGTCGGGGCTCTACTGGTGGCTGGCGACACGGCGCAGTGGTCGCCCCTCTCCGCAGTGATCTAATACCCGGAGTGTTCAACCGGTCGGCATGGCTCAAAGGTGCCAAAAGCTGCCGTCAGCCAACTGCTGCGTTTCCTTCCCGTCATGCGCCTGCCTTCCAATCCAGTTCGCCTCGCTCATTCACGGTCTGATAGAACGGACCGCTGGCGAATGCTTTGCCGAAGCGATCTTCGCGTCCAACGTATATGAACGCCTTGGTCGCCAGGCGCTCGCCGCTGGCGAGCCGTAAGGTGACGTCAATCAGTTTACGGTCGTAAGAGCGGCCTTCGCGCTCAAGTTGGTCGAGCCGCGCAAGAGTCTCATCATCGACGGTATAGATTTCACCGGCTAGGGGCTTGCCTTCTGGATCAGGCATGACGACCGGGAAGCCGTTTTCAATCATCTTGTAAGTCGGCACGGTAGCGGCCCCGCCCAAGCACTCGCAACCCCTAAGCAAGTTATGGTTCCAGAAGCCGCTCTTGAGAGTGCCGTAAACGAATACTCTATGAGTCATGCTCCGCGCATCTCCTCTCCGTTTCGCAGAGGCGTCAGTAATCGGCCTCCCGCTCATATGATAGGGGACGAAAACGGGTTGCGCAGTTGGTTCATTCGCGACCGGGCTCAGCCAGCCGCAATCCCCATCATTTCCGCGATGCCCCGAAATCGGAAGTAGCCTCAGCGCGCTACCGCAGCTTCCCGCGTGCCGCGACCTGCAGCGTACCGATGATCTCCTCGCCGCGCACCATCAGCACCTCGTCCATCATGTTGACGACGACGCAGACATGGTTCGGTACGATCCGCACGACGTCGCCGACATCGGGGCGGGTATTGCTGCGCGCGAGGTCGAGGAAGCCGTGTTCCTCGGCGAAGCGCGCGATTCTCGCCTCCGGATGTTCCAAGATCAGCCCGTGGCCATCGAGCCCGCCGCCGGTGTCCGAGGTCAGGGTCTTCGAACCGGCATCCAGAATGCCGCGATCGGGGCCGGCGCGGCTCACCACGGTCGAATAGATGTTTAATGCGCAATCGTCCCAGCCGGCGACGCCGGCCGCGACCTGCATCCGGTCATTGTAGATGTAGGTGCCGGGCCGATGCTCGGTGGCGCCCTTGAGTTTTCCCACGTTCTTCAGGTTTGGCGTGCCGCCGGTGGAAACCATCGCGGCGTCAAGCCCGTGCGCGCGTACGCCGGCCAGGGCTTCATCGTAGAATTTCTGCGCCTCGGCCCAGCCGGTCTCGGTCGGGTACAGCATGAAGCCGGCGAACACCGGCCTTTTGAGGCGGCGATCTGACGCGCCAGCGCGACGGCCTCAGCGGGCGTCTCGACGCCGGCGCGCTTGCGCCCGGTGTCGCACTCGACCACGACCGAGAGCGGACGGCCGGACACGCTGCTGCCTGCGGCAGGCCCGCGATCACGGTCGAATTGTCGGCGGCTACCGTCATGTTGGCCCTGGCCTGCAGCGCGCCGAGCCGCGCCATTTTTTCTTCCCCGATCAAATTGTAGCTGATCAGGATGTCGTCGATGCCGGCATTCGCCATCACCTCGGCTTCCCCGAGTTTCTGGCAGGTGATGCCGTGAGCGCCGGCCGGCGATCTGCATCCGCGCCAGCATCGGGCTCTTGTGGGTCTTGATGTGCGGGCGGTTGGCGACCCCTGCGGCATCGCAGGCGGCCTGGATCCGCGCGATGTTGCGCTCGACCCGGTCCATGTCGATGACGGCGGCCGGCGTGCCGTATTCGCGGGCGATCTTGGCGGCGAGCGGGGTGGTCATGGCAACTCCAAATCAGGCCTGTTCGATCTCTTCGCGCAGCACTTCAAGCTCAAGCCACTTGTCCTCGGCCTCCTGCAGTTCCTTTTGCGCTTTTGCAAGCGCATCAGAGGCTTGATCAAATTTCCTGCGATCCTTCTGGAACAGGTTGGGATCGTCAAGATGCCGCTGCTGTTTGGCGATCTCGGCCTGCAATTTGGCGATTGCCTTCGGCAGCGTTTCCAGCGCGTGCTTTTCGTTGAAATTGAGCCGGCGCCTCGATCACGGCTGATGGCGCGCTGCCTGCGCCGCTGCCGTTTCGCGTTCGACCGGCGGCCACCTTCGCCGGCTCGCGCTTGAGGTCGGCGCCGCGCTGCGCCAGCATGTCGGAATAGCCGCCGGCATATTCGATCCAGCGGCCGTCGCCCTCCGGCACGATCACGGAGGTCACCACGCGGTCGAGGAAGTCGCGGTCGTGGCTGACAGGATGCACGGTGCCGGCATAGTCGGCGAGCATCTCCTCCAGCAGGTCGAGCGTTTCGAGGTCGAGATCGTTGGTCGGCTCGTCGAGCACCAGCAGGTTGGACGGGCTTCGCCAGCGCGCGCGCCAGCATCAGCCGGCCGCGCTCGCCGCCGGAGAGCGCCTCCAGCGGCGTGCGCGCCTGCTCCGGCGCGAACAGGAAGTCCTTCATGTAGCCGACGACGTGCTTCGGCTTGCCGCCGACCATCACGTGTGTCGCCGCGGCCGCCGGTCAGCGCCTCGGCCAGCGTCGATCTCGGGATCGAGGCTTTCGCGGTGCTGGTCGAGCGTCGCCATCTCGAGGTTGGCGCCGAGCCGGACGGTGCCGCTGTCGGGCGGCAGCGCGCCGGTCAGCAGATTGATCAGCGTGGTCTTGCCGGCGCCGTTCGGGCCGACGATGCCGATGCGGTCGCCGCGCTGGATGCGGATCGAGAAGTCGTCGACGATCGGCGCGGTCGCCGTAGGACTTGGCGATGTCCTCGGCCTCGATCACCAGCTTGCCGGACGGCTCCGCCTCCGCGGCGGCGAGAGTGGCGTTGCCGGTCGGCGCCGCGATAGCTCGCGGCGCTGCTGCGCGCAGCGCGTGCAGATTGCCGAGCCGCTTGACGTTGCGCTTGCGCCGCGCGGTGACGCCGTAGCGCAGCCAGTGCTCCTCGGCGACGATCTTGCGGTCGAGCTTGTGCTGGTCGCGCTCCTCCTCCGCCAGCACCTCGTCGCGCCAGGCCTCGAATGCGCGCAAAGCCGCGCTCGATGCGGCGCGTGATCTGGCCGCGGTCGAGCCAGACGGTCGCGCGCGACAGGTTCGTCGAGGAAGCGGCGGTCGTGGCTGATGATGACGAGCGCCGAGCGGCGGCTGTCGAGTTCGCTTTCCAGCCATTCGATGGTCGGCGAGGTCGAGATGGTTGGTCGGCTCGTCGAGCAGCAGGATGTCGGGCGCGGGCGCCAGCACGCGCGCGAGCGCCGCGCGGCGCGCTTCGCCGCCGGAGAGCTGCGCGGGGTCTTCGTCGCCGTGAAGGCCGAGCTGCTCCAGCAGATAGCGCGGCGCTGATAGGGGTCGTCGCCCGGGCCGAGCCCGGCCTCGACATAGGCCAGCGTCGTGGCGAAGCCGGAGAAGTCCGGCTCCTGCGGCAGATAGCGGATGGTCGCGCCGGGCTGCACGAAGCGCGTGCCGCGGTCGGGCTCGACCAGGCCGGCGGCGATCTTCAGCAGCGTCGATTTGCCCGAGCCGTTGCGGCCGACCAGGCAGACGCGCTCGCCCGCCGACACCGACAGCTCGACGCCCGACAACAGCGGCGTGCCGCCGAAGGTCAGCGCGATGTCTTTCAACTGGATCAGCGGAGGCGCCATCTTTGGAATTCAACTCTGGTTTTGCGCGGATTGCTCGGCGCGCTGGCGCTGGATGCGTCGGATGGTCTGATCGAGCGCCGACAGAAACGCCGAACGGTCGCGCGGCGCGAAGGATCTGGGACCGCCGGTCACCTCGCCCGATGAGCGTAAATCGGTCATCAGGTTGCGAACCGCAAGGGTCATCCCGATCGATTGTTCGGTAAACGGCTTGCCGTTCGGCGCGATCACCTCGGCGCCTGACTTCACGCAGCGGCTCGCCAGCGGGATATCCGAGGTAATGACGATATCGCCCTTGCCGGCGCGTTCCGCGATCCAGTCGTCGGCGGCGTCCATCCCGGCGCCCGCGGCGATGCGCTCGATCAGCGGATCCTGCGGCACCCGAATGAATTGGCCGGCGACCACGCTGACGGGCAGGCCGTGGCGGGCGGCGACGCGGTAGATCTCGTCTTTGACCGGGCAGGCGTCGGCGTCGACATAGATGCGGGTGGTGTTCAAGATCGGTGTCATCGGTTGAGGATTTGTCCGGTGACGAGCGCGAGCGCGCGCTCCGGATGCGGGTCGTACCCCATCGGGCGGCAAATTGCGAGCAAAACACAGGCGGGAACATGCTTGCCACGGCATATTCCTTCGCGTACGATTATCGAAGCAAAAGACGACAAAAATCAGAGGAAACCAGGCATGACAAGCCGGCTCGAAACCTACCGCGTGCAGGCCTACAACACCGCCAAACTCAGTCCGAAAACAAGATGCACGACGACACCGTGGCAAAACGGTTCGGCTTTTCGCGGCGGGCTCGTGCCCGGCGTCGACGTGATGGCCTATATGATGCATCTGCCGGTGGCGAAATGGGGCCGCGCGTTTCTCGAGCGCGGGCTGATCGAGGCGCGTTTTGTCAAGCCGGTCTATGACGGCGAGATCGCCGACGTCAGCGGCGAGGAGAGCGACGGCGTACTTTCGATCGAGGTCGAAAGCCGCGGCCAGCTCTGCGCCACCGGCAGCGCGTCGTTGCCGGCGTCGGCGCCCTCGGTCTCGCTTGCGGATTTCAGCGAGACCGCCGCGGTGGCCGAGCGCAGGCCGGTGAATGCGACCTCCTATGAGCTCGGCAAATGGCTTGGCACCGTGCCGCGCGCCTGGGCCGGAGAAGCCGCCGAGGAATATCTGACCGACGTGCGCGAGCGCGATCCGATTTACGCGCGCGAAGGGCTCGGCCATCCCGGCCTGCTGCAGCGGGTCATGAACAAGGTGCTGGTCGACAACGCCATTCTCGGCCCGTGGATTCATGTCGGCAGCCGGATGCAGCTTCTGATCGCCGCTCGAAGCGGCGACGAATTGACCGCGCGCGCCAAGGTGACCGGCAATTACGAAAAGAAGGGCCACCGCTTCGTCGAGCTCGACGCGCTGGTCGTCGCCAACGGCCGCACGCCGCTGGCGCATTGCCAGCACACCGCGATCTATCAGCCGCGCGAGCAGGCGGCGGCGTAGCGCCTCGACCGTCGATACCCCGCGAAAGCGGGGTGATCGGCAGTACGCCGCGGCTTCGGGAGATATCACCGACGCTCTCGAATACTGGATCGCCCGGTCGAGCCGGGCGATGTCAGCGAGTCCGCGCTGCCTTCACGCCACCTTCTTCGCGTCCCTGATGGCGCGCCAGACCCGCTCCGGGGTCAAGCGGCATGTCGATATGGGTGATGCCGTAGTCGGAGAGCGCGTCGATCACCGCATTGACGATGGTGGAGAGACTGCCGGCGCAGCCGGCTTCGCCGCAGCCTTTGGTGCCGAGCGGGTTGGACTTGGCGGGCACCGGATGATCGCCGACCGCCATCATCGGGAATGTCCTCGGCGCGCGGCAGCGCGTAATCCATGAACGAGCCGGTGATCGGCTGGCCGCTTTCGTCGTAGCTGACGCATTCCATCAGCGCCTGTCCGATGCCCTGCGCGACGCCGCCATGCATCTGGCCGGCGACCAGCAGCGGATTGACGATGGTGCCGAAGTCGTTGACGCCGGTGTAGCGGACGATCTGCACGATCCCGGTTTCGGGATCGATCTCGACCTCGGCGACGTGGCAGCCATTGGGGAAGGTCGACGGCACCGGCTCGGTGGTGTGGTCGACGTCGAGCGTATCGAGGCACGCCGTCCGGCATCTTGCCCTCGCGCAGGCGGCGCGCCAGTTCGATGATGTCGATGCGAGCGATCGGTGCCGGCGATGGTGAAGCGGCCATTGCCGAATTCGATGTCGCCTTCGGCGGCTTCCATCAGATGCGCGGCGGCGCGCTTGCCCTTCTCGATGACGAGCCTCGAGGCCTCGACGATCGCCATGCCGCTGGCGGTGATCGAGCGCGAGCCGCCGGTGCCGTTGCCGGTATGCACGATGTCGCTGTCGCCCTGTTCGAGCTTGATGCTGTCGAAGGGGACCCCGAGCTGCGCCGAGAGCACCTGCGCGAACGGCGTGGCATGGCCCTGGCCGTAGTCGAGCGTGCCGGTGATCAGCTGCACCGAACCGTCGTCCTCGAACACGATCTTGCCGAGTTCGACGCCGGGAGGCGCGGTGACCTCGAGATAGGAGCCGACGGCGATGCCGCGCAGCTTGCCGCGCTTGCGGCTCTCCTTCTTGCGCCTGGCGAAATTGGCGTGGTCGGAAATCTCGAGCGCCTTGTTGAACACGCCCTGGAAATCGCCGCTGTCATAGGTGACGCCGGAGGAGGCCGCGAACGGCATCTGCGCCGGCTTGATGAAATTGCGCTTGCGCAGCGTCAGCCGGTTGATGCCCATCTCGTCGGCGGCGCGATCGATCAGGCGCTCCATGTAATAATTGGCCTCGGGACGGCCGGCGCCGCGATAGGCGCCCATCAGCGTGGTGTTGGTCAGCACGGTCTTGATGTCGACGGTCATCAGCGGCGTGCGGTAGACGCTGGCGATGTTCTTGCCGACGTTGAGCGAGAGCGGGCTCGGCGCGACGCCGGTGATGTAGGCGCCGAGATTGCCGTAGCCGGAGACCTTGACCGCGAGGAACTTGCCTTCGGCATCGAGCGCCAGCTCGCCGTGAATCTGTCTGCGCGCGGCCATGGCTGTCGGAGAGAAAGCTGGTCGAGCGCTCGTCGGTCCATTTCACCGGACGGCCCAGCGTCTTCGCCGCATGCAGGATGCACATATATTCGGGGTAGTTGACGTTCTTCATGCCGAAGGAGCCGCCGACATTGGCGGTCAGCAGGTGGACCTTCTCGTTCGGCACCTTCAGAGGTTCTTGGCAAGGTTCAGCCGGTTGCCGGCGACGCCCTGGGTCGGAACCTGGATCGTGTAGCGCTCGCTCGCCTTGTCGTAGGAGGCCAGCGCCGCGCGCGGCTCCATCGCCACCACGGCGACGCGGGTGTTGGTGATGTCGAGCTTGGTCACATGCGCGGCGCTGGCGAAGGCGGCCTCGACCTTGGCGGCGTCGCCATAGTGATAATCCAGCGCCACATTGTTGGGGATGTGATCGTAGAGCTGCGGCGCGCCGGGTTTTGCGGCCTCCGCGGGCTCGGTGACGGCGGGCAGGGGATCGATATCGACCACCACGGCTTCGCCGGCATCGCGCGCCTGCGCCAGCGTCTCGGCGACCACGAACGCCACGGGGTCGCCGACATAGCGCACCTTGTCGGTCACCAGCGCGGTGCGGTTGGTCTGCAGCAGCGGCGTGCCGTCGCGGCTCTTCAGCGGCAGGCCGCAGGTGAAGGGCCCGTAATTGGCGGCGGCAAGATCGGTTCCGGTCCAGACGCCGAGCACGCCGGGCATTGCCTTGGCGGCCGTGGTGTCGATGCCGCGGATGATGCCGTGGGCGTGGCTGGAGCGCACGATCCAGGCATAGGCCTGGCCGGGCAGATTGAAATCGTCGGTGTATTTGCCCTTGCCGCGCACCAGCGTGTCGTCTTCCTTGCGGCGGACCGGCTGTCCGACGCCGTATTTTTGCAGTGCGATAGCGTTTTCCAGAGAAGATGAAGACGTGTGATCTTGCATTGAAAGGTCCCTGAAATGCCTGGTTTTGCGCGATTTTGCGGCTTCCCCAGAGATAACGCACCCCTGTCCGTGACGACAACGCCTGATTGGGCATGGTCCCATGTGAACGGCTGTTGCGCCGCTGCCTGTGCGCTGCTAAAGTTTCCGTGAACGGAAATTCCTCGTCGGCCTGAGTGGCCGCGGAAAGACATTTTGGATGAAAGATGACACGCGGCTTCGCGACGGCCTTGGGCCGCGCGGAGACGCCGGCCAGCGGCCGGTCGCGGCGGCGGCGGTCGAGGGCGCGCGGAGCGGCCGGGCGCTGCCGTTCCGGCGCTGCCAACGGCGTCTACGCGGCGCTCGACCTCGGTACCAATAATTGCCGCCTGCTGATCGCCTGTCCGACCGGCGACGGATTTCGCGTGGTCGATTCGTTCTCGCGGATCATCCGGCTGGGCGAGGGCATCTCGGCGACCGGCTGCATCAGCGACGCCGCGATCGAACGCGCCATCGCCGCGTTGAGCGTCTGCCGCGACAAGATCCAGTCCAGGAAGGCCAAGCGCCTGCGGCTGATCGCAACCGAAGCCTGCCGCGCGGCCTCGAACGCCGACGGTTTCCGGGACCGGGTCGCCGCCGAGACCGGCATCCGGCTGGAGGTGATCGATCGCGAGACCGAGGCGGCGCTCGCCGTGATCGGCTGCTCGCCGCTGCTCGATCCGAAAGGGCGGGGCGCCATTCTGTTCGACATCGGCGGCGGGTCGACCGAACTGGTCCGGATCGAGCGCGATCCGGGCGAGCAGAACGCCGCGCCGCGCATCAAGGCATGGATGTCGATCCCGCTCGGCGTCGTCACGCTGGCCGAGCATTTCGGCGGCAGGGACGTCACGCCGCAATCCTATGCGCTGATGGTGCAGGAAGTCGCGCAGCACGTCGCCCCGTTCGCGGCCGAGCACGGCGGCGATCTCAGGGATATGCACCTGCTCGGCACCTCCGGCACGGTGACGACGCTGGCCGGCGTCCATCTCAATCTGGCGCGCTACGATCGCCGCCGCATCGACGGCGTCTGGCATGAACGATGCCGATCTCACCGCTACCATCGCGCGCCTGCTCGGCATGAGCTATCAGGAGCGCGCCAACAATAACTGCATCAGCGTCGAGCGCGCCGATCTGGTGCTGGCGGGCTGCGCCATTCTCGATGCGATCCGCGACGCGTTTCCGCTGCCGCGGCTGCGCGTCGCCGACCGCGGCCTGCGCGAGGGCATGCTGGTCGAGATGATGCGCGAGGACGGCGCGCTCGGCGCATGCCGATAGGCGCGATGGTGCGGGGTGTGCTAGAGCATGTCAGTTCGGTGGCTTCATCCTTCGAGACGCATCGCTTCGCGATGCTCCAGGTTGAACGCAATTGCGTTCATGGGATGAGGTCTCCAACCCTCATGGTGAGGAGCGCGGCAACGCCGCGCGTCTCGAACCATGCCCAGAGCCCCTTGAAATCGCGAGCAAGATCGACATGGCGAAAGACACCACCGGCCGGCTGCACGTCACCGTCAAGAGCGGCGGCAAGCGGAAGCTGTCCTCAAAACTCTGGCTGGAGCGGCAGCTCAACGATCCCTATGTGGCGCAGGCCAAGCGCGACGGCTTGCGCTCGCGCGCGGCCTACAAGCTGATCGAAATCGACGACAAGTACCATTTCCTCAAGCCCGGCATCACCGTGGTCGATCTCGGCGCGGCGCCCGGCGGCTGGAGCCAGATCGCGGCCAAACGGGTCGGCGCGGCCGACGGCAAGGGCAAGGTCGTCGCGATCGATCTGCTTGGAAATGCCGGAGATCGCGGGCGTCAGCTTCGCGCAGCTCGATTTTCTGAAGGAGGACGCGCCGGACAAACTGCTGGCCATGATGGGCGGCCGCGCCGACGTCGTGCTGTCCGACATGGCCGCCAACACCACCGGCCATCGCAAGACCGATCAGCTGCGCATCCTCGGCCTGGTCGAAGGCGCCGCGGCCTTTGCCGCCGACGTGCTCAATCCCGGCGGCACCTTCGTCGCCAAGGTGTTTCAGAGCGGCGCCGATGCGGCGCTGATGACGCAGCTCAAGCGCGATTTCGCCACCGTCAAGCACGTCAAACCGGCCTCGAGCCGCAAGGACTTCCTCCGAGCGCTACGTGCTGGCGATGGGATTTCGGGGCGCTGCGGAGCCGAACGCGCAGGACCATCACGAAGCACCTCATTCGTGCAATGGATGCCGCACGCCGCATCATCCGTCTACCCCAGCCGCTGATCCCTGCGCGTTGGCGGTCTCGGTGGCGGCGGTCTCCTCCGGTTCGGCGTCGCGCTCCGGACTGGGGATCACGACAACGCCGCGTCCCGAGACCTGATGACCGGCATCGACGGCATCTGGTAGAAGAAGTAGGCGGAGATCGTCGAGATGACCGACGACCACGATGAAGGCCGGGCGCGAAATCGGCCGCGCTCAGCTCGCTGCACGTGGCGCACAGCATGGTCGATTCCACCGAGAACGCGCCGACCGCGACGCCGGCGGAAATCGCCAGTTGCTGGTTGACGCTGACCAGCGTGGTGGCGCGGCTCATCTGCGCCGGCTCGACTTCGGCATAGGCCAGCGTGTTGATCGCGGTGAACTGCAGCGAACGGAAGAAGCCGCCGACCACGAGCAGGATCATGATCAGCAGCAGCGGCGTCGTGATCGTGAACAGCGCGCAGGCGCGCGAGGAAGACCGAACTCACCACCGCATTGATCATCATGATATTGCGAAAGCCGAAGGTCCTGATGATGCGCGCCGCCAGCGTCTTCATGCCCATGGCGCCGACCGCGGACGCGAAGGTCACCAGCCCGGAGCTGGACCGGCGACAGGCCAAATCCGACCTGCATCAACAGCGGCAGCAGAAACGGCAGCGCGCCGATGCCGAGGCGGAACAGAAAGCCGCCGATGATGCTGGCGCGCATCGTCGGCAGCCGCAGCAGGGTGAAATCCAGCACCGGCGAGGCGGTTCGCCTGGCGTGGATCACATAGAGCGTCATGGAAATGGTGCCGATCGCGACCAGCGCGATGACGATGGTCCATGGCAGCAGATTGAGGCCGGCGATCGAAAGGCCGAACGCGATGCCGCCGAGCCCGATCCCGGCCAGCACCAGCCCGTAGAGATCGAAGCGCTCGGGGTCCTCGCTGCGGATCGGATCGATGTAGCGCAGCGCCATGAAGATGCCGAGCATGCCGATCGGAATGTTGATCAGAAAGATCCAGTGCCAGGAGAAATAGGTGGTGATGAAGCCGCCGAGCGGCGGACCGATCACCGGCCCGACCAGCGCCGGCACCGTGACCCAGGCCATCGCATTGACCAGCGCGCTCTTGTCGATCGAGCGCAGCAGCACCAGCCGCCCGACCGGCGTCATCATCGCGCCGCCGACGCCCTGCAGGATGCGCGCGATCACGAAATCGGTGACCGAGGAGGACAGCGCGCAGCCGATCGAGCCCACCATGAAGACGGCGATGGCGATCGCAGAACACCATGCGCGCGCCGAAGCGATCGGCGGTCCAGCCGCTCGCCGGAATGAACACCGCCAGCGACAGCAGATACGAGGTGATGGCGAGCTTCAGCGTCAGCGGGCTGGTGCCGATGTCGGCGGCGATCGCCGGCAGCGAGGTCGCAATAACCGTCGAATCCATGTTCTCCATGAACAGGGCGGTGGCCACGATGAGCGGGATCAGGCGTTCTTTGTTCATCAGGATTCGGGGAGGGAGCAGGAAGCGGGAGCACGGGCTGTATCACCCCATGGCGGCGCAGGCCATTGTGGAACCCGGGAAACCCCTTGAATCCGGGGTGACCATATTCCGGGCGTCCAGCACCGGAGCTTCGACGATGATCTCCATCCTCGCTGCGCTCGCGCCGCTCGTGCTGCTGCTGAACGGGCGGCTTTTTTGGCGATTTTCCACCGGGTTCTGATGGTTTTGCCTGATTTTAGGGCCTATTTTCCATGTCCGCTGCTGGCGCCGTCGGCGTATGCACCGATAGCGCTTCGATGGTGGGCTCCAGACCCCTTTGAATTGTCATGGGGCCATGCTATCGACCACCGCCAACCCTACCGATGGGCTTCGATTTCGACGGCGATGCCAACTGGTGTCGCCGAAGGATTTTGTTCATCCTGAGGTCAGATGCGGCGATTGTGCCGCTGAATGGAGTTGGTGATGGCGGTTGTGCAGGGACTTCAGGGGATTCGCGAAGCCTATACGTTCGACGACGTGCTGCTGAAACCCGGCCTCTCGGATATCCTGCCCTCGGAGGCCGATATCCGCTCCCACGTCACCCGCGCCATCCCCCTCAACATCCCGATTATCGCCTCTGCAATGGACACCGTCACCGAAGCGCGCATGGCGATTGCCATGGCGCAGGCCGGCGGCATCGGCGTCATCCACCGCAACTTCGATGTCGACGGCCAGGCCGCCCAGGTGCGGCAGGTCAAGAAGTTCGAATCCGGCATGGTGGTCAATCCCCTGACCATCGGTCCCGATGCGATGCTGTCGGATGCGCTGACGCTGATGAACGATCACGGTTTCTCCGGCATTCCGGTGGTCACGGGCGCTGCCAAGGGCGCGCCGGGAAAACTGGTCGGCATTCTCACCAACCGCGATGTGCGTTTTGCCACCGACCCGCGCCAGAAAATCTCCGAGCTGATGACGCACGAAAATCTCGTCACCGTGCGCGAAGGCGTCAGCCAGGACGAGGCCAAGCGGATGCTGCACAAGCATCGAATCGAAAAATTGCTGGTGGTCGACGATCAGTACCGCTGCGTCGGACTGATCACCGTGAAGGACATGGAGAAGGCGGTCGCCCATCCCCTGGCCTGCAAGGATGCGCAAGGCCGCCTGCGTGTCGCGGCCGCGACCACCGTCGGCGAGGGCGGCTTTGAGCGTACCGAGCGGCTGATCGACGCCGGCGTCGACGTGATCGTGGTGGACACCGCGCACGGCCATTCCGCGCATGTGCTGAAGGCAGTCGACCGCATCAAGCGGCTATCCAATGCCGTGCAGGTGATCGCCGGCAATATCGCGACGCTGGAGGGCGCGCAGGCGCTGATCGATGCCGGCGCCGACGCGATCAAGGTCGGCATCGGTCCTGGTTCGATCTGCACCACGCGCATTGTCGCCGGCGTCGGCGTGCCGCAGCTGACCGCGATCATGGACGCGGTCGAAGCCGCGAAGAAAGCCAATATCCCCGTGATCGCCGATGGCGGCATCAAATATTCCGGCGACCTGGCCAAGGCATTGGCCGCCGGCGCCGACATCGCCATGGTCGGCTCCTTGCTCGCCGGCACCGACGAGACGCCGGGCGAAGTGTTTCTGTGGCAGGGCCGTTCCTACAAGGCCTATCGCGGCATGGGATCGGTCGGTGCGATGGCGCGCGGTTCTGCCGACCGCTATTTCCAGCAGGACATCAAGGACACGCTCAAGCTGGTGCCTGAAGGCATCGAGGGCCAGGTCCCCTACAAGGGTCCGGTCGCCAACGTCATGCATCAGCTCGCCGGCGGCCTGCGCGCCGCGATGGGATATGTCGGCGCGCGAAACCTCGCCGAGTTCCACGAGAAGGCGCAGTTCGTGCGCATTACCGGCGCGGGCCTGCGCGAAAGCCACGTCCACGACGTCACCATTACCCGCGAAAGCCCGAATTACCCGGGCGGGGTGTAGCCGCCGGACGCAATTTCGAGCGAAGTGGATTGCGGATCGCGCCGGGAAAACACGTCAAAAACAAAAGATTAGAGCCTGATCGGTTCTGATTCGATCAGAATCGATCGGGTTTCTGGCCCTAAATTGACCACCACTAGGGTTTCGAAACGCGGTACGATGCGCGCCGGGGATCGCGGCGCTGCCGGGGAATCCGGGCTCCGCGATTGCGCCGCTATTTTTTTGAGAATTCTCTCAACTAAGTTCAAAAAAAGAAGTTGGTTATTATGGTCGATTGGTCGGACGACAGGATTGCCGCGCTTTCGGATCAGGATTTGAAGAATTTGCTGGTCAATGCGGAGCGGAAATCCGTCGCGGAAGTCATTGCCCAGTGCAAGGCCGAGATGGAAAAGCGGGATGCCGCAAAGCCGCGCAAGGCCTCGAAACCGCGCACCGAGCTGAAGGAATTCGAACACGACATGTCCGGGCAGCTTGCCGCGGTCGGCAAGCAGATGGCCGAGAAGTACGATCTGTCAGAGCAGACCGCGAAAGCAAAGTCGGCGGGCGTGAAGGGATTTCGATCCCACAAGCTGCTGGATGCCAAGGGCTACGCCAAGCTCGGCGGACATCAGCGCGACGGCACGGTCGCGGTCGATCGCTACATCTCGTACCGGCGCGGCAACGACATCGTGACACTGGGTGTCTGGCTGCCAAAGGACGCGCCGATCGAGGCCCACGAGTTTCATGTCAGCGCGCCGCCTGCAATGATCGAAGGCGGCAAGCCCTTCGCTGAAGTTCGGCCAGGCATCTCCGACAAGGATCTGAAGGAGCCGCGGCATATTCGCGCGTTCAAGGATTTGCCGAGCGCGGCCGCGGCATTCGACGCGGCGCTGGCGAAGATCACGGCTTAAGACGCAACCGTCATTGCAAGGAGCGGCTTGTCCATCCCATCGTCATTCAGGGGCGATGCGAAGCATCGAACTACGATGTGCAATTGCACATCGGAGAATCTCGAGATTCCGGGTCTGGTCCTTCGGACCATCCCGGAATGACGCATTCTTGATCGTCCTCGCTCGTTCACGAAAACAAAACCGGAGGAAACACCCATGTCCCAGGCAAAGCGCGTCGTTCTGGTCTCTCGCCCCGTCGGCGAGCCCAAGGCGTCCGACTTCCGCGTCGAGGATTGCCCGCTGCCGACACCCGGCAAGGGTCAGGTCCTGCTGCGCACCATCTGGCTGTCGCTCGATCCCTATATGCGCGGGCGCATGAGCGACGGTCCCTCCTACGCGGCGCCGGTGCCGATCGGCGGCGTGATGGAGGGCGGCACGGTGAGCGAGGTGATCGCCTCCGATCATCCGGACTTTGCCAAAGGCGACATCGTGCTTTCGCGGGCCGGCTGGCAGACCCATGCGCTTTCCGACGGCAAGGGATTGGCAAAAATCGATCCGCAACTCGGTTCGGTCTCGACCGCGGTCGGCGTGCTCGGCATGCCCGGCATGACCGCCTATACCGGGCTGCTCGACATCGGCAAGCCGCAGGCCGGCGAGACCGTCGTGGTCGCGGCGGCATCCGGCGCGGTCGGCTCGGCGGTCGGGCAGATCGCCAGGATCAAGGGCGCGCGCGCGGTCGGCATCGCCGGCGGCAAGGACAAATGCGCTTACGTCAAAAAAGAACTCGGCTTCGACGATTGCCTCGATCACCGCGATCCCGATCTCGCGGCAAACCTGAAGCAGGCCTGCCCCAAGGGCATCGACGTCTATTTCGAGAATGTCGGCGGCGCGGTGTTCGAGGCGGTGTTTCCACTGCTCAACACCTTCGCGCGCGTTCCCGTGTGCGGCCTGATCGCGCATTACAACGATACCGCGGCGGTCGCACCGAAATGGGCGTCATCGATGATGCGCGCGGTATTGACCAAGCGCCTGACCATCCGGGGCTTCATTGTCAGCGATTTCGCCGCGCGGCACGCCGATTTCCTGCGCGACATGTCGGGGTGGGTGCGCGAGGGCAAGGTCAAGCATCGTGAATTCGTCACGGAGGGTCTCGACAGCGCGCCGGCCGCGTTCATGGGGCTGCTGAAGGGCGCCAATTTCGGCAAGCAGCTGGTGCGGGTCGGACCGGACAGGGCGTGAGGCAACCCACCCGGTCAGCGATCCCGTGAATCGCGCTCCGGCCCCTGCAGCGTGACGCCGCCGTCGACCACCAGCACCTGGCCGGTGATGTAGCGGGCGTAGCCGCTGAGCAGGAATTTCACGGCGTGGCCGACGTCCCAGCCGGTGCCTTCGGTCTTCAACACCGAGGCGTTGGCGCGCTGGGCGCGCGCGGCCTCGCTCATGCCGTTGCCTTGGGCGTAGACCATGGGCGTGTACATCGGACCGGGGCAGATGCAGTTGACCCGGATATTGTCGCGGCCGTGATCGACCGCCATCGCCTGGGTCAGTCCGATCACCGCGGCCTTCGAGGTGGTGTAGGTGGTGAGCCCGCGCGGCCGCAGCGCCGAGATCGATGAGATGTTGACGATCGCGCCGCCCCTGGCGGTCTCGATCATGGCGGGAATGGCGTATTTCGAAAGCAGGAACATGCTCTCGACGTTGATCTGCATCACGCGCCGGTATTGCTCCGGCTTCTCCTCGACGACGCTGCCGCGGCTGCCGACGCCGACATTGTTGTCGAGGAAGTCGAGCCGGCCCCAGCGGTCAACGGTCTGCTCGACTAGCCGTTTGCATTCGGCTTCGCGGGTCACGTCGCAGTTGAGCGCAGCCGCGGTGCCGCCCTCGGCCTCGATTATTTCCACCGTGCGTTCGGCAAGGGCGAGATCGCGATCGGCGAC
>CAVTNA010000001.1:0-44927 GCA_963735835.1 uncultured Alphaproteobacteria bacterium | reverse complement strand
GCGCAGAGCGAAATGTTCTTTCATCGCTGGGGCGCGCTAGCGGTATTCTTCGCACGCTTCGTGCCGCCGATCCGGGCCTTCGTGCCGATCACGGCGGGCGCGCTCGGCATGCCGCCGCTGCGATTTTACGCGGTCAACCTCCCCGCGATTCTGCTGTGGGCGCCGGCGCATGTGCTGCCCGGTGTGCTGGCGGTGTCCATGTTGCACCAATATGCCGGCCTGCCGGCCCATAGCGGCATCGCCAGGTATTACTGGATGCTGGCTGTAATCGGCGCCGCGTTCATTATCGGACTGGCCACCTGGACGATCCGCCGCCGGCATGGTGTCGGCATGATCGAGCCGACGGCGGAGAAGGTTCGAGGGGATTTTCGATAGGATTTCGGCCTGCACGGCAATCTCAATAGCGCCGCGCGCCAGGCCGCGCCTCGGGATAAGGAATTGCCGGGTCAGCTCGCGCCGCGCACCACGGTCTTGAGATAATTATACGCCTTGATGATCTCGATCAGGCGATCCTCGGTGGAGCGGTCGCCGCCATTGGCGTCGGGATGGTGCTGCTTCACCAGCGCCTTGTATTTTGCCTTCACGGTTTCCAGCGTCGCGTCGGTGCCAAGCCCCATCACCTGCAGCGCCTTGCGCTCGGCGTTGAAAATCTTCCGCGTTTCGACCTTGGTCTCGCCGGCGGCGCCTCCCGGACCCGGCCGCCAGCGGCCGCGGCCGTTGAGCTCGCTGAACATGCTGAACGGATCGGAGGCGCCTTCCAGGTCAGTCTCAGGGCTGCGCTTCCCCTTCTTGGCGCTGGTATTGGCGCCCATCTTCCAGGTCGGACGATGGCCGGTCAGCGCATCCTTCTGATAGCGCGCAACCGCATCCGCATTCATCCCGGAGAAGAAATTGTAGGACTGGTTGTATTCGCGGACATGGTTGAGACAGAAGTGCCAGTATTCCTTGTCGTTGGCCCTGCCCTTGGGGGCGCGATGCGGCCCCTTGTTCTTGCAGTCCGGCCATTCGCACATGGCGGAGGCTTCGCGCGCCTGCGCCTGCTGCTTCGCGCTCAGCTTGTTGGGCTTGATGCGAATGGAGTCGAAGAATTTTGATGAATCAATCGGCATGGCTGACTATGACAACGCAATGCAAAAAGCTTCAAGTCTTGACATTGCGAATACTTCTCTTTCGATCCCGCCATTGACGAAAGGCAGTCACGGTCGTATTGCCGCCGCCATGAGCACCAAAGACACTATCACAAACAAGTTGCGCGAAGCTTTCACGCCGGAAAGCCTCGACGTCACGGACGAATCGCATCTGCACGAGGGCCATACCGGCCACCGGCCGGGGGGCGAGACGCACTTCAGGGTCTATATTGTATCGCCGGCCTTCCAGGGGAAGAGCCGGGTCGAGCGCCACCGCATGATTAATGCGGCGCTGGCGGCGGAACTCGCAGGCTCCGTGCACGCGCTGGCGATCAAGGCACAGGCGCCGGGGGAAGCGGCCGGCACCGGATAGGCCCTGCCGCATGACAATTTGAGCGGGGCCATGACATCGCAAGTTCTCATCGTCTTGTCCGGCCTTCCCGGTTCCGGGAAAAGCACGCTGGCGGATGGCCTTTCCCGAGCCCGTCGACCGGTGTTCACGGTCGATCCGATCGAGGCAGCGATGTGGCGATGCGGCCTTGCGAGGGACCAGACCGGCATCGCGGCCTATGACGTCGCGATCACGCTGGCGGACGAGAATCTGCAGCTTGGACATTCCGTCATTGTCGACGCGGTCAACCCGGTCGAGGCGCCGCGCGCCGCCTTGCGAAGTCTCGCCGCCAGGCATCGGGCCGACCTGAAGATCATCGAATGTGTCTGCGCGGATCAGACGGTGCACCGCCGGCGAATCGAGGCGCGGCTCCGCAATATCGAGGGCATGCCCGAGGTCAACTGGGCGCGGGTGCTGGCACGGCGGGCCGAATACCAGACCTGGACCGACGCCCGGCTTGTTCTGGATACCTCAGCGGCTGCGCCGGAGAACTTGCTCGCCGAGGCGCTGCATTACCTGGGCCGAAGCTAGAACGACGTACCCGCCCGCCTCGGCTTCTTCTCCTCGACCTCGGTGTCGCGCGGCACCGCCACGATCCGCAGCGCGGTGATGCGGTTGCGCTCGCGGCGCAGCACGCGGAAGCGAAAGCCGTGGAATGTAAAGCTCTGGCCGCGTTCCGGGATCGAGCGCGCCTCGTGGATCACGAGGCCGGCAACCGTGGTCGCCTCTTCGTCCGGAAGATGCCAGTCCATCGCGCGGTTGAGATCGCGGATCGGCACCGAGCCGTCGACCACCACCGAGCCGTCGGGCTGCGCGCGCACGCCGGCCACCACCACATCGTGCTCGTCGGAAATATCGCCGACGATTTCTTCCAGAATGTCCTCCAGCGTCACCATGCCCTCGACTTCACCGTACTCGTCGACCACGAGCGCAAAGTGGGTCTTGCGGCGGCGGAACGCCTTGAGCTGTTCGGAAACGGACCGCATCTCCGGCACGAACCACGGCGGCAGCGCGATGGTCGAAACGTCGATCTTGGACGTATCGCCCTCGGCGGCGCGAATCGCCCGCAGCAGGTCCTTGGCGTGCAGCACGCCGATGATATTTTCCGGCTTGTCGCGCCACAGCGGAATTCGGGTGTATTCGGTCGCCAGCATCTCGCGCACCAGGTCCTCCGGCGGCAGGTCCGCATTGATCATCACCATTTCGGTGCGATGAACCATCACGTCGGAGACCTCCAACTCGCGCAGATCCAGCAGTCCGCCGAACATGTCGCGGTCCTGCTTCTCGACCTTGCCCTCGTGATGAAGCAGATCGACGGCGCCGCGCAAACGCTCGGTCGGCGACAGGATCGGCTGGTTGTGGCCGATCTTGATTCCCAGAACCGTCATCAGCGCGCGGACGATCGCTTCGATTACCGTGAGCAGCGGCCCCAGTATATACACCATCAGCTTCATCGGGCGCGCGACCAGAAGCGACACCCGGTCCGGCGCGTTGATGGCGATGGTCTTCGGCAACACCTCGGCGAAGATCACGACCAATACCGTCATCACGCCGGTGGCGTAGAGCACGCCGACTTCGCCGAACCAGCCGGTGAAGATGCCGGTCGCCAGCGCCGAGGCGCCGATATTGGCGATGTTGTTGCCGAGCAGCAGCGCGCCGATCATCCGCTCGCGCATGACGAACAGGCTGGAGACAACGCCGGCTTCGCGATTGCCCTGCTTCGACAGCCGCAGCATGCTGGCGCGCGATGCGCCGGTGAGCGCGGTTTCGCTGGCCGAGAAGAACGCGGAGAAGAAGAGACAGGCAATGACAATGGAGAATGTAAGCCAGTCCATGACGTAATATTCACTTCATCTGATGTTGCAGCATCATTCTTTTCGGAATCGCGCCCTAGGTCTTGCGCGCCAGCCTGGCCTTCAGAAAATCGCGAACCCGCGACGGTTCGACGTCGCGGGCAACGACGGCGCGGCCGACCGCCTCCAGCAGGATAAAGGTAAGCCGGCCGCGCCTGACCTTCTTGTCCTGCGCCATCAGCGCCATCAGCGCATCGGCGTCCGCCAGCCCTTCCTGGGCAAATCCCGCGATGTCCTGCAGATGGGTCGGCAACCCTACCTCGGCAAGATGACGCTTGACCCGCGTGGCGTCGGATTCGGGGATCATTCCGAGTTCTGCGGACAATTCCGCCGCCAGCACCATGCCGACCGAAACACCCTCGCCATGGAACAGCCGGTCGGAAAAGCCGGTCGCGGCCTCCAGCGCATGGCCGAAGGTATGGCCGAGATTGAGCAGCGCGCGCTCGCCGGTTTCGCGCTCGTCGCGCGCCACGATCGCGGCTTTGGCGCGGCAGGAGGTGGCGATGGCGTGTTCGCGCGCAGCACCCCCGGCGAAGATATCGGCGTGGCTGGCCTCGAGCCAGGCGAAGAAGGCTTCGTCGCCGAGCACGCCGTATTTGGCGACTTCGGCGTAACCGGCGCGGAACTGGCGCGGCGGCAGCGTGTCGAGCACGGCGGTATCGGCGATCACCAGGACCGGCTGGTGAAATGCGCCGAGCAGATTTTTTCCCTGCGGCGAATTGATCCCGGTCTTGCCGCCGACCGAGGAGTCGACCTGCGCCAGCAGCGATGTCGGCACCTGCACGAAATCGACACCGCGGCGCAGGATCGCAGCCGCGAAGCCGGCGAGGTCGCCGACCACGCCGCCGCCGAGCGCGATCACCAGATCGTTGCGCTCGATCCTCGCCGATATCAGCGCTTCGCTGACCTGCTCGATCCCGGCATAGGTTTTCGAGCCCTCGCCTTCCTCGACGATGATGCGCGAAGCGGCAATGCCGGCCTCGGCCAGCGAGGCCTCGGTCTTGTCGAGCCAATGCTTTGCGACGTTGCGGTCGGTGACGATGGCGGTGCGTACGCCCGGTCGCAACGCGGCGACACGCGCGCCCAGCGATTGCAGCACGTCGCGTCCGATCACGATGTCGTAGGCGCGCTCGCCGAGCGCGACATCGACGGTAACGGAATCGGAATGTTTCAGCGGCGCGGTCATGGCGTGGCGCCCATTTTGCCGGAGCTGGCTTCGGCACGCGCGCCGCACAGCCGGACATGCAGCGCGTCGATGCATTCATCGACGATCTTTTCGTGCGGCACGTCGCGCGACCAGATCGTGATATCGGCGCGCTGATAGACCGGTTCGCGTTCCTCGATCAGCCGCCCGACGGTGGCGGCGGGATCGGCGGTCTGCAGCAGCGGGCGGTCGGCGCGGCGCTTTACCCTGCGCATGATGATGTCGGCATCGGCCTTGAGCCAGATCGAAACCGCCTTATCGTGAATGCGGCCGCGGGTATCCTCGCGCATGAAGGCGCCGCCGCCGGTGGCGAGCACGGCCGGTCCGCCGTCGAGCAGCCGCGCGATCACCCGCGCCTCGCCATCCCTGAAATGCGGCTCGCCATGGGTTTCGAAAATGTCCGGTATCGACATGCCGGCCGCCGCCTCGATCTCGGTATCGGCATCGAGAAACGGCAGCCGCAGCCGCGCCGCCAGCCGTCGTCCGATGGTGGATTTACCGGCACCCATCATGCCCACCAGCACGACCGAACGCGTTCCCAGCGCCGCTGATATCTCGGCGTCCCGGGATGCGGTGGTGTTGGCCGGTGAGACTGTCTCAGGCATCGAATCTGCTCAATCGCCGCGAATGCCGCGTTCCGCGCCACCTATACTACCCCCGCCGATACCGTTGCCAGAGAGACTTGCAACGGAAGGGCGAACATGTTGGTAGTCGGGCCCCATTCAATGGTTAATTCGCCGCCTGAGGCTCGCTCATGCCCAGCCTGTTCCGCTTTCTGACGGTCGTCGCCGTGATCGGCGGGATCATCTATGGCGTGATTTTCGCGCTGGCGAATTTCGTGAACCCGAAGCCGCGGGAAATGACCGTCACCATCCCGGCAGACAAGTTCCTCAAGAAATAGCTGCTAGGGTCGTTAGCATGCGCTCCAGGACCTCGGACGCCAAACTGATCAATCTGTTCCTCGACATGCTCGCGGCGGAACAGGGCGCCGGCCCCAACACGCTCGATGCCTATCGCCGCGACCTGACCGATTTTTCGGAATTTCTCGCCGCGCAGCGGCCAGCGCTTTGCCGACGCCGAAACCCAGGCGTTGCGGGACTACCTCGCCGATCTCGACGCGCGCGGCTTCAAATCGTCGAGCGTGGCGCGCCGGCTGTCGGCGATGCGGCATCTGTTTCGCTTCCTGCTGAACGAGCGGATTCGCAGCGACGATCCGGCCGCGATCCTGTCCGGGCCGAAGCGCGGCCGCGGCCTGCCGAAGGTGCTGTCGATACGCCGACGTCGATCGCCTGCTGGCGCGCGCCAAGGCGCTGACGGACGCGCCGGAAAGCCTCTGCGCCGCAGCGGCTTCGCGCGATGCGGCTATATTGCCTGCTGGAAGTGCTCTACGCCACCGGCCTGCGGGTGTCGGAACTGGTGGCGCTGCCGCGCTCGGCGGCGCGGCGCGACGCCCGCATGATCGTGGTGCGCGGCAAGGGCGACAAGGAACGGCTGGTGCCGCTGAACGAGGCGTCGCGCCAGGCGATGGCCGATTACCTCGCGGCGATAGAAGCGCACAAGCCGGAGAAGAAGAAGAACGCGGCGATCTCGAAATGGCTGTTTCCCTCGTTCGGCGAGAGCGGACATCTGACGCGGCAGCATTTCGCGCGCGACCTGAAGGAACTGGCGGCCTCCGCCGGCCTGGCGCCGCGGCTGGTCAGCCCGCATGTGCTGCGTCACGCCTTCGCCAGCCATCTCCTGCACAACGGCGCCGATCTGCGCATCGTGCAGACGCTGCTCGGCCACACCGACATCTCGACCACGCAGATCTACACCCATGTGGTCGAGGAGCGCCTGAAGAGCCTGGTGCGCGACCTGCATCCGCTGGCGGAGAAGTAGAGCCGCCCACTGCCGCCTTGACTTCGGCGCCGCGCGCGACCGAAACAGCCATCTCCCGCCCGCGACCACCTCAGTGTGCATCAGCATGAATAGGTCTGATCTCGCTTCCGGATTGCACGCTAAACAATTGAAGATACACGCCTTATTCGCGCGAACCGGAACCGCTTCGCTCCCCGGCGCGTTCGCCCTATATTGATTTGATGCCGGATCACATGCGCTCTTATCTCGATTTCGAAAAGCCCGTCGCCGAACTCGAAGCCAAGGTCGACGAATTGCGCGCGCTGGCGGCGACCGGCAGCGACATCGGCGACGAGATTGCGCGGATCGAGGACAAGGCGCGCCAGGCGCTGAGCGAGCTCTACGCCAATCTGACGCCGTGGCAGAAGACGCTGGTGGCGCGCCATCCGCAGCGGCCGCATTTCACCGATTTCATCAACGCGCTGATAACCGAATTCACGCCGCTCGCCGGCGACCGCAAGTTCGGCGAGGACGAAGCGCTGATGGGCGGGTTCGGCCGCTTCCGCGGCGAGAGCATCTGCGTGATCGGCCAGGAAAAGGGCGCCACCACCGAATCCCGCATCAAGCATAATTTCGGCATGGCGCGGCCCGAAGGCTATCGCAAGGCGGTCCGGCTGATGGAAATGGCCGATCGATTCGGCATTCCCGTGCTGTCGATCGTCGATTCCGCCGGCGCCTATCCCGGCATCGGCGCCGAGGAACGCGGACAGGCGGAAGCGATCGCGCGCTCCACCGATGCCTGCCTGTCGCTCGGCGTGCCCAATGTCGCGATCATCACCGGCGAAGGCATGTCGGGCGGCGCCATCGCGATCACCACCGCCAACCGCGTGCTGATGTTCGAGCACGCCATCTACAGCGTGATCTCGCCGGAGGCGGCGTCCTCGATCCTGTGGCGCGACGGCACCAAGGCCCAGGAAGCCGCGACCAGCATGAAGATCACGGCGCAGGACATGCTGCGCTTCGGCGTGATCGATTCCATCCTGAAGGAGCCGGCCGGCGGCGCCCATCGCGATCCCCAGACGATGATCGCGGCCACCGGCGAGGCCATCGCGCAGGCCTTGGACGAGCTGCGCAATCTCGATCCCGACGCGATCCGCAAGCTGCGGCGCCAGAAATTCCTCGATATCGGCCGGAAGCTGGGCTGAGGCCGCTTTTTGCGAGACGGCTGCCCCGTGGCCGCTGGGATTTAACCCCGACTTTTTCAAGAATCCGCCATTTTGGCCCCAATTAGGCCCAGACACCGATATTTAACCTCTGTTGACCATGCCTGGGGTGGAACCCGCCGCGATGTCCGCATCGGCTTGCGAGCGGGGGGGCCAAAGGATAGTATTTTAGTCAATGGCTTCAGGGCATGAACGCTATGATTGGGGTGCGAAAATTGCCCGTTGGGTGTGGAGCTTTGCATTGATTTATCGCTCGCTGGTTCGCGCGCTCATCACATCGGCCGCGCTCGCGGCCGGTGCGCTGCTGGCCGGCTGCAACAGCGACGAAATCTCGCTCGCCAGCAACGCCAAGGCCAACCAGCCGGTCCCGCCGAAGCTGGTCGCCGAAATGACCGAGAAGGACATGGATCTGCAATCGCCGATCCTGGTCCGGCTGTTCAAGCAGGAAGCCGAGCTCGAGGTCTGGAAGCAGGATCGCTCCGGCCGCTTCGCGCTGCTGAAGACCTATCCGATCTGCCGCTGGTCGGGAGACCTCGGGCCCAAGGTCCGCGAAGGCGACCGCCAGGCGCCGGAAGGCTTCTATTCCATCTCGCCGGCGCAGATGAATCCGCAGTCGGCCTATTACCTCTCGTTCAACACCGGCTATCCCAACGCCTACGACAAGGCGCTCGGACGCACCGGCTCGCAGCTGATGGTGCATGGCGACTGCTCGTCGCGCGGCTGCTACGCGATGACCGACGAACAGATCGCGGAAATCTATTCGCTGGGGCGGGAATCCTTCTTCGGCGGCCAGAAGTCGTTCCAGTTGCAGGCCTATCCGTTCCGGATGACGCCGATGAACATGGCGAAGCATCGCAACAATCCGAACATGCCGTTCTGGAAGATGATCAAGGAAGGCTACGATCATTTCGAGGTGACGCGGCAGGAGCCGAAGGTCGATTTCTGCGAGAAGAAATACGTGTTCGACGCCGTCAAGCCGCCGGATGCCAAGCGCGATCCGGTGTTCGAGGCGTCGGCCAAATGCCCGGCCTATGTCATCCCGGATGAAGTCGCCGACGCCGTGCGCGAAAAGCAGCAGCAAGATCAGGTCGAGATCGCCAGGCTGGTGGCCAAGGGAACGCCGGTCGCCCGCATGAACACCGGCATCGACGGCGGCATGAACCGGGTGTTCGCCGCCAAGCTGCCCGACGGCTCGACCGGCCTGTCCGAAGGCGGCGACGGCCAGGGCCTGTCGCTGCTAGCCCTTTCCCGCGCGCCCGGCACCATTCCCCCGACGGTCAATCCGCCGCGCGGGCCCGTGACCTCCCCGGAAGAGCCGCTGGTGGCCTCGATGGCCCCGGCACCTGCGCCGCACCGCCGACGCGCGTGGCATCGGCGGCGCCGAGCGCCCAGTCCGACGAGGGGTTCTTCAGCAGCCTTGCCCGCAAGGTCGGCTTCGGCGGCCGCGGACACCACCGCCACCGCGCAGCCGACCCCGGCGAAACCGAGGGTCATCGAGGCCAAGCGGAACGAAACGCCATCGCGGCCGGAAAGCGCGGTCCCGAAGGCCGCGGCACCCAAGGCTGCCGAAACCAAGCCGCCGAAACCAAGGCTGTGGAAACCAAGCAGGCGGCCGCCCGCCCGCCGCTGAAACCCTCGCTCTCCGACCCCCCGGCGCGGCCGCGCCGCCGGCGAAAGACGGCCTGGTCGCCGGCTCGCAGCCGATCGTGTCGGCCAACTCGTTCGAGAGCCGCTTCTCGGCGGTGAAGTAAGCACGCTTACCCTCTCGCTGGAAAGCCGGATCGTCGCCGCAGCGATCGGCGTCGCCTGAGACACTCGCGCCGGAGACAGGTTCTGCGATGTCGTGCATGCAAAGCGCTTGCAGACAGCAGCAGTGACGCGCGTGGCGTATAGGATCACCCGCCGGCGCGGACGGCTAACGCTCGTCCGACGCTCACGCATACTTGCCGTGGCAGTGCTTGTACTTCTTGCCTGAGCCGCAGGGGCAATCCTCGTTGCGGCCGACCTTGCCCCAGCTCGCCGGATTCTTCGGGATCGCGATCGGCGGTGGCCGCGGGCACCAGCGAGGCGCCGGCGAACGCCAGCTCGTCCTCGCCGGTGTTCGGATCGAACTTGTGCGCTTCCATCGGCGGCAATTCCGGCTGCTGCTCTTCCGGCGGCACGATCTCGACGCGCATCAATTGCGCCGTCACCGCCTCGCGCAGATGCGCGATCATCGCCTCGAACAGGCTGAAGGCTTCCGACTTGTACTCCTGCAGCGGATCGCGCTGGCCGTAGCCGCGCAAGCCGATCACCTGGCGCAGATGATCGAGCATGACCAGATGCTCGCGCCAGAGATGATCCAGCGTCTGCAGCAGGATGGTCTTCTCGACGTAACGCATCACGTCGGGGCCCCACTGCGCCACCTTGGCCGCCATGTGCTCGTCGACGCGCTGCTCGATGCGCGACAGCAGTTCCTCGTCGGCGATGCCCTCTTCCTTGGCCCATTCGTCGACCGGCAGATCGATGTCGAGCACGCGCTTCAATTCTTCCTTGAGGCCGGCGACGTCCCACTGCTCGGCATAGGCGTGTTCGGGCACGTGCTTGGTGACGACATCCTCGACGAAGGCGCGGCGCATGTCGGCGACGGTCTCGGCGACGCTTTCGTCCTTCATCAGATCGACGCGCTGGTCGAAGATCACCTTGCGCTGGTCGTTCTGGACGTTGTCGAACTTCAACAGATTCTTGCGGATGTCGAAGTTGCGGGCCTCGACCTTCTGCTGCGCCTTCTCCAGCGCCTTGTTGATCCAGGGATGGATGATGGCCTCGCCTTCCTTCAGGCCGAGCCGCGTCAGCATGGTGTCGAGCCGGTCGGACCCGAAGATCCGCATCAGATCGTCTTCCAGCGACAGGAAGAATTTCGAGCGCCCGGGATCGCCCTGGCGGCCGGAGCGGCCGCGCAGCTGGTTGTCGATGCGCCGCGATTCGTGGCGTTCGGAGCCGATGATGTAGAGCCCGCCGGGCTTGGTCACGGTCTTGGCCGGCTTCGAGCCCTTGGCGGGCTCGACCTCGACGACCTCTTCGGCCTTCAGCACGATGTCGCGGAAGCGCTCGACGTCGGCCTTGATGCGCTCGATCTTCGCGGCCTTCTCGGCCTCGTCGGTAATGTCGGCGGTCTCCTGCAGGATCCGCATCTCGAGCGAGCCGCCGAGCTTGATGTCGGTGCCGCGGCCGGCCATGTTGGTCGCGATCGTGATCGCGCCGGGCACGCCGGCTTCGGCGACGATGTAGGCTTCCTGCTCGTGGAAGCGCGCGTTCAGCACCGCGAACAGCTTTGCCGGCTTGCCCGCGCGCGCCGCGGCGTAAAGCTTCTCCATCGCGTTTTCGTTGCCGAAATCGATCTGCTTGTAGCCGTGCTTCTTCAGGTATTCGGCCAGCACCTCGGATTTTTCGATCGAGGCGGTGCCGACCAGCACCGGCTGCAGCCGCGCATTGGCGCGCTCGATCTCGGCCAGGATCGCGGCGTATTTCTCGGTCTGGGTGCGATAGACCTCGTCGTCCTCGTCGAGACGCGCCACCGCCACGTTGGTCGGGATTTCCACGACCTCGAGCTTGTAGATGTCGAACAGTTCGTCGGCTTCGGTCGCGGCCGTGCCGGTCATGCCGGCGAGCTTCTCGTACATCCGGAAATAGTTCTGGAACGTGATCGAGGCCAGCGTCTGGTTTTCCGGCTGCACCGGCTGATGCTCCTTGGCTTCCAGCGCCTGGTGCAGGCCTTCCGAATAGCGCCGGCCCGGCATCATGCGGCCGGTGAACTCGTCGATGATGATGACCTCGCCGTCGCGGACGATGTAGTCCTTGTCGCGCTGGAACAGCGAATGCGCGCGCAGCGCCTGGTTGATGTGGTGGACGACCGAGACGTTCTCGACGTCGTAGAGCGAATCGCCCTTGAGCTGGCCGGCGTCGCGCAGCAGCGTCTCGATCTTCTCCATGCCGGCTTCGGTCAGCGTCACCGTGCGCTGCTTCTCGTCGACGTCGTAGTCGGTCTTGTCGAGCTTGGGGAAGAAGGTGTCGATGGTGTTGTAGAATTCCGAGCGGTCGTCGAGCGGGCCGGAGATGATCAGCGGCGTGCGCGCCTCGTCGATCAGGATCGAGTCGACTTCGTCGACGATGGCGTAGAAGTGGCCGCGCTGGACCATGTCCTCGAGCCGGTACTTCATGTTGTCGCGCAGATAGTCGAAGCCGTATTCGTTGTTGGTGCCGTAGGTGATGTCGCGCGCATAGGCTTCCTTGCGCTCGGCGTCGTCCAGGCCATGGACGATCACGCCGACGGTGAGGCCGAGGAAGTTGTAGATCTGGCCCATCCATTCGGAGTCGCGCCGGGCGAGGTAGTCGTTGACGGTGACGACGTGGACGCCCTTGCCGGCCAGCGCGTTGAGGTAGACCGCGAGCGTCGCGACCAGCGTCTTGCCTTCGCCGGTCTTCATCTCGGCGATGTCGCCTTCGTGCAGCACCATGCCGCCGATCAGCTGCACGTCGAAATGGCGCTGGCCGAGCGTGCGCTTGGCCGCCTCGCGCACGGTGGCGAAGGCCGGAACCAGAATGTCGTCGAGGGTCTTGCCGTCGGCGAGCTGTTTGCGGAATTCGGCGGTGCGCGCTTTCAGCGCTTCGTCCGACAGCGCCGCGATCTCGGGCTCGAGCGCATTGATGGCGTCGACGCGGGACTGATATCCCTTGATCCGCCGGTCATTGGCGGAACCGAAAAACTTGCGGGCGAGCGCGCCGATCATGCCAAATTCCTGTTTTTGCGGTTCGGCGTTGCTGCCGTGACGTGGTCCACCCGGTTGCCTATCAACTCATCGTGACGCATCGCGGCAACGGCCCCGATCCGGAGCATCCGCCAAATGAGTGGGAATTCAGCAATCCAAGGTTCAACGGCCAAAAGCGCCGCCAAATAAGCGCTATCGCCATTGACCCGGTTCGGCAGAGATATGGCTGGGCCAGAGGCTTGTCAACGGCGCGAACCTGTCAAGGATTTCATCATTTTGACAGACTTTTCGCGTTGCCAAGGCCCGATGATTGGGCGAGTGTCCCGCCGCCCCGAACAGCCCGCCGCTTTGAACAAGGATTTTCCATGACCACTTCGTTCCCGGAAACGAAAACCGGCCCGCGCCTTGGCCTCGCCTCCGCCGCCGTGACGGGCTGTCTCGCCATGGTTCTGCTCGCCGGCCTCCCGGTACGGGCCGAAGACGCGAACCCGGTGCTCGCCAAGGTTAACGGCTCGGAAATCCGCCAGAGCGACCTGGCGCTTGCCGAGGAGGAACTCGGCCCGAGCCTGGCGCAGATGGACCCGGCGACCAAGAAGGACAACGTGCTGTCGTTCCTGATCGACATGAAGATCGTCGCCAAGGCCGCCGAGGACAAGAAGGTCGAAGACAGCGAGGACTTCAAGAAGCGGCTCGCGTTCACCCGCAACCGGCTCCTGATGGACAGCCTGCTGGCGACCGAAGGCAAGGCGGCGACCACCGACGAGGCCATGAAGAAGGTCTATGAGGACGCCTCCAAGCAGATCGCCGGCGAGCAGGAAGTTCATGCCCGGCATATCCTGGTCGAGACCGAGGACGAGGCCAAGGCGGTCGAGGAAGAGCTCAAGAAGGGCGCCGATTTCGCCGAACTCGCCAAGAAGAAATCCAAGGATCCCGGCGCGTCCGACGGCGGCGATCTCGGCTTCTTCACCAAGGACCAGATGGTGCCGGAATTCTCCGCCGTCGCCTTTGCGCTCGAACCGGGCAAGATCTCCGACCCGGTGAAGTCGCAGTTCGGCTGGCACGTCATCAAGGTCGAGGAAAAGCGCAACCGCAAGGCGCCCGATTTCGAGCAGGTCAAGAGCCAGATCGAGACCTATGTGACGCGCAAGGCGCAGGCCGACTACGTGGCGAAGCTGCGCGAACCGCCAAGATCGAGCGCATGGACCAGCCGACGCGGCGGCGAAGCCTGAGGCCAAGCCGGACGCCGCCAAGCCCGCCGATTCCAAGATGGCCCCGGCGAAGAAGTAAGAATTCGCTGTCACTTCCGCGAAGCCGATAGTATTTACCGTCATGGCCGGGCTTGTCCCGGCCATCGACGTCTTGGGATCTCCTTTCGCGAGATGAGGCGTGGATGGCCGACTTAATCGCGCCACGATCTATTTCATCGTGTCGTTGTTCGGAAATTTGGCCCATGTCCACAGCTGTCTCGCCGCTCGCCCCGACCGACGTCCCCGACATGCCCGCGATTGCGGGCGTCAAGCTTGCGACCGCCGCCGCCGGCATCCGCTACAAGGGCCGCACCGACGTGCTGCTGGCGGTGATGGACAAGGGCACGGCGGTCGCCGGCGTCTTCACCAAGTCGAAATGCCCGTCGGCGCCGGTGGAATGGTGCCGCGCCAAACTTGCCCGCGGCAAACTCCAAGGCAGGGCTGCCCGCGCGCTGGTGGTGAATTCCGGCAACGCCAATGCCTTCACCGGCAAGACCGGGCGGCAGGCCACGACGCTGACGGCATCGATCGCCGCCAAGGCGCTCGGCTGCAGCCCGCACGAGGTGTTTCTCGCCTCCACCGGCGTGATCGGCGAACCGCTCGATGCCACCAAGTTCGACGGCGTGCTCGCCACGCTGGCGGAGCGCGCCGCGCCGGGCGAATGGATGAACGCGGCAAGAGCGATCATGACCACCGACACCTTTCCGAAGGTCGCAACCGCGACCGTGAAACTCGGCAAGGCAAGGGTCACGATCAACGGCATGGCCAAGGGCGCCGGCATGATCATGCCCGACATGGCGACCATGCTGGCCTTCGTGTTCACCGACGCGCCGATCGCGGCCGGCGCGCTGCAATCGCTGCTCAAGAGCGGCGTCGAGGACACCTTCAACGCCGTCACCATCGACGGCGACACCTCGACATCGGACACGCTGCTGGCCTTCGCCACCGGCGCGGCCGCGGCCAACGGTGCGCCGAAGATCAGCCGCGCCAGCGACCCGCGCCTGAAGGCCTTCGCCAAGGCCTTCCGCGCCGTGCTCGCCGATCTCGCCGAGCAGGTCGCGCGCGACGGCGAAGGCGCGCGCAAGCTGGTCGAGATCATCGTCGAGGGCGCGACGTCGAAGAAGTCGGCGCGCAAAATCGCGATGTCGATGGCGAATTCGCCGCTGGTGAAGACCGCGATCGCCGGCGAGGACGCCAATTGGGGCCGCGTGGTGATGGCGGTCGGCAAGGCCGGCGAGCCCGCCAACCGCGACAAGCTGTCGATCTCCTTCAACGGCATCCGCGTCGCCAGCCGCGGCGCGCGCGATCCGTCCTACGACGAGGCCGAAGTCTCGAGCGCGATGAAGAATCCGAAGATCCAGATCAAGATCGCGCTCGGCCTCGGCAAGGGCCGCGACCGCGTGCTGACCTGCGACCTCACCAAGGAATACGTCGCGATCAACGGCGACTACCGGTCGTGAGCGATACGCGCGGCGCGACCAGCGCCGTTGGCGCTGGCCGCTGACGGAGGCGTCGGCTGCGAGCAGCCGTTAGATCGGGCGGCTGCGCTCTTTATCTTGCGATATGCAGCCTCGAGATCTGCGTTCCGATCTGTTGAAACACGGACACGATCTCGCTCGCCGAGGTCAGCAGGAAGAACTTGCTGGCGTCGCTGGCGCAGTTTTGCAACAGCGTCGACGTCGGATCGCCGCCGGTGTTGACCTGGATCGTGTAAACCGTGATACCGGCCGCCTTGACGTTGTTGCATGTCAGCTGCTGCCGGGCGTCGATTGACGCCTGGTCCGTGTACCAGCGGTCTTCCGTGTTCAACCCGTCGGTCAACAGAATGATGTATCTGCTGGTACGTGTAGCCGGGAGCCATGGCGGGCACGGTGAACGGCGCCGCCCCCCGCCAGCGACATCCAACCCAACTGCAATCCGAGCGGCCTGATTGGTATTGCCGTTCGCAACCATGTTGCTGACGAGGGTGTTCATCGTCGTCCAGTCATAGCTCAATCCCATGACCGCCTGCGGACAGGCCGAATATTGCTCGGCGGAGTATTGCGTTGCGGCGTGTCGGCTGTGGGCGCGACGACGTTGGTGTCGTAGTTTGCCGGGATTTGGAGCAGCCGCGTCTCCGCGATCGACGACGCAACCGTTCCAGGTGTTGTGGCTGGCTGGCGTCCAGATCCGTTGCACGAGCTGTGTTCCGCCACGAGCAATTGCGCCTGAGTCTTTTGTTTTGCCGCTGCCTGCAAGTGTACCGTTGATCGGAATCCCAGTCAGTCCAGTCGACCCAGTTCGCAGCTGTAGTTGCTGGGATCGACATTGACGTCTTTCACGAAGGGAACGATCGAGACGTAGACGTCGCCATCGCTGGTAGCCGCGCCCTTGAGCTGACCCAGGAGCGATTTGTGGTAGCCGTCTTCGAGAGCGGCGAAGTTTGCCGCTCTGGCGTTCATCGACCCCGTATTATCCAAAACAAGCGCGACGCGCAGTCTGGATTGGCCCCAGGAGATCGTCGAACTCACATTGAAGCTCATCATGTGAGTTCCGACCATCTTCATGAAATTGGTTACCATCGACCCGGATCCGTTGAGAACCACGGCTCGGTTTGCCATTTCCGGTATTGTAGGTCGGCCGAGATCAGAAACGCTCGGTGATTTCCGGATGATTGAACATCGCGTTGAAATAATGCCTTTGCGCTGCCGTGGTGACCTGGGCCGCTGTCCAGATTGTTCGACATGGCGTCCCTGGAGACCATCAGCGCCGCTGTAGTCGAGCGCATTCTGCATGGCGGTGCGGCCACGGGTTACCATCGAATAGTCGACGCGCAGCTCCGATGAAGCCAAGGAGCGGGATGCAGCGCGATCACAAAGATCACCGCCGATATTGCCGCGTTCGATCCCTGCGGAAACGGTCAATCAAGCCAAGCAGGTTGCGCATGGGGTGATGCCTGTATCGGTTTGAATCTCCCGAAACCTAGGCGCGGCGAATTAAATATGGCTTATCCCGATTGTAGAAATACGGGTGGATTACAGTTAATGAAACGCTTCTGAATAGTTCGATGCCTCATCGGGCCGCTCCCCAAAAGCATCTGGCACATGGCTCACATCAACGTCACCCTCGTCGTCGCCTGCGCGCTGGTCGACGCCGACAAGCGCGTGCTGATCGCGCAGCGGCCGGCGGGCAAGACGCTCGCCGGGCTGTGGGAATTTCCCGGCGGCAAGGTCGAGCCGGGCGAGCGGCCGGAAGCGACGCTGATCCGCGAACTGCACGAGGAAATCGGCATCACCGTGAAGGAGGCCTGCCTCGCGCCGCTCACCTTTGCGAGCCACGCCTACGATGATTTCCATCTCCTGATGCCGCTCTACATCTGCCGGCGCTGGGAAGGCGACGTGATCGCGCGCGAGGGCCAGAACCTCGCCTGGGTGCGCGCCAACAAACTGCGCGACTACAAGATGCCGCCGGCGGACATTCCGCTGATCCCGCATTTGATCGATTTGCTGATGTGAGAGTCGCATCGCGGGCTTGCCTGAGCATCTTCAATTCGTCAATTCACGCGCGGCATCGACCAAGACGGAGACCGACTCAAGTCTTCTTCGTCCCCTCACCGCCGCTTCCAGGCTCGCTTTCGCCGACCCCGGCCTGCAGCGGCTTCTGCTGGCTTTCATGCGGCGCCCAGCCCGACAGCCAGATCACATCGAAGGTGGCGCGGATGCGGCCGTCGGCGTCGGCAAAACGTTCGCCGTAAATCTGCGCCATCCGCAGCATGGTGGCGCGGCGGGTCGGGGTCCGCCGCCGCTCGACCAGAACATTGGTCGCGCCCATGCGTCGGAAATCCTGCATCAGCGCAAACGCGCTGTCATAGCGCACCACGACGCGATCGACGTCGGTGACCGGCAGCGCAAAGCCCGCACGCTGCAACAGCGCGCCGACATCGCGCAGATCGGCAAACGGCGCGACGCGGGGCGATACGCCGCCTTCGAGTTCGGCTTCGGCCGCCGCAAAGGATTGCCGGAGCTCGGTCAGCGTATCGCCGCCGATCATCGCCGCCAGCAACAACCCGTCGGGCCGCAGCGCGCGGCGGATTTGCGCGAGCACGCCGGGCAGATCGTTGACGAATTGAAAGGCGAGCGCGGAAACGACGAGATCGAGCTATTCCGGCAGCAACGGGAGCGCCTCGGATTCGTCTCCGGCAGATTGATCCGCGCGAATTGACCGATCGCGGCCGACGCACGTTGCGGACCTGGTCGCCCGCGGTGCCGATATCGGCCGCCGCAGAATTCCCGCAGCACCGCGTGCAGCCGCTCTTCCATATCCTCGGCGACGCGATCGAGCAGGAATGTGGCGGGCCCGACCCGCCGCGCGCGGTCCTGCCGCACGCGCAGCAAGGCGCGGTCGAACAGAATTGGTGCGGCGTTCGGGTTCGGGGCCATGCCGGTTGGTACGCCGATCCCCCAATGGCTGGCAATCCGGCGCTTCCGGGCGCCGCCGCGGCATTGCCGCGCAAATCCGGAGCCGGCCTCAATTTCAAATGATCCAAATAGAGTCTAAAAAGATACTTTTCAGTACACTCGTTAAAGGCTAGCTTTTTGGCATGGCCACAGAAAAAGCCGAAACCGACCGTGTTCCGATTACGTTGGCGCTCTCGACCATCACCTATCTCGAAAAGCTGGTGAGACAGGGCACCCACGGCACCAGCGTTCCCGGCGTCGCAAGAACCCTGATCGAGGAAGGCATTCGGCTGGCCATCAAGGACGGGCTGCTTGCGATCCGCGACAACGGCAAGACGTCATAATGGGAATTCGGGACGCACGCGCGCGCGGCGGTTCGGACGACTGCAAGGCCAACAGGAGTCGGAGTGATGGCTCGAAGCTTGGGGACCATCAACATGCGCGCCAACGAACCCACCTGGACCGACGAACGCGTCGAACTCCTGAAAAGCCGCTTTGCCGCCGGGCTGACCTGCCGCGAAATCGCCGGCGACATCGGGGTCAGCCGCAACGCCGTCATCGGCAAGCTCTCCCGCCTCAATCTGACCCGCGAAGAAAGCGGCGATGCGCCGCGCATCGAGCGAAAGCAGGCCGCGAAGCGACGCCGCCGGGGATCGGTGCCAAGGCTACAATATCAACTGCTCCAGGCTTTATACGCCGAGCCGCAGCCTGCGGCCGACGACGCGCCGATCCACAACGGACATTGCTGCTCGTTGCTGGAGTTGAGCGAGCAGAGCTGCCGCTGGCCGATCAGCACTCCGGGCGCCGCGGATTTCTGTTTCTGCGGCAACACCCCGGTCGAAGGTCTGCCCTATTGCCCCGGCCACGCCCGGCTTGCCTACCGGCCCGGCTCGCGCCAGCGCGTGGCGCGGGGGCGAGATTTCCCTGCCGCTCAGTGATTCGCGCGATGTAGCCATCCAGCACACTTGAGCACGGCGCAGCCCGGCGTTAGCCTTTCGCGCATGGACGCCGAGGCATCACCGTCCCGTTCCATCTCTGGCCATCTGCGCGGCGCGCTGAACACCTGTCGCGTCGCCTGGCGCCATGCCGCGCGGCTCGCGCTCGACATCGCGCTGCCGACGCTGTGCGTCGCCTGCCGCGAACCGGTCGACGGCGAAGGCGTCTGCGCCGGATGCTGGGCGAAACTGTCGTTCATCGCACCGCCGTTTTGTCCGAGGCTCGGCATTCCCTTCATCTACGATCCCGGTCCCGGGCTGCTGTCGATGGAAGCCATCGCCGATCCGCCGGCCTATCAACGCGCCCGCGCCGCGGTGCGCTATGACGACGTCGCGCGCACGCTGGTGCATGCGCTGAAATACCAGGACCCGCACCGATCTCGCCCCCGCCATGGGCCGCTGGATGGCGCGGGCCGGGTGCGAGCTGCTGGAGGAGGCCGATGCACTGGTTCCGGTGCCGCTGCACTGGCGGCGCGGCTGGAGCCGCCGCTACAACCAGTCCGGCGCGCTGGCGCGGGTCATCGAGCGGCAGACCGGCGTGAAAGTGGTATCGGAAGCGCTACGCCGTGTCCGTCCGACCCAGCAGCAGATCGGCCTGTCCCGCTCGCAGCGGGCAACCAACGTGCAGGGGGCGTTCAAGGTCGCCGCCCAAAGGCAGTTCGAGATTCAGGGCCGCCGCGTAGTCCTGGTCGACGATGTCCTGACCTCCGGCGCCACCGTCGACGCCTGTGCGCGAGCGCTGCTGCGCGCCAAGGCGGCTCAAGTCGACGTGCTGGTGTTCGCCCGGGTTGTGGACACCCATAAAGCTCCCATATAATTGGGAATCTCACCTGACCGAGCGCGTCATGACCGCTGCCATCGAAATCTACACCCGCCCCGGCTGCGGCTATTGCAGCGCCGCCAAATCGCTGCTGACGCGCAAGAAAGCCGCGTTCACCGAGCACGATGTCGCCATCGACCCGACGCTTCGCCAGCAAATGTGGGTCCGCGCGGGCGCTGGCGCGACCTTTCCGCAGATTTTCATCGGCCAGATCCATGTCGGCGGATGCGACGAGCTTTACGCACTGGACCGCGCGGGCAAGCTCGATTCGCTGCTGGCAGGCGAAAAGGCCAGTTCATGAGCGCTGACCCTACCTTCACGGCCGCCATGGTGCAGATGCGCACCGGGCTGTTGCCCGGGCCAAGCCTGGAACAGGGAACAAGACTGATCCGGCAGGCCGCGGCGGAGGGCGCCGACTATGTGCAGACCCCCGAGGTCAGCAACATGATGCAGCTTAACCGCAAGGCGCTGTTCGAGCATCTCGCCGCCGAGGAGGACGATCTTTCGCTGAAGGCCTATCGCGCGCTCGCGGCAGAACTGAAAATCCATCTCCATATCGGCTCGCTGGCGCTGCGCGCAACGCCTGAGCGGGCCGTCAACCGCGGCTTCCTGATCGGGCCGGATGGCGTCGTGATCGCAAGCTACGACAAGATCCACATGTTCGACATCGATCTGCCCGGCGGCGAGAGCTATCGCGAATCCGCCAACTATCAGCCGGGCGAAACCGCCGTGCTCGCCGACCTGCCCTGGGGCCGCATCGGCCTGACGATCTGCTACGATTTGCGCTTTCCGGCGCTGTACCGCGCGCTCGCCGAAGGCGGCGCATCGTTCCTGACCGTGCCCTCCGCCTTCACCCGAAAGACCGGGGAAGCGCATTGGCACACGCTGCTGCGCGCCCGCGCCATCGAGAATGGCTGCTTCGTGTTCGCCGCCGCGCAAGCCGGCATGCACGAGAACAAGCGCGAGACCTATGGCCACTCGCTGATCATCGCGCCCTGGGGCGAGGTGCTCGCCGAGGGCGGCGTCGAGCCCGGCGTCTTCATGGCGAAGATCGATCCCGCCAGGGTCGAGACCGCGCGCAAGGCCGTGCCGTCGCTGCAGCACGGCCGCCGCTTCAGCGTTGCCGATCCCAAGGCCGGCCCCGAGCATCTGCACCTGGTGCGGGGATCGGCATGATCCGATACACGCTCCGCTGCGACCGCGGCCACGCGTTCGAAAGCTGGTTTCAAAGCTCAACGGCCTACGAAGCCCAGGAAAAGCGCAAGCTGGTGAGCTGTCCCGTTTGCGGTTCGGCCAAGGTCGAACGCGCCATCATGGCCCCGCAAATCGTGAGCAAGAAGGCGCGCGACAGCGCGGTATCGGCGCCCGCCGCGCCGACCGAGGTGGCGGCACCCGCGTCGACGCCGCTGTTGATGGCGCAGGAGCGCGAGCTGCGCGCCAAGCTCAAGGAGTTGCGCGACCATATCGTGAAGACCGCCGACAATGTCGGGGAGCGCTTTCCCAACGAAGCCCGCAAAATGCATTACGGCGATATCGAGCATCGTCCGATCTACGGCGAGGCCTCGCCGGATGAAGCGCGCTCCCTGATCGAGGAAGGCGTCGAAGTGACGCCGCTGCCGGTGCTGCCGGACGACCGCAACTGACGCGTCAGCGTCATTCCGGGGCACGCGTCTTCGCGTGAACCCGGAATCTCCGAGCAATTCCGGGTTCGCGCTGCGCGCGCCCCGGAATGACGGCGCAAGCTAAACCGAAACCAATAGCGCCACGCCGATCACGATCAGCGCGATGCCGGAAAGTTCGCGGCCCGACAGCGGCTGCTTGAACGAGTAATACGCGACGCCCTGCGCGAACAGCACCTCGACCAGCGCCAGCGTGCGCACATTGGCGGCGGCGGTCAGCGCGAACGCCAGGAACCAGAACTGCGAGGCGAACGCGCCCATGAAGCCCGCGAACATCGAAGGCTTCCACAGCCGCAGGATCTTCCTGAGCACGTCGGGCGCGCGCATCAGGAGATAGATCGTCAGCACCAGGGTCTGTACGAACAGTCCGAGCACCAGCGTGTAGGACGCCGCCGTCACGAACGACACGCCCGACACCGTGATGATCGCGCCGCGGAAGCCGATCGCCGACAGCGCGAATGCCGCCGCCGCGACAAGGCCGATAATCGTCGGCTTCAGCTCGGCAAAATTCTTTTCGCCGCCCGGCCGCAGCGCGGTGATGACCACGCCGATGGTGGCGATCAGGATTGCGATCACCTTCAGCAGGGTCAGATGGTCGCCGAGAAAGACAAAACCAAAGATCGCGGTCTGGATCGCCTCGGTCTTCAGATAGGCGGTCGTCACCACGAACGAGCGATCGTTCATGGCGAGCAGCATCAGCCCGGTGGCGACGATCTGGCTGAGCGCGCCGAGCATCAGCCACGGCCAGAACGCGGCGGTGGGCCACGGCACATGGTCTCCGGTCGCAACGCTAACGACGGCGAAGAAGATCACCGAGAACGGAAACCCGAACAGGAAGCGGATATTGGTCGCGCCCCAGGTACCGAGCGGTCCGGTCAGCTGCCGCTGCATCGCATTGCGCGCGACCTGCCCCAGCGCAGCCGTAATGGTGAAGGGGATCCAGAGCGTGGCGACGGTGAACATGGGAACCTTTTTTACCCTCCCCTGGAGGGGGAGGGTCGACCGCGCAGCGGTCGGGGTGGGGTGGCGCTTTCTATTTCATCACACGGCGTATGATCCTGGATACGAAGCTCAACGCATGCGGTTGCGTCATCTCATGCGCGAGCGTCAGAGCTAGACCATCACCCCACCCCGTCGCGCATCTCGCTTCGCTCAATTCGCGCCGACCCTCCCCCTCCAGGGGAGGGTTAAGAGGAACTACACCCCCTCCGCCACCACCATATAGTTCACGTCCATGTCGGAGGAGAGGCTCCAACGGTCGGCCAACGGTGAGTAGACCACGCCGGTCTGCTCGGTGATGGCGAGCTTGTTGTTGTGAAGATGATGCGCAAGCTCGTCCGGGGTGACGAACTTGTCCCATTGATGGGTGCCGCGCGGCAGCCAGCGCAGGATATATTCGGCGCCGACGATGGCGAGCGCGAAGCTCTTCCAGTTGCGGTTCAAGGTCGAGATCACCATCAGCCCGCCGGGCTTCAGCATCGCGGCGCAGCGGTTGAGGAACATGCCGATATCGCTGACATGTTCGACGACCTCCATCGCCAGCACGATGTCGAAGCGTTCGCGCACATCCATCTGCTCGACGGTGGTGCAGCGATAATCGATCGACAGATGCCCCTTGTCGGCATGCAGCCGGGCGGCGGCGATGTTGGTGGCGGACGGATCGACGCCGATCACCTGGGCGCCGAGCCGGGTGAACGGTTCGCACAACAGCCCGGCGCCGCAGCCGATATCGAGGATGCGCAGGCCGGACAGGCAATTCAGGCTTTTGACGTTGCGCTCGAACTTGCGGCAGGCGGTGTCGCGGATATAGGTCAGCCGCAGCGGGTTGATCTTGTGCAGCGGCGCCATCTTGCCGTTGGGATCCCACCATTCATCGGACAGTTTTGAAAATTTTGCGATCTCGGCGGGATCGACCGTGGTCGCGGTGCCGCCGGAAGGATTCGCAGGAGAATTTTGTTGCATGGACATGGATTGCGCGCCGCTCCTATCGCGCGGTGATGTGACTACGGAACTCGAGGGGAGAGGCGATCATTTCGATCGTCTCGGCGCCCTCGCCGACGCCCCGCACCGTAACGTTGCCGTAGTTCAGGATGCGACCGAGAATGCTCTGATTGACGTCGACGCTCTCGACCTTGTCGAGGCTCATCTCGAAGGTGCGGCGCTTGATGAATCCGGTCTTGTGGACGACGCGCATATTGGTCACGTCGGTCTCGGTGGTCCAGCGATGGAACCAGGCCTTCGCGGTCCAGTACAGCGCGGCGATCGCCACCACCGCCGAAGCCGACAGGCAGAGCAGGATGATGCCTTCGGTGACGGTTGCGCGCGACAGCACGAGAAGGACCACCGCCAGGGTCCAGGCCGCGATCGCCGGCAGATAGAATATCCAGTGCGCGTTGGTCGAATACAGCACCTTCTCGCCGGGCTGCAGAATATCGTCGATATAACGTCCCATACGCTGGCCTCAATTACCCGATTGCCACTGTGTCCCGCAGCTGTTTCCGGCAATCGCCGGAACCCGGTTGCTTGCCGGCAACCGCGCCGCTATGTATACGCGCCTTTTGGCCCGGGCGCCTCTGTTTCCGCGCGGGTCACATTACTTAACCGTTCAGGGAATGCACCAGTCGTCATGGGCCGCCTCGTGATGAAATTCGGCGGCACATCCGTCGCCAATATCGACCGTATCCGCAACGTCGCGCGGCATGTGAAGCGCGAGGTCGATGCCGGCCATGACGTCGCCGTGGTGGTTTCCGCGATGGCCGGCAGGACCAACGAGCTCGTCGAATGGTGCCGTGAGGCGTCGCCGATGCATGATGCGCGCGAATATGACGCCGTGGTGGCCTCCGGCGAACAGGTCACGGCCGGGCTGTTGGCGATCGTGCTGCAGGCGCTCGGCGTTCAGGCCCGCTCCTGGCAGGGCTGGCAGATACCGATTCGGACCAGCGACGCCCATGCTTCGGCGCGAATTCTGGAGATCGATGGCACCGAGCTGATCAACCGCTTCAGAGAGCGCAAGGAGGTCGCCGTGATTACCGGGTTCCAGGGCATCAACCCGCAAACGGGGCGAATCACCACGCTCGGGCGCGGCGGTTCCGATACCTCGGCGGTGGCGATCGCGGCTGCCATTCACGCCGACCGCTGCGACATCTATACCGACGTCGACGGCGTCTACACCACCGACCCGCGCGTGGTGCCGAAGGCGCGAAGGCTCGACAAGATTGCGTTCGAGGACATGCTGGAACTGGCCTCCCAGGGCGCCAAGGTGCTGCAGGTCCGCTCGGTGGAACTCGGCATGATCCACAACATGCCGGTGTTCGTGCGCTCCAGTTTCGACAAGCCCGAGGATATCGACCCGCACGGCACGCCGCCGGGCACGCTGATCTGCAGCGAGGAGGAAATCATGGAAAGCCACGTCGTCACCGGCATCGCCTTTTCCAAGGACGAAGCCCAGATTTCCGTCCGCCAGATCCAGGACAAGCCGGGGGTGGCCGCGGCGATTTTCGGTCCGCTGGCGGAAGCCAACATCAACGTCGACATGATCGTGCAGAATGTCTCGGAGGACGGCGCCACCACCGACCTCACCTTCACCGTGCCTGCCTCGGACTATGCCCGCGCCCGCGACACCATCACCTCGGCCAAAAGCAAGATCGGTTACGCGCGGCTCGACAGCGCCACCGACGTCGCGAAGGTCTCGGTGATCGGCAGCGGCATGCGCAGCCATGCCGGCGTCGCCGCCAAGGCGTTTGCGGCGCTTGCCGCGCGCAATATCAACATCCGCGCCATCACCACCTCCGAGATCAAGTTTTCGGTGCTGATCGACGCCGCCTATACCGAACTCGCGGTGCGCACGCTGCACACGCTCTATGGACTGGACCAAGGTTAGAAGAATTTTCCGTCAGGGCGCGATTCGCTCCAGCATTTTATGTTTTGCGCATGATCTTGTCGCCAAACCGCTCACACCTTGGCCAATCCTGCGCTTAGCACCCGCAGCATTGGGCCGGCGGAGCCGTTATCCCCGCTGGCAGGCGTTTTGCTTGGCAAAACAAGCCTCAATTCGCTATACGGCCTGATGGGTTGGCTGCCGCAAACTGTGCCACAGTTTTGGCGATCCTGATTCGGCCGGTATTGAAGGGCTCGCGGCGGCGCCGAATGAATAAAATTGTTGTTTTTCTGGAGTTTAATGCCAGCTACCGGCCACCCGGCGGGCTGGCTTCGCGGAGGAGGATTTTGGTACATGCGGAGCGCGTCGGGAGGCCCCCGCGTCTTGCTGAGACGGCTCCGCGAAACCATGGCGGAGCAGGTCTCGGCCCAGGAACGACTGGACAAGATCGTGGTGCTGATCGCGGCCAATATGGTGGCCGAGGTCTGCTCGACCTATGTGCTGCGCGTCGACAACACGCTGGAGCTCTACGCCACCGAAGGCCTCAACCGCGACGCGGTGCACAGAACCGTCCTGAGCGCGCATGAGGGCCTGGTCGGCCTCGTCGCCAGCGAGGCGACGCCGCTCAACCTGAGCGACGCGCAAAACCATCCGGCGTTCTCGTTCCGCCCGGAGACCGGCGAAGAAATCTACCACTCGTTCCTCGGCGTTCCGATCCTGCGCGCCGGCAATACGCTTGGCGTGCTGGTGGTGCAGAACCGCGCCAAGCGCACCTATGTCGAGGAAGAGGTCGAGGCGCTGCAGACCACCGCGATGGTGCTGGCGGAGATGATCGCCTCGGGCGAATTGTCGGCGCTGGCGCAGCCCGGCGCCGAGCCGGCCGCGCGGCATTCGCTGCACAAGACCGGCGCCATCCTGTCCGACGGCATCGCGCTCGGCCATGTGGTGCTGCACGAGCCGCGCGTCGTCATCACCAATTACATCGCCGAGGACCTGCCGAAGGAGATCAAGCGACTCGATACGGCGCTGGCGAAACTGCGCGCCGACCTCGACCGCATGCTGGAGCGCGGCGACGTCGCCGAAGGCGGCGAGCATCGCGACGTGCTGGAAGCCTACCGCATGTTCGCCAACGATCACGGCTGGTCGCACAGAGCTGCACGAGGCGGTCGCCACCGGCCTCACCGCGGAGGCCGCCGTCGAGCGCGTGCAGTCCGACACCCGCGCGCGCATGCTGCGTTCCACCGATCCCTATCTGCGCGACCGCCTGCACGACCTCGAAGATCTCGGCCATCGCCTGATGCGGCAACTGGTGGGACAGGATCACGCGCCGTCGCGGGAACAATTGCCCGACAACGCCATCCTGATCGCGCGCGCGATGGGGCCCGCGGCCCTGCTCGACTACGACCGGAAAAGACTGCGCGGGCTGGTGCTGGAGGAAGGCACCGCCAATTCCCACGTCTCGATCGTGGCGCGCGCGCTCGGCATCCCCGCGGTCGGCGAAGTGCCGAACGCGCCGGGCATTGCCGATCCCGGCGACGCCATCATCGTCGACGGCACCTCGGGCGAGATCTACGTGCGCCCCTCGGCCGAGATCGAATCGGCCTATGCGGAACGGGTGCGGTTTCGCGCCCGGCGCCAGGCGCAGTATTCGGCGCTGCGCGACAAGCCCTGCGTGACCAAGGACGGCCAGCCGATCGAGCTGATGATCAACGCCGGCCTGACCATCGATCTGCCGCATATCGACGACACCGGCAGCGCCGGCATCGGCCTGTTCCGCACCGAACTGCAATTCATGGTCGGCCAGAGCCTGCCGCGCACCAGCGACCAGCTGGCGCTGTACCGCGCGGTGCTGGACGCCGCGGGCCCGAAGCCGGTGACGTTCCGCACCCTCGACATCGGCGGCGACAAGGCGCTGCCCTATATGGAAACCGTGATCGAGGAAAATCCCGCGCTCGGCTGGCGCGCGATCCGGCTCGGGCTCGACCGGCCCGGGCTGCTGCGCGGCCAGATCCGCGCGCTGCTGCGCGCCGGCGGCGGCCGCGCGCTGCGCATCATGTTTCCGATGATCACCGAAGTCGCCGAATTCGATTCCGCCAAGGCGATCGTCGAACGCGAACTGACCTATCTGCGTCAGCACGGCCACGCGCTGCCGGAGCGCATCGACGTCGGCACCATGGTGGAAGTGCCGGCGCTGCTCTATCAGCTCGACGAACTCCTGAAGAAGGTCGATTTCGTCTCGGTCGGGTCCAACGACCTGTTCCAGTTCCTGTTCGCGGTCGATCGCGGCAATGCCAAGGTCTCCGAACGGTTCGACACCATGTCCGCCCCGATCCTGCGGGCGTTGCGCGACATCGTGCGCAAGGCCAATGCCGCGAAGAAATCCGCTTCGCTGTGCGGCGAGATGGCGTCAAAGCCGATCGGCGCGCTGGCGCTGATCGCGCTGGGCTACCGCTCGCTGTCGCTGTCGGCCACCGCGCATGGTCCGGTCAAGGCGATGATCCTCGACCTCGACGCCAGGAAGGCCGAAGCGATGATGACGCCGCTGCTCGACGCGCCGTCCGGCAGCGTGTCGATCCGGCAGAGGCTGACGGAATTCGCCGAGGCCGAGGGACTGTCGTTGTAGCGAGGCCTTGTTAAACACCACTCCGTTCGCATCGAGTATTATATAGTTGGCGCGCATTCTTTCGCAAAACCGGTATCCACTTTTACTGAATGCGCGCGCAATTCGAGACCTAACCATGTCGATACTTCCCGAAGCCAAACTCGATATCCTGCTGGCGCACCACGCTTCGCTCGAGGCGCAGGTGCTTGGCCAGGTGAACTCCGAAAACTACGTGCGGATCACGCGCGAATTGGCCGAGCTCAATCCGCTGATCGACGCCGTCAAGGCCTACCGCGCCGCCAACGAGGAAATCGCCGATATCGAGGCGCTGATATCGGATCCCTCGACCGAGCCCGAGATGCGCGGCATGGCGGAGGCCGAGCGCGAAACGCTTGCCGCGCGCAGCCTCGAGCTGGCGCAGCAGATCCGCGTGGCGCTGTTGCCCAAGGACGCCATGGACGAGCGCAACGTCGTGCTGGAAATCCGCGCCGGCACCGGCGGCGACGAGGCGGCGCTGTTCGCCGGCGACCTGTTCCGGATGTATGAGCGCTTCGCCGCCCTGCAGGGCTGGAAGGTCGAGGTGATCTCCGCCAGCGAAGGCACCATGGGCGGCTTCAAGGAAATCATCGCCGAGGTGAAGGGCCGCGGCGCGTTCGCCAAGCTGAAATTCGAATCCGGCGTGCACCGGGTGCAGCGCGTGCCCGACACCGAGACGCAGGGCCGCATTCACACCTCGGCGGCGACGGTCGCGGTGCTGCCGGAGGTCGAGGAGGTCGATGTCGACATCAAGAGCGACGATCTGCGGATCGAGACCATGCGCTCGCAGGGCGCCGGCGGCCAGCACGTCAACAAGACCGAATCCGCGATCCGCATCACCCATATTCCGACCGGCATCGTGGTCAACATGCAGGACAGCCGTTCGCAGCACAAGAACCGCGCCTCGGCGATGAACATCCTGCGCTCGCGCATCTACGACGCCGAGCGCCAGCGCATCGACGCGGTGCGTTCGGCGGATCGTCGCGAGAAGGTCGGCTCCGGCGACCGTTCCGAGCGCATCCGCACCTATAATTTTCCGCAAGGCCGCGTCACCGATCACCGCATCAACCTCACGCTCTACAAGCTGCCGCAGGTGATGGCGGGCGAAGCCCTGGGCGAACTGGTCGATGCGCTGACCACCGAGCATCAGGCGGCGCAGCTCGCCGCGCAGGGCGCGGCGGCGTGAGCACGCGCCGGCAGCGATCGCGGCTGCGAACAGTGGCGCCGTTGTACAAGGCATGATCCGCTCGAAGTACGCGTATGGGCCCGCTTTCGCGCGACGCAATGTTGGCGACCAAGTGACCGATCCTCGCCGGACAAACCGTCGAAACCGCGCGGCGCGCGCTGACGGCGCGATTTCGGACCGGTGCGATCGAATTCGGCCGAACTCGACGCGCGGATTCTGGTCGGCGCGGTGCTGGGCCTCGATCTCACCGGCGTGATCGCGGCGGCGAGCCGGCCGCTCACGTCGGATGAATCGATGCGTCTTGAGAACTTCGCGCGCCGCCGCCTCGCGGGCGAGCCGGTCGCGCGCATTCTCGGCCGCAAGGAATTCTGGGGACTGCCGCTGCAACTCTCGGCCGCAACGCTGGTGCCGAGGCCCGACACCGAAACGGTGGTCGAACTGGCGCTGGAAATGTTGCGCGCCGCGACCGCATCCGGATCGCCGGCTTGCGCATCGCCGACATCGGCACCGGCTCGGGCGCAATTCTGTTGGCGCTGTTGTCCGAATTGCCGATGCCTATGGGGTCGGCACCGACATCAGCGTGGCGGCGCTTGCGAACCGCAAGCACCAATGCCGTCTATCTGGGGTTGGCGGACCGCGCAGCTTTCGTCGCCTGCGACTATGCGGCGGCGCTGTCGGGTCCCTTCGACCTGATCGTATCGAACCCGCCCTATATCCGCTCGGCGGAAATCGCCGGTCTCGCCACCGAGGTCCGCGATCACGATCCGCATCGCGCGCTGGACGGCGGCGCCGACGGACTCGACGCCTATCGCGCGCTGATTCCGCAGGCCGCGCAGCTGCTCGCGCCCGGCGGCGCCCTCGTCGTGGAAGTCGGGCACGGCCAAAGCGGCGATGTCGAGGGTTTGATGACGGCGGCAGGGTTAACGCCGGATGAGCCTCCCAGGGCCGATCTGGCGGGCATCCGCCGGGCCGTCGCGGGCCGAAAATTGCCCCCATAAAGCCCGATTGGAAGGCAAAAAAACCACTTGGAATATTCCCCGGGAGCGACTACGTTCCGTTCACAACATCGGTCCAGGGTTGCTGGCCCCGTAGATGCTACGGGTGGAGGCCAGAGTTCTCAAAGCGAGAGCCCGCCCCGAGTGAAAGGTTCCAAAACGCAGGTCCAATTGAGCGCGATGGCTTTAGAGAGCTGCGCTGCTTCCGACCGCAAAGCGAACGAAAGCCTGATATTGCGCTTGAAAACTCACGCGAGAAACCTGTGCTTGTTTTGGCAGGCGGAATGACTTGATGCAGCCAGCGGCGTCCGCTGGACTGTTGGGGAGCGCGTCTTTGTTGACCGCGACGTACGGCGAAATCTGTGTGGAATTGAACTGCACTGCGATTCGGTGCGCGTGAGGCGTGCCGCATCGGGCGCAGCGACAATGACGATCGACGATCCAAGGCGTAACTCCAAGGCTAATAACTCAAGGCTGGTAACTTCAGGGCTGGAATAAAGGCAAGACATGAGAAACGGTCAGAACAACAACAAGCGGATGCGTAACCGGAACAACAACAACAATAATAACAACAACAACGACCGGCGCGGCCAGAACCCGATGACCCGGGTGTTCGAGTCCAACGGACCCGACATCAAGATCCGCGGCACCGCGTCCCACGTCGCGGAAAAATACGTGCAGCTGGCGCGCGACGCGCGCTCTTCCGGCGATCCGGTCGCCGCCGAGAATTACTATCAGCATGCCGAGCATTATTTCCGCCTGATCGCCGCCGCCCAGGAGCAGTTCCGCCAGAACCAGCCGCAGCCGCGCACCGACAACGAAATGGCCTCGGAGGACGGCGACGACGAGAGCGAGAGCTTTTCGAATTTCGGGCAGGAGCCCGGCTTCGTCCCGGTGCAGCCGCAGCCGTTCGTGCCGCGCGACAACAATCCGCGCGACCACCAGCGCGACGGCCAGCCCTACCAGCCGCGCGACCAGCACCGCATCGCGAGCATCGTCCGCAGCCGCAGTTTCAGCCGCAGCCCCAGCCGCAGCCGGTGATTCCCGATAACGTCAGCGTCGACCGCCTGCCGTCGTTCATCACCGGACCGCAGCCGCAGATCAGCGGCGGCCCGGGCGGCTTCGAGGGCAGGCGGCGGCGAGCGCTTCCCGCGGCGCCGCCGCCGGCCGCACGGCCCGCGCCCCGAAGGCATGGCCGCCCCGGCGCACGCCGGGCGACGATTTCAATCCGGGGAACGAGTAAGCACTGCTCGAGGTCGGCAGCCGACGCTGCGCGCCGGGCCGCGAGATGGTTCGGACGCAAGCATGCTGGCCACTACGAGCCTGCCATCCTACAATCGCCCGCTGCAACGACGACGGCACCAGCACCGGCTGCAGCGCCGGAATCAGCCGCGTGCGTTCGCGGTGCGCCGGGATCGCGCGATAGACCTGCTTGGTGGCTTCCACGATATGAACGCCGGCGAACGGCAGCGACAGCGCGGCGCCGACGCGCTCCCACGCCATCGCCGAGCGCAGGAACCAGCCGCCCGCGACCGGCGGCATGAACAGCGCCTCGCCCCACGCCGTCGGCGTGAACCAGGTCTGCCGCAGCAATTGCGTGATCTGCGAACGCGAATACGGCCGGCCGTGACCGAACGGCGTGTTGTCGGTGCGCGTCCAGACCCCGCGCCGGTTCGGAATGACCGCCATCATGCGGCCCGACGGCGCCAGCACCCGCCACACCTCGCGCAGCAGCCCTTCCGGATCGTCGGACATTTCCAGCGCATGAACCAGCAGGATGCGGTCGACCGCGGCATCCGGCAGCGGCAGCGAAAATTCATCGACCAGGGTCGCCAGCGTCGGCCGCGCCGTCGGCCATTTCAGCACGCCCTGCGCCGCCGGCATGAAGGCGATGCAGCGCTCCGAGTCCTCGCGAAACAGGCCGAGATAGGGGGTGGGATAGCCGAGGCCGAGCACCCGCTGGCCCTGCGGCATCCGGCCAGCGCGCATGAATGCCGCGATTGATCAGCCGCCGCGCCACGATGCCGAGGCGCTGCGAATAGAAATCGCGGAGGTCGATGACATCGATGGTCATGACGCTAATGTAACACGCCGCTGCGGCCGACGGGCGTGCCGAATATTGCATTGCCTGTGAAGCGTTAACGCCATATTTCATGCCGATATGGGGCGGTACTGGCGTTCCCTGCCCAACTCGATCATGGAGATATCATGGCTGCCGAAATTCGCCTGTTCCCCTGCCTCACCGACAATTTCGGCTACCTGATCCACGACCCCGCGACCAAGGCGACCGCCTCGATCGACGCGCCGGAAGCAGCCCCGATCATCAAGGCGCTGGAGCGCGAGGGCTGGACGCTGACCGATATCCTGATCACCCATCATCACCACGACCATGTCGGCGGCGTCGCCGAGCTGAAGCAGAAATACGGCTGCCGCGTGGTCGCGCCGCACGACAAGTCGGCCAAGATCGCCAATGTCGACCTGCGCGTCGGCCAGGGCGACGTCGTCAAGATCGGAAGCCTGTTGGCGCGGGTGCTGGAAACCCCGGGCCACACGCTCGACCACGTCAGCTACGTCTTCGACAGCGAAAAGGCGCTGTTCGCCGCCGACACGCTGTTCTCGATCGGCTGCGGACGGGTGTTCGAGGGCAACTATCCGATGATGTGGGATTCGCTGCTGAAGCTGCGCGCGCTGCCCGACGATTTCAAGCTCTATTGCGGCCACGAATACACCGCCGCCAACATCAAATTCGCGCTGACCGTCGAGCCCGATAATGCCGCGCTGAAGGCGCGCGCCGAAGCAGGTGAAGCGTCTGCGCGGCGAGCAACAAGCCGACGATTCCGACGCTGCTCGGCGAGGAGAAGAAGGCCAACGTGTTCCTGCGCGCCGACGAACCGTCGGTCGCGGCCAGCCTGCGGATGAAGGGCCAGAGCGCCGCCGACGTGTTCGGCGAATTGCGCGAACGCAAGAACAAGTCCTGATGGACTCGGAAAACCCATGACGAGCGCAGCCGACATCATCGCGCGGCTCGAATTGAAGCCGCATCCCGAAGGCGGCCACTATCGCGAGACGTTTCGCGACGCGCGCACCGACGCCAACGGACGCTCCGCCTCGACCGCGATCTATTTCCTGCTGGCGCGCGGCGAGCGCTCGCACTGGCATCGCATCGACGCGGTGGAGATCTGGCATTATTACGCCGGCAGCGCGCTGATCCTGCAGATTGCCGATGACGGCGGCGCGCGCACACCGTCAGGCTCGGCTCCGATCTCGCGGCAGGCGAACGGCCGCAGGCCATCGTGCCGGCGCAGGCATGGCAGGCCGCCGAAAGCACCGGCGACTGGACGCTGGTCGGATGCACCGTGGCGCCCGGATTCGATTTTGCGGCATTCGAATTGGCGCCGAAGGATTGGATGCCAGCGGCATCCTGAGGCACCGCGCTCAGGATGCAGCGCTCCGCTTCCCGAATCATATCCTTCGCCGCGATCAATCCGCCGCCGGCGATCAGCACGGCGGCGATGGCGATGCTCGCGCTCGGCTCGGCAAACCCCGCCAGGATCAGAAACGCGGTCGAGAGCAGCGGCGTCGCGTAGGAGGCCGCGCCCAGCACGCGGATATCGCCACGCTTCATGCCGATGTCCCAGGCGTAGAACGCAGCGCCGACCGGGCCGATGCCGAGTGCGATAATCGCCAGCCATTGCGCCAACGGTATCCGGCCAGACCGTGACCTCGACCAGCCCATGCACCGCAGCGGCGAGCAGCGCGGTCGCCAGGCAAAAGCCCGCCACCGCGTCGGTCGGCACGGATTTGAGCTTGCGCGACATCACCGAATAGGCGGCCCACACGAAGGCCGCGACGAACGCCGCGATCAGGCCGGGCAGTTGGCCGGGCGCGAAACCGCTGCCGTCGTTGCCGGCGAACAGCAGCACCGTGCCGGCAAGCCCGAGCAGCGCGCCGATGATGTGATGCGGCGCCAGCCGCTCGCCGGGCAGCAGCGAGGAGAACAGCACGATCAACAGCGGCCAGAGATAATTCAGCAACCCGGCTTCGGCCGGCGGCGCGAAGCGCAGCGCCAGGAAATACAGCGCGTGATAGCCGAACAGCCCGCCGACCCCGACGATCCAGGCCAGCGGCGGCTGCCGCAACGCGCGGATCGCCTCCGGCCGCCCGATCCAGGTCAACGATCCCGACCAGCGCGCCGATCGCGAACGTCATCGCCGCCAGCTGAAAGGCCGGAATCCTGCCGGTCGCCACCGTCAGCGCCGCCAGCAGCGACCACATCAGGATCGCGGTCAGTCCGATCAGGTCGCGGTGCGGGAGGATCATGTGAGTCTTCGTCATCTGCGAGCCGCGAAGCGGGTCGGCGCAGCATGCCGCCCATAACGTCTTGCGCAGGAACGTCATATGCGGGATGCCCGGGCCATATAGCACGAAGATGGATTGCTTCGTCGGGCATGACGCCTCCTCGCAACTGTCGTCGACCGCAAAGCGACATCCAGCTCATCAAGCATGATATTGCCCGCCATTGATCGGTCAGCGTCGAGCCGGTGATGGCGCCGGCCTCGTCGGCGGCGAGGAACACCACGGCGCGGGCGATTTCCTCGGGCTCGCCGAGGCGGTCGACCGGAATCAGCGGCAGGATGCTTTTCTCCAGCACCTCCTTCGGCACCGCCTGCACCATCTCGGTATTGATGTAGCCCGGGCAGATCGCGTTCACGGTGATGCCGCCCTTGGCGTTCTCCAGCGCGAGCGCCTTGGTGAAGCCGATGTCGCCGGCCTTGGCCGCGGAATAATTGACCTGGCCGAACTGGCCCTTCTGGCCGTTGATCGAGGAAATGTTGATGACGCGGCCGAACTTGCGGGCGCGCATGCCCTCGATCACCTGCCGCGTCATGTTGAACAGCGAGCCGAGATTGGTGTTGATGACGGCGTTCCACTGCTCGAGCGTCATCTTGTGGAACGCGCCGTCCTTGGTGATGCCGGCATTGTTGACGAGCACGTCGACCGGGCCGAGATCGGCCTCGACCTTCTTGACGCCCGCGGCGCAGGCGTCGAACGAACTGACGTCCCATTTGTAGACGGGAATGCCGGTCTCGGCCTTGAACTTTTCCGCCGCCGCGTCATTGCCGGCATAGCTGGCGGCGACCTTGTAGCCGGCGGCCTTCAGCGCCTTGCTGATCGAAGCCCCGATGCCGCGCGTTCCCCCCGTCACCAATGCAACCCGTGCCATGTCGAATCCTTCCCTTGGCGTTTTCAACTGTGTTTTTTTGTAGCTTCGAATTAAGCGGGCCGTTTGACCAACATCAAGAACAAAACGCCCGGCGTGATGCCGGGCGTTTCTTATCAGCGTAGTGCGTCTGCGGTTGCGAGATGATCTTTTCATCACTCGGCCGCACCGCTGCCATCTGTTTAGTCGCGTGCAATGCACATGGCGATGCCCATGCCGCCGCCGATGCACAGCGTGGCGAGGCCCTTCTTGGCGTCGCGCTTCTGCATTTCGTGCAGCAGCGTCACCAGCACGCGCGCGCCGGAGGCGCCGATCGGGTGGCCGATCGCGATCGCGCCGCCATTGACGTTGACCTTGGAGGTATCCCAGCCGAGGTCCTTGTTGACCGCGCAGGCCTGCGCCGCGAAGGCTTCATTGGCCTCGATCAGATCGAGATCGCCGATGTTCCAGCCGGCCTTCTTCAGCGCGGCGCGCGAGGCCGGGATCGGCCCGGTGCCCATGATCTTCGGATCGACGCCGGCCTGGCCCCACGACACGATGCGCGCCAGCACCTTCCTGCCTTCCTTGGCGGCCTGCTTCGCGGTCATCAGCACCACCGCGGCGGCGCCGTCATTGATGCCGGAGGCGCTGCCGGCGGTCACGGTGCCGTCCTTCTCGAAGGCCGGCTTGAGCTTGGCCATCGCATCCAGCGTCGCGCCGTGGCGCGGATATTCGTCGGTCGTCGACGACGATGTCGCCCTTGCGGGTCTTGATGGTGACGGGGACGATCTCGTCCTTGAACTTGCCGGCCTTCTGCGCGGCCTCGGCCTTGTTCTGCGAGGCGACCGCGAACTCGTCCTGCTGCGGCGCGGGTGATCTGGTACTGCCGGGCGACGTTCTCGGCGGTGTTGCCCATGTGGTAGCCGTTGAAGGCATCCCACAGGCCGTCCTTGATCATGGTGTCGACGAACTCGAAGCCGGCCCATCTTGACGCCGCCGCGCAGATATTGCGCGTGCGGGGCCATGCTCATGGATTCCTGGCCGCCGGCGACGACGATCTCGGAATCGCCGTTGAGCAGCGCCTGATAGCCCAGCGCCACCGTGCGCAGGCCGGAGCCGCAGAGCTGATTGACGCCCCAGGCCGGGCTTTCCACCGGGATGCCGGCGGCGATCGAGGCCTGGCGGGCCGGGTTCTGGCCCTGCGCCGCGGTCAGGATCTGGCCCATGATCACCTCGGAAACGCGGCCCGGCTCGACGCCCGCGCGCTCCAGCGCGGCCTTGATGGCGACGGCGCCGAGATCGTGGGCCGGCATGGTGGCGAACGCACCGTTGAAACTTCCGACCGGGGTGCGGGCGGCGCTGACGATGACGACATCGTCTGACATGGACATCTCCTGAGTTGCGTTGATTGGGATCTCGGACGGCGGGCGGCCGGATTGGCGGGCCAGTCTCTCACCTCATCCTGTTAACGGAGTTGAGGCATGTCAATCGGCCAGGGGCCAAATTACGCCGCGGCGCATTCAAAATGACGCTCTTGGCAGTTTCCTGAGCAGTCCCTATGCTTTGGAATTAACCGTGCCGCACAAAACGGTAGCCGAACCTCATTGAAAATGCTTACTTTGTTGCGATGCGTTGCTCGTCTAGCCCCTCGGCGAGGCCGTCGGGTTCCCTGTCCTCGGTGTGCATGTGTGAGCCCATGGCGAAATCTGACCAACCCACCACGATCAAGAAATACGCGAACCGGCGGCTCTATAATACCGGCACCAGCACCTATGTGACGCTCGAGGACCTCGCCGCGATGGTGAAGGACGGCGAGGATTTCCTCGTCTACGACGCCAAGACCGGCGACGACATCACCCGCTCGGTGCTGGCGCAGATCATCTTCGAACAGGAAAACAAGGCCGGGCAGAATCTGCTGCCGACCACCTTCCTGCGCCAGCTGATCCGCTTCTACGGCGACAGCATGCAGATGGTGGTGCCGAAATATCTCGAGCAGTCGATCGACACGCTGACGCGCGAGCAGGAAAAATTCCGCAAGCAGCTGACCAACACCTTCAGCGGGACGCCGTTCGCGCCGCTCGAAGAGCACGTCCGCCGCAACATGGAATTGTTCCAGCAGACATTCTCGATGTTCAAGCCGTTCGTGCCGCCGCGCGCGGGAACGACCGTGCCGCCGAGCCGGACAAGGCGCCCGGAGCCTGCGCGCGAAGAAGACAACATCGACGATCTGCGCCGTCAGATGAAGGACATGCAGGAGCGCCTCGAGCGCATGTCGAAAGAGCCGAAGAAGGAAGAGTGAGTTTCCGTCCCGTCGCTGCGTTAAGCTCGAACCTGCGAAGCCGGGACCCATAACCACCAGCTTTGCGTTGTGGCAAAGCCGTCGCACAGCGTTCTCGAAACGAGAGGCCGCGGCGTATGGGTTCCTGCTTTCGCAGGAACGACGTGCTACGCCCGCCGCCGGCAGCGCCGCCTCGGTCCGCGGTCCCACGGCCGCTGCGGAGGATGCGAGCCCGATCAGCCGGCCCTGGATGTAGTCGCAGCCCCAGTCGCGCAGCATCGCTGCCGACTCCTCGTCCTGCACCCATTCGGCGACCGTCTTGATTTCGAGCCGGCGCGCCAGATCGATCAGCGTCTGCACGAAGGCGCGATCGTCGGCCGAGCGCGCGATGTTCTGCACGAAGGCGCCGTCGATCTTCACGATATCGACGCCGAGCTTGCGCAGGTTGCGGAACGAGGTGTAGCCGGCGCCGAAATCGTCGATCGCGATCCGGCTGCCGAAGTTCTTCAGCCGCGTGACGAAGCCGCGCAGATCGTCGATATCCTGGATCGCGACGGTTTCGGTGATCTCGACGATCAGCCGTTCGGCGACGCCGGGATGCGCGCGCATCAGCGATTCGATCGAGGCCCACCAGTCCGGGTCCATCGTGGTATCGGGCGAGATGTTGAGGCTGAGCTGCACGTTCGGCGAGGCCGCGAGTTCCGCCACCACCAGTTCGAGCACGCGGTGATCGACCAGCCGGATCAGGCCGAGCTTCTCCGCCACCGGAACGATGTCCGGCGCCAGCAGCACCTGCCCGTCGATCCTGCTCCATGCGGATCAGGCACTCGTAGAACGCCGCATTGCGCGAACGCGCCTCCACCACCGGCTCGAACGCCATCACGATCCGGCGCTCGTTGAGCGCGGTGACGATCTCGTCGGTGACGCGGATATTGACGCGGCGCTGGGCGTCGCGCTCGACATTCGGCCGCCACAGCGAGAACGACCCGGCGCGACGGCGTTTGGCGCTATCGAGCGTTTCATGGGCGCGGTTGATCGGCCTCGTCGGCGTTGCGCGCATAGCGCGGCACGCTGACCGCGCCGATCGACGCGGTGACGGAGACCGGTCCGGATTTGGTCGGCACCACCTCGTCGCGAATGCCGGCGAGAAACCGCTCGGCGGCGATATTCATGTCGTCGACCGTGCAGTTCTTCAGGATCAGCCCGAATTTGTTGCCGGAGAACCGGCCGAGCACGTCGCCGCCGCGCAGGCGCGAACGAATGCGCCTGGCCACTTCCGAAATCACCGCGTCCGCGACATCGAAGCCGAAGGCGTCGTTGATGCGCGCCAGATGATCGATGCCGATCAGCATGAAGGCGCAGGACGTGCGGAAGCGCGCGGCTTCCTCGATGGCCTCCGCCAGCGATGCGATCAGATGCGTGCGATTGAGTTCGCCGGTCAGCGGGTCGTGCCGCGACAGCTTCATGAGTTGCTCGTCGCGGGCGTGACGTTCGTTGTTGATGCGGACGATGCCCTGGGCGCGCGCCGGCCTGCCGTCGGGGCCGGCGAACCAGCAGCCGGTTTCCTCGATCCAGAGCACGGGCTCGGAGGTCGAGGTCCGCACGCCATATTCGATCCGGTAGGGCGCGCCTTCGCCGCCAGGCGCGGGCGGCGAATGACCCAGCGCTTCCGACCGGATCGAGCGCACCGGCTCGATCAGCTTGGAAAACTCCGCGCCGCTAGAAGCGAGTGCCGCCGGGATATCCGAAAACACCGCGCTCGCATGATCGCTCCAGGTGATCGCGTCGGTTGCGAGGTCCCAGACGAAGGCCGCCTGGCCGAGCGAAGCCAGGATGGTCGAAGCTTTCGGAAGAGCGGATGTCACGGTCGCCTCGTTTCAGGACACTGCCGGGTGATTCCCGGCTCTCAGAATAGTGCCTCGCCTGCTGGCAAACCTAGGCAAAGTTCATAAATAATCCGGAAACCATGTTTTTCGGTCGCCGGGAACAAAGCGGCGAGAACCGGCATGGCCCTTGCGAGGATGAAGTCGCAAGGGGGCGCAACGTCCCAAAACGTGACAGTTCAGCCGGATTTCGATTTGCGATGTCAAGCATCGATCGACCAGAGCAGACGGCAGATGACGGCGTCCGAACGGACGAAAAGCCCGCCTGCGTCGCGCTGGTGCCGGTGATGCCGACCGTTCACTTGTCGCGCATGCCGGACCGGCAGATGTCACGGGCTGATTTTGTCACGCAGCTGATCGCCACCGCCGAGCACGTTCCGCAGACCGGAGCCTGCGGCGGGCAACGCCGGCCGATGCGCAGGCCGCCTACGGGGCGCGCTGGCACCAGGCCCGGAGCGGCGGCCTCCGGACCCGACAAGTCATCTAGTCCAACGCAAGAAGTCAGCGGGCGGCGCGTCCGGCGGCGGCGACGAGCCTTCGCCAGGCTGCAATTCCGGGGACGCTACCTCCGGCGATGGTCCCGCCGGCGTGACCTCGGCGTGCACCATCCTCGGCTCGGCGCGATCAAGCTGCACCGATTCGGCGACGGAAGCGGCCGCCGGAACCGACGGCGCCGGAGGTGGGTCGAATCGTGGTTCAGGCGCGGGAACGGGTGTCGGGGCGCTTCGCCTGGACGCGGCCGCGGCTGCCGTCACCGTTCCGCGGCGCGCGCGCAACGCAATGCCCGACAGGAAATCCACCAGCGCGAGCATCGCCAGCAGGAAAAAGGTCGACGTGCCGAACTTCGGCCACAGCAGGAATTCGGCCGCCGCCGCACCGAACACGATCAGCGACAGCAGATGATCGGTGAGGTATTTCGCGCCGGGACGCGCGCCCTTGACGACCTCGAGCAGCAACAGCAGCACGGCGAGCGCCAACAGAATATCGCTCAGCGTCAACGGCCATTCGGCGCCGGACATCAGCGTCAGCGTCAGAAGCGGCTCGGCGAGCGTGACGCCGGGCATCAGGAAGACGATGATGTTGTAGATCGCGAGCGGAATCAGAAGAAGCGGAAAACCGACCATGGACATCGGCGAGGGCCTTCTTTTAGAATCAGGGCGTCTCGGGTGAACCCTGAACGAATCGCCGCCGGAAACCGTCTTATCTCACTCGTTGGCCGAATTCAGGCAGATCCGCCGACCACGGCTATCCGGCCTTCCGCGGGCGTCAGGATTCCTCTTGGCCTTCAGAACCTGACGGCCCTTGTACATGCCGGTCTTCAGATCGAGATGGTGCGGACGGCGCAATTCGCCGGAATCCTTGTCCTCGGCATAGGTCGGCTTCTTCAGCGCATCTGCCGAGCGGCGCATGCCACGCCGTGAGGGCGATGTTTTTCTTCTGGGAACGGCCATGTCGGTGTCCTCTGGGGGTGTTGTCGGTAAGGCATCGTCCGAACGGCGGACGGCTGAAGCGTTTTGGCGCGAGCTGAATGCCGATAAGGCCGCGCTTATAGAGGATGGGCCTGCGCAAAGCTAGGGTGGTTGCCCGCCAAAATTGCCGAAATCGGCTCAAAAAGCGCGATTTTCGCTCCAGCACCGCTGCAGGCCGGACGCCTGCGCCCTGGCCATATAGACCCGGCCAGACGGCGCACCGCGGGGCCGGGATTGCGGGCGCTGCGCCGGACCGGATTGGGCAGGATCGCCGCCAGCAACGCCGCCTCGCGCGGCGCCAGCGCCGATGCCGGACGGCCGAAGGCGTAGGCGAGAGCCTGCTTCGGCGCCGAACTGGCCGCTGGGGCCGAGTTCGGCGATGTTGAGATAGATTTCGAGATCCGCTGCTTCGGCAACACCAGATCGATCCACAGCGCGAGCGGAAACTCCAGCGCCTTGCGGACCACGCTGCGGCCCGGCCACAGGAACAGGTTCTTCGCCACCTGCTGGGTGATGGTCGAGCCGCCGCGGGTGACCTCGCCATCCTCCGCGTCGTCGATCGACATCGCGCAAGGCGTCCCAGTCGATGCCGTGATGGCTGCAGAATTTCGCGTCCTCGGCCGCCACCACCGAGCGCGGCAAGAACGGCGAGATCGCAGCGAAATTGATCCATTGCCGCGACACCGGCGCGCCGGCAGCCAGCGCCAGGCCATCAGCGTCGAGACCGGATGGCCGGCGCGATAGAGCGGCGTCAGCAGATATGGCAGCAGCAGCACGGCCAGCACGATCAGCAACAAATTTCGGGCAACGCGCAAATTCGGCGTTTCTGGTTAAAGGCGGCAGGCGGGCGGATGAAGCCGGCATTGACATATCTCCTGATACGCCCGGTCTTTTCCAGCGGTTTTAAGGCGCCGCCACCCCGTCGCCCGGAATTGACGAAGCCTGTGCCATAACCGATTGTCCCGGCCAACTCGATTGGGAGCTTTTTTGATGACGACCGGCACCGCACCGTCAGATTTTGCGAAACGACTGGACCGACCGCGGAAGACACCGAAGCCCTGCTCGGGAAGCTGCTGTCGGATGCGCTGTTGCCCGACGAAATCGCGCGGCCGAAACGGCTGATGGACGCGATGCGCTATTCGAGCCTCGGCGGCGGAAAGCGGCTGCGGCCGTTTCTGGTGGTCGAGAGCTCGGCGGTGTTCGGCGTCCCGCGCGAGGCGGCGCTGCTGGCCGGCGCGGCGCTGGAATGCATCCACTGCTATTCGCTGATCCATGACGATCTGCCGGCGATGGACAACAACGATCTGCGCCGCGGCCGGCCGACGCTGCACAAGAAGACCGACGACGCCACCGCGATCCTGGCCGGCGACGCGCTGTTGACGCTCGCCTTCGACATCGTCACCCGCGACGAGATCCACAAGGACCCGGCCGTGCGCCTGTCTGCTGACGCGCGCGCTGGCGCGCGCATCGGGAATCGGCGGCATGGTCGGCGGCCAGATGCTGGATCTCGCCGGCGAGGGGCGGTTCGGTGACCGCGAGCCGGTCGACGTCGCCCGCCTGCAGCAGATGAAGACCGGCGCGCTGTTGCGCTTTGGCTGCATCGCCGGCGCGATCCTCGGCCAATCCTCACGACGGAATATCAGGCGCTCGACGACTACGGCCGCGCGCTCGGCGAAGCCTTCCAGATCGCCGACGATCTGCTCGACGTCGAGGGCGATGCCGCCGCGCTCGGCAAGCAGACCGGGCAGGACGCGGCGCTCGGCAAAACCACTTTCGTCACCCAGCTCGGGATCGACGGCGCCAAGCAGCGCGTCCGCGACCTGCTGGCGCGCGCGGATTCCGCGCTCTCGATCTTCGGCGCCAGGGGCGATGTGCTGCGCGCCGCCGCGCGATTTGTCGCCGAACGCAGGAATTGAGGGCGCCGATGACGGACAAGCAAGCCGACGATCCCGTCCTGCTCCGCTTCCGGAAGATGTCGCGGCCGGCGCGGGTGGTCTATGCCCGGCCGCGCACCTTCGTTTCGATCCTGATCGGTGTCGTGGCGTTCTTCTGCTGCCGGGCTCGCTGCGGCTGGTGACCCGCCTCCTGATGGGCTGGGACATTTTCGTCACGTTCTATCTGGTGCTCGCCTATGTCATGATGTTTCGCTGCGGTCTTGCGCATATCAAGCGCAACGCGGCGCTGCAGGACGACGGTCGCATTTCTGATCCTGCTGGTGACCGCGCTCGGCGCCTTCGCCAGCATCGCCGCGATCGTGCTCGAACTCGGCGCATCGCACCGCAGCGCGCCGCAACTGGCGCTGGCGACCGCGACGATCGCGCTGTCCTGGGCCGCGGTGCACACCACCTTTGCGCTGCACTACGCCCATGATTATTATCGCGGCGCCAAGCCCGGCGGCTTGCAGTTCCCCAGCGGCGACCAGCACGATCACGCCGACTATTGGGACTTCGTGTATTTCTCGTTCGTGATCGGCATGACCGCGCAGGTCTCCGACGTCGGCATCACCGACAAGACCATCCGCCGCACCGCCACCGCGCACGGCGTCATCTCGTTTGTCTTCAACACCGCGCTGCTGGCGCTGATGGTCAATATCGCCGCCAGCGCGATTTGAGCGCGCCCGTCATTCCGGGGTGCGTCTTCGACGCACCCCGGAATGACGAATGCACTGCAACCACGCCAACCCTTTGCCAATCCGGATTTTTGCGTTCAAAATCGCACCCACAAGCAAAATGAGGCGGAGGAAGCGATGCGCGGCGTTGTGTTCACGGGCGAACGCGGACTGGAGTTGATGCCATTCCCGGATCCCACTCCGGATCCCCATGACGTGGTGATCGAGATGAAGGCGTCCGGCATGTGCGGCAGCGACCTGCACCAGTACCGCCGCCCGAAAGGCCAGGCGCAGCCGACCGGCATTCCGATGCGGGAGGGGCCCGTCATCGCGGGACACGAACCCTGCGGCGTCGTGGTCGCGCTCGGCACCGCCGTCGATGCGAGGGAGGCGCGCATCGGCCAGCGCGTCATGGTGTCATCATTATCAGGGCTGCACCCAGTGCAACCATTGCCGGTCCGGATGGCAGCAGCTCTGCCAGGAGGTCCCGGTCAAGGTCTACGGCAACAACGCCCATGGCGGCCACGCGCAATATCTGAAGGTGCCGGCCAACACGCTGGTGCCGCTGCCGGACGAACTGTCGATTCTCGGCGGGAGCGGCGATCGCCTGCGGTTCCGGCACCGCCTTCAGCGCGCGTGCGCCGCATGAATCTTTCCGGCAACGACACGTCAGCCATTTTCGGCCAGGGGCCGGTCGGATTGGCGGCCACGCAATACGCCAAGGCGATGGGCGCCAAGGTGATCGCGCTCGACATCAGCCCGCAGCGGCTGGAGCGCGCCGAGGCATTCGGCGCCGATCGCGGTCGATCCCGGCTCGAACGATCCGGTGGCCGCGATCAGGGAACTCACCCATGGACGCTATGCGGATCTGACGCTGGATACCTCGAGCAACCCGGACGCGCGCCTGAATGCGATCCGCTCTACCAAAGTGTGGGGCACGATGTGCTTCGTCGGCGAGGGCGGCGACGTCCACATCGACGTCAGCCCGCATCTGTTGCGCCGGCAACTGACGCTGGTGGCGTCATGGACGTTCTCCAACATCATTCAGGCCGACTGCGCGCGGTTCTCGGTCGAGCGCGGCATCGACGTCGACAGGCTGTTCACCCACCGCTGGACCCTCGACCAGGCGGAGGAAGCCTATAGAGCTGTTCGACAGGCAGGTCGACGGCAAGGGCGTGTTTTTGATGTGATGACGCCAATCGTACCATTCCCGGCTGACGCAGAAAGCACGAAC